>NZ_CAMFLC010000033.1 GCF_945957465.1 uncultured Leifsonia sp.
AAGCAGCAGGACATCCGTCCGATCATCAAGCTCCGTTCGACGGCGGGCACCGGTTACACCTACGTGACCAAGAAGAACCGCCGCAACGACCCCGACCGTCTCGTGCTCAAGAAGTACGACCCCATCGTGCGCAAGCACGTCGACTTCCGAGAGGAGCGCTAATCATGGCCAAGAAGTCCAAGATCGCCAAGAACGAGCAGCGCAAGGTCGTCGTCGAGCGCTACGCCGCCAAGCGCGCCGAGCTCAAGAAGGCCCTCGTCGACCCGAACGGCACCGACGAGTCCCGCGAGGCCGCCCGCGTCGGCCTGCAGAAGCTTCCCCGTGACGCTTCGCCGATCCGCGTGCGCAACCGCGACGCCGTCGACGGCCGTCCCCGCGGAAACCTCAGCAAGTTCGGCATCTCGCGTGTCCGCTTCCGCGACATGGCGCACCGTGGCGAGCTGCCCGGCATCACCAAGTCGAGCTGGTAGTCTCCTCGAGAGCACACGCGACACCCTTTGGAGGGGCGTCCGGCATCCGCCGGGCGCCCCTTCGTCGCGTCTGGATCGCCCCGGGCCTGGATACGGCGTGGGAACCCGTCGAAAATCCGCGAGAATCCGCGTGTTTCCGGGCGATTCTGATACATTCGAGGCGGTCGACCGACCAAACGTTACGGCCCCCGTGGCCTCAACCGTTCCACAAGATAGCTGAATAACCAGCACAAGGTCCGAGGAGGACACTCAATGGCTGACAACCTGAACAAGACCGAGCTCGTCGCTGCCGTCGCTGCGGCGTCGGGCCAGAGCCAGGCCACCGTCTCGAGCGTCGTCGACGCGTTCTTCGCCACGATCAGCGACACCGTCAAGGGTGGCGGCAAGGTCACCATCCCGGGCTGGCTCGCCGCCGAGCGCACCGAGACCGCTGCTCGCACCGGCCGCAACCCGCAGACCGGCGAGGAGATCTCGATCCCGGCCGGCCACCGCGTCAAGCTGACCGCGGGCTCGAAGCTCAAGGCTGCCGTCAAGTAATCAGCCTGCACAGGCTCCACGGGGGCGGCGTCGCGACAGCGGCGCCGCCCCCGTTCCGCATCGTGCGCGGGATACCGGCCGCTGCGCCTGTGGGCAGGCGTCCAGCGGCGGCGACGTAGGCTTGACGGGTGCCCCGACTTCTCCGAGTGATCGGTCCAGCCGTTCTGCTGGCAGCCGCTCTCGCCGCCGTCGCGGCGGCCCTCGCGTACGGCGGCGGCGCCGCTGCGCCACTGCTGCTCGACCCCGGCGCGCTGGTGCGCTGGGGCCTCCCGATCTCGACGTTGATCGTCAATCTCAGCCTCTCCGGAACGGTGGGCGCGCTCGTCCTCGCCTGTTTCGCCTTCAGCTCCGACAAGCGGGAGTACGGGCTCGCGCTCGACTTCGCCGCCGCATCCGCCGCCGTCATGACCGTCGGCGCCGCCGTCACCGGGCTGTTCACCTTCGTGAGCGTGTCGAACGTGCCCTGGTCGCTCGACCAGACCTTCACCAACGGGCTCAGCTCATTCGTCACGAGCGTGTCGCTCGGTCAGGCGTGGCTCGGTGTCACGCTCATCGCCGCCGCGGTCACGGTGCTCTGCTTCGCCGTGCGCAACCAGACCGCGATCGTCTTCGTCGCGGTCCTGGCCATGGCCGCCGTCGTCCCGATGGCGCAGCAGGGCCACAGCTCCGAGGCCGCCGGCCACGACGCCGCCGTCACGTCGTTCGGGCTGCACGTGCTGTTCGCCGCGATCTGGCTGGGCGGCCTGGTGACGCTCATCGTCGTCAAGAACACGCTCGGCGGCGGCCGCCTCGTGACGGTGCTGGAGCGGTACTCCAGCATCGCGCTGATCAGCTTCATCGTGGTCGCGGCCTCCGGTTATGTGAACGCGGAGCTCCGGGTGGGGACGCTGGCCGAGCTGGCGACGCCGTACGGCATCCTCGTGCTCGTCAAGGTGGCGGTGCTGGTGGTGCTGGGGCTCTTCGGGCTCATGCAGCGCCGCGTTCTCATCGACCGCCTGAAGCGACGGGGCGAGGGCCGCACATTCTGGTGGATCGTGACCGCCGAGCTCGCGTTCATGGGGATCGCCTCGGGCGTCGCCGCCGCGCTCGCCCGCACGGTCACGCCGGTGCCGCAGACGCGCGCCGCGACACCGACCCCCGCGGAGATCCTCACCGGCGACAAGCTGCCTCCCGAGCTCACCTGGGGGCGGCTGTTCACGAGCTGGAACTTCGACCTGCTCTGGGTGCTCGGCTGCGCCTTCGCACTCTTCTTCTACCTCGCCGGGGTGTGGCGGCTGCGCCGCCGCGGCGACGCGTGGCCGGTCTACCGCACGATCCTGTGGACGCTCGGCATCGTCCTGCTCTTCTACATCACCAACGGCGGCGTGAACGTCTACGAGAAGTACCTCTTCTCGGCGCACATGTCGGCGCACATGGTGCTGACGATGGCCGTGCCGCTGCTGCTCGTGCCGGGAGCGCCGGTGACCCTTGCGGCACGCGCGATCCGCAAGCGTCAGGACGGGTCGCGCGGTGGCCGCGAGTGGATCCTCCTCGCGGTGCACTCCCGTTTCGCGGGGATCATCTCGCACCCGCTGGTCGCGGCCGGCCTGTTCGCCGGGTCGCTGTGGGCGTTCTACTACACGCCCTTGATCCGCTGGGCCACCACCGACCACATCGGCCACGAGTGGATGGTGGTCCACTTCCTCATCACCGGGTACCTGTTCGTCCAGTCGCTGATCGGCATCGACCCGGTGAAGTACCGGCTCCCCTATCCGTTCCGGCTCCTCCTGCTGCTGGGCACGATGGCGTTCCACGCGTTCTTCGGGCTGTCGATCATGCAGATGCACGGCCTCCTGCTCGCGGATTGGTTCGGGGCGATGGGGCGCACCTGGGGCGCGACACCGCTGGTCGACCAGCAGACCGGCGGCGGGATCGCCTGGAGCGTCGGCGAGATCCCCACGGTCATCCTGGCGATCGTCGTCGCGATCCAGTGGAGCCGCAGCGACGAGCGCGAGACGAAGCGCCGCGACCGCAACGCGGACAGGACCGGGGAGGCGGAGCTGAAGGCCTACAACGAGCAGCTCGCGCGACTCGCCGCGCGCGACGGCACGGCGCAGAGGTAGGCCCCTACTCCCCCACGACGATGTCGAGCGACCCGTCGGGCCGGATGACGACGCTGGTCAGCGAGACGTCGAACTTCTCATCAGACTCGCGGTGCTCGACGGTGCCGTCGAAGATCGACTGCACGGTGACGGAGAGGTGGACGGTGCCGGGCGTCTGCGGCATGGTCCAGGCCGTGGTGCCGGCGACCAGCCGGACGACCGGGTACCGGAGCATCGTCCAGGTGGGCGCCCCCTGCACGCGGTCGTCGATGACGACCCCGAACGGGCAGCCCGCCGGCTGCAGAACCTGCTGCCGGGCGCATCCGTCGAGGAACCCGTTCAGTTCCTTCTGCACCGCGGCGGTGAAGGCGCTGTCGGGCTGGGCGTCCACGGTGACCTCGGCCACCCGGCCGGGAGCGGCCTGAACCGCCACGGTCGCGGCCTTCAGGTACGTCGACGTGTGGCCCAGCTCATAGACCGCCGGCGCCGGAACCAGATAGTCGGCCGCGACCGTGAACGCGGATGCGGGCTGACTCCGATCGGCGGCGCGCGGGTACACGGTGTGGCCGCCGACGGTGAACGTCTGTGCGTGGGCGACGGTGATGCGCGCGACGCCGACCGGTGTCGTCGCGAACTCCCAGGTCGGGAGGAGGCCGAGGATCGCACCGGTCTGCCGCACCTCGAACGTCGTCGAGATCGGCGTGCCGTCGGCGCGGAGGTGCACGGTGACGCTGCGACGGTCGCCGGCGGCGTCCACAGCGGACGCGACGCGGATGTCCGCCATCGCGGGCAGGAGGTCGGAGCGCAGCAGCTCGGTGGAGGCGCCGGTGGGCAGTCCTGCCCGCTTCAGCGCGGCCGGGGTCGGGGCGGCTCCGGGCATCGAGAGGGCGCCGGGGAGGTCGTGGGACGCGAGAGAGGACAGGTAGGCCGAGACGAACCCTTCAGGGCTGTAGAACGTGCGCTGCACGGCTCCGAGCGCCGACAGGAACGCGGCGACCAGCAGCACACCGAGGCCGGACCACAGCAGCACGGGGCCGATGCCCCGACGCTCTCCGACCCCTCCCATAGACGCCATCCTAGGGGCGTGTGGATAACCGTCCCGGCCGTCATCGCCCGCGTTAGAGTAGTGCGGCAGGTCGCGTGAGGGAAGGGGACGCCGATGGCCGGACTCTCGCTCTCACCCGAACAGCGCGCGGTGTTCGAGCTGATCGAGCACACCCGCGACCACGTCTTCGTCACCGGGCGGGCCGGCACCGGGAAGTCGACGCTCCTCAACCATCTGTCGTGGAACACCGAGAAGTCGATCGTGATCGCCGCCCCGACCGGCGTGGCCGCGCTCAACGTCGGCGGGCAGACCATCCACTCGCTGTTCAAACTCCCGATCGGCGTGATCGCCGACCACGACATCGACCAGACCAGTGAGCTGCGCAAGCTGCTGAACAGCATCGACACCCTCGTCATCGACGAGGTCTCGATGGTGAACGCAGACCTGATGGATGCCGTCGACCGCAGCCTGCGGCAGGCCAGGCAGAAGCCCACGGAGCCGTTCGGCGGCGTGCAGGTCGTGCTGTTCGGAGACCCGTACCAGCTCGCTCCCGTTCCGGGGGACCACGAGGAGCGCGCCTACTTCAGCGACACCTACCGTTCGATGTGGTTCTTCGACGCGAAGGTCTGGCGCGACGCCGACCTCCACATCGTCGAGCTGCTGCAGGTGCACCGGCAGCACGAATCCGACTTCCGCTACATGCTCAACGCCGTGCGCCACGGCCAGGTCACCAAGGAGATCGCCGATCGGCTCAACGCGGTCGGCGCCCGGCCCGCGCCCGACGACGGCACGATCACGCTCGCGACGCGCAACGACACCGTGAACCGGATCAACGCGCAGGCCCTGGAGCGGCTGCCCGGTCGGCCTTTGACGGCGAAGGCCGAGGTGAGCGGCGACTTCGGCGGGAGGAACTATCCGGCCGACGAGGTGCTCGAGCTCAAGGTCGGCGCTCAGGTGATGTTCTTGCGCAACGATGTCGGGCAGGGCGACGGGCCGCGTTGGGTCAACGGCACGATCGGCACGGTGACGCGCATCGACTCCAACGTCTACGTGGAGGTCGACGGCGAGGTGTACGAAGTCGAGCCGGCGATCTGGGAGAAGTACCGCTACAACTACTCCCCCGAGACGAAGAAGCTCACCAAGGACGTCGTGGCCGAGTTCACGCAGTTCCCGCTGCGGCTCGCCTGGGCGGTGACCATCCACAAGTCGCAGGGCAAGACGTACGACGCGGCGATCGTGGACCTCGGCTCGCGCGCGTTCACCTCCGGTCAGACGTACGTGGCCCTCAGCCGCATCACGAGTCTCGACGGCCTCTATCTGACGAGACCCCTGCGGCCGAGCGACATCACCGTCGATCCGGATGTGGAGCGGTTCATGCGGGACGCCCGGCCGGTTCGCGTGCCGGTGGCGTCGGACTGACGGGCGGTGGCGTCGGACTGACGGGCGGTGGCGTCGGACCGACGGGTGGCGGGACCGGCGGTCCGCGCATCCCCGCTAGGGATCACAGGCGTGTCGTGGCATGCTGGGCGAGGCGCATCGGGCGGCGGAAGGAGAAGGCGGATGGCGGTCACGTTCGCGCTCGACCTGAGCGACGGGCAGCACGTCGAGACGTCGGGGAACGGTGTGATCGGACGCAATCCGGCTTCGCACACGCCGGGGACCGAGTTCGACGATCCCGCGCACATCGAGCTGGTGACGGTGTCGGACGACGCCAAGTCGGTCTCACGGGCGCATCTGGCTTTCGGCCAGTACGACGGGGTGTTCTGGGTGATGGATCTCGGTTCGGCCAACGGGACCACGATCAGCTACCCGGGCGAGGGCACGTTCGCGTGCGACCCGAACACCCGGCACGAGGTCGACCCGGGATCGATCGTGCGTTTCGGCAACGCGTCGTTCGCGCTGAGCCGGCGCTGAGCCGGCGCTGAGCAGTTCCGCCGATCCGCCCGGTCGACGCGTCGTCCTCCCGGGAGGATCAGTGGTGGTGGTGGACTGTCACCGCTGCGACGCCGGCATCCGTCGCGCCGAGGGCGGGGATGGTCACCGCAGAGACCGCGCACGCGCTGAGCATCAGCGCGAGGACGAAGCGCAGGGCGCCGCTCGTCGGCTGCACCGGTCTTCTTCGCCGCAGCACGACCGCCGATACGGCCGCGATGCCGAGGTCGAGGAGCGAGGCCGTGCCTATCGGCGCGAACGGCAGGGTCAGCACCGTTCCGGACGAGGCTGTGGCTCCGACGACCGCGAGCCCCGCCCAGAGCCCCAACGGCACCAGCGCCAGGGCGGGCACGATGCCGAACAGCGGCGGCCGGTCCCTGGCGAGCGTGGCGACGGCCCAGGCCAGCTCGGCCAGAGCAAGGCCCAGCAGCACCGACAGCAAAGGAAGGGGTGCGCCGGGGGCCAGGGCTGCGTGCAGCAGTCCCGCCCCCAGCGCGGCCACGGCCAGGAACGCCCGGGTCGCGGGCGCGACGGCGGCCGTCCTCGACATCCTGCTCATGGGAAGAGCCGTGGCCCAGCCGGTCATGCGGTCGCCGACGTGGTGCGCACGGTCCGCTCGGCGCCCAGACCGACGCCGAGGAGCACGATCGCGCTCACCAGGTGCAGGAAGTGGTCGGGGGTGTTCAGGGCCAGGATGTTCGCGCCCGTGCCGACGAGGAAGAAGCCGACGATGCCGAGCAGCAGGTAGACCGCGCCGACGGTGGTGTTGACCGCCTTCGCCGCAGCGACGCGTGTGAGCCCGGCGATGAGCAGTGCCGCGCCGATCAGCAGGTGGGCGACGTTGTGCAGCGGGTTGACCTCGAAGATGCCGAGGATCAGACCGCCCTTGGCGGCGACGAAGCCGACGCCGCCGGTGAAGGCGAAGCCGAGCAGGCCGACCAGCAGATAGACCGCGCCGAAGATGGTCGCGACGAGACGATTCGGTGATGTGCGCATGTGTCGTTCCTCCTTGGAAGACGGCGCGCGGCCTGCGCGCCTCGGGAAGGATTCGGCATGGTCGCCGGAACGGATTGGACACGGGTCGGGGTCACCGCGCTCTGCTGCCGGCGGGCTACAATCGCTGAACAGGGCCCGCGGGCCCCGTCACGATCATCGGGGGATGTGATGCAGAGAGCTTCGCGGCTGCGCCGGCTGGTTCTCGCGGCCTCGGCCGCGCTGCTCACGGTCGCGCTGGCCGGCTGCGCCTCCTCCTCCGCAGACACCGGCTTCCCTCCGCAGCGGGACGGCGGATTGCCGTCCGACGTCACGAAGCGGCTCAAGGCGGCGGTGACGGACGCGATCGACCAGTCGGGCGGATCGGCCGGGATCGTCGGAGTCTGGGCGCCGTGGGCCGGAAGCTGGACGGCCGCGATCGGCACGACGAAGCGCGGCGGCTCGACGCCGGTCACGCCGTCGATGACCTTCCGGATCGGCCAGCTCACCACGCCGATGACCTGTACCGTCCTGCTCGAACTGGTCGACGACGGCACTGTGCGGCTCGACGATCCGGTGACGAAATGGCTGCCAGGCCTGGTCGGCGTCACTGGAGTGACGCTGCGCGAGCTCTGCCAGAACACCTCCGGAATCGGCGACTACGCTGCCGCGCTCCGCACCGAGTTCCTCGCGAACCCGACGAGGTACTGGCCGCCGCTGGAGCTCGCGAGCGACGGGATCGCGACCGCGCGCACGGGCAGCCCGGGTGAGCGGTACGCTCCGTCGCAGACCAACGCCGTTCTGGTCGGTATGGCGCTCCAGAACGCCAGCGAGAGCAGCTGGCAGCAGCTCTACGACGACCACGTGTTCTCGCGGCTCGGGATGACGGCGTCGACTCTTCCGGACAACGCCGTCCTCACGGTGCCGAGAGCGCACCCCGCGGGATACGCCGCCGCGCTCGACGCCACGGGCGCTCCGGTCTGCGACCAGGTGCACGAGGTGACCGCGCTGTCGCCGTCGATGGGGTGGACGGCCGCCGGCGTCGTGTCGAACGTGCCCGACCTCAAGGTCTTCGCGCAGGCGCTGGCGAGCGGAGCGCTGCTCAGCAGCCGCTCGGCGGACGCCCAGAACAAGACCGTCGGCGCCGGCGCCTCCTGGCTGGGCTACGGCCTGGGCGTCCAGTCCGTCGGACCGCTGCGCGGTGGCGCCGCAGCCGTTCCCGGCTACCTGTCGGCGATGTACGCGGACCCGTCGTCCGGACTGACCATCGTCGCGGCCGTCAACAATTCCACGCCGGGCGCGGGGTTCGCGCAGGCCCTCGCGCAGCGGCTCGCCTCGATCGTGTCCAAGGTGCCGGCAGCTCAGAAGGGCGCGAAAGCCGTCGCCGCCCTGCCGTGGTCGGAGGATCAGGCCGTCGCGGCCATGAAGGCTGCCGCGCCGTGTCCCGCCACCCCGGCCAAGTAGGGTCGCCTCACGTCAGGCCGTACGGTCACCCGCCCGCGAGGGCGGCCAGCTCGGCGCGAACCGGCAGGGCGTCGTCGTCCAGCACCAGCTGGAGGGCCGCGCCGTCGGCCCGGTTGACGACGACGGGCGCAAGCAGGTTCACGGTGCTGCCCTCCCTCGACGGCGTCACCACGACCAGCAGCATGGCCTCCTCCGGAGCGCTGATGCCGAGCTGCGCTGCGCGGTCGTCGGGAAGCTCAGGCGAATAGCCGGGAAGGTGCACTTCGGCGTCGATCGTGAAGAGACGCACCTCCGGACGCTCCACCGACGACAGGGAGTACAGGCCGTCGGCGCCGGGCACGACCGTGAGCTCGAACTCGGCGAGCGGCTCGAGTCCGGGCGGAGGGACGATGAACCGCACGGCGCTCATCGGAGGAAGTCCATCAGGGTCGGCTGCAGGACGCGGGCGGTCACGGCGATGGCGGTCTGGTAGTTCACGTCCTGCGTCTTCAAGTCGAGGAGGACCTTGCTCAGGTCGACGTCCTCCAGGCCCGCACGCTGCGACTCGAGTGAGACGGCTCCGGAGGCGAGCGCGTCCTTGGCCTTGTCGAGGCGGGTCTGGCGTCCGCCGATCTCCGCGTGCTCTCCCACGATGGCCTTCATCCTGTCGTCGATCTCCGCCAGTCTCGGCCCCACGTTCACCCCCGACCGGAGGTCGCTCACCGTGTTGTCGATGAGTGCGAACACCGACGACGCGCCGGTACCGAACGCAGCTGCGCCGTCGGCGTCGACCCGCACGGTCGCGTCGGGGCCGATCCTGCGCTCCACTGTACTGGCCGCCGAGCCGGTGAACGAGTAGTCGGGCTGGAAGGCCACGCCGGCGTCCGAGTTGCCGGCGAAGACGGTCCTGCCCTGGTAGGTGGTGTTCGCCAGCGACAGCAGGCTCTTCTTGATGCCCTCGAGCTCCGTGGCGATCGACTCCTTCGCCTCGGGCGAGAGCGAGCCGTCGTTGGCGCCCTGCACGGTGAGGTCGCGGAAGCGGCGCATCAGCGTCTCCGCGCTGGTGAGCGTCGAGTCGGCGGTCGTCAGCCAGCCATCGCCGTTGTCGGCGTTGCGCTGGTACTGGGTGGTGGCGGCCTGGCTCGATCGGACCGTCAGGGCGCTCGCCGTGGCCGTCGGGTCGTCGGACGGCCGGGTCAGCTGCTTCTGGCTCGTCGCCTGATCGTAGAGCTTGGCCTGACGCTGCAGGCTGAGCTGCAGGTTGTGTTGGGCGTTCGCCGTCTGTGTAGCGTTCGTGACGCGGGTGAACACGATTACCTCCCGACCAGTCCGGTGTGGTTGATGAGCACGTCGAGCGTCTCGTCCACAGCCGTCATCACCCGGGCGGCGCCCTGGTACGCGTGCTGGAACGTGAGCATGCTCATGTTCTCCTCGTCGAGGTCGACGGAGGAGTTGGCGAGTTGCGCGCTGCTCGCCGAGCTCGCTGCGAGATCGGCGAGATCGGACTGCTGCTGCTCCGTCTTGCTCGCGACGCCGACGCGCACCACGAACGCCGACCACTGCTTGTCGACGGCGTTCGCTCCCGTGCCGAGCTGCGCGATCGCGTCGGCGACGCTGCCGTTCGCTCCGCCCGCGCCCGGAGTGCCGGTGGCGATCTGCGAGACGGACGTCGGAACCACCGAGAGGCCGAGCGCCGCCGGCCGGGAGGCATCGATGGCGAAGAAGTCGAGGCCGGTCGCGCCGGTGGGGGTGGAGCCGGTGCTGTGCACGGCGTTGACCCGCTGCGCGAGCGTCACGGCGAAGGCGTTGTAGCTCGCGGCGGCCTCGGCGAGCACACCGCCGGTGCCGGTGGCGTCGGCCGGTGCGAGAGTGGAGACCGCACCCGCGATCTGACCACCCTCCAGGGCGACGGCGGAGCCGGGGCGGTGCGTCCATTCGAGCTGCACCGGGGCGCCTGCCGCGTCGGCCAGGCGCTGCGCACCGGAGAGCTGGACGGCGTTGGCTGTGGTGCCGCTGACCAGGGCGTTGCCGCCGACCAGCACATCCACCGTGCCGTCCGCGTTCGGCCGCACCACTCCCCCGGCGAGGTTCGCGATCTGGGCGGTCAGCGTGTCGCGTCGGTCCAGGAGTTCGTTCGGGGACGCGCCGGAGGCGACCGCCTGCCGGATGCGGCCGTTGAGGTCGGCGACCTCGGAGGCTGCTCGGTTGAGGTCGTCGACCATGCCGGCGGCGTTCTGGCGTACCGCGGTCCACTGGTCGTCGACCGACCGGTAACCGGCCGCGATCTGGTTCACGAGAGTGCCGGCCTGGCCGAGCAGCACACCGGCGGGGGCCTGCTCCCCCGCCTGGTTGGCGACATCGCTCCAGGCCGACCAGAACTTCTGCAGCTGGGCCGAGAGCCCGTTCGTGCCCGGCTCGTTCAGCGAGTCCTCGAGAGAGGTCAGCGCGTTCGCGCGCACGGACGAGTAGCCGGCGAGCGCGGTCGTGCTGCGCACCCGGGCGTCGAGGGCGGCGTCGTCGAGGCGCTGCACGCCGTCCACGCTCACCCCCTGACCCGGCCGCACTCCGCCGGTGAACAGACCGGCGGAGGTGAGAGCCGGCACTCCGGAGGTGGTGACCCGCTGGCGCGTGTAGCCGGCGGTGTTCGCGTTGACCAGGTTCTGGCCCACGACGTCGAGCCCGGCCTTCGCGGCGACCAGACCGGTGTAGGCCGTGTTGAGTCCGCTGAAGGTGCTCACGTTACGCCTCCGTGTCGAAGAGGCGGCCGCCGGCGTCGCCGGCACGGCTCTCCCCCGCCGATCCGTACACGCCGGCGTCGGGGCCGGACCCGGACAAGCCGCTCAGCGTCTCCTGCGTCGAGCGGGCGGCCTCCCGCAGCAGGCGCTCGTTGGTGTCGCGCACGTCGGCGATCTGGCCGGTGAGCTCGGTCATGGCCGTCAGGTGCGAAGCGAAGATGTCGGACCAGATGCCGTCGGGGGCGCCGGCGGCCAGCTCGCGGAGGGTGGCTTCGGGGCTGAGCCCCCACTCCTCGGCGACCACGGACACCTCGATCGTGCGGGCGAGACCGGCGTCGCGCATGCGCTCCATCACCTGCTCCACCTCCCGCGTAGCGTGCGAGATCCAGCGCGACTTGCCGGCGATGAGCAGCAGCTGCTCCTCCTCCAGCTTGAACAGCAGCAGCTCCAGCAGCTCGCGCTCCTTCCAGAGCTGAGCGGAGAGTTCGCTCGCGGCCATGTCGCTCCTGACGTCCTCGTGAGTCGTTGTGCGCACAGAATCCCTCGGTCCGTGGCGGAACGGGTGTCCGCCTCATGGGGGACCATCGGCACCTGTCGCCCCGATGTTAGGCGGCCGGGCCTATGAAATCCCTCAGGCCCTACCGCGTCTGAGGGACTGCTCAGTATTCCCCGTACTGGGGGTAGGGGCTGCCCCGTAGTGGGGGCATCGCGCTCGAGATCTGAGAGGACTCCCATTGTTACCGTGAACACGAAAGACCCCTAGCACCCAGGTTCGGCACCCGAGTAAGCCCGAACTTCCGAGCACCGCCCGAGTACCCGCACCATCCCACCCCGACCGGGAGGTGCCGCGGTACCCGTCCGATGAAGAGGGGTCGCCCAGCGTGAACCGCACAGAACGTAACACGCTCGTCGTCGAGAACCTGCCGCTGGTGGGGTACCTGGTCTCCGACCTGTGCTCCCGCGCCACCCACCTGTCGCGAGACGACCTGGCCTCGGCCGGCGCCGTCGCGCTGGTGACCGCGGCGGAGGCGTACGACGCGTCGACCGGCGTGCCCTTCGGCGCCTACGCACGGACCCGGATCGTCGGGGCTCTGGCCGACGAGTTGCGCGCCGGCGACTGGGCGACGCGTTCGGCCCGCAAGCGCATCAAGGCGACGCTGGCGGTTCAGGAGAGCCTCACCGCCGCGCTCGGTCGCACGCCGAACGTCGACGAGATCGCCGCCGCGCTCGGCGTCGACCGCGAGACGGCGGCGGCCGGGCTGGCCGACGCCGCACGCTCGGTGACCGCGATCGACGAGACCGTCGAATCGATGCTCGTGTCCGAGTCGGCCGGTCCGGAGGAGACGCTGCTCGCCGGCGAGCGGACGGCGTACGTGCGCGCCGCCGTGGCCGCGCTGCCGGACCGGATGCGCTCGATCGTGGAGGCGATCTACTTCGACGACCGCACGGTGACCGAGATCGCCGACGAGCTCGGCATCACCCATTCGGCGGTGTCCCAGCAGCGCTCGGAGGCCATCCGGCTCATGCGCGAAGGCATGGCGACCCACTACGCGGACGACGGCGATCCGGCCGTGATCGAGGCGAAGACCTCCCAGGCGCGCCGCAGCGCCTACCTGGCGCGACTCGCTCAGCACGCCGTCGCGCACCTCCACCCGCACGCGCCCTCCCCCACCACGGCGCGCGCATCCTGACGAAGTCGTCCCTAACGAGCCGCCACCGACGGCCGATAGGACTCACTGCGGGACATGGACGGACCGCGAACCGAAGCCCAATCATGGAGGAAACATCATGGGTATGCAGATCAACACCAACATCTCGGCGCTCAACGCCTACCGCAACCTGAACAACACGCAGAGCGACCTCTCGAAGTCGCTCGAGAAGCTGTCCAGCGGCCTCCGCATCAACCGTGCGGCGGACGACGCGGCAGGCCTCGCGATCTCCGAGGGCCTGAAGTCGCAGGTCGGCGGTCTGACCGTCGCCGCCCGCAACGCTCAGGACGGCATCAGCGTCGTGCAGACCGCTGAAGGTCAGCTGACCGAGGTCCACTCGATCCTGCAGCGTGTCCGCGACCTCGCGGTCCAGGCCGGCAACGACTCGAACAACGCCGACTCGCGCACTGCGATCCAGACCGAGGTCACGCAGCTCACCAGCGAGCTCACCCGCATCTCGGGAAGCGCGAACTTCAACGGGATCAAGCTGCTCGACGGCTCCAACGCGTCGCTGACCTTCCAGGTCGGTGCCGGCTCGGTGGCCGCGAACGACCAGATCTCCGTCGACCTGTCGGGTGCGAACGTCGCAACGGTCGCCACCGCGGTCGGTGCGCTGCAGTTCGACTCGTCGGCGAACGCCCTCACCTCGATCGCGGCTCTCGACACGCAGATCAAGAACGTGTCGACCGCGCGCGCCAACCTCGGTGCGGTCCAGAACCGCTTCGAGAGCACCATCCGCAGCCTCAACGTCTCCCAGGAGAACCTGTCGGCGGCGGAATCGCGCATCACCGACACCGACATGGCGTCCGAGATGGTGAAGTACACCCGCTCGAACATCCTGTCGCAGGCGGGCACCGCGATGCTGGCCCAGGCCAACCAGTCCGGCCAGGGCGTCCTTCAGCTCCTCCGCTAACCGCAGAGGCCCGCTTCAGATCCGGCGGCCGGGATGTCATCCCCAAAGGGCATCCCGGCCGCCGCTCCACACGTACTACCAGCACCACCGCCGTAGGAGGGAGAGCACCACATGAGCATGGCCGTCGATGGTCTGATCAGCGGACTCAACACCACGCAGCTGATCGACCAGCTGATGCAGGCGGAGGCCGTTCCGCAGACGCTGCTGAAGAACAAGGTCACCGACTCCACGACCTTCATCACGGCGATGCAGACGCTGAACACCAAGATCGCGTCGCTCGCCACCGCCGCGGCCGCGCTGGCCAAGCCGGCGGGCACCGACCTCCACACCGCCTCGGTCAGTTCGACCTCCGTCACGGCGACCGCGGGCACAGGAGCGGTGGACGGCACCATCGACTTCACCGTGGACCGCCTGGCGCAATCCCAGGTCACGGTCACCGGGCCTCTCACACAGTGGACCGACCAGCCCCCGACCCTCACCTTCGTCGCCGCCGACGGAACGACCACCCAGGTCACCGCGTCGAGCTCGTCGCTCGCCGACGTGGCCGCGGCGATCAACAAGGCCGGGGTGGGCGTCAGCGCCACCCAGGTCGCCGCCGGGCTCGACCCCGCGACCGGCCAGCAGCTCTACCGGCTGCAGCTCAGCTCCGCCAAGACGGGTGCGGCCGCCGCTTTCACCGTGTACCGCGGGACTCCCGCGGATGTGACTGCCGGAACGGCGACGAACCTCCTGAACGACCCGGGAGCCGCGCAGGTGCGGCAGGCCCAGGACGCGCAAGTCACCCTGTGGGCGGGATCGGCCGCGGCGCAGGCCGTGACGAGCTCGACGAACACGTTCAGCAGTGTGCTCCCCGGTGTGACGGTGACGGTGTCCGCCGCCTCCACGACCCCGGTGACGCTCACGGTCTCCCGCGACGACACGGGTATCTCGAACGCCGCGAATTCGCTGGTGACCAGCCTGAACGACATCTTCACCTTCATCTCGCAGAAGCAGGCGGTCGCGACCGGGACGGACACCGCGGGAGGTACGACCGTCACCGCGGGCGCCTTCACCGGCGACTCGACCGTCCGCGACGCGAATCAGAAGCTGATCGACGCGGTCATCGCCCCGATCAACGGGATCTCCCCCAGTACCTACGGCATCAGCATCACCAGCGACGGGCAGGTGACGTTCGACAAGACAGCCTTCGCCACCGCCATCGCGAACGACCCGGACGCCGTCAAGTCAGCAGTGACGACCATCTCCCAGCGCGTCGCGGACGCCGCGAGCGTCGCCAGTGACACGTACACCGGCACGATCACCACGAAGATCCAGGGCGAGCAGTCGACGGTCAAGAGCCTCAACGACCAGATCGCCGACTGGGACACGCGCCTGGCCGACAGGAAATCGACCCTCCAGAAGACCTATGCGAATCTCGAAGTCCAGCTGCAGCAACTCCAATCCCAATCGTCGTGGCTGACCGGCCAGCTCGCCTCCCTCTCCTCTTCTTCGGGCGCCTGATGAACCTGCTCAACTCCGCCGCCGCGAAGCTGTCCGCCTACAACCGCGACAGCGTCCTCTCCGCCAGCCCCGCGCGGCTGGTGACGATGCTGTACGACCGGCTCGTGCTCGACCTCACCCGCGCCGAGGAGGCGCTCCGTGCGCAGAACTGGCCGACGGCGTGGGAGAACCTGCGTCACGCCGACCAGATCGTCGCCGAGCTCGCCTCGAGCCTGAAGGTCGACGTCTGGGACGGCGCCGACGGTCTGCTCCAGTTGTACGGCTACCTCGCCGATCTGATCGTCGCCGGGACCGTCGACCACGATGCCTCGAAGGTCCGCGAAGCGATCGAGCTGGTCGAGCCGCTGCGCCTCGCCTGGCACGAGGCGGCCGCGAGCCTGCCGGCGGCGTCCGCCCCCGCGCACTCCCCGTTCGGCGACGCGGTCGCCGGCGCCGACCAGGACACCGGACGTGACCTCGGTGTCGCCTGAGCGCACCTGGGCCGAGGCCCTGGAACGCATGGAACGTGAGCTGCACGGCGCGCTCGCCAAGGTCGATCCGATCCCGTGGCGTCCGCCGGCCGGTCTCGGGCCGATCCCCGAGGAGCTCCAGGAGCGGGCCGCCCGCCTCCTGGAGGCCCAGCTGCACACCATCCGGTACCTCGAAGACGTGCGTCAGACGACCGCGCGGCACCTCGCCGCGGTGAACTCCGTGCCGCGCGCCGAGGTCGGCCCGCACCCGGTGTACTTCGACCTCATCGGCTGATCCGACACGTCGCGTCGGGCGTGTCGGCGTGTTCACCGCGCGTTCAACTGCCGGGGGTGGACCGACATGTCCACTCGCGGCCGTCGTCCCCAGCTTCTCCACCTGTGGATAACTCTGGGGAAAAGCCGTGGATGAGTGCGCATAACGTGTGGAGGACACGCGCGGCTTGTGTGGAATCTCAGAATTCACAGCGAGATGTAAAGCGCCCTGACCAGGGATTTTATTCGGAACTAGGCAAAATCGAAGCTTTGTTCTAAACCACAACGGTGTAATTCACACCGGGAAATCGGCTGTGGATAGATCTGTGATTTCAGCGCAGCACCGCGCATTCATCCACAACCCGCACCGAGCATCCTCCGCCCGGTGCGAACCCTGCTGTTCACCTGGCGGGATGGCCCGCGAACTGGGCACGAGCGTCGTCGCTAACGCTTCCCTCCGCGCGGCCGATAGAGGCCTACGAGCACGGATCGCTCGCCGACCGGCCACGGACAGGCCACCCCTCGACCACCGATGGAGTGCAGCGTGCTCGAATCCGTGACCAGTGCCGCCCTGTCGAGCGCTCTCGACGGCCTCTCGGCGCGCCAGCGCGCGATCGCCAACAACATCGCCAACGTCAACACGCCCGGCTACACCGCGGAGCGGGTGTCGTTCGAGGACGCCCTGGCCGCCTCGGTCGCGCGCGGAGACGGCCACGCCTCCTCGACCACCGGCCGCTCCCTCGAGCCCACCCGGACCGACGGCAACAACGTCAATCTCGACACTGAGACGCTCTCCAACGTCGACACGGTGCTCCGCTTCCAGTTCGCCTCCCAGGCGGCGGGCAACGAGTTCTCGCTCGTCCGCGCCGCCCTGAAGACCAGCTGACCGGCGCCCGCCGCCTCGACGACCGAAAGGACACACGATGACATTCGACGCCATCGGCATCGCGGGCACGGGCCTGACCCTGCACCGCAAGTGGCTCGACGCGATCTCGGACAACCTCGCGAACATCAACACGGCCAAGCCCACCAACGGCGCGGCTTTCCAGGCGCGCTACGTCGTCGCCCAGGAGGGGCAAGGAGTCTCGGGCGCCTATGTCGCGGGAGCGGCCTACGGCAGCGTCGAGGGGCGCATGGTCTACGAGCCCGACAACCCGGTCGCCGACGCGAAGGGCTACGTGCGCTATCCCGACATCGACCTGTCGTCGCAGATGGGGTCGCTCATCATGGCCGAGCGCGGATACCAGGCGAACGCCGCGGTCGTCGACCGCGCCAAGGAGACCTATCAGGCCGCCCTCCAGATCGGGAGGAACTGATGCCCATCGACGCGATCGGCGCGATCGGCTCGATCGGCGCTGCGACCGGGACAGCGGGCGCGTCCGCCGCGAGCGCCGCCACCGGCACCCGGGGGAGCTCGTTCAGCGACGCCCTGAGCGGTGCCGTCGACAACCTCCAGCAGCTGCAGGGCACGAGCGACTCGCTCGCCGTTCAAGCGGTCACCGGCAACCTCGACGACATCCACAAGGCGACTCTCGCCTCCACGCGCGCCCAGGTCACGCTCGAACTGGTCGCCGGCGTGCGCAACAAGGCGGTCGACGCCTTCAACGAGATCATGAGGATGCAGGCCTGATGCCCCAGCAGGTGACGAGCTTCTTCCGCCGGCTCGGCGACACGATCCGCGGGTTCAGCGTGGCCCAGCGGGTCATCGCCGTGATCGGCGTGGCCGTGATCGGCCTCGGAGCGGCGGGGCTGGCGATGTGGGCGTCGCAGCCGTCGTACACGCCGCTGTTCTCGGGCCTGCAGGCGGCGGACGCGTCGTCGATCGTCGACCAGCTGCGCACCGACGGCGTTCCGTACCAGCTCACCGACGGTGGGGGCACCATCATGGTGCCCCAGCAGAAGGTGTACGACGAGCGGCTGAAGGCGGCGTCCGCCGGGCTGCCGACCTCGACCTCCAACGGGTACTCCCTGCTCGACAAGATGGGCGTGACGTCGTCCGAGTTCCAGCAGTCGGTCACCTACAAGCGGGCGATGGAGGGCGAGCTCGCCAACACGATCGCCGCCATGAAGGGCGTGAAGACCGCCTCGGTGCGACTGGCCATCCCCGAGGACACCGTGTTCGTCTCCGAGAAGAAGGATCCGACGGCGTCGGTGTTCGTCGAGACGCAGGCCGGCGTGACGCTCACCGCCGACCAGGTGCAGGCGATCGTGCACCTGACCAGCGCCGCCGTCACCGGGATGCAGCCGACCGACGTCGCCGTGGTCGACGCGAACGGCAACGTGCTGAGCACGGTCGGCGCCGGCGCGACCGGGGGAGCGGACAAGCAGGCCACCGACTACGAAGCCCGCGTGAAGTCGGCCGTGCAGGACATGCTCGACAAGGTCGTCGGCGTGGGCAACGCCACCGTCGCGGTCGCGGCCGACGTCAGCACGGAGTCGGCCCAGCGCACCGAGGAGTCGTTCACCTCGCCCACCAACGCTCCTTCGCTCAGCGAGACCACGCAGAAGGAGACCTACTCGGGGACCGGCGGCAACTCCGCCGCGGGGGTGCTCGGACCGGACAACATCGCCGTGCCGAACGGCGCCACCGGCAACGGGACCTTCAACTCGGAGTCCAGCACGAAGGACAACGCGGTCGACAAGGTCACCGAGCAGCGCACCATCCCGGCGGGCGCGATCAACCGGCAGACCGTGTCGGTCGCGGTGAACTCGGACGCCGTCTCCAACGTGAGCGCCGCCGAGCTGCGGAGCATGGTGAACGCGGCCGCCGGCATCGACACCAAGCGCGGGGACTCGGTCAGCGTGCAGCTCGTCCCGTTCAGCAAAGCGGGCGCGACCGAAGCCGCCAAGGCGATCCAGGAGGCGAAGGACGCGGCCGCGGCCGACCAGCTCACGGGCATCATCCGCACCTCCATCATCGGCGCCGCGATCGTGGCCGCCGCGATCATCGCGTTCGCGCTGTTCCGCCGCGGCCGCAAGCGTGCCGCCGAGGACGCCGAGCTGGAGGCCGAGCGGGCCGGCACCGCGGCCCTCGACGCCTCCGCGTTCCCCATCGCGCTGGAGCCCGCCGCGCCGACGATCCCGATGCAGCTCGACCCGGTGCCCGACCCGACGGGCCCCGAGCTCGAGGCCGAGCGCCGCCGCCAGGAGATCGAATCGCTCGCCGAGCGCGACCCGCAGAAGACCGCGGAGTTCCTGCGCAGCCTGATGGAGGAGCGGGCCGGCGCATGAACGACACCAAGACCCCGCTGACCGGCCCCCAGAAGGTCGCGGTCGTGCTGATGAACATGGATCAGCAGCGCGCCGCGCAGGTGATGAAGCAGTTCTCGGACGAGGAGGCCGACGAGATCACCGCGGAGATCCTGCGCCTGCGCCGCGTGGACCCGGCGGTCGCCCAGAAGGCGCTGAGCGAGTTCCACGACCTCACGGCCCGCGGCGGCGTCAGCACCCGCGGCGGACGCGACATCGCCGTCGGCCTCCTGGAGGCCTCGTTCGGCGCCGAGCGCGCGACGGGGGTGCTCAACCGGGTGGCGTCGTCGCTGGCGGGCAAGCAGTTCGAGTTCCTCGACGCTGTGGAGCCCGGCCAGGTGCAGATGCTGCTGGCGGGCGAACTGCCCCAGACGAGTGCGCTGGTGCTCGCCCACCTGCGGGCCGACCACGCCTCGCGGGTGCTGGCCGGACTGGACGACGACGCCCGTACCGAGGTCGCCCACGCGATCGCGACCATGGGCTCGCCGAGCCCCGACGCCGTCCGCGTCGTCGCCGACACGCTCAAGCAGCGCGCCAGCGCGGTGGTCTCCGCACGCACCGCCTCCGACTCGGTCGGGGGAGTGCAGCCGCTCGTCGACATCATCAACCGCGCCGACGCCGCGACGGAGAAGGCGCTGCTCGAATCGCTCGAGCAGCGCGACCCGGCTCTGGCAGAGGAGGTCCGTTCCCGGATGCTCACGTTCGACGACATCGTGCGGCTCGACCCGCGCGACGTGCAGCAGGTGCTGCGCGGGGTCGACGCAGCCGTGCTCGCCGTCGCGACGAAGGGCGCGACCGAGGCGGTCACCGAGGTGATCACGCAGAACCTGTCGGAGCGCAATCGCGAGATCCTCGAAGACGAGATCCGCATCCTCGGCCCCGTGCGCCTCTCGCAGGTGGAGGATGCGCGAGCGTCGATCGTCCGCGCCATCCGCGACTTGGAGGCCGCGGGGACGATCACCGTGCAGCGCGGAGACGAGGACGCGTATGTCGAATGACGTCGCCTTCGCACCGCTGAGCGTCCCCGTCCTCGCCGAGACGGAGGACCAGCACGCCGCTGCGGACGCCGCGCGCGCGCGCGGGTTCGCAGCGGGGTACGCCGACGGGCGGCGCACGGCAGCGGCCGAGCAGGAGGCCTGGTCGGCCGACGCCCGGCGGCAGCGAGCGGCGGAGGCGGAGGAGGCGGCCGAGCGGCGCGCGGTACTGGAGCGTGCCCTGCGAACGGCGGCCGACGAGCTCCGTGAAGCGACCGTGCCCGTGCTCGCGGACGTCGAAGCCACACTGGTCGCGGCGGCGTTCGAACTGGCCGAGGCGGTGGTCGGCGCGGTGCTGGCCGACCGGCTGGCCGCAGCCCGGGCGGCCGTCGCGAGGCTGTTCGCCGAGGCGCCCGCAGGGGAGCTCACGGTGATCCGCCTCAACCCGGCGGACCTGGCGCTGCTCGCCGAGGCGGGCCCGGGCGGCGGCGCGGGCGTCGTCCCACTGGACGGGATCACGACCGTGCCCGATCCGTCCCTCGCTCCGGGGGACGCGATCGGCGGCCTCCCGACCGGCTGGCTGGACGCGCGCATCCGCACCGCGCTCGACCGGGCCAGGGAGGCGCTGTCGTGACGGCCGCGCTCGCGAACTGGGCCGCGGCCGTGGACGCCGCGGCGGTGGAACGCGTCGGCCGGGTGACCGCGGTCGTCGGCCTCGGCGCCGAGGTCGAGGGCGTGCACGCGGCCATCGGCGACCTCGTGGTGATCGGCGACCGGGACGGGGTGCACGCCGAGGTCGTGGCCACCACCTCCACCGGGGCGAAAGTCATGCCGTACGGGCGGCTCACCGGAATCGCCGCGGGTGCACCGGTGCGTGCCGTGCGCAGCCCGCTGCTCGTCCCGACCGGCGACGGGATGCTCGGCCGCGTGATCGACGCTCTCGGGCGTCCGGTCGACGGCCGCGGACCGATCGCACCCGACGGGTTCGTCGCCCTCGACAACCGCGCGCCGGACGCGATGCGGCGCGCGCGGATCCACTCGCCGCTCGGACTCGGGGTGCGCGTGCTGGACACGCTCGTCACCGCGGGCCGCGGCCAGCGCCTCGGGCTGTTCGCCGGGTCGGGCGTCGGCAAGTCGTCGCTGCTCTCGATGATCGCGCGTGGGACCGACGCGTCGGTGTCGGTGATCGCACTGGTGGGGGAGCGGGGCCGCGAGGTCCGCGAATTCCTCGAGGACGACCTCGGCCCGGCCGGCCTGGCGCGATCGGTCGTGGTCGTCGCCACCTCCGACGAGCCGGCGGTCATGCGCCTCCGTGCCGCCTTCGCCGCCACCCGAATCGCCGAGTCGTTCCGCGACCAGGGCCGGGACGTCGTGCTGATGATGGACTCGCTGACCCGGGTCGCCATGGCGCAGCGCGAGATCGGCCTCTCGGCGGGCGAACCGCCCGCCACCCGCGGCTACCCGCCCTCGACGTTCTCGCTCCTCGCCCAGCTGCTCGAACGTGCGGGCACCGGCGAGACCGGGTCGATCACGGGCCTCTACACCGTGCTCGTCGACGGCGACGACCACAACGAGCCCATCGCCGACGCCGCGCGCAGCATCCTCGACGGTCACGTCGTGCTCGACCGGAGGCTGTCCGTCGTCGGGCACTTCCCGTCGGTCGACGTGCTCGGCTCGATCTCGCGGCTGGCCTCCCGGGTCACCACTCCCGAGCAACGCGCGGCCGCGACGGCGTTGCGCAGCATCCTCGCCGCCAAGGTCGCGGCGCAGGACCTGCTCGACGTCGGCGCATACAAGCCGGGCACGAACCCGCGCGTGGATGCCGCGGTGGCCAACGAAGACGAGATCAACCGGTTCCTCCGTCAGGGGATCGGCGAACCCTCCGCGTTCGCGGACGGCTGGGTGCGGCTGAACGAGCTCGTGGCGGCGATGCCCGCCGCCAGGACAGGGGTGGTGTGATGGCACGGACGTTCCCACTGGCCGGACTGCTGCGGCTGCGGCAGATCGAGAAGGACCACGCCGCGAGCGACCTCGCCGCGGCGAACGCGCTGCGCCGCGACGTGCAGGACCGCCAGGTGCGCGCCATCGCCGCCCTGCACGCAGTGCCGGCCGAGGCGACCGATGCGAGCACGATGTTCGCGCTCGCCGCCGCGCGGGCCTCCAGCCGGAGCATGCTCGCCGACCTCGCCGCGTACGCCGAACAGGCCGAGGCGGGGGCCGCCGAGGCACAGCAGGCGTTCACCGAGGCCAAGAAGCGCGCCGTCGGGCTGGAGAAGCTCGAGGCGAGGCACCACGCGGAGGTCGTCGCCGGCGACCTCGGCGCCGAGCAGGCGGCCATCGACGAGATCGCGACGGGCGCATGGCAGCGCGGGAGGTCCGGTCAGGACGAAGGAAGGCACGAGGCATGACGGTCACCGACGCGATCGGTCGGATCTCGCAGATCCAGGCGACGATCGCCCAGCTCGACTCCATCACGACAGGATCCGGCGGCTCAGCCGCCTCGTCGGCCGGCGCCGTCTCGTCGACGCACTTCGCCGACGCGCTCGCCGGCGCGCTCGGCACCTCCGGCGTCACCGGCGCGGCGGGCACGACCGGCGGGGTGACCGGCGCCGACGTCGTCGCCGATGCCAAGAAGTACCTCGGAGTGCCCTACGTCTTCGGCGGGACGAGCTCGTCGGGCATCGACTGCTCCGGCCTGGTGCAGCGCGTCTACAAGGACCTCGGCATCGACCTGCCCCGGCTGGTCTCCGGCCAGGCGAAGATGGGCACGGAGGTGCCGTCGCTCGCCCAAGCGCAGCCCGGCGACCTCATCGTCACCAACGGCGGCGAGCACATCGTGATCTACGCCGGAGACGGCAAGGTCATCCACGCGCCCAGCGAAGGCCGGAACGTCAGCCTCGTGAACAACTGGATGGACGACTCCGACGTCGTGACCATCCGGCGGATCGTGCCGCAGGCGAGCGCGGCATCGAGCGCAGTGAACGGAACGTCGTCGGCGGCGCTGGCGTCGGCACTCGCGAGTCTGTCGGGCTCGTCGGGTGCTGCGGGTCTGTCGGGTGCTGCGGGCCTGTCGGGTCTGTCGGGTCTGTCCGGCCTGTCGGGTCTGTCCGGCCTGTCGGGTCTGGCCGGGCTGGCCGGGACGGGCTCGTCGAGCTCGACGACCCAGGCCGATCTGCTGCGGTCGCTCCTCGCCTCCGTGATGCAGGGAGGGTCGCTGTGACGCCCGGAGCGGTGACGGCACCCGCCGCTGCGCCGCAGAGCACGGGAGCGACCGGGGGAGGAGCGCGCTCCGGCCGCTCCGGAGCGGATGCGTTCGGAGCGTTCCTCGCCGGCGCGGCGGACGCGCACACGGACACGGCGGGTCGACGCGAGCCGGCACCCTCCTCGCGCACGGCGCCGACGCATCCCGAACACACCCCGGGGCGGCGGCACGCAGCGGCGAGCACCCGTTCGGAGGACAAGGCCGCCGATGCAGGAGCCGAGGCACCCGCCGCGGCTCCCGGTGAGAAGGCATCGTCGGCGGCGGACTCGGCGGCGGCTCCGCTCGCCGCGACCGCGGCCGCGGTGGTCCCGACGACCACGAGCGCTGTCGATGCATCCTCGGTCGCGGCATCGGCGACACCGCTCGTCGGGGCGGCCGCAGAGCCCGCTGTGCAGGCTGCTCCGGTGGCGGCTGTGACAGGGATCGCCGGGCCGGCTCGGGCGGCGACCGCCCTGTCCGCCGCCGGTGGCGAACACGGTGTCGCGACTCCCGGCACCGCACCCGCCACGCCGGAGATCGCCACTGCAGCCCTGGCAGCCCCGGGGACGAAGGACGGACTCGCGGCGTCGGTCGCGGACGGCGCGCCCACGGCGCCGTCGAACCCCGGGGCGTCCAGCCCCGCGCCATCCGAACCCGCCGCGGCATCGCGCGCGCCGCAGCAGGCTCCGCTCGCGACCGGAACGGCGGACCGGTCGGGGTCGCCTGCGGGATCGGCGGATCCTGACACAGCTTCCGCGACGGCCGCGCCGACGACAGTGGACCCACTCCCGCTCTCCCCGGCTCCGCGTGGAACCAGCGCTGCTCGGCACGAGGCGGCAGCCGCTCAAGCGGCCGTGGCGCCGAACGCGGCGGCCGGAGAGCCGGTGACCTCCCGGCCCGTGCCCGCCACCGGCCCGGCGGTCGGACCGCAGAACCGGCCGGCCAGCGTCGGCGACGCGCTCCCGGCAGTCTCCGCGGCGGCCCCGGCCGCGCCCGCGCAGATCACCGTCCCGGCGGTGGCCACGGCCGGGACCGCATCCTCCGCACCCGCGCAGCAGCCGCCGACCCTCGACGCGCAGCTCGCGCGACCGGTGTTCACCCTCGCCGCAGCAGGTCGTGGCGAGCACATGATGACCGTGCACGTCACTCCCGACAACCTCGGCCCGGTCACCGTCCGTGCCCACGTCGGCGCCGACGGCGTGCGCGTCGAGCTGTTCGCCCCGACCGACGCGGGCCGCGACGCGCTGCGCGCCATCCTGCCCGACCTCCGCCGCGACCTCGGCAGCACCGGCCTCTCCGGCACCCTCGACCTGTCATCCCAGAGCCAGCCGTCGCCCCAGCACCAGGCTGCGGCCGACGGCCGTGCCGGGGGACAGCACGGGGACGGGCGTCCCGCCGCCGACGGCCGTCCCGCGGGCGACGACCGCGCCACTCCGGGCCGAACCGCGGCCGACCGTGGTTCCGACCGCCTCCCTCGCCCCGCCGCAGAGGGGGCCACCCACTCGATCGACCTCATCGTCTGAGACACGAAAGGAGCCCCCGTGGCCGTCGACCCCATCACCGGAACCGACACCGCCTCCACCGGCGGCATCTACACCACCGCGCCGACGCGCACCCCGAAACAGTCGCTCGACAGTGAGGCGTTCATGCAGTTGCTCGTCACGCAGCTGCGCAACCAGGACCCCAGCTCGCCGATGGACACCAACCAGATGATCTCGCAGACGACGCAGCTGGCGATGATGGAGAAGCTCACGAGCATGGACTCCACGAACCAGGAGAGCTTCGCGCTGCAGATGCGCACCTCGGCCGCGGCGCTGATCGGGCACACCGTCAGCTACCTCGACAAGAGCGGCGACACGAAGACCGGGACGGCGTCGTCGGTCTCGTACGCCGGCCCCGTGCCGATCGTCACAGTCGGCGACCAGCAGATCAACCTCGACTCCATCCTCGGCGTGGTCACCCCGACCCCGACCGCCTGACTTCTCGCAGAAAGGCAGCATCATGCTCCGTTCCCTCTACTCCGGAATCTCCGGACTCCGCTCGCACCAGACCATGCTCGACGTCACCGGCAACAACATCGCCAACGTCAACACGACCGCCTTCAAAGGCTCGGCCGTCCAGTTCCAGGACACGCTCTCGCAGCTGGTGCAGGGCGCGACCGGTCCCGGCGCCCAGACCGGTGGCACCAACCCGGCCCAGATCGGCCTCGGCGTGCTCGTCGCCGGGATCTCGACCAACTTCACCCAGGGCGCCGCGCAGGCCACCGGTCGCCCGACCGACATGATGATCAACGGGGACGGCTTCTTCGTCACCAAGGTCGGCGGCGAGACCGTCTACACGCGCGCCGGCTCGTTCGACCCGGACGCCCAGGGTCGCCTGGTCGGCCCCGGCGGGGCGATCCTGCAGGGCTGGAACGCGGTCAACGGCGTCATCCAGCAGGGCGGCGCCCTCGGCGACGTGACGATCCCGCTCAATGCGGTGACGCCGGCGACCGCCACGACGGCGGGAGCGATCACCGGCAACCTGCCGTCGGATGCCGTGCTGGGCGACCAGCTGGTGCGCGACGTCGACGTCTACGACGGCACGGGCGCCTCCCGCAAGCTCACGCTGACGTTCACCAAGACGGCGGCCGGCTGGAACGTCGCCGGCGCCGATGCGAACGGCGCGACCGCCAACGGTGCGCTCACGTTCGACAACACGGGCACGCTCACGGCCGGCGGCACCCTCGCCGTCGGCGGAATCACCGTCGATCTCTCCACGGTCACCGGCTACGCGGGCATCACGACGGTGGCGTTCAAGAACCAGAACGGCAGCGCCTCCGGAACCCTGCAGTCGTTCTCGCTCTCGAAGGACGGCACGATCATCGGGCTCTTCTCGAACGGGGACAAGCAGGCGGTCGGCCGCATCGCGCTCGCCACGTTCGTCAACCCGGGCGGTCTCGAGAAGGCGGGCGGCTCGACCTACCGCGCCACGGTCAACTCGGGCGCAGCGGAGCTCGGCGGCCCGGGCGAGGCGGGACTCGGCACCCTCCAGAGCGGCTCCCTCGAGATGTCGAACGTGGACCTCTCGCAGGAGTTCACCAACCTGATCGTCGCGCAGCGCGGCTTCCAGGCCAACGCCCGCATCATCACCACCTCCGACGAGGTGTTGCAGGAGCTGACCAACCTCAAGCGGTGATGAGGGGGCGCCGAGGGGCGCGTAAACGCCCCTGAAACGCCCGAATGAGGGCGTTCGGGCGCCCTTCGGCGCCCGAGCGGCGGGGCCGCGTAGGCTCGGTGGGTGCCCATCGTCCGCGAGCTCGCGCCCACCCTGCTCGGGGTCGCCCTCCTCGCCCTGCTGGCGACGGCCGTGCTGGGGGCCTACCGGGTGCCGCACCGGTGGGCGCCGCTGCTCGCCATCCTGCGCGGAGCCGCGCAGCTCGCCGTCATCAGTGTGGTGCTGTCCGGGGTCATCACCAGCCCGGTGTGGGTCGCGCTCGCCCTCCTCGTGATGTTCAGCGTCGCCGCGGCGACCGCGACCCACCGGATCGGCTGGTCGCTCGACCACGGCGCGATGATGGCCGCCGGGATGGCGACGGGAGTCGTCATCACGTTCACCATCGTCTTCGCGACCGGCGCGATCGACTTCACCGCGCGATACGCGCTCGCGATCGGCGGCATCGTGATCGGCAACTCGATGAGCATCGCGACGCTCGCCGGCCGCCGGTTCACCGAAGCGGTCGACGACCACTGGGACGAAGTGGAGGGCTGGCTCGCGCTCGGCGCGACTCCCCGGCAGTCCACGCTGGAGCAAGCGCGCGGCGCCGTCTACGCGGCGCTCATCCCCTCGGTCGATCAGACCAAGACGACCGGCCTCGTGACGTTGCCCGGCGCGTTCGTCGGCGCCATCTTCGGCGGCGTCTCGCCGCTGGAGGCCGGCCGGTTCCAGGTCGTGGTGCTCGCCGCGATCATGTGCGCCGGCTCGATCACGGCCGTCATCGTCGCGACCTGGCTGGCCCCGGTGCGGGTGCGGCCGGCGCGGTTGAAGTGAGCGCCGTCACGCTTCGTAGCGGTATCGGCACTGGGCGATGAGGACGGCTCCCTCGTCGAGGCGGTAGACGAGTCGGTGCTCGTCGGTGATCCGCCGCGACCAGAATCCCTGGAACCCGTGTTTGAGCGCCTCGGGCTTGCCGATTCCTTCGTTGCCGTTGCGCTCGATGTCTTTCAGCAGGAGGTTGATCCGCTTCAGCACGCGCCTGTCCTGGCTCTGCCAGTACAGGTAGTCCTCCCAGGCGTTCTCATCCCAGACGAGCCTCATTCGGTGAGGTCGTGCTCGGATCCGCCGCCGGCGTGGAGGCGCTCGATCGATTCGATCAGCCGGCGCGCGTTCGCCGGACTCCGCAACAGGTAGGCCGTTTCGCGCAGCGCCTCGTAGTCCTCGAGCGCAACGATGACCACAGGTTCGCGACCCGCCCGGGTGATGACGACCTCCTCGCGGTCATCGAGGACGGCGTCGAGCGTCGCGGCGTAGTGAGCTCGCGACTCCGAATAGCTCATCGTCTTCATGTCGCCCTCCTCTGACGTACAAGAAATTGTACGCCATGGCTGCCCCTACTTCGAGGCCGTGTCCGCGGCCGCCGGAGCCGCCGGCGTCGTGCCCTGCAGCGCCTGGGGGATGAGGGCGCGGATGCGCTCGGGCTGGTTGGACAGCACCACCACGTCCACGCGCCGGTTGAGGGCGAGGTCCTGGTCGGTGTTGGCGGTGGTGTTCGCCAGCGGACGTGCCGAGCCGTAGGAGACCGCCGCGATGCGCTCGGCGGGGAAGCCGTCGGCCTCCACGAGCCGCCGCAGCACGCTGGTCGCGCGGCCCGCCGAGAGCTCCCAGTTCGTCGGGTAGGGCGCGCCCGGCTGGCGGAAGTCGGCGTGACCCTCGATCGAGACCTGGTACTGCTCCGGCGCGAGAACCGGGCCGATGTCGTCGAGCACCTTCACGGCGGTGGCGCTCAGGTCGGCCTTGTTCGACTCGAAGAACGTCGAGCTGCCGACGAGCCCGATCGTCAGGCCGCGGGCGTCGATCTTCATCTGCACGGCGTCCTGGAGCCCGTCGCGGGTCAGGCTCGCCTGGATGCGGTCCTTGAGCTTCTCGAGGTTCTGCGCCTCCTGCTGCGCGAGCGCGAAGTCGGTGGTCTTGCCGTCGTCCTTCACGTGCGCGGGAGGAACGACCACACCGGTCGCCGTGTCGACCTTCTGCGTCTTCACCTGGCCGAAACCGGTCGCGAGCGAGTTCTTGAGCTCCTCGAACTTCTTGGCGTCCACCGTCGACATGGCGAACAGCACGATGAACATGCACATGAGCACGGTGACCATGTCCATGTAGGAGGCCATCCAGCGCTCTTCGTTCTCGTGCTCCTCCTCCGGCTCGTGCTTGCGTCGACGGGCGGCCACGTCAGGCGGCTTCCTTCTCCGGGGCGGGGACGGCCTTCGGGCCCTTGGCCGGCTTGGCGGAGCCGCCGCCGGGGACCATGGCGCGCAGGCGCTCGCCGAGGAGGCGCGGCTGGCTGCCGGCCTGCACGGCCAGGACGCCCTCCATCAGCAGTGTCATGCGGTCGACATCGAGGTCGGACAGCCGGCGCAGGCGGTTGCCGATCGGCAGCCAGAGGAAGTTCGCGGAGAGGAGACCCCACAGGGTCGCGACGAAGGCGCTCGCGATCATCGGGCCGAGCTCGGCCGGCTTGGAGAGGTTCTCGAGCACGTGGGTGAGCGACACGACCGTGCCGATGATGCCGATCGTGGGGGCGTAGCCGCCCAGCGTGGAGAAGAACTTGGCGGCGACGCGGTCGGACTTCGAGCGCGTCGCGATCTCGTCCTCGAGCAGGATCCGCAGTTCGTCGCCGTCGGTGCCGTCGGCGATGTTCTGCAGGGCGCGCTTGAGGAACGGGTCGTCGACGCTGTCGGCCTCCTGCTCCATGGCGAGGAGGCCGTTGGCTCGAGCCTTCTCGGCGAGCCCGACGACCTGGTCGATGACCTTCGACGGGGGCTCGACCTTGCCGCGGAACGCCCGGGGCAGCGCCTTCATCGCGGTGAAGAAGTCCTTCAGCGTCCCGGAAGCGATGCCGACGGAGATGGTCGCGCCGAACACCAGGATCATCGGCGCGGGCAGCACCAACGAGGTCAGGTGGGCACCTTCGATCGTGACCATCGCCACGACGGAGGCGAAGGCGATGACGATCCCGATGATCGTTGCCGGATCCATGGTGTGACTCCTCGTTACTTCTTCCTGGCCCGCAACGGAACGGGGGCGATCGCCTGGTCGGGAACAGGCGCGGGGACGGGTCGGGGGCCGGAGGCCGGGAGGTCGTGCGCGAGCGCGATCACCCTGGCCCGGTAGGCCGCGATCTTCTCGATGACCTCGGCCATCGACTCGGTGACGATGAACTTGGCTCCGTCCACCATCACGAGGGTCGTGTCGGGACTCGCGTGGATGCGCTCGATGAGGTCGGGGTTGACCGCAAACTGGCTGTCGTTCAATCGGGTGACGACGATCATGGGCGCGAATCCTGGTCTCGGCTCCGGGTGAGCCGTCACAGGGGCACTATCGGCGCCTGCCGGTCGGCCGTTAGGGGGACCGGGCGCGTCGGAGGCTGGAGGCGGATCTCCGGAACGACGCGGGTGGCGGCCGTTGCCGACCGGCCGCCACCCGGCCGCCCCCGACGCTAGTCCGTGATTCGGATGATGACCTCGTCGCCGGCGATCGTCGTGTCGAGGTGATAGCGGAACGTGCCGGTGACGTTCTCGGTGACGGGCTCGCCGCGGCCGTTCAAGCCGCCGGCCGTGACGAGGGCCCGGCCCTCCGAGACGGCGAAGGGGCGGCGTTCCCGCGGCCTCACTGAGACGGTGGGCACGTCCAGCACCGTCATCGATACGACGACCGCTTCCGACGGCAGGAGGGTTGAGCGGCCGATGCCGCTGCGCATCCCGGCCTCCCGGAGCGCTTCAAGGGTTCCACAACTCGTGGCCTCCGAGAACGCCTGGTCGACGGCGTGCTGAACCTGGCTGACGTAGCTCGAGTTCGGGACCATCGTGAACGCGCCATCGGCTATGACCGGGCTGTTGTGGTTGAGGACGACGGTGACGTCGCCGTCGATGTCGTAGAACGCGTTCGGCGGCGCGAGTGTGTATACGCCGGCGTAGGCCGAATACGCGCCGAAGCGATCGACGGGATTCCTGGCGCCCCCGAGCGAGAACCGATCCTCGGCGGCGAACGAGGCGTATGGGTCGCTTCGCGGCAGCCGATAGGTGAGTCCGTCGGAGACCCACCAGTCGTCGTGGCTGCGGACCAGGGTGATGGTGTCGCGGGCCGTCTCGCCCGCGAGATCGTAGGTCACGTGGAATCGCACCTCGGTGTCGGATCTGTCGCGTGGAACGATCTCACCCCAGAGGATGCACGGATCGGTGAGGTGATCTGCCCTCGTGTACACCTCGTGGCGGAGGAACTCGTTGGCCGGGAGATCAGGGTTGATCCGGCCGAGCCTGTTCGCGTCCATCGTGTCGCCGTCGCCGAGCGCGTGCAGGTACTCCGTCGCGACGGAACGAGCGCTTTCGATCGCGTGGTCGGCCCGAGCCCGCGCTTCTGCCGACCGGGCGCCGCGCCCGCCCGACCTGGCCTTACGGCTCTCCAGGAGCTCGACGAGTCGGGCGGTGTTCGCGGCCAGCGCCATCAGGCTGTCGCATTCGCTGGGGCTGTTCGAGGTCTCCACGCCTGCAGTGTAACGCGCGGAATATACATGCGATATTTCTATTCTATGCTGTTTGCACGCTCCGTTACACGAGAGAGGCGGCGCAGTGAGTCAGAAGGTCCACGTCGACACCGATCAGCTCCGACGGAGCGCTCAGCACTTGGGTGAGGTGAACGCCGAACGGTCGGGATCCCCGGTGGCTCCGGGCCGTCTCGGCGCCGCCCGTGCGATCGGTGCGTTCGACGAGTTCGACGGCTACTGGAGTCCTGCGCTGCGCGCTGTGTCCGAGAGCGTCATCTCGTTGAGGGAGGCGCTCGTGTCGGCAGCCGACGTCTATGAGCGACGTGACGCGGAGAGCGCTCAGGGTTTCTCGTTCGGTGCCCCTCGTGCGTTCTGACACCACGGATTGGTCTCCTGTCGGTCTCGAGAGCGACCCGACGCCAGGAGACCCGGAGACGGTGAACCGGCAGGCCAAGGAGCTCGACACGACCGCGGAGAGGATGTGGTGGCGAGCCGAACGGCTGGATGACGTGCTCGAGCAGGTCGGCGAGCCGCACTGGTCGGGGTACGCGGCCGCGGCGTTCGGGGAGCGCCTGCGGACGGTGAGCCGGTCGTGCCGCGACGCCACGGCGCGCTTCTTGGAGGCGCGCGAGGCGGCGCTGAAGTGGGCGGTGGCGCTGTGGGTCCAGCAGAATGCGGCCGATGCGGCCCTGGACGACGCCAGGCACGCATTGGAGGACATCGAGAGGGCCGAGGCCACCCTCGGGCTGTTGAACGCCGAACACGCCGCTCTGCTCGCGACACTGGCCGGGCTCCAGAATGCCCAGCGACAGTACGCGACCACACCACCCCCAGCGGGGACGGCGGCGCCCCCGACGGCCCAAGTGGTAGCAGCCCGCAGAAGGGCCGAGGCCGCCGACGATGAGCTTCGCACCGCACGATCGCAACTCCAGGACGCGCAGGAGCGGCTGGAGCAGGCCAAGCGGCAGGCGCGCACGGCCAAGGAGCGATACGAGACCGAACAAGATGTTCTCGTCACCTCCCTGCAAGCGACGCTCTACGGTGCGATGACTGCGCTCGCGCCTTCCCAGCTGGAGGATTTCGTCGCCACGGTCAGCGAGTTCGCCCAGCTGCCGCCGTCCACCGACACGGCCTCCGCCCTGCTAGACATGCTGACTCTGCTCAAACCGGAGACCCTGGCAGGCCTTCTCGCCGCCGACGCGACGCTGGCACAACGATTCTGGGACAACCCGCCCCCACCGGAAAAGGTGGCGGCCTGGTGGAAGAAGCTGGCGCCAGAAGCCCGCGAACGCTGCTGCGACTTCGCGCCGGGCGTCATCGGCAACCTGCCCGGGCTCGACACCGACACCCGCATCCACGCGAACGCGCTGCAACTCGCGCGCGACCTGAACGACCCGACGATCAGCCAGGGCTCCGCGCGGGGCAAGACGCTGAAAGACATCCTCGCGGCGCTCGGGGTGGAGAAGCTACGGGATGGTTCCGCGGCTGACTTCGAGAGGCTGGCGAAGTCGAAGAAGCCGCCGCGCGGGCTGCTCTCGTACAACCTGCGCCACGAACCCCCGCTGGCCGCTGTCGCGATCGGGGATACGAGTGCGGAGAAGTCGGGGAAGGTCACCTGGATGGTCCCCGGAATGGACAGCGGACTCGGCGAAGACGGGCACCTCAAGGACTGGACCTTTGCTGCCATCAATCTCTTCAAGGAACAGAAGCGCCTCGACGAACTACCGCACATGGTGGTGGCGTGGATCGGCTACGAGCCGCCGGGAATGGACTCCGTGCTCCACGGCGACAAAGCGAAAGCCGGTGGCCGCAGGCTGGCCGCGGAGCTGGACGGACAGTGGGCGGCCGACAGCATCCTCGGCGGCAATCCGCGCCCGTTCACCGCCGTCGTGGGCCACTCGTACGGCACGACCGTGGTCGGCAATGCCGTCAGTGGACTCACTTACGCGGTTCAGTCGGTCGTCCTCGTTGCGTCGGCAGGTGTGGAGGGCGGCTTCGCCAGAGGGAGGCAGCTGAAGGTCGATGGCGGCATGGAGCACGTCTACGCGAGCCAGTCGTCGCGAGACGTGGTCGCTGATCGGGGCCGATTCGGGTCGGGACGGGTCGACCCTCGCGACTATCGGTACGGTGCTCAGGTGTACTCGTCGGAAGGCGACATCGCGGCGGGGCTTCAGGCCACCGATGGGCATGAAACCCTGGGCTACGGCTCTGACACGGGCAATCCGGTTTTCCCGCATGCCACCAAGGGCCACGGCTACTTCAGCGAAGGCACCGAAGCTCTCCACAACACAGCCGCCGCCGCTCTCGACGAGAGTGGGCTCATCAACGAGGGCGCCACGGCCAACGTTCCGCCCGTCCGATATCGGCCGATGCGCTAGGTAGACAGGGCCGACGATGAAACGTACCCGCAGCGTTCGGGCCGCCATTGCCCTCGCTCTGGCTCTCGCCTTCACCCTTACCGGGTGCGTTTATCTAGGAGGACCCTTGCCTCAACCTGGAGTCAACACCCCGTACGACGGCCTGTCGACCAAATCGAAGACCCGGCTTCTCGACGAGGCCGTTCACCGTGTCGATGAGGTCGCCCAACTCGTCGGCGGTGAATGGTTGGATGCGGGAATCCCGCCCAGCGTCTTCGATCCGGCCGACGCTGAACAACGGGCCGCATGGGATTGGGGTCCGTGCGACAACAAGGCCACCACGGGCCAGTACTCCGTCGACGTCTGGAAAAATGCGGCCCCGTCGTCCGAGTTCGATCCTGACGTCTTGAGTGCGAAGGTGCGTGCCTATTGGGAGGGCCAGGGTCATCGGGTTCGTCAGATCGGGCCAACCGGGCACGACGCTACGGGCTTTCGCTCCATCATCGTCGACCTTCCTCACAGCGCCGGCATACACTTCAGTGCGAGCACGAAGATCCTGGGCATTTCGGCCTCCGGCGAGTGCGTCACGTGGGAATGACTCCCGTCGGAGCGATCCCCCTCGATCCCTAACACCCGACGATCACCTGCCGATAGTCGACATCGTGACCACCCTGCAGGCTCCCGCACCCGAGCTGCCGGTGTACGACTTCCGGCGCCCGACCACGCTCGCGCGCGAACACTCGCGCGTGCTGGAACTGGCGTTCGAGACGTTCGCCCGGCAGTGGGCGACCCAGCTCACCGCCAAGGTGCGCGTGCTCAGCCAGGTGACCTGCGACAGCGTCGCCATGCAGACCTACGACGAGTACGCGGCCTCGCTGCCGGCGACGACGGCGATGGTGCTGTGCGAGCTGGAGGGGCTCGCCCCGAAGGGTGTCATCCAGTTCCCGACCGTGGCTGCGCTCTCGTGGGTGAACGCGATGCTCGGCGGTTCGGGCGTACCGGTCGCCGAGGAGCGCACCTTCACGCAGATCGAGCACGCCCTGGTGCGCAAGCTCATGGACGATGCGCTCGAAGACCTGCGCTATTCGCTCGGGAGCATCCTGGCGACCGCGATCTCGGTGGACGCCATCCAGTACAACTCGCAGTTCGCGCAGGCCGCGGCGACCTCCGAGCTGATGATCGTGGCCGGGTTCCGGCTGCGGGTCGGCGACTCGAGCGCGCCGGCGACGCTCGCGCTGCCGGCGTCGGTGCTCCTCCCGCAGCTGGGGGAGACCAACCCCACGTCGAGCACCGAGAACGCCCGCGAGCTCGTGGACGCCCAGCTCGCCCGCGTTCCCGTCGACGTCTCGCTGCGGCTCACACCCGCCGTCGTGAAGCCGAGCGTGGTGCTCGGCCTGGCCGTCGGCGACGTCCTGCCCCTCCCGCACCCGCAACACCGACCGTTCGACCTCGCTGTGGGGGGACACCCCGTGGCCGGCGCGGCACTGGGATCCAGCGGATCCCGGCTCGCGTGCGTCATCGTCAAGACAGAGGACTCGCAATGAGCATGACCATCGCCTCCGGCATCCCCCTCTCACTCGCCCAGGCGCAGGCCGCCGCGCAGGCGCTGGCCGGCGTGCTGCCGACCGGCGCGCCGCTCACCGCGGTGCTGCACACCGCCGGCGGCTTCTCCGGCCAGACGGCGAACGCGGTGGTCGCCACCTTCGTCGGCGCGGCGTCCATCGACCTCGGCGTCGTGCTGCTGGAGGCTCCAGCGCTCGTCGACGAGGGCGCAGACGGGGCGCCGGTCGTCGCCCTGCAGGACGTGCTGCAGCCGGCTCTGGAGGCGGCGAGCGACACCTTCGGCCCCGGCGTGCTCGACGACGCGCGGGTGGAGGACGCAGCGGAGCTGTTCGCGGACGGCGCGACGACGGTCTTCGAGCTGAGCGGGCCGGGCGGCCTAGCGGGCTGGTTCGCCGTCCGCGGGCGGGCGGGCGTTCCCGAGCGTGCGGCCTCCGGAGCGATCGCGGGCAAGCTCGCGCGCATCAGCAACGTGGAGATGGCGCTCACGGTCGAGATCGGCCGCACCAGGATGGCCGTGCGCGACGTTCTCGCCATGGAGCCGGGCGCGGTGATCGAACTCGACCGCTCGGCCGGGTCGCCCGCCGACGTACTGCTCAACGGGCGCCTGATCGCGCACGGCGAGATCGTGGTCGTCGACCAGGACTACGCCGTGCGGATCACCAAGATCCTCGACGCCGCCGAAGACCTCGACTGACCGTGCCGAGGGGCGCGTAAGGGCCCCTAAAACCGCGGAATAGGGGCGTTTGGGCGCCCTTCGGCGGCCCCTCGGGCACCGAGGGCGGATGGGGACGAGGCCGCGCCGGTCAGCGGCGCGGGGTCCAGCCGGGCGGGAGGGGCGCGACGAGAGCCGCGCGCTCGGCGTCGGCCTCCGCCGACCACCCCTGCGCTGCGCCCTCGGCGTCGAAACCGCCGCGGGCGACGCGGAACCCGAGATCCTCGTGCTGCGTACGCGGCGAGCCGCCCCGGCGCACGGAGGCCCGCACGCTCCACGCGTCGTCGGCGTAGCCTCCGCCGCGGAACACCCGGTAGTCGTCGTAGCGCGCCGGGTCGAGGTGGTCCCAGCACCACTCCCACACGTTGCCGAGCGTGTCGAACAGCCCGTGCAGGTTCGGCAGCTTGCCGCCGATGTCATGCGGGGCCGAGAGCCCGTCGGCGCTGGTCCAGGCGACCTCGGCCAGCGGGCCGTAGTGCGGACCGGTCGAGCCGGCCCGGCAGGCGTACTCCCACTCGGCCTCGGTCGGCAGACGGTAGCCGTCGGCGTCCACGTGCCAGGTCACGTCTTCGCCGTCGAACGAGTAGGCCGGGTCGAGGCCCTCCCATTCCGACGCGGCGTTGCAGAACCGGACGGCGCGCAGCCAGCTGATGCCGGTCGCCGGTCTCCGTGGATGCGAGGCCGGCTCGCCGATCAGCTCGGCGACCTGCTCCTCGGTGACCGCGAAGACACCGATCTCGAACGACTCCAGCTCCACCGTCCACCGGTGCTTGAGCCGCGCGTCGTGCAGCTGCACCGCTCCGGGCGGGATGTACGCCAACTCGATCTCCGCGCCCTCCACGGCTCCACCCTGCCACACCCGCCTAACGGGCCGCTCCGCCCGGCCGATAGTGCGATCCGTGGATACCCTGTTCGTCGCCCTCCGGGTGCTCGTCGTCCTCGGCGTGATCGTCGGGCTGCTGTGGTTCGTGCAGCGCCGCATCACGCGGGGGCGCGGAGCGCGCGGCGGACGAGCCCGTCGCGGCAACGCCGTGTCGGTGGTCGGACGCCAGGGGGTCGGGCCGAAGGCGTCGGTCGTCGTCGTGGATGTGGACGGCAACCGGTTCGTGCTCGGCGTGACCGAACGACAGGTGAGCGTGCTGCACTCCGGCGAACGTCCGCAGGAGGCGGACGCGGAGATCACTCCGCTCGTGCCGGTGCGCAAGACGTTCGCCAAAGACCTCCCCGCCACGGCCGCAGCCGCCGCGGGTTCCACGGACACCAGGCAGGATGCCGACTTCCTCACGGCGCAGGGACGCGCCTCGCTCTTCGACGAGGCACTCAAAGGCTCGATCCTGTCACCCGCGACCTGGCGGCAGGCGAGTTCGGCGGTGCGGCAGAAGAGGTGACGGAGACGCGCGCCCTGCTGCGCGCACCCCTCCGGGCCGGGGCGGCCTCCCGGCTCTGGCCGCGCCTCGCGGTCGCCCTCGTGCTGGTCGCCCTCACCGTCGCCGCGTTCGTGCTGCTCTCCGCGACGGCCGCGCACGCTGTCCCGACACCCGTCCCGACGCCGTCCGGTCCTGCCGGGCCGGGAGGCGCCGGAGGCACCGGCGGCATCACCCTCGACATCAACGGGCCCAACGGCACCCCGAGCACCGCCATCCTCACCCTCGTCGGCATCACGGTGCTCTCGGTCGCGCCGGCACTGCTGCTGATGATGTCGTCGTTCACGAAGATCTTCGTCGTGCTGGCGATCACCCGGAACGCGCTCGCGCTGCCGTCGATCCCGCCCAACCAGGTGCTCGCGGGCCTCGCCCTCTTCCTGAGCCTGTTCATCATGAGCCCGGTGCTGGTCGACATCAACACCACTTCGGTGCAGCCCTACCTCGCCGGGCACATCGACTTCACGGCGGCCGTGCACGCAGCCGAAGCCCCGCTGCGGCACTTCATGTCGTCGCACACGCGCGAGGAGGACATCGCCCTGATGACGCGGGCGGCCGGCCGGCCGAACCCCGACTCGGCGGCCTCCGTCCCGATGCTCACCCTCATCCCCGCGTTCATGATCTCAGAGCTGCGGGCGGCCTTCATCATCGGCTTCGTGATCTTCGTGCCGTTCCTGGTGATCGACATGGTCGTCTCCGCTGCGCTGATGTCGATGGGCATGATGATGCTCCCGCCGGTGATGATCTCGCTGCCGTTCAAGATCCTGCTGTTCGTGCTCGTCGACGGCTGGGGACTCATCATCACGAGCCTGATCACGAGCTATCGGGGTGGCGGATGAACGCGAACGCGGTCCTGGACGTCGCGATGCAGGGCCTCCTCATCACGGCGAAGCTGGCCGCGCCGATCGTGGTCACGGCGCTGGTGGTCGGTTTCGCGATCTCGCTCATCCAGTCGATCACCCAGATCCAGGAGGTCACGCTCTCGTTCGTGCCGAAGGCGGCGGCCGTCGCGATCGCACTGATCATCTGCGGGCAGTGGATGATCTCGGAGCTGATCACGTTCACTCACGTGCTGTTCGAGAAGATCCCGACCCTCCTCGGGGGCGGCTGATGTCCATCCCGATCGATCTCTCGGCGATCGAGGCGGTCGCGCTGGCGTCGCTGCGGATGGTCGCCTTCCTGGTGATCGCGCCGCCCTTCTCGTACAACGGGTTCCCCGCCCAGGTGAAGGGGATGCTCGCGATCGGGCTCGCGATCGCGGTCGCGCCGCGGGCCGGCGCGGGGTACCACTCCGGCGACCTCGGCGCGTTCCTGCTCGACATGGTGCGTGAGCTCGCCGTCGGCGCCACCCTGGGGTTCCTCGTGTTCGTGGTGTTCGCCGCGATCCAGTCGGCGGGCAGCCTGGTCGACCTGTTCGGCGGCTTCCAGCTCGCCCAGGCCTTCGATCCGCAGTCGATGATCAACGGCGCGCAGTTCACGCGGATGTTCCAGCTGACCGCGCTGGCGCTGCTGTTCGCCTCCGGCGGCTACCAGCTGATCATCGGCGGGCTGGTGCGCACGTTCGACGCGGTGCCGCTCGCGGCCGGGATGTCGATGGCCGACCCGGCGAAGGCCATGGTCACCGGGGTCACCCAGATGTTCCTCTCCGCGCTCCAGATCGCCGGGCCGCTCATCGTCGTGCTGTTCATGGCCGACATGGCGCTCGGCCTCCTCACCCGCGTCGCACCGGCACTCAACGCGTTCGCCCTGGGCTTCCCGCTCAAGATCATGCTCACCGTCGTGCTGTCGGCGATCGTGTTCGTCGCCCTCCCCGGCGTGGTGGGGTCGCTGACCGACACCGCGGTGAAGACCATGCTGGGGGTGGCCAGGTGAGCGACGCGCAGGAACGCACCGAGCAGGCGACCGAGAAGCGGATGAAGGAGGCCCGCTCGAAGGGTCGCCTCGCCAAGTCCACCGACCTCACCGCCTGGGTCGGCGTCGGCGCCGCCGCCGTCATGCTGCCGCTGACGCTCCAGAAGGGCAGCGACGCCGCGGTCGACCAGCTCTTCAGCGTGCGCTCGGTGATCGAGAGCCCCGACCCGGCGAAGGCGCTCGCCGCGCTCGGTGACGGGCTCGGCAGCATCATGGCGACCATCGGGCCGCTGCTCGCCGTCGGCGCGATCGCGATCATCGGCGCCGCAGCCGCGCAGGGCGGCATCCACTTCAAGCGGCCGGCGCCGAAGTTCGAGCAGTTCAACATCGTCAGCGGCGTCGCGCGCGTGTTCGGGATGCGCGCGCTCTGGGAGGGTGCCAAGACCCTGCTCAAGTCGGCGGTGGTGGGCATCGGCCTGTTCCTGGTCGTCCAGGGGCTGATGCCGGTACTGCTGACCTCCGGCATGATGCCCGTCTCCGCCCTGCTCTCGGCGGCCGGAGGGGGTGCGGCCGGGCTGCTGCAGGCGGCCGTCGGCGCCGGGCTGGTGCTCGCCGGCCTCGACGTGCTCGTCGTCATGCGCCGCAACCGCAAGCACACCCGCATGACCAAGCGCGAGGTGCGCGATGAGCACAAGAACTCCGACGGCGATCCGCTGATCCGGTCGCAGCGGCGCTCCCGCCAGCTGGCGATGAGCCGCAACCGCATGATCGCGGCGATCGGGCAGTCGGACGTGGTGCTGGTGAACCCGACGCACATCGCGGTCGCCATCGTCTACGAGCCGGGCAAGTCGGCGCCGCGCGTGGTCGCGAAGGGTGCGGGCGCGATCGCGTTGCGCATCCGCGAGAAGGCCGAGGAGGCGCGGGTGCCGGTGGTCAAGGACATCCCGCTCGCCCGTGCCCTGCACGCGAGCTGCCGGCTCGGCGACGAGATCCCCGTGGGGCTCTACAACGCCGTCGCACAGGTGCTGGCGTTCGTCATGGCGCTCAAGGCGCGCGGGGCCGCTGCCGGCGTCCACACCATGCGGACCCCGACAGCCGTACCCGCCCAGTTCCTCTCGGCGAAGGGCGCCCAAGCGCCCGGAAAAGCCCGCGATGAGGGCCACGACGTGCCCCTCGGCGCCGCGGCCCCCGCACCCTCACCCGCACCGGCAGGAGGTCTCCGATGAAGTCCACAGCGAGCAAGGTCGCGGTGCCGATCGGTGTCGTCGGCATCATCATGCTGCTCGTGGTGCCGGTGCCGGCCTGGCTCCTCGACACCCTGATCATCGTCAACATCATGCTGGCGCTGGTGATCCTGCTCACCACCATGTTCGTGAGGAAGCCGCTCGACTTCTCGGTGTTCCCGTCGCTGCTGTTGGTGGCCACGCTCTTCCGGCTCGGCCTGAACGTGGCCTCGACCCGGCTCGTGCTCGGCGACGGCTACGCCGGCCAGGTCATCCAGGCGTTCGGGCACGTCGCCGTCGGCGGGTCGATCATCATCGGTGCCGTCGTCTTCCTGATCCTCATCGTCATCCAGTTCATCGTGGTGACCAAGGGTGCCGAGCGTGTCGCCGAGGTCGGCGCCCGCTTCACACTCGACGCCATGCCGGGCAAGCAGATGGCCATCGACGCCGACCTCAACGCGGGCCTCATCACCGAGGAGCAGGCGCGGGCCCGGCGCGCTGAAGTGTCGGCGGAGGCCGACTTCTACGGCGCGATGGACGGCGCCAGCAAGTTCGTGAAGGGCGACGCGATCGCCGGCATCCTGATCATCGTCATCAACGTGGTCGGCGGCATCGCGATCGGCATGATCCAGCGCGGCATGCAGCTCGGCGACGCCGTCAACTCCTACACGCTGTTGACGATCGGCGACGGGCTGGTCACGCAGATCCCCGCTCTGCTCATGGCGGTGTCCACCGGCATGATCGTGACCCGCTCCAACGCCGAGACGGAGATCGGCACCACCGCGAGCAATCAGCTCGGCCAGTCGCGCAACGCCCTCACCATCGCCGGCTGCGCGGCCATCGTCATGGCGCTCATCCCCGGGATGCCGCCCATCCCGTTCGTGCTCGTCGGCGGTGTACTCGTGCTCGCCGCGCAGCGGATCAAGACCACGCAGGCCGCCGAGAAGAAGGCGAAGGCGGCGCAGGCGGCGGTGCAGAACGCGGGCAAGTCGGAGACGACGGAGGACCTCATCGACCAGATGCGGGTGCACGCGCTGGAGATCACCCTCGCCCCCGACCTGGTCGACATCGTGAGCGGCGCCTCCGACGACCTGCTCGCCCGCGTGCGCGCGCTGCGCCGCAAGATCGCGCTCGAGCTGGGCCTGATCGTGCCACCGGTGCGCACCCGCGACAGCGCGGAGCTGCCGCCCTCCACGTACGTGATCAAGATCGCCGGGGTGGAGGCCGGCCGCGGACAGGCGCCGGGCGGCCGCGTGCTCGCGCTCGGCGATGCGCTCGACACGCTCCCCGGCACGCCGACCGTGGAACCGGTGTTCGGCCTGCCCGCCAAGTGGATCCCGTCGGAGATGCGGCACAGCGCCGAGCTGGGCGGCGCGACGGTGATCGACCGGGTGTCCGTGCTCATCACCCACCTGTCGTCGATCATCACCTCGAACGCCGCACGTCTGCTGACCCGCGAGGACGTGCGACAGCTCACGGAGGCCGTCAAGCAGGTCAACGCCCCGGCGGTCGAGGAACTCGTGCCGAACCTGCTGTCGCTGGCCGAGGTGCAGCGCGTTCTGCAGGGACTCCTCGCCGAGCAGGTGCCGATCAACGACCTCCCGCGCATCCTGGAGGCGCTGGCGCTGCGGGCGAAGCTGTCGAACGACCCCGAGGGGCTGATCGAGGCCGCGCGGGCGGCGCTGGGCCCGGCGGTCGTGGCACCGCACGTCGACGGCGGCACGCTGCGTGTGATCATGATCGATCCGGGGCTGGAGCAGTCGATGCTGGAGGGCCTGCGGCCGGCCGAGGGCGGCATGCAGATCGTGATGGACCCGCTGCGGCTGGAGGCCGTGCTGACATCGATCCGGCAGACCGCGGCCCAGCTCGACGAAGCCAACGTGTCGGCCGTGCTGGTGTGCGCACCGGCGCTGCGACCGGCGATCCGGCGGCTGGTCGCGGGCCAGCTCTCCGGGCTCGCGGTTCTCAGCTACCAGGAGGTCGGCGCCGTGCAGGCGGCGATCGAGACCGTCGGGGTGGTGAGAGGTGCGGAGTCGATCGCGGCCTGAGTGGCTCGG
>NZ_CAMFLC010000034.1 GCF_945957465.1 uncultured Leifsonia sp.
ACCGGCTCACCGGCGAGGAGATCGGCGTGAAGCCCGCCGGCGGCATCCGCTCCTCCAAGGACGCCATCAAGTACCTCGTCACCGTCGCAGAGACGGTCGGCGAGCACTGGCTGCAGCCGCACCTGTTCCGGTTCGGCGCCTCCAGCCTCCTGAACGATGTGCTGCTGCAGCGCCAGAAGCTGCGCAGCGGCCACTACTCCGGCGCCGACTACGTGACGATCGACTGAGACGGACGACAACGACATGAGTTTCCTCGAGTACGCACCGGCCCCCGAGTCGCGCGCGATCCTCAACCTGCGCGACCAGTACGGCCTCTTCATCGACGGCGAGTTCGTCGACGGGCACGGTACGCCGTTCCAGACCATCTCCCCGGCGACCGAGGAGCGCATCGCGACCATCGCGACCGCCGACTCCGCCGACGTCGATCGGGCCGTCGCCTCCGCTCGCCGCGCCTACGACCGGGTCTGGTCGCGCATGAGCGGCAGCGACCGCGGCAAGTACCTGTTCCGTATCGCGCGGATCATCCAGGAGCGCGCCCGCGAGCTCGCCGTGGCCGAGAGCCTGGACAACGGCAAGCCGATCAAGGAGAGTCGCGACGTCGACGTTCCGCTCGTGGCCGCGTGGTTCTTCTATTACGCGGGCTGGGCCGACAAACTGGAGCACGCCGGCCTCGGCCCCGCGCCGCGTGCGCTCGGCGTCGCCGCGCAGGTCATCCCGTGGAACTTCCCGCTGCTCATGCTGGCGTGGAAGATCGCCCCCGCCCTCGCGGCGGGCAACACGGTCGTCCTCAAGCCGGCCGAGACCACGCCGCTGACGGCGCTGCTGTTCGCGGAGATCGTGCAGCAGGCCGACCTGCCGGCCGGCGTGGTGAACATCGTCACGGGAGCGGGGGAGACCGGGCGCGACCTGGTCGCCCACCCGGACGTGAACAAGGTCGCCTTCACCGGCTCGACCGTCGTGGGCCGCGAGATCGCGCGCTCGGTGGCCGGCACCGACAAGAAGCTCACGCTCGAGCTCGGCGGCAAGGCCGCGAACATCGTCTTCGACGACGCACCGATCGACCAGGCCATCGAGGGCATCGTCAACGGCATCTTCTTCAACCAGGGCCACGTGTGCTGCGCAGGCAGCCGGCTGCTGGTGCAGGAGAGCATCCACGACGAGGTCGTGGACCGCCTGAAGCGCCGGCTCTCGACGCTCCGCCTCGGCGATCCGCTCGACAAGAACACCGACATCGGCGCGATCAACAGTGCTGAGCAGCTGCAGCGCATCCGCGAGCTCTCCGACATCGGTGAGGCGGAGGGTGCCGACCGATGGACCGCCGAGTGCGCGATCCCCGAGAACGGCTTCTGGTTCGCGCCGACGATCTTCGACAACGTGTCGACCAGCCACCGCATCGCGCGCGAGGAGATCTTCGGCCCGGTGCTCTCCGTGCTGACCTTCCGGACGCCCGCGGAGGCGATCTCCAAGGCGAACAACACGCCCTACGGCCTCTCGGCGGGCATCTGGACCGACAAGGGCAGCCGGATCCTCGCCGTCGCCGACAAGCTGCGCGCCGGCGTGGTCTGGGCCAACACCTTCAACCGCTTCGACCCGGCGAGCCCGTTCGGCGGTTACAAGGAGTCGGGCTACGGCCGCGAGGGCGGCCGCCACGGCCTCGGCGCCTACTTGATCCCCGGGCGGTCGCTGCCGGCGGTCACGGCGGCGCGTCCCTCCGCCGCGCGCACCTCCACCCGCCCCTCCACCCGCAAGGGAGTCACGAAATGAGCCGACTGGCCGTGCCGAAGACCTACAAGCTCTACATCGGCGGGAAGTTCCCCCGCTCCGAGTCCGGCCGCAGCTACGAGGTCGTGTCGTCGAAGGGCGCGTTCCTGGCGAACGCCGCGAAGGCCTCCCGCAAAGACGCTCGCGACGCCGTCGTGGCCGCGCGCGCCGCGCTCTCCGGCTGGGCCGGCGCGACCGCCTACAACCGCGGTCAGGTGCTTTACCGCATCGCGGAGCTCATGGAGGGCCGCAGGGCGCAGTTCGTCGATGAAATCCAGAAGGCGGAGGGCGCCTCTGTCGCCGCCGCCGGTGCGCAGGTCGACGAGGCGATCGATCGCTGGGTCTGGTACGCGGGCTGGGCGGACAAGTTCGCCCAGGTCGCCGGCAACGCCAACCCCGTCGCCGGCCCGTATTTCAACATCTCGGTGCCCGAGCCGACCGGCGTGGTCGCGATCATCGCACCGCAGGATTCCAGCCTCCTCGGCTTCGTCAGCGCGATCGCGCCCGCACTCGTCGCGGGCAACACGGTCGTGGTGGTGGCGAGCGAGCGCTTCCCGCTGTCGGCGATCAGCCTGAGCGAGGTGCTCGCGACGAGCGACGTCCCCAGCGGAGTGGTCAACATCCTCACCGGTTCGCCGGCCGAGATCGCGCCGTGGTTGGCCTCGCACGCCGACGTGAACGCGCTCGACCTCGTCGGGGCGGGCGCGCTGGAGTGGGTGGACCTGCAGATCGCCGCCGCGGACACGTTGAAGCGCGTGCTCGCACCCGAGAACGGGCCGGACGCCGCTGCACCATCGCTCGATCGCATCGCGTTCTTCACCGAGACCAAAACGGTGTGGCACACGAAGTCGCTGCTTTAGAGTCACCTGTGCCTCCCTTCCGGCGCTCCCTCAACTGAGGGAGGATGGGGGGATGAGCGACGGCTGGGGATCGGAACACGGGACGCTCGCCCTGGTGGGCGACAGTCTGACGCAGGGCGGCGACTGGGAAGCCTGGCTGCCCGGCGAGGACGTCCGCAACTTCGGCGTCGCAGGCGACACCACGGACGACGTCGTCGCACGGCTCGACGCGGTGATCGAGACGCGACCGGCCACGGTCGCGCTGTTGATCGGCACCAACGATCTCGCCTGGCGGAGGTCGGCCGAACATGTGGTGCGCAATGTGGAGACCATCCTGGTCACGCTGCGCAAGGAGCTTCCCGAGGCGCGCATCCTGGTGCAGTCGGTGATGCCGCGCGGCCACGAGTTCGCCGATCAGATCCGCGACATCAACCGCCATCTCTGGCAGTTCGCCCCGACCGTCCATGCGGCCTGGCTCGACCTGTGGCCGGCGATGGCGCTGGAGGACGGCGAGCTGAACCCGGCGTACACCGACGACCGGCTGCACCTCAATGCCGACGGTTACCGGGCGTGGCTGAACGAGCTCGTGCCGGGCCTGGAGCGCGCCAGGCAGCTGCCGCCGAACAGTCGGGCGATCCAGCTGCCCGACCTCGGCGGGGCCGCCTGATCGTCGCCGCCGCTGATCAGAGCGAGCGCAGCAGCATCTCGTAGAACCGGATTCCGCGCAGCCAGGTGGTGACGCGGATGCGTTCGTTCTTGGCGTGCAGGGTGCCGCGTTCCTCCGAGCTCATCTCGAACGGGGTGAAACGGTAGACAGCGTCGCTGATGGTCGTGAAGTGCCGACCGTCGCTGGCGCCCAACATGATGTACGGGGTCACGACGGCGTCCGGGTGAACCGCACCGATGGCGGCGGCGACGCGCTCCCACTGCGGTCCGGAGGTCGGCGAGACCGGCGACGGCTCGTTGGCGTCGACGGCCTCGATCCGCACCAGCGGGTCATGGACGGCGCGTCGCAGGTGGTCGAGGGTCTCCGCAACGCTCGAGCCGACGGCGATGCGGACGTTGACGACCGCCTCCGCGGTCTCCGGCAGCGCGTTCGCCGCCAGGCTGCCGCTCAGTTGCGTGACGGCGGTGGTGGTGCGCACGATGGCGCGGGTCTCGTCGCCCAACCGGGCGAACACCGCCCGGAGCACGGGCTGGAGCATCCGGGCCCGGGCGAACACGAACCGCAACGGGCCGCTCGCGTGCCCGCCGAGTGTCTCCACCATCCGCAGATTCGTCTCGGTCAATCGGGCGGGGAACGGGTGCGCGTTCAGCCGGGTGATGGCCCTGGCCAGGCGTACGGTCGCCGTCATCCGTGGGGGAGTGGACGCGTGGCCGCCCTGCTGTTCGACGGTGAGCCGGACCGTGGTGATGCCCTTCTCGCTCACACCGACGACCGCGATCGGTTTGCGGACTCCGGGGAACACCTTCTCGATGACCGCGCCGCCCTCGTCGACGACGATCGCCGGGCGGACGCCGCGCTCGCGGAGGGCGGCGACGATGGCGCGCGCGCCGGATCCCACGGTCTCCTCGTCGTGGCCGAAGGACAGGTACACATCGTTCTCGGGAGTGAACCCGTCGGCGAGGAGGGACTCGACGGCCTCCAGGATGGCGACGACCGCGCCCTTGTCGTCCAGCGTGCCGCGGGACCACAGCAACCGCTTCTCGCCCTGTCCGGTCAGCTCGGCGGCGAACGGCGGGTGCTCCCACCCGTCGGCGGTGGCCGGCACGACGTCGTAGTGCGCCAGGAGGACGGCCGGGGGCGCTTCGGCGTCGCGTCCGTGCCAGTGGTACAGCAGGGCATGACCGAACCGCTCGCGTTCGAGGCGGGCGTGGAGCAGCGGGTACAGGGTCGGCAGCGTCTCCACGAACTCGTCGAACGCGGCCCAGTCGGTCGCCTCGACGGCGTTGCGCGACATCGTGGGGATGCGCAGCAGAGCCCGGAACCGCTCGAGCGCGGCGTCCTGCGCGCCCGTCACTCGCCGGCCGCCCGGCGGAAGGCGGTGAGGGCGTCTTCGTTGAAGAGCACGAACCGTACGAACTCGACCGACCCGACGCCGGAGGAGAGCACCGCGCGCACGGTGCTGATCGCGATGCGGGCGGCGTCCTCCAGCGGCCACCCGTAGACGCCGGCCGAGACGGCGGGGAAGGCGACGGTGGCGGCACCGAGCTCGCGAGCGACCCGCAGCGAGGAGCGGTAGGCGTTCTGGAGGTCGGGCGTGCGATCGTCCTCACGCGACCAGACCGGCCCCACGGTGTGGATGACCCACCGCGCCGGAAGATCACCGGAGGTCGTCGCGACCGCCTGCCCTGTCGGGAGTCCGTCGGGCAGCGTGGTGGCCCGCAGCTCCCGGCAGGCGGCGAGGATGGCGGGGCCGCCGCGCCGGTGGATGGCGCCGTCGACGCCGCCGCCGCCGAGCAGCGAGCTGTTGGCGGCGTTGACCACGGCGTCCACGGCCTGGTCGGTGATGTCTCCGCGGACGATCTCGATCGGGTCCGACACGTCAGCCTCGGTTGTTCGAGAGCTCGTAGACCTTGAGGAGTTCCGCGATGGCGTCGTCGCGCTTGTCCCCGCCCTCCTCGAACATCGCGGAGACATGGGTCTTGAGGTGGTTCTCGACCAGGAGCTTGTTGAGCGAGCCGAGCGACTTCTGGATGGCGAGGGACTGGGTGATGATGTCCACGCAGTAGTCCTCGTTCTCGATCATCTTCTCGAGCCCGCGGAGCTGTCCCTCGAGGATTCGCGTGCGGTGGAGGGCGCGCTTCTTGATGTCTGCGATCACGGCACCAGGATACCGCTGCGCGACGATACCCCTGCGAGGTATCCGGCGCCCGGGGATGTATCCGCCTTGCGGCATGGTGAGCAAAGTTCATATTCCGCGAGGTTCATGCAGACGTATCAGATCGGATGGATCGGCGCCGGTAAGCGGATCGGCGCGTCGCGGTGAGGCCCCCTAATGGGGGGTGGGGGAGGACATACCGTTGGGTCTATCCTCCCCGTAGGGGTTGAGAAATATTCGTTTTACAGGAAAGGCCCGACTTTGCTGAAGAACCTCAGCCCGCTGCTGTCCGGCGCGCTCTTGAGCGCGCTCGACGCGATGAAAGATGGCGACACACTTACCCTTGTCGGCAGCGGCTATCCCGAAGAATCACTCACAGCGCCCATCGTCCACCTGGGGGAGGACGTCACCACTGAAGCGGCCGCCGAGGCCATCCTCAGTGTGTTCCCGCTCGACACCGCCGACCCGTCGCCGATCGTCTTCCTCGACCTCGCCGACGAGCCGTACGACGTACCCGACGTCGCCTTCGCGGTGAACGGCATCGCCTCGGACGCGGAACTCCGACGCATCCCGATGACCCGGCTCGACCTCGAGCCGTTCGTCGAGCTGGCGTCGCACTCCGCGGTCATCGTCCGGGTGGGATCGGACGCGCCGCCGTGCGCGTTCCTGTTCCGCCGCGGCACCCTCTGAGGCGGATCGCACGAACAGCCCACCGTGCCCCCGGGACAGGTCTCGTCCCGGGGGCGCGGACCGTGTCACTAGAGTTGACGCGTGCCGTACACCCCGCAGCCGCCCGCCTACAACCGCGCCGCCCTCGCGCCGGGCCTCATCGGAGCGCTCGCGCTGCTGTTCGGGCTCGGGATCGCGTCGTGGTACGTGTGGGTGCAGTACGTGGTCTGCGTGCTCGCGCTCATCCTCTGCGTCTTCGCCTGGCAGGCGAAGCGCCGTTGGTGGCTGGCCGGCCTGATCCCGATCGCGGTGCTCTGGAACCCCATCTGGCCGATTCCGGGTCTGGCTCCTGCGCTCGCCGTCCTCAGTCTCGCTGCAGCGGCCGTCTTCGTGGTCGCGGGACTCACCATCAAGATTCCCGCCGAGACGCGCCGCTGAGGCGTCCGCATACGGTAAAATAGCGGTTGCACGGCCGTCCTGCGCCGTGCGCCCGGCGTTCGTCGTTGCTCGGCCCGGACCACTCGGTTCCGTTCCCTGCTGCACTGCCGGCCCTCACGCTCTACGGCGTCGCGTCCTCTGACAGCGCGCGGCGCCTCCACTGGAGGACCATGTCTCGATCGGGTCAGCGCACGTCGGGTCAGCGCACGTCGGCTCAGCGCACGGCGACGCGCCCGCAGCAGCAGCGGCGCAACCGGCACGCCAACAACGACGGGCTCATCCCCGTCCTCGCGCGCAAGGTGCGCGAGGTGGAGGCCAAAGCGGCGGACGGCAAGAAGCTCGGGCCGACCAACCGCACCAAGTTCCAGGTGATCGCCTTCCTGATGCGCGAGGAGCGCGCCAGGGCGAAGGCCGACCCGGAGCTGAGCGACGCCTCCCGTGCCGAGCAGCTCAAGCGGCTGGACGGCATCGCCACGATCCTGGCGAAGACGGCGGCTCGCGACACCTCCCTCATCTCGCTGCTCGAGAGCGAGGCGCCGCCGACGGCGACCGCTCAGAAGATCCGGCGCGACTGGCTTCTGGAGTCCGGCACCGAGCTCAGCCCCGACGACCTCATCATCACGGTCGAGCGGCCCACCGCGCCCGACAGCGTCATCCCGCCGGAGCTGGCGGAGAAGCAGGTCGTGCCCGCGTCGGTGAAGGCCCGGCAGCTGTCCAACCCCTTCCTCGCGCCCGACTTCAACCGTGCGGCCTCGACGGCCCCCGCTCCGCGCCGGCGCCTCGATTCGTGGGAGCTGCTCGGGCCGCTGTTCAAATCGTTCGAGTACGGCGCGGGGGGGCAGGCCGCGAGCATGGAGCTTCCTCCCGCACCGCTGATCGACCGCTACTCGCCTCCCGGGCTGGAGCTCATGCACCACCAGTCGCGGTTCATCGAGAGCGTGCGCCAGGGTCATCGCCGTTTCCTCCTCGCCGATGAGCCGGGTCTCGGCAAGACGGCCCAGTCCGTGCTCGCGGCGTCCGTCGCGAACGCCTACCCGCTGCTCGCGGTCGTCCCCAACGTCGTGAAGATGAACTGGGCGCGCGAGGTCGAGCGCTGGACCCCGCACCGCAGGGCGACCGTCATCCACGGCGACGGGGAAGGGCTCGACGCCTTCGCCGACGTGGTCGTCGTGAACTACGAGGTCCTCGACCGGCACCTCTCCTGGCTGCGCACGCTCGGCTTCCAGGGAATGGTCGTCGACGAGGCGCACTTCATCAAGAACCTGCACTCGCAGCGCTCACGGCTGGTTCTCGGGCTCGCCGAGGCGATCCGCGACAAGGCGGCCGACCCGCTGCTGATCGCCCTCACGGGCACCCCCCTGATCAACGACATCGACGACTTCAAGGCCATCTGGCAGTTCCTCGGCTGGATCGACGGCAACAAGCCGACCGCCGAACTGATGGAGGGCCTGGAGGAGACCGGGCTCACCCCGGCCGACTTCGGGTTCTACGCCGCGGCGCGCGAGGCGGTCATCGACCTCGGCATCGTCCGCCGGCGCAAGCTCGACGTCGCCGCCGACCTGCCGAGCCGTCGGGTCGTCGACCTTCCCGTCGAGCTCGACGACGATCTCGGCCGCTCGATCAAGCAGGCGGAGAAGGAGCTCGCGGCACGACTGGTCACCCGCTTCCACCGCGCTGCAGCGGCGGGCCGTCCCGAGTCCTTCGACGGCGACGACGAAGCCCACCGCAGGCACCTCATCCGCCTCGTCGCCCAGTCGGAGCTCGAGGAGTCGAAGTCGGCCAAGACCGGCGACAACGTCTTCACCATGGTCCGCAAGATCGGTCAGGCGAAAGCCGGGCTGGCGTCCGACTACACCGCGCAGCTGGCACGCTCCGTCGGCAAGGTGGTGTTCTTCGCGAAGCACATCGACGTGATGGATGCCGCCGAGGAGGCGTTCGCGGCGCGCGATCTGAAGACCATCTCGATCCGCGGCGACCAGTCGGCGCTGGCGCGGCAGAAGGAGATCGACGCGTTCAACAACGACCCGGAGGTGGCGGTCGCCGTCTGCTCGCTCACGGCCGCCGGTGTCGGCCTCAACCTCCAGGCGGCCTCCAACGTCGTGCTCGCGGAGCTCTCCTGGACGGCCGCCGAGCAGACGCAGGCGATCGACCGTGTGCACCGCATCGGCCAGGACGAGCCCGTCACGGCGTGGCGGATCATCGCCGCGCAGACGATCGACTCCAAGATCGCCGAGCTGATCGACTCCAAGCAGGGCCTTGCGGCCCGAGCGCTCGACGGGAGCGACGTCGAGCTCGGTTCGGCCGACTCCGTGCAGCTGGACGCGCTCATCCACCTGCTGGAGGACGCTCTGGGCGCCTGATTCCGGAGTCGGGCGCCGACACGCCGCGCGGTCGTCCGTTCTTCCGGAGAGCGGGACCGAGCCGCAGGCACCGGAATCACGGTCTGTGGGGCCCTGATCCGGGAGAAGTCTCCGCAGTTACGCGATCTCGGCGTCGTCGGGGTCGAGCGGCACAGGCCGCTCGTCGTCCGGCACGATGCGGTCGTCGTCCTCGTCGTCGACGGGGAGGTCGTCCGGGTCGTGGATGACGGCCTCCGGCTCGTAGTCGCCCTCCTGCGCCTCGACGAAGTCGTCGTCCGGGGTGCGCTCGGTGTCGCTCATGGCACGAGGGTACCGCGCACGCCGTGGTTGCACGAGGGTGCACGCGTGCGGAGCCGGCCGCGCTGATTTCGCTCCACGGCAGAAGTGGACTAGACAGGGGACATGGCGAAGCACCGTTCCCAGCTCGAGATCGAGCGCAAGTACGACGTGGACGCCGACCTCCGCATCCCCCCTCTCATCGGCGTCGGGGCGGTTGCCGTCGAGCGCGAGCCGCACACGGCGGAGCTCGTCGCCACGTACTACGACACCGAGGAGCTGCGGCTCGCCCGGCAGCGGATCGCCGTGCGCGCGCGCCGGGGCGGCGGCGACGAAGGCTGGCACGTCAAGCTTCCACCGGGGGAGGAAGGCCGCACGGAGCTGCACTGGCCGCTCGGGGACGGCGCACAGCCGCCCGCGGAGCTGCTGGAGGTCATCCGCGAGGAGCTGGGCGACGACCGACTGGTCCCGGTCGCCCGCGTGACCAACCGGCGCGACACCACCGTGCTCACCGACGCGGCCGGCTTCGAACTGGCCGAGCTGTGCGACGACCACGTCCACAGCGAGAACCTGCGCACCGGAGCGCGCGACGCCTGGCGCGAGTGGGAGGTCGAGCTGCTGAGCGGCGCCCCGGACTCGCGGGAACGCCGCACCGCGCTCCTCGACGGTATCGAGGCGGAACTGCTGACGGCCGGCGCCCGGCCGTCGGCCAGCGGCTCCAAGCTGCAGCGCGCGCTGGGGCTCTGACGGCCACGGCCGACGCGGATTTTGGTGCTCCGGTATGCGTCGGGCATGATGCTCAGGGGTGCAATGCAGCACAGGGGCGTCAAACACGAGCAGACGGCGCGCACTGACAGGCACAGCAGCGCACCGAGGAACGGAGCAGCATGAAGATCGGCATCCTCACGAGCGGTGGCGACTGTCCTGGACTGAACGCGGTCATCCGCGGGGCCGTCCTCAAGGGCGACCGCGTGTACGGCTCCGAGTTCGCCGGCTTCCGCTACGGCTGGCGCGGCGTCGTCGAGGGCGACATCATGCCGCTCGACCGGCACAGCGTCCGCGGCCTCTCACGCCAGGGCGGCACGATCCTCGGCTCCAGCCGCACCAACCCGTTCGAGGGCGACAAGGGCGGCCCCGAGAACATCCAGCGGATGATGGACGAGAACGGCATCGACGCGATCATCGCGATCGGCGGCGAGGGCACCCTCACGGCCGCCCGCCGGCTCACCGACGCCGGCCTCCGCATCGTCGGCGTGCCCAAGACGATCGACAACGACCTCGCGGCGACGGACTACTCGTTCGGGTTCGACACGGCCGTCGAGATCGCGACCGAGGCCATCGACCGGCTCCGCACGACGGCCGAGTCGCACCAGCGCTGCATGGTCGTGGAGGTCATGGGTCGTCACGTCGGCTGGATCGCCCTGCACTCGGGCATGGCCGGCGGGGCGCACGCCATCCTCATCCCGGAGCAGCCGCAGTCCATCGAGCAGATCTGCGAGTGGGTCGAATCGGTACGCGACCGCGGCCGTGCACCGGTCATCGTCGTCTCCGAGGGATTCCACCTCGACACCATGGAGGAGGCGCACTCGCACAAAGGCCTCGACGCGTTCAACCGTCCGCGCCTCGGCGGGATCGGCGAGATGCTGGCGCCCATGATCGAGGAGCGCACCGGAATCGAGTCGCGCGCCTCGGTGCTCGGCCACATGCAGCGCGGCGGAGTCCCGAGCGCTTACGACCGCGTGCTCGCCACGCGTCTCGGAATGGCGGCTGTCGACGCCGCCTACGAAGGCCGGTGGGGCTCGATGGTGTCGCTGCGCGGGACCGACGTGGTCAACGTGTCGATCGCCGACGCGACCGGCGGCCTGAAGACGGTTCCGCCGGCGCGCTACGAAGAGGCCGCCCTCCTCTTCGGCTGATCGTGCCGGCGCGCCTCGTCCTCGTCAACGGCGCCCCGGGATCGGGGAAGTCGACCGTGGCGCGCGCACTGGCCGAGCGCGCGTCCGTCGGCGGAGCGGAGGCCCTGGCGCTGGCCCTCGACGTCGATCAGCTGAAGCACGCGCTCGGCGGCTGGGAGAACGACCCGACGGCGTCCGGTCTGCACGCGCGCCGGCTGGCGCTCGCCCTCGCGGCCGAGCAGCTGCGTTCCGGTCGCGATGTCTTCGTCGGCCAGTACCTCGCGCGGCCCGAGTTCGTCGAGGCCCTGGATGCGCTCGCGCAGCGCTGCGCGGCCTCGTTCCACGAGTATGTCCTCGTCGTCGACGCCGAACGGCTGGCGGCGCGGCTGCGCTCGCGTGCCCTCCGCCCGACGCGGGCCGAGCACGACGTGAACAACCGGCTCGTCGGTCCCGCCGACGTTCCCGAGCTGATCCGGTCGCTGGAGCCCCTGCTGGCCGTGCGACCGCGGACCGTCCGCATCGATGCGAACGGGGCGCTCGAGGAGACGGTGGCCGCGATCGACGCGACGCTGCGATGAGACGCCGTGCCCGGGTCCCGTCGGCGGCGGGAGAGGTCTAGGCTCCTCCTACGAGACGAAGGAGCGGCCCGTGCCCAGATTCATCCAGCTCGAGGAGTTCGGGTCCCGGGACTTCCTCCACCTCGTGGAGCGGGAGCGGCCGTGGCCGGGGCCCGGCCAGGTGCTCGTGCGTGTGCTCGCCGCCGGGTTGAACCCGATGGACTGCAAGGCGTATCGCAGCGAACAGGCCGCCGCTCGCATGGGCGTCACCCTGCCGAGCGGGATGGGCCAGGACTTCGCCGGGTTCGTGGAGGAGGTGGGCGACGGCGTGGTGCGATTCCACGCCGGTCAGGCCGTGCTCGGCACCGCTCCCTTCGCCGCGATCGCCGACTTCGTGGTCGTTCCGGAGGACGGCCAGGTCGTCGAGAAGCCCGACGCGCTCACCTTCGAAGTCGCCGGCTCGCTCGGAGTGGTCGGCCGCACCGCGATGGCGAGCGAAGCCTCCCTCGATCTGTCCGAGCAGGACACCGTCCTCGTGAGCGCGGCGGCCGGCGGTGTCGGCGTGCTCGCGGCGCAACTCGCCGTCCGCAGCGGCGCGACGGTCATCGGCACGGCGAGCGAGGAGAACCACGAGTTCCTGGAGACGCTCGGGATCACGCCGGTCGCCTACGGCCCGGGCCTGGCAGGGCGCGTCAGGGAGGTCCTGGACGACGGCGCCCGGGTGACAGCGGTCCTCGACAATCACGGATCCGACACGATCGACGTCGCACTGGAACTGGGCGTCCCTCCCGAGCGGATCAACACGATCGCGGCGTTCGGCCCGGACGCCCGCGGCGCCCGCACGGTCGGCGGCCGTGCGGCGGGCAACGCGGAGCTCGCCGAGCTGGCGGACCTCCTGGCGCGCAACGAGCTCATGCTGCCCATCGACTCGATCTTCCCGATCGAGCGGACCGCCGAAGCCTACGGAAAGCTGGAAGCGGGCCACGTGCGCGGCAAGATCGTGATCGTGACCGACTGAGGCGGAAGCCGTCGAACGAACGTAAGGTGAATGCGGGGGCCGCGTGCCGCGATCGGATCTCGGCGCGCGGGCGGGAGAAGGCCGAGAGGAGCGACCATGATCGATGAGGACATCGCGCGCCTGCTGCGCGCTGCCGGGTTGCGCTGGCAGCCGGCGTCGGGCGACACCTTCGCCATCGACCGGCCCGGGATGGCGGGCGAGCGGTTCACCGTCAGCGAGATGACCATCGAGCCGCATCACTTCGACACCGGCACGATCCTCGGGTTCAACGGGACCACCGAGTGGGCCCTCGACTCTCTCGCGGTGGAGGACGCCCTGTGGATCCCGCGGGAGGACCAGTTGCGCGAACTGCTGGGCGGCTCGTTCCGGCACCTCGCCCGCACCCCGGACGGCTACCGGGTGACGCTGGAGATCGACGGCGCCGAACGGTTCTTCGAGGAGGAGGACGCGGCGACCGCGTACGCGCAGGCACTGCTGTCGCTCATCGCGGCAGCCGTGGCGTAGCCGCTACGGCCCGGGAGCCGGCTCTCGTCCCGCGAGCACCGATCCGTCGAGGTCGGCGGCGCGCCGGACGCCGGCGAGGCCCAGCGTGATGTCGAGCTCGGCCATGACATTGCGAAGCAGTTCGCGCACGCCCCGCTCGCCGGCGACGGCGAGAGCGTAGGCGTACGGTCTCCCGATCGCCACGGATCGCGCACCGAGTGCGAGCGCGATCACGGCGTCGGCGCCGCCGCGGATGCCGCTGTCGAACAGCACCGGCATCCGGCCTGCGACCGCTTCGACCACGCCGGGCAGGGCGTCGAGCGCGGCGACCTCTCCGTCGATCTGGCGACCGCCGTGCGTCGACACCTGCACGGCGTCGACTCCCGCATCGACGGCCCGCCGGGCGTCGTCCGGGTGCAGGACGCCTTTCAGCACGATCGGGAGCCGGGTGCGCGCTCGGAGGAACGCGAGGTCGTCCCAGCCGAGCGACGGATCGGCGAAGACGTCGAGGAAGGTCTCGACCGCTGCCAGGGGCTCTCCGGATCGCAGCCCCTTCCGCAGGGCGCCGGGATGGCGCCGCACGATGCCGGCGAACGAGGCGATCGCCGCGGGTGTGATCGGCGTGCGCTCGCGGGGGACGGAGCTCGCCATCCGCTCGCGGACCAGCTCGCGGAAGACGGGGTCGCTGGTGTACTGGGCGATGCCCCGTCCGCGGCTGAACGGCAGGTAGCCGAGATCGAGGTCGCGCGGCCGCCAGCCGAGGACATGCGTGTCGAGGGTCACGACGATGGCCTCGCACCCGCACGCCTCCGCCCGGGCGACGAGGCTCGCGACGAGGTCGCGCGACGAGCTCCAGTACAGCTGGTACCACCGCGGCGCGCCGGGACGGGTGGCGTCCATCGCGGCGGCGACGGCCTCCATCGGCGCGGAGGCTTGCGTGGAGATCGTGAAGGGGATGCCGAGCGCGGCGGCGGCCCGCGCGGCGGCGATGTCGCCTCCGCGCCGGGCCAGCTCCAGCACTCCGATCGGCGCCAGGAGCACCGGGGCGGGCACCGTGCGGCCGAACAGGTCGACCGTCAGGTCGCGCTCGGCGACGTCGCGCAACACGCGCGGGACGATGCGATGCCGGCCGAAGGCCGCCGTGTCGGCGGCGTCGGTGCGCTCGAGCCCGGCAGAGCCGGCGATGTACGCGAAGGCGGTGCGGGACAGGCGGCGGCGTGCCGCGCGCTCGAGTGCGGGGAACGCGACCGGGACGGCGGGACGCCGGCCGATCACGCCCGCACGGTACACCGCGCTCTGCGCGGCGCGACCGATGCTCGTGCCGAGTGCGGCGGCCCCCGTGGAGATCGTCGTCGTTGTCGTCGTGGTCGTGCCTTCGTCGGCCGTCATGCAGCCATTCTCGTCAACGAACCGGCAGGACGGGCAGTGCGACGTCGCCGGCAGGCGGCGTGTCCTGCCGCGGCGCCGTCCTCAGCGCTTGGGACGCGGACGCTTGCCCGACGATCGTCTCGCCGCCGCCGCGCGCCTGGCCTGCTTCGCGGCCCGCGCGGACTGCGTGGCCGCGACCTTCGCCGCCTTGGCGGCCTTGGCATCCCGAACGGCTTGCTCGGACTCGGTGGCCGCCACGTCGGGGTTGCGGGAACTGTGCGCCGTGCGGCCGCGCACGATGCCGATGAACTCGTCGACGAGGGGATGCTGCGCGTCGCGCGGCCAGGCCAGACCCACGCGCGAGACCGGGCCGTCCTCGAGCCGCATCGCCTCGACATCCTTGCGGCGCAGCGCCTTGGCGACCGAAGCCGGCAGGAGCGCGACGCCGTCGCCTGTCGCCACGCTGCGCATGAGGGCCTCGGAGGGTGCTCCCTCCACCCGTGCGTGGCCGGCCAGGTCGGCGAGGTGCAGTTTCTCCTCCAGCGTCAGAAGGTGCTCGTGGTTCGTGACCACGACGACGTCCTCGGTGTAGAGCGGGATGAGGTGCCGGTCGTCGTCGGCGTCCGCATCGCGCACGAACACCATGTCGGCTTCGCCGCGCGCCAGCAGACCGAGAGGGTCGTCCGACGGCGTCACCACCAGCTCGACGCCCGGCTGACGCTCGGCGAACACGCGCGTCCACTTGCCGATCGTGACGCCGAGCGGGAACGCGAGGGTGAAGCGGGAGGCCATGCAGGCCAGGGTATCGAACCGTCGCGCGTCGCAGCGGGCGATACCCTTGAACCCATGAAACCCCAGACCATGAAGGCGGCCACCGCGGCCAAGAAGCTCGGCATCCTGCTGCCGGCGGCACCGGAGGAATTCCGCGACCGCGACATCAGCCGCACCGAGCTCGACGAGCTGAACGCCAACCCGCCCGCCTGGCTGGTCACCCTGCGCGCCGACGGCCCGCACCCTCGCGACGTCGTCGCCCGCAAACTCGGCGTCAGCAACTCCGGTCTGGCCCGTGGCGGGGTGACGGAACCGCTGACCACCGCCGAGATCAAGGCGCTGCTCGCCGACCCGCCCGCCTGGCTGGTGGCGGAGCGCGCGACCCAGGCGCAGGTCCGCGCCGAGAACGCGCGCGTCAAACAGCGCGATGCGGAGCGCGCCGCCGCACGCGCCGAGCACGACTGAGTCCGGGCCTCAGGCCTCGGGCGTTCCGTTCGTCGTGCCCCTCGCGGCGGTGGCCGTCGCCTTCCTCGCAGCGCGGGCCAGCACCTCCGGGCCGGTGACCAGAGCGCGTCGCCAGGGCGCGACGCCGTCGATCTCCACCTGCAGCGAGAAGCTCAGGATGGTGCGGATGACGACGATGATCCCGAGAACGATGGCGTCGGTCAGGGTCGGGCTGGAGGTGACCGTCTTGACGAGGTCGGCCGCGACCAGCAGTTCGAGCCCGAGCAGGATCGTCCCGCCGAACGACTCGCGCAGCGTGCGGAACGCGGTGCTCCCGTTCCCGGTGCGGATCCAGACGGACAGCGCGAGCACGAGCGACACGATGAAGCCGATCGCCAGGGCGGCGACGCCGACGAACTCGAAGGCGATGCCGATCGTCTCGAAGATCGCGTGCGAGTCCATGCGCACATCGTGCCACAGCGGTGACGGTGCGGTCAGGCCACGTGCACGGCGGGGCGCCGCTTGACGTCCTTCTCGGCCTCCCGGAGCACCTCGCGCGTCACCGGGGCGACCTCGCCCACGCCGGTGATCAGGTAGCGGAACATGTTCGAGATCGGGTTGCCTTCCGTCCACTCGAAGTAGACCGTCGGCACGACGCCGGTGACGTCGCGCATCTCCAGCAGGACCGCCGCGATGGTGTTCGGGACGTTGCCGCTCGACACCTGGAGCACGCGGTAGCCGTATTTGACGACACCGTGGACGACCAGATCCTCCTCGAAATCGGAGGAGTCCGACTTCAGGACCTCGAGGAAGATGGTGCGCGAGCGCTGCGGGATGTGGCTGTACTTGCGCTCGTCCTTGTTCTTCTCCTCGTACTCCTTCGTCGTGTCGACGTCGGGCTCGTGGGAGATGATCCGGATCTCGCCCTCCTCTGCGTCTTCGAGGATGAAGTCGAGCGCCGTGACGTCGAACGTGACGCTGGTCGCCCGCAGCTGGAACGAGCGGCCGATGCGCGACACGATCGACACCACGAGGATGCCCAGGATGAAGAGGGTGGCGATGCGCAGGCCATCGGGGCGCTCGATGATGTTGTCGATCGTGGTGTAGACGAAGATCGCGGTGATGATCGCGAAGAGCACGGTGCGCTTGGGCTGCTTCTTGCGCCAGGCGGAGAGGCTGACCGCGAGCGAAGCCGAGGTGATCAGCACGAGGACACCGGTTGCGTAAGCGCCGCCCTGGGCGTCGACGTTGGCGTCGAAGACCAGCGTGATGAGGAATGCGATCGCCGTGAACACCAGGACGAGCGGACGCACCGCCCGCGCCCACTGCGGCGCCATCCCGTACTTGGGCAGGTAGCGCGGCACCAGGTTGAGGAGGCCGGCCATGGCGGATGCGCCGGCGAACCACAGGATCAGGATGGTGCTGATGTCGTACACGGTGCCGAACGCGTTGCCCAGGTACTCGTGCGCCAGGTAGGCCAGGGCGCGGCCGTTGGCGGCGCCTCCCGCCTGGAACTCCTTCTGCGGGATGAGCAGCGTCGTCGTGAAGCTCGACGTGATGAGGAAGACGCTCATGATGATGGCGGCCGTGGTGAGCAGGCGACCGGCGCCACGGATGCGGCCGACCGGGTGGTCCGGGTCGTCGCCGGGCTTGCCCTTGATCTGCGGCATGACCGCGACGCCCGTCTCGAACCCCGAGAGGCCGAGCGCGAGCTTGGGGAACACCAGCAGCGCGACACCGACGATGATCAGGGGATTGCCGTTCTGCTGGAACAGCGCCGTCCACCAGTCGTCGACCGCGGTCGGGTGCTCGAAGACCTGCACGATGGAGGTCGCGACCACGACCACATTGAGCGCCAGGTAGACGGCCACCAGCACGACCGCGATGCCGATGGCCTCCCGGAACCCCTTGAGGAACACGGCGCCGAGCAGAGTGAGCAGGACGAGCGTGATGATGACGTTGTTGCCGTGGAACCACGACGGCGCGAACGGGTTCTCGATCGCGTGCGCGGAGGCGTCGGCCGCCGACAGCGTGATCGTGATCATGAAGTCGGTCGCCGCGAAGCCGAGGAGCACGAGCACGAACAGCTTGCCCGCCCACCACGGCAGGAACCGTTCGAGCATCGCGATCGAGCCGGAGCCCCGGAAGCTCTCACGGGCGACCCGGCGATAGACGGGGAGGGCGCCGAGGAGCGTGAGCGCCACCAGCACCAGGGTCGCGAACGGCGAGACCAGCCCGGCGGCGAGAGCTGCGATGGCGGGCTGGTAGCCGAGGGTCGAGAAGTAGTCCACGCCGGTGAGGCACATGACCTGCCACCAGGAGTGCGTCCGCTCCGGGTTGCGGCCGTGCGGCCCCTGCTGGGTGCCCTTCTCGTCGATCATCCCCCGCAGCAGCCAGTGCTTGAACCGCCCGCCGTGCGCGGCGGAGGGGGCGACTGCGTGCGCCTGCCCGGGGATCGGCACGGGCTCCTTGGGGCGCACGCGCGGCGGAACGGCCCCGCCGGGTTCGGCCGGCGCCGGGGAGCTGGACGGGTCGCCGGGGGCTGCAGAGCCGATACGCTGCACCTTGTCGCCGGACGGGGTATTGCTCGACATCGGCTGCCCTTCGTTTGCCTCTGTGCCACACTGTACGTTCTGCTCGCCGGCGCCCGGAAGACCTCGGGAAGGTCTCCAGCGGCCTCCCCGCGATGCCTGCGACAGTCTACATTCGCGCCGGATGTCGCGTTGCACGGCGCTCATCGCCACCTGCGGCGCACCCGTCTTGCGACGTCACCAGGCCGACGGCTTGTAGTCCTTCAGGAAGACGCCCTGGAGGTCCTCGCCGGCCTCGCCGCGGACGATCGGGTCGTAGACGCGCGCAGCGCCGTCGACGAGGTCGAGCGGGGCATGGAAGCCCTCCTCGGCGAGACGGACCTTGGTGTAGTGCGGGCGCTCGTCGGTGATCCAGCCGGTGTCGACACTCGTCATCAGGATGTTGTCGGTGTCGAACAGCTCCTGAGCACTCGTGCGCGTGAGCATGTTGAGCGCCGCCTTCGCCATGTTGGTGTGCGGGTGCCCTGCGCCCTTGTAGCGGCGGCCGAAGACGCCCTCCATCGCCGAGACGTTCACCACGTAGGAGCGGCCGGCGGCGGCGAGGGAGGGGCGCAGCCGGTCGATGAGGATGAACGGCGCGGTCGTGTTGCAGAGCTGCACCTCCAGCAGCTCGAGCGGGTCGACGGAGCCGACGGCCAGGGTCCAGGTGTTGACGCGCTGCACGTCGGGCACGAGCCCTCCCGCATCGATGGCGGTGCCGTCCTGGTGGCGCTCCAGCGACGACGATCCGGCGGCCATCGCCGCGGACGCCAGGTCGTCGGCCGTCAACGCTGCAGCACCCACCAGCTCGGCGACCGTGCCGTGCACGTTCGCCGACGACAGCAGCGGGTGCGCGGCGACGGACGCCTGCAGGGCCTGCGGGTGCGGATCCGCGGTGTGCCCGAAGGTCTCGAGTTCGGGCAGCGGGCCGTCCGGCAGCGGGTGCGACTCGGCCTCCGCCAGCAGCGAGTAGGCGCCGGGTGAGCGGCGCACGGTCTGGGCGGCGTTGTTGATGAGCACGTGCAGCGGTCCGCGCGACGCCACCGAGTCGGCCAGGCCGATGACCTGTGCGGGGTCGCGGAGGTCGATGCCGACGACGCGGAGGCGATGCAGCCACTCCGCCGCGTCGGGCAGCTGCGAGAACCGGCGCACCGCGTCGCGCGGGAAGCGCGTGGTGATGGTGAGGTCGGCGCCGTCGCGCAGCAGCCGCAGCGCGATGTGCATGCCGATCTTCGCGCGGCCGCCGGTGAGGAGTGCACGCTTGCCGGTGAGGTCGGTGCGTGCCGTGCGCTTGGCGTGGCTGAAGGCGGCGCACGACGGACAGAGCTGGTGGTAGAACCAGTCGACCTGCGTGTAGTGCTGCTTGCAGATGTAGCAGGCCTGCGAGTTGAGCAGGGTGCCCGCAGTCGTCGACCCCGAGGTGGGTGAGGTCAGGTCGCGGCCCCGTGTCTCGTCGTCGATGCGGTCGGGGGCGCCGGTGGCCGTCGCGGCGATCACGGCGCGGTCGGCGGCGAGCTCGGCCTCCCGGAGCTCGCGCCGCCTGGCCTGCTTGACGGCCTTGAACATGTGCGCGGTCGCGCGGCGCACCGAGATGAAGTCGGGGTGCTCCTGGTCGAGCTCGTGGAGCTGGGCGAGGACGCGGAGGGTGGTCGCGAGGTCGTCGGGGTCGAGGCTCGCGGAGGTTTCGGCTGGCACCGGACGATTGTACGGGCAGCGGATGACCGCCTGCTGGGGGAGCCGGGCGGTGTCAGACCGCCAGCTCGAGCCAGTCGAGGCCGCGCAGGTCGAGGCAGAGCCTGCCGTCGCGCTCCGAGGCCGTCGCGATGACGTCGCCGCAGATCCGGCAGCGCAGCACCATCCCGTGATCGTCGGCGTACAGGTGAGCCCGTGCGATGACCGTCACATCGCCGCAGTGGGCGCACTTGCCGCGCGCAGAGGTGACGTCGGCCGCGAACACCTCGGAGAGCAGGCCCGCCGCCGCATTGCCGTCGAGGTAGTCCATGTCGGTCACTGTGCTCCTCCGATCCCGCCGTAGCGTTCGGTGCGGACGCGGTCCGGGTCGTGGCCCGCATCGACGAGCCAGCCCGAGACCGCCTCGACGAAGGGGGTGGACCCGCAGACGTAGAACGTGGGGGATTCCGCGGCCGGCAGCACGAGTGCGTTCAGCCCGGCGGCCGTCAGCCGGCCCGCCGGTGTGGGCCAGTCCGGCGGCGTCTCGCGCGTGAACACGTAGTCCACGCGCAGGGGCGCCGTTGCTTCGCCGAGCGTCATCAGTTCGTCCCGGTAATAGACAGACATCGGGGTGCGCGCCGAGTACAGCAGCCGGAACGGCGCCGGACTGGCCGCCGCGGCGTGCGCTCGCGCCATCGACATCAGCGGAACGACCCCGGAGCCGCCCGCGATCAGCTGCACGGGGCCGGCATCACCGGTGCGCCAGACGAACCAGCCGCCCACCGGGCCCCGCACCTCCAGCTGGTCACCCACGGAGAGGCCGTGGACGAGGTAGGGCGACACCTCCCCGTCGGGCAGCTCCTCCACGGTCAGCTCGAACTCGTCCACCGCCAGGCCGTCCGCCCCGGAGGCCGAGGCGATCGAATACGACCGCACAGCCTGGTACCCGTCCGGGGCGGTGAGCCGGATGTCCACGTGCTGGCCGGCCAGATGCCCCGTGAGCCCGGGGATGCGCAACCGGATGGTGCGCGCCGTCGCCGTCTCTTCGTGCGCGGCCACGACCTCGGCCACCCGCCACGCCGTCGTCACCAGTAGCGCTCTTCCTTCCAGGGGTCCCCGTACATGTTGTAGCCGTTCTGCTCCCAGAAGCCCGGTTGATCCTGCGGCAGCATCTCCAGACCGCTGACCCACTTTGCGCTCTTCCAGAAGTACAGGTGGGGCACCAGCAGCCGTGCGGGGCCGCCGTGCTCGGGCGGGAGGTCTGCGCCGTCGAAGGTGTGCGCCACCCATGCCTTGCCGTCGAGCAGATCCTTCAGCGGAACGTTCGTCGTGTAACCGCCGTACGAGTGCGCCATCGTGTACTCGTAATCCGTGTCGACCTTCTCGAACAGCGTGTCCAGCGCCACGCCGCGCCACGACGTCCCGAGCTTCGACCAGCTCGTGACGCAGTGGATGTCGGTTCCGACGTCGTCCTGCGGCAGCGCCAGGAACTCGTCCCAGCTCCACCGGTGCACGACGCCCTTCTCCGTGGTGATCGTGAACGCCCAGTCGTCTTTCGCGATCCGCGGGGTCGGCCCGGCGGACAGCACCGGGAACCCCTCCGTCACGTACTGCCCGGGTGGGAGGCGCGAGTCCTCGGAACGGCGCCGGCCGAGGAAGCCGGACGAGATGATTCCCATGCGCGCAGCATATTCCGCGGCCGGGGCGCGGGTCTACCGTCGCCGTCGGTCTACGCTGAAGTCATGGCCGCCGTGAATCTCGGACTCCCGCGCCGCCCGCGCGCGAGCGAAGAGCCGCGAGTGGACGGCCGCCCGGACGTCTCCGACCTCGTCGACCGCTTCGGCCGGGTCGCCCGCGACCTGCGGGTATCGGTCACCGAGAAGTGCTCGCTGCGGTGCACGTACTGCATGCCGGCGGAGGGCCTGCCCGCCATCCCGCGCGACGACCTGCTGACGCCCGCCGAGATCGCACGGCTCGTCGGCATCGGCGCCGACGAGCTCGGCATCCGCGAGGTGCGGTTCACCGGCGGCGAACCCTTGATGCGCGCCGATCTCGCCGAGATCATCGGACTGTCGCACGCGGCGGCTCCGCGCATCGACATCAGCATCACCACCAACGGCATCGGCCTCGACCACCGGCTGCCCGCGCTGGTGGCGGCGGGCCTGAACCGCGTCAACATCTCGCTCGACACGGTCGATCGCGAGCACTTCGCCGCGCTCACCCGGCGCGACCGGCTGCCCGCGGTGTTCGCCGGGATCGCCGCCGCCCACGCCGCGGGCCTCACCCCGCTCAAGCTCAACGCGGTGATGATGCGGCAGACCCTCGCCGGCGCCCCCGACCTCCTCGCCTGGGCGCTCGAGCACGGCTGCCGGCTGCGGTTCATCGAGCAGATGCCGCTCGACGCCGACCACACCTGGATGCGCGAGAACATGGTCTCCGCCGAAGAACTGCTCGGCGTCCTCCGCACCCGCTTCGACCTGCGGGAGGCCGGCCGGGACGATCCGTCCGCGCCCGCCGAGGAGTGGGTCGTCGACGGCGGCCCGGCGACCGTCGGCATCATCGCGTCCGTCACGCGCTCGTTCTGCGCGGCGTGCGACCGCACCCGGATCACCGCCGAGGGCACCGTGCGCTCGTGCCTGTTCGGCGACGACGAGACCGACTTGCGCGGTCTTCTGCGCGGCGGGGCGGACGATGCCGAGATCGCCCGCTGGTGGCGCGGCGCGATGTGGAACAAGCAGTCGGGTCACGGGATGGAGCGCGCCGGGTTCGTCCCCCCGGTGCGGAGCATGGGAGCGATCGGTGGCTGAGACGACGGTTCTGGTGCGGTACTTCGCGGCGGCCGAGGAGGCGGCGGGACGCGAGGAGGAGCGCCTGGTCGTGAGCGACGCCACGGTCGCCGGCCTTCGCGAGGCGCTCGCCGAACGGTACGGCGACGCGATGCGGCTGGTGCTGCGCAACGGCTCGTTCCTGGTCGACGGCGTCGTCTCCCGCGATCCGGCGGCCGTGCTCGGCGAGCGCGTGGACGTGCTGCCGCCGTTCGCGGGCGGCTGACGCGCGGGCGTCCCCGGAGTTAGGCTTCAGCACGAGGCTTCGGCCGATATCGGGGGAGGTCGCCATGGGCGAGCACATGCAGGAGTTCGACCGGATCAGCCGCAGGAAGGCTCGAACCCGGTGGCTGGTCGTGGCCGCTGTCATCGCCGGTGTCGGAGCGTGGGCGACACTGCCGTTCGGGATCGTGCTGCTGACCCGCAGCGAGGCTGCTGGCTGGGCGTTCGTCGCGACAGGTCTGGTGCTGGTGGCGGCGTGTGCCACGGCGATCGTCGGGGCGGTGCGCTCCCGGGTGGCAGCGCAGAGCCTCCCGGGCAAGGCGAACCCGGCGTTCGACGAGCCGCGTCCGTCGGCGAACCCGAACGGCGGCTACTCCACCGCGGGGATGCAGCTCGGCTCGCACTGACCAGGTGCCCCGCACATTCGTGACGAATCGCGGCTTTCGTGGCACGAATATGGACATTCGTGACGAATCGCGGGTGGCTTACGCGGGGGAGATGCTGACGTCGGCCGGCGGCACGGTGAGCGTGACGTGAGCGCCGGCGCTGAGCCGCAGCTCCGCGACCACAGCGGCGGGCACCAGCGCGGTGAGACGGTCGGTGCGCACGCGCACCAGGTCGTCGCGAGGTTCCAACGCCGTGACCGTGGCGGCGATCCCGGCCACGGCCTCCTGCGCATCCGCCATGGCCGCGCCCGGCCGAAGCGTCACCGACGACGGGCGCACCACCGCCGTCACCCGCCGGCCTTCCGGAATCGGCGCGGTCGGCGTCCCGCCGAGAGCGAGGCCGTCGTCGGTCACGAGACCGCTCGCCGTGCGCACACCGGTCAGGAGGCTGAGGCCGGTGAGCTCGGCGGTGAACGGGTTGCGCGGGTGCATCAGCACCTCGCGCGCATCGCCCTGCTCGACGACCCGGCCGTTCTGCAGCACGGCGACGCGGTCGGCGAGCAGGTAGGCGTCGAGCGCATCGTGCGTGACGACGATCGCTGTGCGCCCGGCGAGCACGTCGGCCAGCATTCCGCGCAGCTCACCGGCGACCGCGACGTCGAGGGAGGCGAGCGGCTCATCCAGGAGGATCAGCTCCGGCTCGGCCGCGAGAGCCCGGGCGATGGCCACGCGCTGCGCCTGTCCGCCCGACAGGCCGCTCGGCCGGCGGTCCGCCAGCGCCCGGACGCCGGTGCGGTCGAGCCATTCGGCTGCCTTCGCGCGGGCGTCGGCGCGTGAGGCGCCGGACGACCGCGGTGCGAACTCGACGTTGCCGCGCACCGTGAGATGCGGGAACAGCAGGGCGTCCTGCGCGAGCAGCGCGATGGCGCGCCGGTGCGGCGGGAGCCAGACGGCGGGGAGGTCGAAGAGGGTCTCGTCCGCCAGCGTCGCCCGGCCGCCGTCGGGTCGGACCAGCCCGGCCAGCATGCCGAGCACGGTCGACTTGCCCGCCCCGTTCGGGCCGAGCAGGGCGAGGGTCTCGCCCTGCTCCACAGCCAGGTCGACGGCCACGTCGCGCTCATCGACCCGGGCCGAGAGCCGCAGCGTCACGACGTCCTCCTGCGCAACGGCTCGCCTGCGCCGTGCGCGACGGCGACCACGGCGATCGCGACGGCGATCAGGACGAGCGACAGCGCCACCGCGGCGTCGGGGTCGGTCTCCCGCTGCAGATAGATCTCGAGCGGGAGGGTGCGGGTGGTGCCCTGGAGGCTGCCGGCGAAGGTCAGCGTCGCACCGAACTCGCCGAGCGCCCGCGCGAACGACAGGATCGCACCAGAGACGATTGCCGGGGCGACGAGCGGGAGGGTCACGCGGAACAGCGCGGAGGTCGGCCCGGCTCCCAGCGTGGCGGCGACGGCCTCGTAGCGTTCGCCCGTGGTCCGCAGTGCTCCCTCCAGGCTGAGGACGAGGAACGGTAGCGCCACGAAGGTCTGCGCGATGATGACGGCCGGAGTCGAGAACGCGATCGGGATCGCGCCCTCGAGCAGCCCGCGCCGGCCGTAGAGGGCGAGCAGGGCGAGGCCTCCGACGACCGGCGGCAGAACGAGCGGAAGCAGCACGATCGCACGGACCAGCCCGCGCCCGCGAAACGGGACGCGGGCGAGGACGACGGCCATCGGGATGCCGAGCACGAGACAGGCGGCGGTGGCGAGAAGGGAGGTGCGGAGACTGAGCAGGAGCGCATCCACCGACTCCGGCGAGGTGATGAGCGCGCCGAACTGTCCCCAGTTCACGCGTGTCACCATCGCGATGATGGGCAGCAGCACGAACAGTGCGCCGACCGCCGCGACGAGGAGAACCCAGCCGGGGACGCCGGTGGCAGCCCTCTCAGCGGCGCGCCGCGTCCTCACGGCGCGCCGAACCCGGCCGCCTCGAGCACCTTCCTGCCCTCCGGGCCGGTCACGAAGGCGATGAACGCTGCGCCACCCGTGGCGTTGGGGCCGTGCTCGATCGAGGCGATCGGGTAGGTGTTGACCACGTCCCTCGCCTCGGGGAACGGCACCGAGTCCACGCTGTCGCCCGCGCCCTTCACATCGGTGGCGTAGACGACACCGGCGTCGGCCTCGCCGGAGGACACTTTGCCGAGCACGTCCGTGACCGACGACTCCTGGCTGACCGGATGCAGCTTCACGCCGGTCGTGCTCTCGACGGTGGCGGTCGCCGCCCCGCACGGCACCTGCGGAGCACAGACGACCGTCTTGACGCCCGGCTCGGCGAGGTCTGCCCAGGCCGAGATGTGCGCCGGATCGCCGCGCGGCACGGCGATCGCGAGGACGTTCGTCGCGAAGTCGACCGGATCGCCGTCCGTCACGCCCGCGCCGATCGCTTTCTTCATGTTCTTCTCGTCGGCGGAGGCGAACACGTCGGCGGGAGCGCCCGCGGTCAACTGCGTGACCAGGTCGGAAGAGCCGGCGAAGCTGAAGGTGACGGTGCTTCCGGGGTTCGCCTTCTCGAACTCCCGGCCGAGCTCGGTGAACGTCTTCGTCAGGGAGGCCGCGGCGAAGACCGTGATCGTGCCCGTCACCGCGTGCGTGGTCGGTGTCTGCGAGGTCACGGGGGCGCCCGCGCCGGCCGAGCACCCGGTGGCGGCGAGCAGCAGCGCCGCAAGTGCGGCCCCGGAGATCGCGAGCCGTCCTCGGCCTCGCGTGCCGATGGTCCTGTCGGGCCGTTCGGTCTTCATCCTGTCGCTCCTCGTTCTGTGACCGCCGAGGTCTCGACGATGACGTTGGTCGCCTTGATCGCGGCGACGGCCACGGATCCCCGTTCCAGCCCGAGCTCGCGCACGGCCTCGCTGCTGATGAGCGAGACCACGCGGTGCGGGCCGCACTGCAGCTCCACCTGCGCCATCACCGTGTCCATGACGATGTCGGTGACGATCCCGACGAACCGGTTGCGGGCCGACCGGCCGACCGCCGACGGATCGGTGGGGAGGACGGCGTTCTGCTTGGCGATCCCGGCGAGCTCCAGGCCATCGACCACGGTTCGTCCGACATCGTCTTTGGAACTGGTCAGCATTCCGGCGTCGATCCAGCGGCGCACGGTGTCGTCGCTCACCCCGAGAAAGCTCGCGGCATCCTTCACCCGTATCTGCGGCATGAAAGCAACTCTAGACCCGCATCCGCGGGGAATCGAGGTGCGGTGTCAGAGGCCGACCCACTCCGACTCACCGTCGGAGAAGTGCTGTCGCTTCCAGATCGGCACGCGCGACTTGATCTGCTCGACCAGCTCGGCGCACGCGGCGAACGCCTCGGCGCGGTGCGGAGCGGCGACGGAGGCGATGAGGGCGAGGTCGCCGATCGTGAGCGAGCCCACCCGGTGCACCGCCGCCACGCGCAGCCCCGTCCGCTCGGCGACCTCTTCGCAGCACGACCGCAGGAACTCCGACGCCTGCGGATGGGCGCGATAGTCGAGGGACACGACCGGCCGGCCGCCGTCGTGATCGCGCACGATTCCCTGGAACGAGACCACGGCGCCGGCCTCCCGCCGCCAGACGAACTCGTCCAGTGTCGACGGGTCGAGCGGACGGTCGGAGACGTCGGCGAACACGTCGCTCATCGCACCGCTCCTTCGTGGTCGCCGCCGGCCAGCTGGTCGAGCAGGTGCGCGAGCACGGGTTGCAGCACGGCCAGCCCGTCGTTCACCCCGCCGCGCGAGCCGGGGAGGTTGACGACGAGCGTCGTTCCCGCGACGCCGGCGCGCCCCCGGCTGAGCGCCGCGAGTGGCGTGGAGGCCGCCCCGCGCGCACGCAGGGCGTCGGCCAGGCCGGGCAGGTCGCGATCGATCACCGCGGCCGTCGCCTCGGGTGTGCGATCGTCGGGGGCGACACCGGTGCCTCCGGTGGTGAGGACGACGCGGGGACGTTCCGCGACGGCCGTGCGCACCGCGGAAGCGATCTCGGCGTCCGGCACGACCCGGACGTCCGCCCGCAGCCCCTGGACGGCCAGCCACTCCGCAATGACGGGTCCGGTGGTGTCGGCAGCCTCGCCGGCGGCCGCCCGCGTGGACGCGACGATGACGACCGCCGCGTCCGGCGCCGCCGGCGCCGCCGGGTCGGTCGGGGGTGCGAGCGCGGGCGCGGGGTCGACGACGGTCTCCTCGCCCGGACGTCGCCAGTCGCCGCGCTTTCCGCCGCTCTTGGCGACCAGCCGCACGTCCGTCATGCTCGCGGCCGGATCGACGGCCTTCACCATGTCGTGCAGGGTCAGTCCGGCGACGGCGACGGCGGTCAGCGCCTCCATCTCGACGCCCGTCCGGCCGTGGGTGCGCGCGACCGCCTCGACCGCGATGGTGCCGGCGGCCGGGTCGAGCGTGAAGTCCACCTGCACCGAGGTCAGCGGCACCGGGTGGCAGAGCGGGATGAGGTCGCTCGTGCGCTTGGCGCCGGCGATCCCCGCGATGCGCGCGGTCGCCAGCACATCGGCTTTGGGAAGATCGTCGGCCGCGACCAGCCGGACGACCTCGGGCGTGGTCACCAGACGCCCGCGGGCGAAGGCCTCCCGATCGGTCTCCGGCTTGGCGCCCACGTCGATCATGCGGGCTCGGCCGTCGGCGTCCAGGTGGGTGAGTCGGCTCATAGTGTCCAGACTGTCACGTCCGCGCCCGCTTCGACGTCCTCCGCCTCGGCGGCCAGGTCGATCAGCACGTCGGCGTTCGCCATCGCGGCCACCAGGTGCGAGCCGGGACCGGAGACCGGTGCGACGCCGTCCGGCGTGAGCCGGCCGCGCAGGAACTGCCGCTTGCCCGGCACGGAGCGTACCGCTTCGGTCAGGGGGGCATGGCCGAGCGGCAGCTGCGGCAGCCCGGCGGCTTCGCGCAGCGGGCCCCGCAAGAACACCGCGAACGACACCTGCGTGCTGACCGGGTTGCCGGGGAAGCACAGCACAGGAACACCGTCGACGACCGCCGTCGCCTGCGGGCCGCCCGGCTGCATCGCGACGGTCGTGACCTCGGCCCCACGAGGGAGGAGCACCTCGCGCACCACCTCGTACGCCCCCTTCGAAATGCCTCCGGAGGTCACGACGAGATCGCTGGAGGCCACGGCCGCGTCGAAGGCCCGCGCGAACGCCTCCGGGTCGTCATCGCTGCTCGCGCGCACCGACACCACGGCTCCTGCCTCCTCGACGAGCGCGGCGAGGGCGACGCCGTTCGCGTCGAAGACCTGCCCGAAGCGCACACTCTCGCCGGGCGCGGCGAGCTCGGACCCGGTGGTGAGGATCGCGACGCGCAACCGCGCCCGCACGTCCACCGTCGTCACGCCGGCCGCCGCCAGCGCGGCCAGATGCCGCGGGGCGAGACGGGTGCCCGCCCGCACCAGCACTTCGCCACGGCGGAGGTCGCTGCCGCGCTCCCGGACGAACTCGCCGCTCGTACGGGGCCGCCGTATCTCGACCACGGCGCCGGAGAGGTCGTCGTCTCTGCCGAGGATGAGCTCGGTGTCCTCCACGGGCACGATCGCGTCGGCTCCGCTCGGCACCGGAGCCCCCGTCATGATGCGGATCGCGGTGCCGGCGGCCAGGATGACGGGAACCTCGTGCCCGGCCGGCACGTCGCCGGTGACCTCCAGCGCGACAGGCACGTGCGCGACGTCCGCGGCGCGAACGGCGAAGCCGTCCATCTGCGAGTTGCGGAACAGCGGCAGGTCGACCTCCGATCGCACATCGCCGGCGGCGACCCGGCCGCGCGCCTCGGAGAGCGGGACGGCCTCCACAGCGGGCTCGGCCGTCAAGGGCGCCAGGAGGCGGGTGACGTGTTCGGCGTGCTCGTCGACGCTGCGCGGTGGGGTCATGGGTTCAGTATCCCGCGGGCTTCCGAGCCGTGCGAGGCCCGCACCGCACCGGGGTCGCGACGCGCCGCTTCGCCGGCTGCCTGACGGCGTGTTGCGACCCCTGTGCTGCGCACGCGCGTCAGTAGCGGGGGAGGGTCGGGTCGACGTCGCGCGACCACGCGTCGAGGCCCCCGGCGAGCACGACGCCCGACGTGCCCGCCGCGGCGAGCGCGCGACGCGCGGTCTCCGCCCGCACGCCGTGGTGGCAGATGATCACGATCGGGTCGTCGCTGAGGCGCTCGGCCACGCCGGCGGCGTCGCGGACGACGACGTCGAGCGGCACCAGGAGTGAGCCGGGCAGCGCGGCGATGTCGGCCTCCCACGGCTCGCGCACGTCGAGCAGCGTGTGCGGCCGCCCGGCGGCCAGACGCGACGCCAGCTCGGCCGGCGAGATCGAGACGGCGGCGGCCGAGGTGGAGGCGGCCGAGGCGGCCGAGGCGTCCGGCGCGGGCGCGAGCCCGCAGAACAGGTCGTAGTCGATCAGCTCCGTGATGGGCTCGGCGGCCGGGTCGGACGCGTACGCCAGCTCCCGGAACGTGCCGCGTAGCCCGTCGTGGACCACGACGCGGCCGAGCAGGAGGTCGCCCTCCCCGGTCACGACCTTGATCGCCTCGCTCGCCATCAACGACCCGATCACGCCGCACACGCTCGGCAGCACCCCCGCCTCCGCGCAGCTCGGAACCGTGCCGGGTTCGGGCGGCTGCGGGAACAGGTCGCGGTAGTGGGGACCCTGCCCGGCCCAGCTGAGGCCCACCTGGCCGCCGAACCGGTGGACCGCACCCCACACGACGGGGAGGCCGGCGAGCAGCGCCGCGTCGTCCACCAGGTAGCGGGTGGGGAAGTTGTCGCTCCCGTCGAGCACCAGGTCGAACCCGCTCAGGATGGCCTCGGCGTTCGCGGACGTGAGCCGCTCGGGGAACACCCGCACGGCGATGCCCGCGTCGATCGCGCGGATCGTGTCGGCCGCCGACGCCGTCTTCGGCCGGCCGAGGTCGCGCTCGCCGTGGATGGTCTGCCGGGGGAGGTTGCTGACCTCCACGCTGTCGTCGTCGACGATCCCGATCGTCCCGAATCCGGCTCCCGCGAGCAGGGGGAGGACAGCCGAGCCGAGCCCGCCGGCGCCCACCACGAGCACGCGGGCGGCGCGCAGGCGGCGCTGGGCGATCTCCCCGAAGCCCGGGAGGATCTCGGTACGCGAGTAGCGTGCGCGCAGCGCGGACGGGAGGGCGGGTCCTGGCTCCACGAGGGGGTGCGGACGGACGGGGGAGGCCATGGAGCTAGTCAAGCACTAGACGACCGTCACGCTGATCGTGTGCAGCCCCGTCGCGCCGTCGGGAACGACGTCCTGCACCTTCGCCGTCTGCACCGTGCCGTGCGCGTCGGTCGCGCGGACCTTGATCGTGTGCGAGCCGGGGGTGGCCTGCCACGCGTACTTCCACTGCCGCCACGTGTCGGCCGAGATCGCGTCCGCGAGGGTCGCCTGCTGCCAGGCGCCGCCGTCGACCTGCACATGCACCGCGCTCACGCCGACGTGCTGCGACCAGGCCACGCCCGCGACGGCGACCGTGCCCGCCTTCACCTGGCGGCCGTCCGCCGGCACGTCGATGCGCGACTGGAGCTTGACCGGGCCGCGCTCGGACCAGCCGCGGTCGGTCCAGTACGACGTGGCCTTGTCGAAACGCGTCACCTCGAGCTGGACGACCCATTTGGTCGCCGAGACGTACCCGTAGAGTCCCGGCACGACCATGCGCACCGGGTAGCCGTGCTCGAGCGGGAGGGGCTGGCCGTTCATGCCGACGGCGAGGATCGCGTTGCGCTCGTCGGTCAGCGCCTCCAGCGGGGTGCCGGCCGTCCAGCCGTCCTGGCTGTGCGAGAGGACCATGTCGGCGTCGGCCGACGGCCGCGCACGGGCCAGCAGGTGCCGGATGGGGTAGCCGAGCCAGACCGCGTTGCCGATCAGGTCGCCGCCGACCTCGTTGGAGACGCAGGTGAGGGTGGTGATGGACTCCTCCAGCGGCAGCGCCAGCAGTTGCGCGAAGGTCAGCTCGACCTCCTCCTCGACCATCCCGGTGATCCGCAGCTTCCAGTGCTGCGGCTGGATGCCGGGAATCTGCAACGCGGTGTCGATGCGGTAGAAGTCGGCGTTCGGCGTGATGATCGGCGACAGGCCGGCGACGTCGAAGGAGGCGCCGGCCGGCACCGGGGGAGCCGCGACCGCGGCCTTCGGCAGGTGGAAGGCGGCGCGGGCGGCCGCGGCCGCGCGGTACCCGCCCGCGATCACCTGGCCGACCACGGTGGCGAGGATGCCGCCGAGCGCGGTGCCCGTCGCGGCCGCCACGAACCGGCGTCGCGAGACGGCCCCTTGCGGAGCGATCCGGGTCGGCTCGGTGCCGCGCAGCAGCTCGATCAGCCAGCCCAGGAAGAGGGTGCCGACCAGCGCGGCCAGCACCGACGGCAGCACGTCGACGATCCCGCCCCCGGAGCGCGTGATCGCGGCGAACGCGCCGACGACTCCGCCGATGCCGATCAGCACCCGGCCCAGCGGCGGGCGACGCAGCTCGGCCCAGCCCGCGAGCCCGCCTCCCACGGCGAGCGCGACCGCCAGGGACACGATGAGGAAGGCTTTGTCGCCGGTGCCGAACACTCCGATGACGGCGTTCTTGAGCCACGCCGGAGTGAGGTCGATCACCAGGGAGCCGACCACCAGGATGGGGCTGCCGTCCTGCACGCCGACGGCGCTCACGATCTCGGCCGCGCCGACGCCTGCGGCCACGCTCGCGACACCCGCCGCGGCGGACCTCCAGAAGGCTCTCACCGGTCCCGCCAGGACGCTCTCATAGCGGAAGGATAACCGCGCGATCCGGTGGATACGCCGAACGTCCGCGCCGGACGCGCCTGCCGGCTGTGACAGGCTTGAGCGCATGGCCTCCCTGCGCGTCGACGACCTCCCCGGCTGGACCGGCCCCGGATCGGTCGGCGAGGACGCCGTCTACGAGGCGTTCGTCGCGTGGGTCGAGGGAACGGGCATCACCCTCTATCCCGCCCAGGACGAGTCGCTCATCGAGATCGCGGGCGGCTCCAACCTCATCCTCTCCACACCCACCGGAACGGGGAAGTCGCTGGTCGCGGTCGGCGCTCACTTCGCGGCGCTCGCCCGCGGCGACCGCAGCTTCTACACCGCGCCCATCAAGGCGCTCGTCTCCGAGAAGTTCTTCGCGCTCGTCGACGTCTTCGGCGCCGAGAACGTCGGGATGATGACCGGCGACTCCTCGGTCAACGCCGACGCGCCGATCATCTGCTGCACGGCGGAGATCCTGGCCAACCTCGCGCTGCGGGAGGGCGACGACACACCGGTCGGCCAGGTGGTCATGGACGAGTTCCACTTCTACGCCGACCCGGACCGCGGCTGGGCCTGGCAGGTGCCGCTCCTCATCCTGTCGCGCGTGCAGTTCGTGCTCATGTCGGCCACCCTCGGCGATGTCACCGCGCTCGCCGCCGACCTCAGCCGCCGTACCGGGCGCGAGACCGCGACGGTCACCGGTGTCGAGCGGCCCGTGCCGCTGCATTACTACTACGAGCTGACCCCCGTCCACGACACCGTCGAAGACCTGCTCCACACCGGTCAGGCGCCGATCTACATCGTGCATTTCTCACAGCTCGCCGCGCTCGAACGCGCCCAGTCGCTGTCCAGCGCGAAGATCGCCGGTCGCGAGCAGCGCGACGCCATCGCCGACGCGATCGGGGAGTTCCGGTTCACGACCTCGTTCGGCCGGACCCTCTCACGATTGCTGCGCCAGGGCATCGGCGTGCACCACGCGGGCATGCTGCCCAAGTACCGCCGCCTGGTCGAGCAGCTCGCCCAGCGCGGGATGCTGCGCGTGATCTGCGGAACCGACACGCTCGGCGTCGGCATCAACGTCCCGATCCGCACCGTGTTGCTGACGGCACTCACGAAGTTCGACGGCACCAGGATGCGGCAGCTGAACGCCCGGGAGTTCCACCAGATCGCCGGACGCGCCGGACGCGCGGGCTACGACACCGCGGGAACGGTGGTCGTGCAAGCGCCCGAGCACGAGAGCGAGAACGCCAAGGCGCTCGAGAAGGCGGGCGACGACCCCAAGAAGCGCCGCAAGATCGTGCGCAAGAAGGCCCCGGAGGGCTTCGTCTCATGGGGCGAGCCGTCGTTCCGCAAGCTCGTGGAGGCCGAGCCGGAGACCCTGACGTCGTCGATGCAGATCACCAGCGCCATGCTCATCAACGTGATCGGGCGTGGCGGCGACGTCTTCCGCCACGTGCGCGACCTCGTCTTCGACAACCACGAACCGTGGAGACGTCAGCTCGCGCTCGCTCGCCGCGCGCTCGGCCTCTATCGCTCGCTCGTGACGGCGGGGGTGGTGGAGGTCGTCGGCGGCGAGATCCGGCTGACGGTCGACCTCCAGCCCAACTTCGCCCTCAACCAGCCGCTGTCGCCGTTCGCGCTGGCCGCCTTCGAGCTCTTCGACAGCGAGTCGCCCACGTACGCGCTCGACATCGTCTCGGTGGTGGAGGCCACGCTCGACGATCCCCGACCGGTGCTCTCCGCACAGCAGTTCCAGGCGCGCGGGGAAGCCGTTGCGGCCATGAAGGCGGAGGGGATCGAGTACGACGAGCGCATGGAGGCGCTCGAGACGGTGACCCACCCCAAGCCCCACGACGAACTGCTGAACGAGGCGTTCGTCACCTATGCCTCCAGCCAGCCCTGGGTCGCCGACTTCGAGCTCAGCCCGAAGGCGGTGGTCCGCGACCTCTACGAGCGCGCGATGACGTTCGGCGAGTTCATCGCGTTCTACCGGCTCGCGCGCTCGGAAGGCGTCGTGCTGCGCTACCTGTCCGACGCGTACCGGGCCCTCAATCAGACGGTGCCGCTGGACCTGCGCACCGAGGAACTGCGCGACATCATCGAGTGGATCGGCGAACTCGTCCGGCAGGTCGATTCGAGCCTCCTCGACGAGTGGGAGGAGCTCGTCCACCCCGATGCCGCGAAGCACGCCTCCGAGGCCGGCGAACTCGCGCCCCCGCCGCCGCGCACGATCACCGCCAATCGGCGCGCGTTCTTCGTGCTGGTACGCAACGAGCTGTTCCGCCGTGTCCAGCTCGCGGCCCTCGATCGCGTGCAGGAGCTCGGCGCCCTCGAGAACGAGGCGGCGCAACTCGCCGAGGCCGCGGCTCCGTCGTTCACGGAACTGCAGTGGGATGAGGCTCTGGAGGCCTACTACGCCGAGCACGACGAGATCCTCACCGACGCCTCGGCGCGGTCCGCTGCGATGATCGTCGTCGACGAGAGCCCGGCCGAGTCCGAGGGACTCTGGCGGGTGCGTCAGATCATCGCCGACCCGGCGGGCGATCACGATTGGGGAATCGCCGCGGACGTGCTGCTGGCCGACTCCGCTCGGGTGGGCGCTGCTGTCGTCCGGGTGACCGGTGTAGACCGGTTGTGACGGTTTGACGCGCGCGAGACGCGCGTGCGAGCATCTACTCGGTCGCCTCACGGCACCAGGCACTCCGCATGAACCTCCGGTGAACTCTTGCCGGCGGTCCGACTCCACACGAGAAAGAAACCGGTGGATCTCACCCTCATCATCGTGCTGGTCATCGCGCTGGCCCTGTTCTTCGATTTCACCAACGGATTCCATGACACCGCGAACGCGATGGCGACGCCCATCGCGACCGGTGCCATGCGGCCGAAGGTCGCGGTCGCGCTCGCCGCGGTGCTGAATCTCGTCGGAGCGTTCCTCTCCACGGAGGTCGCCAAGACCATCTCGGGCGGCATCATCAACGAGGGCCCCGGCGGTGTGCTGATCTCGCCGGAGCTGATCTTCGCCGGACTGGTCGGCGCGATCGTGTGGAACATGGTCACCTGGCTGTACGGGCTGCCGTCGTCCTCCAGCCACGCCCTCTTCGGCGGTCTGATCGGGGCGGCGATCGTCGGCGCCGGGATCGGCTCCGTCAACTTCTTCGTCGTGCTCGAGAAGGTCGTGCTGCCCGCCGTCGTCGCGCCGTTCACGGCCGGCATCGTCGCGTACGCCGCCACGCGCCTCGCCTACTGGATCACGCGCCGCTACGACGGCCGCCCGGACGGGCGGGGCGGCTTCCGCTACGGGCAGATCTTCTCGTCGTCGCTGGTCGCCCTGTCGCACGGAACCAATGACGCTCAGAAGACGATGGGCGTCATCACGCTCCTGCTGATCTCGGCCAACCTGCTCCCCGCGGGCAGCGGGCCGCCGTTCTGGGTGGTCGTGTCGTGCGCGCTCGCGATCGCGATCGGCACCTATTCGGGCGGCTGGCGGATCATCCGCACACTCGGTCGCGGACTGACCGAGGTCAAGCCCGCGCAGGGCTTCGCGGCCGAGACCAGCACGGCCGCCACGATCCTGGCCTCCAGCCACCTCGGTTTCGCGCTCTCGACGACGCAGGTGGCGTCGGGTTCGGTGATCGGCTCCGGCCTCGGACGGCGAGGCTCGTCGGTGCGCTGGGGCACGGCCGGGCGGATCGCGATCGGCTGGGTGCTGACACTCCCGTCGGCGGCCATCGTGGGCGGTGCCGCCGCCTTCGTCGCGACGCTCGGGCCGGTCGGCATCGCGATCGACACCGTCGTCGGCGTCGCCGTCGTGACGTACATCTTCTGGCGCTCGCGCCGCAACCAGGTCTCCAGCGCCAACGCGGTGGCTCCCGTTCAGGGTCAGAGCGACGTCGCCGCATCGGCTCGCGTCGTCAAGATCAAGAAGGTCAAGCCGCTCAAGAGGGAGCGCGGCCGGAGGGAGTCGGCATGAGCGCGTTCCTGTCCTTCGTCGTGGTGTTCGCGGCCTCGCTCATCGGGTCGTGCGTCATCGTGGGCTTCTATTCGCTCGGCACCCGGCTGCTCGCGGTCGCGGGCCGCGCCCTGTTCGTCGAGCCGGCCGAGTTCACCGACGCGATCACGGTGATCACTCCGGAGCAGGCGGCGAAAGCGCAGAAGAAGGCCGACAAGGCGCGCCGCAAGAATCCGCTCAGCGACGGCCAGAAGCGCGCCGCTCTCGCGGGCGCGTACGCCTGCTTCGTGCTCTGCGGGCTGGGCGTCCTCTACGGCCTCTACCTGATCATCCCGTACTTCCACCACTGAAGGTTCCGCGCCGAGGGGCGCCTTAGCGCCGCTAAAAGCGGGTTTTAGGGGCGTTGACGCGCCCCTCGGCGGAGGGCGCCGGCTCAGTCCGTGCCGCGCACGCGCGCGATCCCGTACATGACGTGGTAGACCACGATCGCCGCGATGGCGCCGAGCGCGATGCCGTTGAACGTGAGCTGCCCGAGGTTCAGCGTGAAGTCGCCGATGCCGATGATGAGCGCGGTCGCCGCCGTGAACTGGTTGACCGGCTTTGAGAAGTCGACCTTGTTGTCCAGCCAGATCTTGACGCCGATGATGCCGATGAGGCCGTACAGCGCGGTCGTGACCCCGCCGAGCACGCCCGCCGGGATCGTGTTGATCACCGCACCGACCTTGGGGGAGAGGCCCAGCAGCACGGCCACGATGCCCGCCACCCAGTACGCGGCCGTGGAGTAGACGCGGGTCGCGGCCATGACGCCGATGTTCTCGCCGTAGGTGGTCGTCCCGGAACCGCCGAAGAAGCCCGCGATCGTCGTCGCGAGTCCGTCGGCGAACAGCGCCCGGCCGGTCAGCTTGTTCACCGATGGATCGGTCAGCTGCGCCACGCCGCGGATGTGGCCGACGTTCTCGGCGATCAGAACCAGCACCACCGGCAGGAACGCGGGCAGGATGCCCCAGGTCGCGGCGGGAGCGGTGAACGGGTCGGCCGGCAGGGTGAACTGCGGGAGGCCGAGCCACGGCGCGTCGGCGACCTTGCTGAAGTCCACCTGCCCGACGATCACGGCGAACACGTAGCCGACCAGCACACCGAGGAAGATCGAGAGCCTGCCCAGCATCCCGCGGAACAGCACCGTGCACAGGATGACCGCCGCCAGCGTCACCAGCGCGGTGACCGGCGCCTGCACGAAGTTGTTCTTCGCCGCCGGAGCGAGGTTGAAGCCGATCAGTGCCACGATCGCGCCGGCCACGATCGGCGGCATCAGGCCGTCGATCCACTTGGTGCCGGTGGCGACGACGATCAGGCCGACGATCGCGAGCAGGACTCCAGTGGCGACGATCCCGAAGAGCGCCGACGGCATCCCGTGCGCCTTGGTCGCCGCGACGATCGGCACGATGAAGGCGAACGACGAGCCCAGGTAGCTGGGGAGCCGGTTGCGGGTGATCAGCAGGAAGAGCATCGTGCCGACGCCCGAGAACAGCAACGTGGTGCTCGGCGGGAACCCGGTCAGCAGCGGCACCAGGAAGGTCGCGCCGAACATGGCGACGACGTGCTGGGCGCCGAGCCCGATCGTGCGCGGCCACGTCAGCCGCTCGCCGGGCAGCACGATCTCGTGCGCCCCGACCTTCTTGCCGTCTCCGTGCAGCTTCCAAGGCAGAGCCATGCGTGTCCTTATCGTGTCGGGAGGGGAATTAGGCTGGTACGGCGCTGTGACATGTCTTCGAATGCGCCCCAAGCCTCATCGATCCTATGGGAGACCACCATTTCCTCTTCGACTTCGACACCCGCGCCCACCGCGACGGGACGCCTTGACCGGTTCTTCGAGATCACCTCCCGCGGCACCACGTGGGCGACGGAGATCCGCGGCGGCCTGCTCACGTTCGTGACGATGGCCTACATCGTCATCCTGAACCCGATCATCCTGAGCTCGACGCCCGACGTGGCGGGTCACTCGCTGGGCTTCGAGCAGGTCGGCGCCGTCACCGCGTTGAGCGCCGGCGTCATGACCGTGCTGTTCGGTCTGGTCGCGCGTCTCCCGTTCGCGTTCGCCGCGGGCCTCGGCATCAACTCGTTCCTCGCTGTGAACGTCGTGAAGGTGCTCACCTGGCAGGAGGCCATGGGCCTCGTCGTCATCAACGGGCTGATCATCGTCCTGCTCGCCGCGACCGGCCTGCGCCGCCTCATCTTCAACGCCGTCCCGCCGCAGCTCAAGACCGCCATCACGGTCGGGATCGGCCTCTTCATCGCGTTCATCGGCTTCGTCGACAGCGGTTTCGTGCGCAGCACCAAGGCCGCATCACCGCCCGTGCAGCTCGGGGAGGCCGGCTCCATCGCGACTCTCCCCACCCTGGTGTTCCTGATCGCGCTGGTGATCATGGGCGTGCTGATGGCGCGCAAGGTGAAGGGCGCCCTGCTCATCGGCATCGTCGTCGCGACGGCGGTCGCCATCATCATCGAGGCGATCTTCCATCTCGGCTCGTCGGCGAAGAACCCCGACGGCTGGAACCTCTCGGTGCCTGCGCTGCCGACGTCGATCATCTCGGTGCCGAACCTCAGCCTCGTCGGCCAGTTCGACCTGTTCGGCTCCTTCGCGCGGATCGGCGGCCTCGCGGCGATCATGCTCGTCTTCACGCTCGTGTTCACGAACTTCTTCGACGCCATGGGCTCGATGACCGGCCTCGCCCGCAGTGCGGGGCTCGCCGACGAGGACGGCACGTTCCCGCGCCTGCAGTCCGCGCTCATCGTGGAGGGCGTGGGCGCCGTCGTCGGCGGCGGCACGTCGGCCTCATCGAACACGGTCTTCGTCGAGTCGGCCTCCGGCATCGGCGAGGGCGCGAAGACCGGCTTCGCGAGCGTCATCACCGGAGTGCTCTTCCTGCTCGCCATGTTCTTCACACCCCTGACGAGCGTGGTGCCGAGCGAGGTCGCCGCAGCCGCTCTCGTCATCGTCGGTGCGCTGATGGTGGTGCAGATCCGCCACATCGACTTCCACGAGTTCTCCAGCACGCTCCCGGTGTTCCTCACGATCATCGTGATGCCGCTGACGTACTCGATCGCCAACGGCATCGGCGTCGGCTTCATCTCCTGGGTGCTCGTGCGCTCGCTGTCGGGCAAGGCGCGCGAGATCAGCCCCCTGCTCTGGATCGTCGCGGCCGGCTTCCTGGTGTACTTCGCGCGCGGCCCGATCGAGGCGATCCTGCCGCACTGAGCCGGGCGTCCCGGGTAACCCCTGAGCACAACCGGGGGTTACCCGGATGTGCTCAGGGGCCCGGTCCCGCTTGACTGGATGCATGACAACCACCGGCTCCGCACCCACTCCCCAGTTCACCGACAGCCGCTACACGACCGCACCGGCACGCACCCTCAGCATCACGAGCTTCGCGCTCGGCCTCGCCTCCATCGTCTTCAGCTGGACCTTCCTCGCGCCGATCGCCGGTCTGGTCCTCGGCGTCCTCGCGCTCGGCCGCGAGCCGCAGGGCCGCACGTTCGCGATCTGGGGGATCGTGCTCAACGCCGTCATGCTCGCGGGCATCCTGATCGGCCTCCTGATCGCGGTGGTCGGCTTCGGCGTCGGTCTCGCGTTCCTGCCTCTGCACTGGGCGATCCCGAACCTCTGAGCCCGGTCCGGCCGCCAGGAGTTCCGGACGGGCGCGGTTGCTCGGCCTGCGAGAATGGAGGGATGGAACCGTCCCCTCTCGTCCGGCCGCGCAGCTTCGTCATCCGAGGCAGGAAGACCGAAGCCCAGCAGCGGGCCATCGACGAGCACTGGGGCGAGTTCGGCGTCGACTTCGATGGTTCGCCCCTCGAGCTCGACATCCTCTTCGGGCGCACGGCGCCGCGGGTGGTCGAGATCGGCTTCGGCAACGGAGAGAACCTGCTCGCCCTCGCCGCGCGTCATCCCGAGCGGGACTTCCTCGGGGTCGAGGTGCACGGGGCGGGCGTCGGCCGGGTGCTCGCGGCGGCGCACGAGAAGGGGCTCGCGAACATCCGGGTGATCCGCCACGACGCGGTGGAGGTGTTCGAGCGCGGGCTTCCCGCCGACAGCGTCGACGAGGTCCTGATCTTCTTCCCCGACCCCTGGCCGAAGGCCCGCCACCACCGTCGCCGGCTCGTGCAGCCCGACGTCGTGCGCCTCCTGGTCGGGGCGCTCAAGCCCAGCGGAGTCCTGCGACTCGCGACCGACTGGGAGCCGTACGCCGAGCACATGATCGCCGTCCTCGACGCCGAGCCCGCCCTGGTCAACGTCGCGGGCCTCGGCGGGTTCATCCCGCGGCCGGACGCGCGGCCCGTCACCAAGTTCGAGCGCCGGGGCGAGCGGCTCGGGCACGCCATCTTCGACCTGGAGTACCGCCCGCGCGGTTGAGCGGCGCGGTCGTGTGATGATGGGCGCATGACGTCCGAGTCCACGCTTCCAGCCGGCACCGCGACCGGCGCTTCCGCCGACAAGGCCAGCGGCATCGCCCAGACGGTCGCGGCCCTCCGCACGACCTTCGATGCCGGGCGCACCAAGCCGCTGCGCTGGAGGCTGGCACAGCTCGACGGCCTGCGCCGCATGCTCGTCGAGCGCGCGGCCGAGTTCGAGGACGCGCTCCTCGAGGACCTCGCGAAGAACCCCACCGAGTCGCAGATCGCCGAGGTCGGGTTCGTCGTGGGCGAGGTCGACCATATGCGCCGCAATCTTCGGCGCTGGCTGCGCCCGCGTCGCGTCGCCGTCCCCGCCGCGCTGATGCCCGCGCGCGCCCGGGTCGTGCTGGAGCCGGTCGGGGTCGTGCTCGTGATCGCCCCGTGGAACTATCCGGTGCAGCTGCTGCTCGCTCCGCTCGTCGGTGCGCTGGCCGCGGGCAACGCGGTCGTGCTGAAACCGAGCGAGCTGGCGCCCGCGACCTCCGCGGCGATGGCGCGGCTCGTCCCGCAGTACCTCGACCCCGCGGCGGTCGCCGTGGTCGAGGGCGCGGTCGAGGAGACGACCGAGCTGCTCGCCCAGCGCTGGGACCACATCTTCTTCACCGGCAAC
>NZ_CAMFLC010000035.1 GCF_945957465.1 uncultured Leifsonia sp.
ACCATCCCCAACTTCGAAATCGAAGAAACCCTGCCAACTACTTGACGCGGGACAGCCAAATGAATATCACGAGTGCTGATGTGGACGCGATGATCGAGCGGCTCCGCGATATCGTCACCTCCAGCGGTTACGCTCTCGGGCGGGCGGCGGACGGGATGTCGTGGTTCCTCGACAGCATTCCCGGTGGTGAGTTCCGGTACACGCTGACCCTCGACAACAACGGCCTCCTGCTCACCAAGGCTGAACGCGCACAGGCTGAAAGTCTCGTCTTCGCCACCCCCTGCTGGCCGACATGGACAAATACCTCACCTACTCCTTCTGCTACAGAGTGCGTGAGCGCAGTCGCCTTCCGATGCTGCTGATCGTGCCGATCCCGGTCACCATCGACAAGGTCGCACCCGGGTACACGATCACGAAAGCCGCCGGACCCAGATACGAACTTCACCACCGCGACGAAAGCACCATCCGCCGCGGCAGCGACACAGACCTTGTCGAGTTCTCGCACTATGTCGCCCTGACCCCCGAAGAACTCCGAGCGTCAGCGCTCGACCTGGAAGGCAAACCCCACTTCATGGTGTGGGAATAGTGCGCGTGAAAAGACCTCGTGAACGGGAATGCCCGCGGCGACGAGAACAGACTAGCTCTCTCGTTGGCGACCAAGATGCGTGAACAGCTCGCATGTCCACCAAGCCACCGGACCGCCTGCCAGTTCCGTGCCCTTTCACCGCGCCCGCGCCGCCGCCCCATCGACACTCAAGCCCTCGCACAACGGGCGGATGGCTGATCGGGCCGGAATCGGCGACGGTCGACGTCAGCCGGCCTTGTTCCTGCGGAGCCCGCGGCTGAGCACGGCGCCGAACACGCCCGCGAGTAGGCCGCACCCGAAGACGATGATCCATTTCGGGTCGAAGGTGCTCGGGGCTGCAGGCCGCTGCGTGCTGATGTCCGTGGCGGCGATCGGGGCGGAGAAGAAGTCGTGGATCTTGCCGGTGTCCACGCCCTGCGTTCTCGTGTTGGCCAGCACGGATGAGAAGTTCCGGTAGAACTGCTGGTTCTTGCCCAGGCCCGCGCTTCCGGTGGAGAGCAGGCCGTTGACCCCGGTGCGTACGCTCTCGGAGCGGGTGAACGTAGTGAGGGCGTTGCTGAGGAGCGCGTCGAACTGGGAGCGGTTGTCGGGGACGGTCAGCTTGCCGTCGGCGATCCTGTTGCCGGTCGCGGCGGTCTGGTTCACCAGGTCGGTGATGCTCCGGTGCAGTCCGCCGCTGTTGTCGACGTACAGTCCGACCGCGTCGGGGTCGTAATCGCTCCAGTCGGTGACGTCGAGACTGCCGACCGGGCTGGACGTGAGCTCGGAATCCTTGACCGTCGCCAGCATGTCGGCGTACCACGCGTCGAGGTCGGTCAGATTCGAGTCGAAATTCGGGGCGGGGAGGTTGTCTGCACGCAGCGCGATCCGCGCAGCCTTGAGGGCCGCTATGTCCTCCCGCAGGGTCTGCAGCACGGCCGGATCGATGACCGGGGCAGCGGGGTCGGCAGGGTGGGTCGGTTCAGTCGGTTCGGTCGGATCGGTCGGCTGGGCCAGGGGCTCCAGGATCGCAACGAGGGCTTCCAAGTTCGCGATGCTGGTCGTGAGGGAGTTTCGTATCAGGAGGACGGCGAACTGCAGCTCGGTGACCGGCCCGGTGTATGCCGTCGTGTAGTCGGCGATCGACTGTCGCAACTCCTGGAGCCGCCCGGCGAGATGAGGCGGAACGGTGCCGTCCGGACTTGTGCAGGGCTCGGCGTCCTCGGCGGCGTCCACCCCGCTCAGCTTGCACAGCGCGTTCGTTCTCAACGCATCGAACTGACTGCCGTAGAAGTCCCGATCGGAAGCGGCCTGATCGGCGATCCGAGTGCTGCCGTTGGTCGCGTTGATCTGCGCGATATCCCTCTGCCGGCTCGCGTACTCATCGATCTCGGGAAGCTTCGCCCCGAAGAGCTCGCTGGTGCGGGCGAGCGTGTCGATGACCGAATCCGTGAACGAATTCTGGGCGTCGACCGTTGCGGCGCTCACGTCTTTGAGGCCGGTGGCGCTGGACACGAAGCTCTCGAAACTCGGTTTCGTGGCCGAGAACGGCTGCTCCACGTCCGACGTCAGGGCCGCGATGAGCGCCTCCTGGTTGCCCAGCGCGGCGTGCATGTAGCTGTCGGCTTGCGCGATGTTGTCAGCGACGGAGGCGTAGTACATCGTGACGACGCTCTGATTGAAGCCGTGCACGATGTCGACGATCCTGCTCTTCAGGACGCGGTCCGACTGATCGTCCAGCTGCGGCCGCAGCCTGTACTCGACGGTCGCCTTCGTCGGATCAAGTTCGTGGAGCGTGAGGATGTCGTGCGAGAACGACTGCGGCAGGTAGATGACCGCGTCGACGGACCCGTCCTTGTACGCCTTCTCGGCGATCGGCCGCGAGAGCACCGTCCAGTTGTACTCCGAGTCCTTCGAGACCCGGTCGACGAAGTTCGCGCCGAACGTGTACGCCTTCGCGTTGAACTCGGCGGGAAGGTCTTCGTTGACCAGAGCTACGGACGGGTTGTACACCGCGCCACGCTGCGTGATGTCGTTGTTCACGACCAGGAATCCGCCGGCCAGCGCCGCGACCAGCAGGGTCGCTGAGACGATTCGGGCGAGCATCGGCCTTCGGATCGCGCCTCGTGACCGGCGTGCCATACTGAATCTCCTTATGCATTTCTGCCGAAGGGATATCGCAACTCCCCCACAGAGATATCGTAATGCACCCGCGCACGTACGACATGGACATGGACGTGGCCGGGAGCCCCGCTCCCGGCCACGATTTGTGCCATCGGCCTCACTCGGCCGACCCGCCACGCGGGCCGTCCGACGATGTCGTCGATCTCAGGCTACGTGCTCGCGAACGGCCGGGCCGGGACACTCGGCAAACCCATAGCGGACCTCAATCCAGTTCCTGGAACACCGTCACCTGCAGGTCGCCGGGCGTAGCCAACCGCGAGTTCAGCGAGTTCCACGGCGTGCGCGTCGGCGGCGCGATCAGCTCGGCGCCGGCCTCCACCAGTCGCGCGGTCACCGCGCGTCCGTCCCCGACTTCGAAGGCCAGCCGGATGCGCGGAGCGACCGGGCGGCCGACCTCCACCTCGTCGATCATCGCCTTCTGGGACGGGTTCGCGAGCTCGAGTGTCGCCCGGCCCGCGTCGAGGATGGCGACCTGCGCACCGCCGTCGCCGGCGTAGCTCGCCTGCTCGGGAAGCCCGAGCACGTCGCGGAAGAAGGCGAGCGCGTCGTCGTAGTCCTCCGCCTCCACCACGATGCGCAACTGCCGTACCGGCGCTGTGTCGTCCATCCGCTGTCCTCCCCGATCGTTACCGTAGGGCCGTGCTGGGTTACATCTTCCTCGGCGTCGCGATCGCGACGGAGGTCGTCGCGACGACGTTCCTCAAGTTCACCTCCGGCGACAACCCCAAATGGTGGGCGTTCGTCATCGTCGTGGTCGGCTACCTCGCGTCGTTCTTCGCGCTGTCGCAGTCGCTCTCGCGCGGCGTGCCGCTCGGCGTCGCCTACGCGATCTGGTCGGCGGTCGGGGTCGCCGTGATCGCGGTGATCTCGTGGGTCTTCTTCAAGGAGTCGCTGACCTGGGTACAGATCCTCGGCCTGGTGCTGCTGATCGGCGGCGTGGGGCTCCTGGAACTCGGCGGGCGTCACCCCGCGTCCTGATCCCGGGCCGCGCAGACGGGCCGGTCAGCCGACGAACGCCGCCAGCGCGTCGTCGATCGTCCGCGCCGGCTGGACCCACGGGAAGATCGCGCCGACCCCTTCCGGCACATAGTCGCCGTCGGGCGTGACCGTGATCGTCCCGAGCGGGCGCCCACGATCGGGCGCCGCGTCCTCGTCTTCGAAGGAGTGGTCGTAGACGGAGAACACGTCGCCGTCCTCATACACGGACAGGTCTTCCAGCAGCGGCATCTCAGAACCTCCTGGTGAACGGCATGGGTTTGCGCATCCGGATGAGCAGCAGCAGCGGCACCAGCACGTACGGGCCGTTGTAGAGCAGGAACACGACCGGGTTCGGGGTCCGCTCCCCCACCGGACCGAAGAACTCGACGCCGAAGATCGGGATCGCCGTCAGGCTGATGATCATCGTCGCGTAGATCACGCAGAACAGCTGGATCCAGTTGAACCCTTTGACCAGGCAGACGATCAACAGGATGTAGAACGGCAGGTAGACGAAAGCACTCGTGCCCGTGATGAACCGCAGCCACAGCGGTTCGTGCATGTAGAGCGGGTCGTACTGCGACGAGTACGTGTAGTTCCACTGGGCGAGGATGTTGGTCGTCGTCGCGGTCTGCGGGATGCCGAGCGTCGGGATGGCGTCGCTGATGATGCAGGTGAGGCTGAACAGCGAGAACATCACGACGAAGAAGATGTCGAACGGGCGCTTGCGCAGCGGGAGGTTCGCGGGCGTCGCCGCAGCGGCGGAGGCGACCCGGCCGGTGTCGGGGCTGGCGGTGGTCACACGGCGAGCCTAGCCGCGCAGCGCGCTCAGCGTCAGCAGTGGCGGAGCCTGTGTCGGCGAGCGTCCGACGGGCAACCGGTGGGTCAGGCTGCTCGAAGTCGGCGCAGCCCGCGCCGCGCACGGTGTCGCGCCTTCAGCACCAGGTCGATGGCCCGATACCCCCCGCCGCTCGGGTTGAACGGAGGCTGGAGCACGTCGGCGTCGGAGGCACGCATGATCTCGAGCAGCAGGGCCTGGCCGTGGTCCGCGCGCTCTCGCGCCGGGACCCCGAGCAGCAGCGCCAGCAGGCGGCGGTTGCCGAACGGCATGAACGCCTCCTGCGCGATGTCCCACTCCAGCAGGCTCTGCGCCTGCCACGACCCGCAGCGGTGCTCCCAATAGAAGAGGTCGTCGATCGCGACCCCGCACGCGCGGGCGATCGGCGTCGTCGCGTGGAACCAGGCCCCCACGGCGTCGACGACGAAGGGCAGCTCGGACCAGCCGGAGTGCAGAGCCAGGACGTCCGCCGCCTCACGCGTGGGTGGAGCAGCGCCGTCGCGCCAGTAGAAGGTGCGGACGATCTCGCTCGCGTTTCCTTTGAGTGCCACGTGCCGGGCCGGAAGCCCACGCAGCATTCCGTGCGCGATGATCCCCCAGTCGTCGTAGTGCGCGAGCGGACTGTTGCCGGTGTAGACCTGGCGCCAGTCGTCGTCAGGGAGCCTCCGGCAGTCGACGAGATGGTGCTGCAGTCCCGCTCGCCGGGCGACACGGGACGCGATGTGGGCATCGGCGGAGAGACGCCCCAGATGCCGGTAGAGCAGCGTGTAGACAAAGAGTCGCGAGCGGCGCGATCGGGGCATCGCAGCCAGGAGCGCGCGCGAATCGTATCCCGCCGTCAGCGGCACACTGAGAGGGAAACGGAAGGACGCGCCCTCGAGCGCGGCCGAGAGCTGCCGCGCGGCGAGACCGGCGGCCTCCGTGAGCGACCTCGCCACCAGCGGCTCGACGGGCCAGATGCGGACCTGGCGCCGCGCGGTCACATCGAGGCGGTGGTTCGGAATGAGCCGATGCACGTTGTCGAAAAGGGTCACATCGGCGGGAAGGAAGGCCTCCCGATCGAGCTGGGTGTGCCGCGACACGGCGAACTCAGCACGCCGACCGGACTCGCTCAATGGCACGGCCTCGGCGAGGAGGAACGACTGGGAGGCCGCGTGGAACTCGTCTCCGGTCCAGGTGTACTCGACCGCGCGCGCCCCACTGGCGTCGGTCTGCACCTGGATTTCCGCTCCATCGAAGACGAACAGCACGAAACGCCCCGAGAGACGGTCGATCGTCGGCTGCTCGCCGGAGGTCTCGCGGTCGGCCGCCAGCTGCTCGAGCACCGCCGCGTCGTCGTGCTCGGGATGGTCGGGATCGATCGCGAATCCAAGGAGCAACAGCGTGATACCTGTACCAGAACGGTGGACAGTCAGTCCGAGTTCCGGATGCGCGTACACGTTGTGGCCGTGCACGCGCACGTGCTGCCAACCCGGCAGCTCGACCACCCGCGGGGTCACGAGGAACTGGCGGCGGAACCGCAGCGTCGACGACTCGATTCGGGAGCCGGTGGGCGGTCGAGAAGTCACCGAAGTGATATTACAGACCTCGGGTGTGAAGTGACACGCCTGGCGGCTCGACTTCACCTCGGCTTCGCCTGGTGAGCATCACGGATGGCGATCCGCACACCACGGGGATATACCGGCACGGCCCGCGAGATCGAACCGTTACTTGAGCGACTTCTGCATCAGCACCGTGCCGAGCCACCGCTCGAACTTGTAGCCGACGCGTCCCATGCGGCCGATCTCGGTGAAGCCGAAGTTCTCGTGCATCTTGATCGAGGCCTCCGCGCCCTTGTCGGCGATCACCGCGATCATCTCTTTGAGCCCGGCCGCTTTGGAGCGTTCGATGAGCTCCTGCATGAGCACGGGCCCCAGGCCCTTGCCGGTGGACGCGGCGCCCAGGTAGATGGAGTTCTCCACCGTGTAACGGTAGGCCCGCTTCTGCTTCCACGGGGTGACCAGCGCGTAGCCGAGGATCTGGCCGGTGGACGACTCCGCGACGATGAACGGCATCCCCAGCTTGCGGAGGTAGCCGAACTTGTCCTTCCACTCTTTCAGCGTCATGGCGTCCTCGTCGAAGGTGACGGTGCTGTTGGCGACATAGTGGTTGTAGATCTCGCGCACGTGCGGCAGGTCTTCCGGCCGGGCTTCCCGCACGGTGTACTCGAAGGGCGCCTCCTCCGGCTCCGGCTTGCGCAGATGGCGCGGGAGCACCCGGCGCGTCTCGTATTCCTCTTCCAGCACTGCGACCTCCTGACGTGCATGACAAGGGTACGTCGCGCAGCGTTTCGGCGGGGTTACGGCTCCAGCGACCAGTCCACGGGCTTTTCGCCGAGCTGCTCGAGCAGCGCGTTGCTGCGCGAGAACGGACGCGAGCCGAAGAACCCGCGGGAGGCCGACAACGGGCTCGGGTGCGGCGACTCGATCACCGGGTTGCCGTCGAGCATCGGCTTGAGGGTTGAGGCGTCCCTCCCCCAGAGGATGCTGACGAACGGTCGACCGCGCGCGACGAGGCAGCGGATGGCGTGCTCGGTGATCGGCTCCCAGCCGGCCCCACGATGGGACGCGGGGGCGCCGGGACGCACGGTGAGCACCCGGTTCAGGAGCATCACACCGTGCCGCGACCACGCGCTCAGGTCGCCGTGCGGGGGCGGCACCACGCCGAGGTCGTCGCGCAGCTCGCGGTAGATGTTCTGGAGGCTGCGCGGGATCGGCCGCACGTGTCGTTCCACCGCGAACGACAGCCCGATCGGATGCCCGGGCGTCGGGTACGGGTCCTGCCCGACGATGAGGACGCGCACATCGGAGAGCGGCGCGCGGAACGCCCGCAGGACGTTGTCCCCCGACGGCAGGTAGGGTCGTCCGGCCGCGACCTCCGCGCGCAGGAAGTCGCCCATCGCGGCGATCCGGTCGGCCACGGGTGCGAGGGCGTCGGCCCAGCCCGGATCCATGGAGCCGTCGGCGGCCAGCTCGGCGAGCGTCTTCGCCATCAGGGTCTCCGCGCCACAGCGGTCAGTGCGTGGCCGCGGTCACGGGCGGCAGCGCCGACCAGGGGAACGTGATCCAGCGGTCGGTGCGGCGCCACACGAAGTCCGGCTCCAGCACGGTGCGCGGCTTGGAGTAGAGGCACACGGTGCGCACGTCGGCGCCGGATGCCGCGATCAGGTCCACGACGAGGGCCAGCGTGCGGCCGGAGTCGGAGACATCGTCCACGAGCAGGACCTTCTTCGCCTCCAGGGCGGCGGAGTCGAGCATCGGCGGCAGCACCACGGGCTCGGGGAGGCGCGAGTCGACACCGGTGTAGAACTCGACGTTGAGCGCGCCGCACGCCTTGATGCCGAGGGCGTAGGAGGTGGCGCCGGCGAGCAGCAGGCCGCCGCGGGCGATGGCCACGACCATGTCGGGTTCGAAGCCGGATTCGACGACCTCCCCGGCGAGATGACGGGACGCTTCGCCGAACTCGAGCCAGCCCAGGACCTCCCGCTCGGTCTCCGCGAGAACGCCTGTCCCTGAATCGTCGAGTTCGCTGGCCACGCATCTACCGTACAAGGGCACAGCAGGTGTTAGCATCCGCGCATGACATCGGAGAAGACGGTCGCGCAACGCCGGGCGACCACCGCGATCGGCGCGACGGCGGCCCTCATCGGCTGGCTCGCGCTGGTCGAACTCACCAGCGGCATCCTGCAGGGCTACTACGTGCCGCTGATCTCCGACATCGTGAAGCACTTGGGCATCCACGACGCCGACTACAACTGGTTCGAGGCCGCGCAGCTCCTGCTCTCGGCGCTGGTCGTGCCGGTGCTCGCCAAGCTGGGCGACATGTTCGGCCACAAGCGGATCCTGCTGGTGGCGACGGTGCTCACGGCACTCGCGAGCTGGGCTCTCGCCTTCTCGCACGACTTCACGACCTACCTCATCGCCTTCGCTCTGCAAGGGTTCTACGTCGTCTGGCTGCCGCTGGAGATCGCGCTCATCTTCGACCGCGGCCGCCGCACGGGCACCGCGGCGTCCCGCACCCGCCGCGCCGCAGGCCTGCTGGTGGTGGCACTGGAGGCCGGCGCCATCGTCGGCGCGATCGGGGCCGGCCTGCTGTTCGACGCTCTGGGACAGAACGTCGCCGTCACGCTCATGGTGCCCGCCGCAGCCGTGACCCTCGTGTTCTTCGCCATCCTGTTCGGCGTGCCGGAGTCCGAGCCGGTGCGCGGCCGCACCCTCGACGGCGTCGGCTTCACACTCCTGACGCTGGCCCTGCTGCTCATCACCTCCGGCCTGACGTTCCTCCGCATCGACGACGTCGGCACCTGGTGGGTGTGGGCGCTCATCGTGCTCGGCGTGCTCGCGTTCATCCCGTTCGGGCGCTGGGAGCTCAAGCAGGCCGATCCTGCCATCGACCTGCGCGTGATGCGGCGCCCGAACATGTGGCCCGTCCAGCTCACCGCCGGCCTGATCGGGATCAGCCTGCTCGGAGCCCAGGCGCCGCTGAGCACCTACGCCGGCACCGATCCGGTCAACGGATACGGGCTGGGCCTCAGCGCCGGCCAGCGCAGCATCCTGATCGGCGCCTACCTGATCTCGATGATCGTCGGCGCCGTGCTGTTCCCCGTCGTGTCCTCGTGGCTGAGCCCGCGCGTGACGCTCATCGTCGCGGCTTTCCTGGTCGCGATCGGCTACCTGCTGTTCCTCCCGTTCCACCTGCAGACCTGGCAGGTGTTCGCCAACATGGCCATCGCGGGCATCGGCTCGGGCGCGCTCGTCGGCGCACTGCCCGCGGCCGCGGCGGCCGCGGCCCCGCACGGGCAGACCGGCGTCGCCACCGCGATGACCAACACCACCAAGACGATCGGCGGCTCGTTCGCGTCGGCCGTCTTCGGGGTGGTGCTGCTGACCGGCGCCGCGACGGTCACCGCGACGGCGGCGAGCCTGTTCGGCTACATGCTGGTGTGGACCATCTGCGGCCTCGGCGCGCTCGTCGCCGCAGTGCTCCTCTTCTTCGTGCCGCGCCTGGCATTCGCCGACGCGGAGGCGCCGACCGTCTGACCGGACGAGACAGGGGGAACCATGGACGCTCCACTACCGCCGCAAGTCGGCGAGGCACTCACCCGCTTCCTCCTCGAACAGCGACGCATCGCCCCCGGGCTGGTCAGTCGCGCCGTCGTCACCGGTTCGGCGGCGACCGACGACTGGCACGACGGCGTCAGCGACATCGACGTGGTGTTCGTCGTCACACGCGACCCGAAAGACGACCTGCCGGCCCTCGCGGCCCTGCACGCGGAGTCGACGCCCCACATCGACGGCGTCTACCTGACGGAGTCGGAGATCGCGCGCGGGCCCGAGTCGGTGCAGACGGCCCCGCAGGTGGTCGAGGGCGTGCTGGTCTCGGCGCTGGCGGGTGGCCGGCTGAGCTGGGTGACGTGGCGCGAGCTGGAGGACGGCGTGCAGGGCATCGCCGACGGCGGAGACGTCATCTGGACGCCGGTCGCCGACCGCCACCCCGGTTCGGCCACCGGGATCGTCGCGCACTCGCGCGCCGACCTCGTCGACTACTGGGAGCCCGTCGGCGACAGCGCGGAGGCCGAGCTGGCCGGCAGGGAGCCGGCCGACCCGGTGCGGTCGGAGACCGTCCGCTGGCTGGCCCTCGGCCCGATCCGGCTGGTCGAGACGATGGAGTCGGGTCGCATCCTCTCCAAGACCGCGGCCGCCCGCAGCGCGGCCGAGCGCTGGCCGGAGCACGCCGAACTGCTCGACCGGGCCGTGCGCGACCGCGCCGGCGAGCGTCAGGACTTCACGACTGCCGACGCCCGCCAGGCCATCGCCCTCCTCCGCGCCTGCGTCGCCCTCGCGAACACACCGCACTGACACACCGAGGGGCACGTCGTCGTCACTCTCCTGGCGGAAAAGCGACAACGACGTGCCCCTCGGCGAAGATGCCGTCAGACGCGGGCGGCCTCCACGACGGCGCGGGCCGCGGCGAGGCCCTGCGAGAGGTCGGCCTTCAGGTCGTCGATGTTCTCGAGCCCGACCGAGAGCCGCACCAGGCCGGGCGTGACGCCCGCCGTGAGCTGCTGCTCCGGGGTCAGCTGGGAGTGCGTCGTCGAGGCCGGGTGGATGACCAGGCTGCGCACGTCGCCGATGTTCGCCAGGTGGCTGAACAGCTTCAGGCTGTCGACGAGCGCGGCGCCGGCGTCGACGCCGCCCTTCAGCTCGAAGGAGAGCACCGCGCCGACACCCTTCGGGGCGTACTTGTTGGCGGCCGCGTACCACGGGCTCGTCGGCAGACCCGAGTAGTTGACCGAGGCGACGTCGGGGTGCGCCTCCAGGAACTCCGCGATCTCCTGCGCGTTCTGCGTGTGGCGCTCCACCCGCAGCGACAGGGTCTCGATGCCCTGGATGAGCTGCCAGGCGCTGGCCGGCGCGATCGCCGAGCCGAGGTCGCGCAGCAGTTGCACGCGCGCCTTGATGATGTAGGCCAGGCCGTCGCCGACCGCGGCGGTGTAGACCGCGCCGTGGTACGACGGGTCCGGCTGGGTCAGGCCGGGGAACTTCTCCGCGTTCTTCGACCACTCGAACGTCCCGCCGTCCACGACGACGCCGCCGATGACCGTGCCGTGGCCGCCCAGGAACTTGGTGGCCGAGTGCACGATGATGTCGGCGCCGTGCTCGAACGGGCGGATCAGGTACGGCGTCGCGATCGTGTTGTCCACGATCAGGGGCACGCCCGCCTCGTGGGCCACGCCGGCGACGAGCTCGATGTCGAGGATGTTGATCTTGGGGTTGCCGATGGTCTCGGCGAAGAACAGCTTGGTGTTCGGGCGCACCGCGCGACGCCACTCCTCGGCATCGTCCTGGTTCTCGACGAACGTGGTCTCGATGCCCAGCTTGGCGAGGGTGTACTTGAACAGGTTGTACGTGCCGCCGTAGATGGAACTCGACGACACGATGTGGTCGCCCGCCTGCGCGATGTTCAGCACGGCGAACGTCTCGGCCGCCTGGCCCGAGGCGACGAGGAGGGCGCCGGTGCCCCCTTCGAGCGCGGCGACCCGCTCCTCGACGACGGCCTGGGTCGGGTTCTGGATGCGCGTGTAGATGTTGCCGAACTCGGCGAGCGCGAACAGGTTCTTGGCGTGCTCTGCATTGTTGAACACGTAGGACGTGGTCTGGTAGATCGGCGTGGCGCGGGCGTTGGTCACCGGATCGGGCGCCGCGCCGCTGTGGATCTGCTTGGTCTCGAACTGCCAGTCTGCGGCGTCGGTCATGGCTTTCGCTCCTTGCTCGGGTGGGGCACCGTTCGGTGGTCGATAACACGTTAGGCTCGCGGCCGCGCGCGGGCAACGCTGCCGAAACATGCCGTAACCCGAGAGAATAAGCAGCATGAGCAGACGCGTGGTCGTGACGGGAGCGAGTTCGGGGATCGGTGCGGCGACGGTCCGCCTGTTCCGTCGGCGGGGCTGGGAGGTCGTGGGCGTCGCCCGCCGCCAGGATCGCCTCGACCGGCTCGCCGCCGAGACCGGTGCCGACGTGTTCGCCGCCGACCTGACCCGTCAGGAGGACGTCGACGCGCTGCGCGACCACCTCGCCGCCACGGGGCCGGTGCACGCGCTCGTCAACAACGCGGGCGGTGCGAAAGGTCTCGACTCGGTGGAGGCCTCCAGCGTCGACGACTGGGTGTGGATGTACGAGATCAACGTCATCGGCACCAAGCGCGTGATCAGCGCCCTGCTGCCGCTGCTGCGCGACGGCGCGCGGGAGTCCGGCCACGCCGACATCCTGAACATCACGTCGATCGCCGGCCATGCCGCGTATGCGGGCGGCGGGGGCTACAACGCCGCCAAGTTCGCCGAGCACGCGCTCACGGAGGTGCTGCGCCTCGAGCTGAACGGCGAGCCCATCCGCGTGGTCGAGGTGGCGCCCGGGATGGTGGCCACCGAGGAGTTCTCGCTTGTCCGCTTCGACGGCGACCAGGAGCGGCGCGACGCGGTCTACGAGGACGTTCCCGAGCCTCTGACGGCGGAGGACATCGCGGAGACGATCGTCCACGCACTCGAACTGCCGCGTCACGTCGACCTCGATCTGATCGTGGTGAAGCCGGTCGCGCAGGCCGCGTCGTACCGTTTCGCCAAGGGCCCTCTGCGGGTCCGCGACTGACGACGGCCGACATGGCGGACGACGCGAAGCGCAGGAGGTGGGAGGCGGCCACGGTGTGGCCGGGTCTCGTCGCGAGCGTGGCCTTCCTCGTCGTCTACTCCTGGACCGTCCTGGAGCCGGCGATGCCGGACGCCCTGTACCGCCTGCTCGTCTGGGTGCTGGCGCTCATCTGGGTGGCCTTCCTGCTCGACTACGTCGTGCGGCTCCGGCTCGCGGAGGACAAGCGCGACTTCATCCGCCACAACGTCATCGACCTGCTGTCGGTGCTGATACCGCTCGCCCGGCCGTTCCGGCTCATCGCTGACCTCTTCCGCCTCCCGAGCCTGCGCGGAAACTCCGGCAGCCATCTGCGCCGCAGGGTCGTGATCATCGCGGGAACGTTCGTGTTGATGTTCATCTACGTCATCTCCCTGGCGGTCTACCAGGTAGAGCGCTACGCTCCCGGGTCGAACATCCGTTCGTTCGGCGACTCTCTCTGGTGGGCCTGCGTGACGATGGCGACCGTCGGCTACGGCGACTACTACCCGGTGACCGTGACCGGGCGGCTGCTGGCCATCGTCCTGATGATCGGCGGCATCGCGATCGTGGGGACCGCGAGCGCGACGATCGTGAGCTACCTCAGCGAGCAGACGCAGCAGGCGCGCGAGCGGCGGTCGCGGGAGCACGAGCACCCGCAGGGCGGGACGGACGACGACCATTCGCGCCCGGACCATCGCACGTCCTAGTCGGCTCCGTAACACTGCACCGACCGCCTCGTCGCTCCGGGAGAATGAACCCATGGAGTGGCAGACCTCGGCGGACACGGCACCCTCGAGCTTCATCACGGAGGCTCAGGCACGATCGCTGCTGGGCAAGCCGCCCGCGAGCGGGGCGTGGAAGGAGTCGGACCCCGCGGGCTCGCGACGGTTCGCGGGCATCGGAGCGTTCGCGTTCGAGAGCGGCGAGAGCGTCCCGTTCGTGCGCGTCGCCTACGAGACCTGGGGCGAGCTGTCGCCTGACGCCGACAACGCCGTCCTGGTGCTGCACGCGCTGACCGGCGACAGCCACGCCGTCGGCGCGTCCGGTGCCGGGCATCCCACGGCCGGCTGGTGGCAGGGCGTGATCGGGCCGGGCAAGGCGATCGACACCGACCGCTGGTTCGTGGTGGCCCCCAACATGCTCGGGGGCTGCCAGGGGACCACCGGGCCGGCGTCGATCGCACCCGACGGCGCCGAGTGGGGACCGCGGTTCCCGTTCACCACCATCCGCGACCAGGTCAATGCCCAGGCCGCGTTCGCCGACGCGATCGGCGTGGGGCGCTGGGCCGCGGTCATCGGCGGGTCGATGGGCGGCATGCAGGCGCTGGAGTGGGCTGTGACCTTCCCCGACCGGGTCGAGCGTCTGGCTGTGATCGCCGCTCCGCCGTTCTCCACCGCCGACCAGATCGCCCTGAACTCGGTGCAGATCGAGGCGGTGCGCACCGACCCGCTCTTCCACGGCGGCCACTACTACGACGAGAAGGACGGCGAGGGCCCGCACCGCGGCCTGGCGCTGGCACGGCGGATGGCGCTCCTCAACTATCGCAGCCCATCCGAGCTGAACGAGCGGTTCGAGCGCGCCTGGCAGAGCGGGATCAGTCCCCTCGGCGGCGGCGGCCGGTTCGCCGTCGAGTCGTACCTCGACTTCCACGGCAACAAGTTCACGCGTCGCTTCGACGCGAACAGCTACCTGACCCTGGTGGAGGCGATGAACTCGCACGACGTCGGTCGCGGACGCGGCGGCCTGGCGGCCGCGCTCGCCCGCGTCACCGCCCGCACCCTCGTCGTCGGCATCGACAGCGACCGGCTGTTCCCGGTGGAGGGACAGCAGCTCATCGCCTCCCACCTCCCGGCGACGATCGACGGTAGAGTTCCGGTGGTGATCCGATCCGACTTCGGCCACGACGCGTTCCTGATCGAGGACGATGCGATCACCGAGCAGCTGAGGAGGCTGTTCGCGGCCTGAGGGGAACGGAGAGGCATGTCGCGCATCCAGAAGGAGCGTGATCGGCTTCTCGCCACCACCGCCCGCGCCGTCGGTCTCACCGCCACTGCGACCGCGTTGCTGACGCTCAGCGTCCCCGGCACCCTCCCGCCGCCTCTCTACCTGGCGTCTCTCGTCCTGCTCGCCTGCATGGGTGTCGCCCAGTTCCAGCTCGCCGCGCTCGTCCGCCTGACCGTGTGGATGAACGTGATCGTCGTCGCGGGGGCCGGAATCATCCTGCTCAACCTGCTGCCGAAGGAGCGCTTGGAGCCGTCGGCGGTCACCACCGTCGGTGTCGTCGGTGCCGTCGGTGTCGCCTGCGTGTCGCTGCTCGCGCCGACATCCCGGCGCCGCACGCTGCTGGCGGTGGTCGCGGGCGCCGTGACCCTCTGCGCGAGCGTCGCCACCCTCGTCCTCACCGGTTCACACCTTCTCGAGGTCCTGATCTTCATCGTCGCCGGCTGGGTGGCCCTCACCGCCACGGGTGTGTGGCTCGCTCGCACCGTGCCGCGCGCGCTGAAGCGCATCTCCACCATGAGCCGCGCGTACCGCGTCGAGCGCCAGGCGAGCGAGACGGAGGCGCGGCGGCGCCAGGGCGCCCGGCTGCTGCACGACACGGTGCTCGCCACCCTCACGCTCCTGGCCCACTCCGGCGTCGGCGTCGGCGTCGGTGCTCTGCGCGAGCAGGCGGCGGAGGATGCGGCCCTGCTGCGCCAATTGCGCCTCGGCTTCACGCCCGACCCGACCCGCTCGGGCGATTACCGGCTCAAGCCGGTGGAGGAGTCCACCCTGGGCAACACGCTGGAATCCGTGAAGCAGCGCTTCCGGCGGATGGGACTCGAAGTCAACTGGCACGGAGCCGGCCAGGTGCTGCTGCCGAGCGACGTCCTCGACTCGTTCCTTCTCGCGCTCGGCGAGTGCCTCGAGAACGTGCGCAGGCACTCGGGGGTCAACGAGGCGCACGTCACGATCACCGACGACGAGACGACGGTGCGCGCGATGGTCACCGACGCCGGCAAAGGCTTCGATGTGGGGAGCATCGAGGAGGGCCGCCTGGGCTACACCGAGTCGATCGTCGCACGCCTCCGCGATGTCGGCGGCAACGCCCGGCTGTTCTCGTCGCCCGGCAGCGGGACGACCGTGGTGCTGGAGGTGCCCAAATGACCCCGGACGACCGCACCATCCCGATGTCGCGCGGACTGCCCGGCTCCCGCCGCGCCGGAGGAGCCGGCCCCACCGCGTTGCCGCGCGGGCGGCAGGAGCGTGACGCGCTCGGCCGCGCGCGTCTCGACCTCGGCTTCAACGTCGTGTCCGTCGCGCTCATCGCCTTCCTCTTCGCCATCCTGCTGATCACCGCACCGGCCTACCCCGCGCTCCTCCTGAGCCTGGCCGCCTGGGGGGTGCTGCTCGTCACCCTGATCACGGCCCTGGTACTGCGGTTCCGGCTGCCCGATCTCCTGCCGAACTGGCTGTTCGCCGTCGCCTTGGTGCTCTGGGCGGGCACGGTGGCGCTCGACATCGCGGGCACGGCGGCGCCGACGTCGTGGGTCCCGCTCACGGCCGCGGCGGCGGTCGGTCCCGCCCTGCTGCTGTGCGTGCCGGTGCGGCCCGGCCGTGACGTCGTCATCGCGAGCGTGGCGCTCGGGGTCGTCCTCGCGGGAGTCCTCGTGTTCCGTTCGATAGGCAACCTGCAGATGCTCGGTCCCGGCATCGCCACGGTCGCCATCGCGGTCGCGCCTCCCCTGATCGGCATGCAGATCGTGCGCTCGCTCCGCACCCTCGTGCAGCTGGAGCTCGACCTCGTCCAGGTGCAGAGCACCGTGTCGTCGCCCGGCTACGCTGTCGGCATGATGGCCTCCGAGGAGCTCGCCCGCCTCGACCTGGCCGCCGAGCGACTGCTCGACGGCGTCGCGACCGGTCGCACCGCGCTTCCGCTCGACGAGGCCACCGCCGACGCGGCCGCCAGTATCGCCACCGAGTTGCGGCTGCACCTCATCCAGGGCCGCAAGGAGACCTGGCTGTACCACGCGGTGACGGAGTCGGCGCTGCTCGGCCCGACGGTCACCTTGACCGATCCGGACGGTCTGGCCGCGGGGCTCACGCGCGACCAGCGCGACGGGCTGCTCACCGCGGTGTGGCTGCTGATCAGCGACCCGGTGCGGGCGGGCGCCGGCCAGGCACGCACGCTGAGCCTCGACATCGAGCGCGCCGCCGAGCCGCAGGTGGCGACGGGATCGGCGGTCGCGACCGGTGCCACAATGACAATCGTGATCACGACCACCGGTGTGCCGCGAAACGGGGTAGACCCTGCGGCGTGGCAAGCTATCCGTAAGGTGGGACGCCACGCCGAGTCGTACTCCGATTCGGCGCTCCGCATCGAGATCACCACCGTGAGCGACACAACGGCCGAGCTGACCTGACCCAGTCGACCACCCGCAAGAAGAAAGGCTGCTCATGAGCGAGGCTCCCCCGATCCGAATCGCCATCGTCGACGATCACAAGATGCTTCTCGGCGCCCTGACCGAATGGATCCGCGGCGCCGCGGACGACATCCGCATGGTCGCGGCCGTCGCCAGCTGGCCCGAGCTGCTGACCCACCCCGAGTTCCCCGTCGACGTCGTCCTCCTCGACCTCGATCTCAAAGACAACATCCCGATCTCGCTGAAGCTGTCGACGCTGAAGACCACAGGCGTGCACACGGTCCTGATGAGCACCTACTCGGAGCCGGCCGTGGTGCGCGAGGCCCTCGCCGCCGGCGCGCTCGGCTATCTGGTCAAGAGCGAGGACGCGGAGATGATCGTGGAGGCCATCCGCGCGGCGAGCAAGGGCGAGTCGTTCATCTCGGCGGAGCTCGATCTCGCACTCAACGCGGGCGAGCTCGGCGGAGCGCCGAAGCTCAGCGCCCAGGAGCGCCGCGTGATGGCGCTGTACGGCGCCGGCGAGCCGGTGAAGGCCGTGGCGTTCCAGCTCGGGATCTCCGACGAGACGGCCAAGAGCTATCTCAAGCGCATCCGCGAGAAGTATCGCGTGGCCGGTTACGACGTCGGCACGAAGGTCGCGCTGCGCAAGCGCGCCATCCAAGACGGCATCCTGCTGCAGAACGACTGACGCGGGTCGCCGCACCCGCTCGTAGCGGGGTCGCAACACGCCGTGCGGCCGTCTCCGTTGCGGCGTTTTGTGACCCTTCGTCGCCCTGTAATACGGTTGAAACGTCACAGTCGAAACGATTCGATAGACTGGTTCGGTGAACCCCGTCATCGACGGGCCGACGCAGACGTCGTCGGCCCGTACTCGTCTTGCGCTGCTCGCGCTCGCCCTCGGCGGCTTCGGCATCGGCTCCACGGAGTTCGTCGCCATGGGCCTGCTCCCGAACATCGCGCACGACCTGCTCCCGCAGCTGTACGCGGCCTCCCCCACCGAAGCGAACGCGCAGGCGGGCTGGATCATCTCCGCCTACGCGCTGGGCGTGGTGGTGGGAGCTCCGACCATCGCCGCGTTCGCGGCCCGGTGGCCGCGCAAGAAGCTCCTGCTCTGGCTGCTGGTGGCGTTCACGCTCGGGACGGTCGCGTCGGCCTTGGCGCCCACCTTCCAGCTCGTCCTGCTGGCGCGGTTCGTCTCCGCACTGCCGCACGGCGCGTACTTCGGGATCGCCTCCCTCGTCGCCGCGTCGCTGATGGGCCCGGGCAAGCGCGGCCAGGGCGTCGCCTTCGTCCTCTCCGGCCTGACCATCGCGAACGTGATCGGCGTCCCCTTCATCACCTGGATCGGCCAGGCCCACGGCTGGCGCATCGCCTACCTGGTCGTGGCGGCGATCTTCGCGCTGACCTTCGCAGCCGTCGCGCTCCTGGTGCCGTGGCAGGCCGGCGACCCCGCGGCCACTCTGCGCAACGAGCTCAAGGCGTTCACGCGCCTGCAGGTCTGGCTGGCGCTGCTCATCGGCGCGATCGGTTTCGGCGGCTTCTTCGCGGTCTACACCTATGTCGCACCGATGGTCACGTCGGTCACCGAGCTTCCGGCATCCGCGGTACCGCTGGTGCTGATCCTGATCGGAGTCGGCATGACCGTCGGCAACATCCTGGGCGGCCGGCAGGCCGATCGCGGCGTCGAGCGCGGGATGCTGCTGTTCTTCGGCGTGATGCTCGCCGGCCTCGCCGCCCTGTTCTTCACCGCGTGGAGCCTCGCCGGCCTGCTGATCTCGGTCTTCGTGATCGCCGGTGCGGCATCGGCGCTCTCTCCGATGATCCAGACCCGGCTGATGGACGTGGCGCACGACAGCCAGTCCATCGCCGCCGCACTGAACCACTCGGCGCTCAACATCGCGAACGCTTCGGGCGCCTTCCTCGGCGGCCTGACGATCGCCGCCGGCTTCGGCTACCTCTCCCCGATCCTGGTCGGGATCGTGCTCGCCGTCGCGGGCATCGCGCTCGCCCTGCTGTCGTTCGGCATCGACCGCTCCCGCGTCCGCCGCGGCCTGGACACGGGCGTCGTCCACGCCCAGCACCCCGATCCCGTCCCCATCGACTGACGCACGTCCGTCGCCGAAGGGCAGCCGAGGGGCGTCTTAGCGCCCGTAAAACCCTGCTTTGAGGGCGTCAAGACGCCCCTCGACGGAGGATCGGGAGGCTCAGCGGGAGCGCGCCTCGAAGAAGTCGGCGACGTCGACGTCGTCGTCGACGGGCTCGGGGCGGCGGAAGCCGGTGCGGATCGCCCCCACGACCGCGAACAGCACGGCGCCGAAGAGGGTGCCCGCGATCAGCACGAGCACGGGCAGGTAGATCGGCCAGCCGTACGCCAGTACGAAGTAGCCGATCGTGAACGCGACCGGGTCCACTACTGCTCCCGGCCCCGCTCCAGCGCCGCCTCCAGGCGTTCGACCTTGCCGTCGATCTCGCCGCTGTATCCCGGCCGGATGTCGGCCTTCAGCACGAGCGAGACCCGCGATCCGTAGGCTCCGACAGCCTCCGTCGCGCGGCGGATGACGTCGAACACCTCGTCCCATTCGCCCTCGATCTCTGTGAACATCGACGACGTCCGGTTCGGGAGGCCGGAGTCGCGGACGACCCGCACCGCCGCGGCCACCGCGTCGTGTACCGATGCGTCCGGTCCTTCGCCCCCGCTCGGCGCCACCGAGAATGCGACCAGCATGCGACCTCCTTCGCCCGGCGCCCGGATGCCCGGGCACACCAGCCAGTCTAGGAGGCCTGTGGGCAGAGGCGGCCCTCAGCCGATCTCCCGCACCGGCACGGGATGCGCGTCGGGCGCCGCGCGGAACGGCCAGGCGTGCGCGGGCAGGAGGTCGTCCGCCGCCTCGTCCGCATGCCGCTTGCGCCACAGGGCGCCGATCGTCCAGGCGAGGATCACGAAGTACATCAGGTTGCGCACGGTCAGGACCGCGACCATGATCGGCAGCGGCACGAGCAGCCCGTCGTACAGATAGGGGTAGATCACCTGGGTGAGCGTCGCCGTGATGAGCACGAGGATCGAGGGGATCCGGAAACCGCGGCCCTGGTAGATCAGCCCGATGATGACCGGAGCGGCGAGCCAGGTGATGTACTGCGGCGAACCGACCTTGTTGAAGGCGATGAACGCCGTCACCAGGGCGAGCGACAGTTCCGGCAGGATCCGCGTGTAGGGCGTTCCGCGCCGCACCGAGCGGATGCCGACGAGCGCGACCACGATGGCGGTGAGGCCGAACAGCGGGTTCATCAGCGAACCGGCCGCCACCGTGCCCTCCCCGGTCACCTGGAACGTGAGGAGGTCGCGGTCGTAGTACACGACCGCGCCCGGCACATGGAACGCGGCCTGCCACATCCAGAACGTCGCCACCGGCGCCTCGATCTGGATTCCACGCCCAGTCTGCATCGTGATGAAGCTGAGCACGTGCAGACCCGCGCCGAAGATGAGTGGGACCGCCACGATGATGGCGCTCGTGACAGCGGCGGTCGTGACGATGTGCCAGCGTGACTTCAGGGCGACGACCGCCGCGACGAGGATCGCTGCCGGCCACACCTTGATCCAGGTCGCGACCGTCAGCACCACCACCGCGGCGCGCTCGTGGAGGGTCAGCCAGAGCACCCCGACGACGGCGAGGGCCGCGGAGACCGAGTCGAGCCGGCCGACCGCGATCGGCCCGAGCAACAGCAGGAACGCCAGCCACCACCAGCCCGTGACCAGCCGCCGCGGCTCGCGGCCGACGATCAGGACGGCGAACGCGGCGGCGTTCAGCAGCAGGACCATCGTGAGCCAGCCGCCGACGTAGTTGTCCGCGCCGAACAGCAGCGGCAGCATCACGGGCACGATCGCGGCGAACGGATACACCCAGTCGGCGTTCACCCCGACGATCTCGGTGCCCTGCGCGGCGAGCTGCGCCCACGGCTTGTAGACCCACATCACGTCGCCGAGGCCCTTGCCCTCGGCGAGAGCGAGGCTCCCGATGACCAAGTGGACGGCGAGGAACGCGATCCACAGGCTCAGCGGGCTGGAGGCGACTCGGCTGAGGGCGGTTCCCGCGCGGAGTCCGGCGATGGCCGTCGCGCCGTTCGACCGGGAGGCGACGCGCAGCGGGCCGGCTGCCCCCGCCGCACTCGAATCGCCGTTCGCCGCGCTCGTCGCCGCCGCGTCACTCCCCATGGGGCCTCATCCTAGGGGACGCGCCCGAACGGGAAGCGCCGCCATGAGCCGGGCCGTGTGCGAGGTCGCTCAGCTTCCGGCGAGCAGCCGCCGGATCACACCGGGAACGGCCTCCGCCACGTCGAGCGCCACGACCGGACCGCCCTGCGACGCCGCCTCTCCGGCGCGGCCGTGCACCCACGCCGCGGTCGCCGCGAGCGCCGTGAGCGCGTCGTGACCGCCGTCGCGCACCGCGTCGGCGTGCGTCGCGACCAGGGCGCCGAGAACCCCGCCGAGCACGTCACCGCTGCCCGCCGTCGCCAGCCAGGCCGGCCCGGCGGTGACGGTGATGCGCCGCCCGCCGGGGGGCACGACGTGCGTGGTGTGGCCCTTGAGCAGGACTGTGACGCCCAGGGTCGACGCGGCGCGCTCCGCCCATCCGGCCGGGTCGGCCCGGATCTCGTCCGCGTCCGGGGTGGGGCCGTCGCCGCCGGCCGCCTCGAGCGCGACCGCCAGCTCCCGGTAGTGCGGCGTGATGATCACCGGCCCGGCGGCGCGGCCGACCAGGTCCAGCGCGCCCGCATCGATCACGAGAGGCGTGCCGTCGTCGAGCGCCTCGCTGAGCCGACGGGCGTCGTCGGCGCTGCGGTCGTCGGCGGACATCCCCGAGCCGATGAGCCAGGCCTGCACGCGGCCGGGCGCGGAGACGATCTCAGGGCGGCGGCGCAGCACCTCCTCCGCCGCGTGCGGCGCACCGAGGTAGCGGATCATGCCGACGCCCGTGCGCGCGGCCGCCTCGGCGCCGAGCACGGCCGCGCCGGGATACCGGCCCGAACCGGTCACCATGCCGAGCACTCCGCGCGAGTACTTGTCGTCGCCGTCCCCCGGCACGGCGATCCATTCGCGCGCGTCGCCGGCCTCCCATGCCGTCGGCCCCGCGGAGCCCGCCGGCGTGTGCTCACGGTTGTCGTCCATCGCACCTCCCACCGCCCACGATAGGTTGAGGAGATGAGCATCTCCATCCCCGGAAAGGTGATCGTCTTCGATTACGGGGAGGTCATCTCGGTCACTCCGAGCGAGGCGGACCGCACGGCGCTGGTGGGGATCGCCGGCGGGGACGCGGAGCAGTTCTGGCCGGCGTACTGGCGTCATCGCAACGCGCTCGACCAGGGCACGCTGACCATCCAGCAGTACTGGCGGGCATCGAGCGCGAGCTCGGCGAGAGCTGGGAGGACGCGACGATCCACCGGCTCTGGCTCGCCGACTTCCGCAGCTGGCTGACCATCGATCACGACACCCTGCAGGTGCTCCTCGACCTGAAGGCGGGCGGGACCCGGCTGGCACTGCTCTCGAACGCCGGTCGCGACTTCGGGTCGTACTTCCGTCATGGAACGCTCGGCGACCTGTTCGAGCAGGTCTTCGTCAGCGGCGAACTGGGAACCGTCAAGCCCGGCGCCGAGATCTTCGAGCACGTGATGGCGGAGCTCGGCGTGACCGCGGAGCAGACCGTGTTCATCGACAACAAGGCGGAGAACGTGGAGGGTGCCAGGGCACTCGGCATCGCGGGCCACGTGTACACGTCCGCAGCCGACCTGCGGGCATATCTGGAGAGCCTGGCGGCTTAGTCTCGGTATGACTTCCCTTTTCGATCCGCTCACCCTGCGCGACGTCACCGTCCGCAACCGCATCTGGACCTCGCCGATGTGCCAGTACTCCGTGCTGGACGAATCAGGCGTGCCGCAGACGTGGCACCTGGTCCACCTCGGCTCGCTCGCCGCGGGTGGCAGCGGCATCGTCTTCACCGAGGCGACCGCGGTGAACGCGGAGGGCCGGATCTCTCCGCGCGACACGGGGATCTGGACCGATGAGCAGGCGGAGGCCTGGCGGCCGATCGTCGAGTTCATCGCGGCTCAGGGCGCTGTGCCCGCCATCCAGCTCGCGCACGCCGGGCGCAAGGCGTCGAGCTGGCCGGCGTGGGGCTTCGAGGACCGGCACGGGTCCGTCCCCGCCGACGAGGGCGGCTGGACGGCCGTCGCACCGTCGGCCGTCGCATTCGGCGACCTCGCGGTGCCGGCTGAGCTCGACCACGCGGGTATCGATGCGATCGTCGACGACTTCCGCTCCGCGGCACGCCGTTCCGTCGACGTCGGGTTCCGCATTCTGGAGCTGCACGCGGCGCACGGGTATCTGCTGCACGAGTTCCTGTCGCCCATCGCCAACCACCGCACCGATGAGTACGGCGGCTCGCTGGAGAACCGCGCGCGTCTGCTGCTGCGCATCGTGGCGGCGGTGCGCGAGGCTGTCGGCGACGCCGTTCCGCTGTTCGTCCGGTTCTCCGGGAGCGATTGGACCCCGGGCGGATGGGATGAGCAGCAGACCGCCACCGTCGCCGGGTGGGCGCAGGAGGCCGGGGCCGACTTCTTCGACATCTCGTCCGGCGGCATCCAGACCGGCGTACGGATCCCACTCGAACCCGGCTACCAGGTCCCGTTCGCCGAGCACGTCCGCAGCTCCGCCGAAGTGGATGTGAGCGCCGTCGGCCTGATCACGACGCCGCAGCAGGCGGCCGACATCGTCGAGAACGGAAGCGCGGACGCGGTCATGCTGGCGCGCGAACTCCTCCGCGACCCGCACTTCCCGTTGCGGGCCGCACACGAACTCGGCGTCGCGGTCGATTACTGGCCGGCGCAGTATCTGCGGGCGCGCTGGCGCGACTGACGCGGCGGCCGCGCGGCGCGGGCACCGGTCACATGGGCGTATTGGGCTGGGTCAGGCAGAGGTAGTTGCCCTCGCTGTCCTGGAACCAGGCCGACTTGCCTTCGTCGTCGGTCGCCACGCCGTTCTCGGTCTTCAGCCCGGGAAAGTCGTAGTCCGCGAAGACGACGCCTCTGTCGCGCAGGTGCGCCATCTCGGCGGCGATGTCCTCCACGAGCCAGCACATCGCGGTGTTCTGGGCCGTGCCGGCGTTGGCGGTCTCGTAGATGTAGATCCAGGAGTCTCCACCCGTGCGGTACCGAGCTCCTTGCTCGCTCACATCCTCAGGCTCGAGTTCGAGCTTGTCCCGGAACCACGCGATGGCGCGGGAGAGGTCTGATGCCGGGAGGACGGAGTAGGTCTTGCTGGACGATAACATGAGAATTTCTCCTCTTCTTTCCGCGCGGCATGTTACTCCCATCGCGGTGCCACGGCCCGCTCGACCGGACTGTCCACCCGAGCGCGGCTGAGGCATTGCCCAGATCGATACGCTACATTTCACCGGTGCCGAACAAACCGCAGAAGAAGAGAAGTACCGCTGAAGCGCGCGAGATCACGCGGCAGCCTCAGGAGGCCGGCGATCGGCGGACCTGGCGGCGCAGGGCGCTGCTCCCCCTCGTCGCCTCGTCGGCGGTGATCATCGTGGCCGGAGCCGTGCTCGGGGCTTTCGCGCTGCGGCCTGGCCCCACTCCGGCGGCAGGACCGCGAAACATGGAATCGGGGTCCATCGTCGTCACGGGCGCCGACGGCGCAGTGCGAGTCGAGCTGTCATCCGCGCTGCGCGCCGGCGAAGACCCGACGGTGACCGCTTGGGACCTCGATGACGACCGGACCCATGTGCAGACCTTCATCGACTGGGCCTGCCCGGCATGTGAGGCGTTCGAGGCCCAGTACGGCGAAGCCCTCCTCCGCCGCGTCGCCGCCGGCGAGGCGACACTCGAGATCTTCCCGGTCGCCATCCTCGACCATCAGTACACGACCGACTACTCCACGCGGGCGGCGAACGCGGCAGCGTGCTTCGCCGACCGTGCACCCGAACGGTTCCTCTCCGCCCAGGCCGCGATGTTCGCGCACCAGCCGGAGGAGGGCGGACCGGGCCTCTCGACGGACGAGATCATCGAGGTGCTGCACAACGAGGGAATCCAGGAGGACTCCGTCGACTCCTGCATCCGCGCGTCCACCTTCGCCGATTGGGTGGCTGAGCAGACGGCTCGGATCACCGCCGACCCGCGGGCGCAGACGACGTCGCCCAATGGCACGAAAGGCTTCTCGACACCGACCATCGTCGCCGACGGCGCGACGTGGGACCGCACGACGCCGCTGAACGAGTTGCTCGGCCTGAGCGACTGACGACAGGACGGCGGCCGATCGCGCTGCACGGCCGCCGTCGCCATCACCGACGCCGGGTGGCGTCCTGGACCTCGCCCACGAGCTCCTCGATGATGTCCTCGAGGAACAGCACGCCCGCGGTGGCGCCTTCGCCGTCCACGGCCCGCGCCAGGTGGCTTCCCGTGCGGCGCATGCTCTCCAGCGCGTCCTCCAGATCGCTGTCGACGAAGACGGTCACCAGCCGGCGCACGCGCTTGGCCGGAACCGGGAGGTCGAAGCCGGTTTCCTCCAGGTCGAGGACGTCTTTGAGGTGCAGGTAACCGGTCGGCTCGCCGTCGGCATCCGGAACGACGTAGCGCGAGAAACCGTGCTTCGCGACCGCCCTCTCGACGTCGGCCGGGGTCGGGGCGGGTGGCAGCGAGACCAGCGTCTCCGGCTTGACCATGACATCCCGCACCTTCTTGGCGGTGAACTCGAACGCCGCAGTGAGCGCGCCGGTCCGGTCGGTCAGCAGCCCCTCCCGGGTCGACTGGTTCACGATGGTCGCGACTTCGTCGAGGGTGAACGTGCTGGCCGCCTCGTCCTTCGGCTCCACGCGGAACAGCCGCAGCACGCTGTTGGCCGTCGCGTTGAGAGCGACGATGATCGGCCGCACCGCCCGCCCCACGCCGACGAGCGGAGGCGCGAGCAGCAGCGCCGCCCTGTCCGGCATCGAGAAGGAGATGTTCTTGGGCACCATCTCGCCGAAGACGACGTGCAGGAACGACACCACGACCAGCGCGATGACGAACGCGACGGTCCCGATCACGTCCTCCGACCAGCCGGTCGCCGAGAGCGGGACTTCGAGCAGGTGGTGGATGGCCGGCTCGGAGACGTTCAGGATCAGCAGCGAGCACACCGTGATGCCGAGCTGGGTCGTCGCGAGCATGAGCGTCGCGTGCTCCATGGCGTAGAGCGCAGTCTTCGCGCTGCGCTTCCCGCGCTCGGCGAGCGGCTCGATCTGCGAACGGCGCGCGGAGATGACCGCGAACTCGGCCCCCACGAAGAACGCGTTCACGAGGAGGAGCACCACCAGCCAGGCGATGCCGGCCCAGTCGCTCATACGTCACCTCCCGCAGCCGGCGCATCCGGGTCGGGGGTGTACCGGATGCGATCGACCCTGCGGCCGTCCAGACGCTCGACGCGGAGCGTGCCGCCGCCGATGGCGACCTCGTCGCCGACCTTCGGGAGCCGCCCGAGCTCGTTCATGACGAAGCCCGCGACGGTCTCGTACGGGCCGTCTTCGGGAACCGCGACGTCGGCCTGCTCGCGCAGTTCGTCCGGCCGCAGGATGCCGGGGAACGTGATGGAGTCGCGACCGCGGACCACGCCGGCCCGCGTTCGGTCGTGCTCGTCTGCGACTTCTCCGACGATCTCCTCCACCAGGTCCTCGAGCGTGGCGATGCCGGAGGTGCCCCCGTATTCGTCGACGACCACTGCCATCTGATACCCCCGGCCGCGCAGTTCACCCAGCAGCGTGTCCAGGCTCATGGTCTCCGGCACACGCAGCGCCTCGGTCTGCAGCGCAGAGACGGGCACGCGGCCACGACGCTGACGAGGGACGGCGACGGCCTGCTTGACGTGCACGAAGCCCACGACGTCGTCCACGTCCTCGTCCACGACCGGGAACCGGGAATAGCCCGTGCTGCGGGCCAGGCCGATGACCGTCTGCGCCGGGTCGGTGCGCTTGACCGCCTCCACCCGGGGCCGGGGAGTCATCACGTCGGAGGCCGTCCGCGTCGAGAACGCGAGCGTGCGGCTGAGCAGCGTGGCGGTGTCATCTTCGAGCACGCCGGCGCTCGCCGAGCGGCGCACGAGTGACGAGAGCTCGTCGGCGGTGCGTGCGGCGGACAGTTCCTCCTTGGGCTCGATGCCGAGCATCCGGAGGAAGGCGTTCGCGGTGCCGTTGAGGAGGAACACGAACGGGCGGAACACCGTCGTGAAGACGGTCTGGAACGGGATGACCAGCTTGGCGGTCGCGAGCGGGAGCGCCAGCGCGAAGTTCTTCGGGACGAGCTCGCCGAGGATCATCGACAGCAGCGTCGCCACGGCGATCGCGACGACGGAGGCGATCGGCACGACCGCCGCACCGGGCAGGCCGAGCGCGGTGAGCGGGCCGCGCAGCAGGGTGCTCAGCGCGGGCTCCATCGTGTAACCGGTGAGGAGCGTGGTCAGCGTGATGCCGAGCTGCGCGCTCGACAGGTGCGTCGAGGTGATCTTCAGCGCGGCGATCGTCATGGCCAGCCGGGACTCGCCGCGCGCCCGCCGTGCTTCCAGATCGCCTCTGTCGAGGTTGACGAGGGCGAACTCACTGGCCACGAAGAGCCCGGTGCCGATGGTGAGCAGGAGGCCGACCCCCAGCATGATCCACTCAGAGAGCACGGCGACCACCCCACTCGGGGGGACTCGTCGGATGGAATGGGCTGGCAGAAGGAGGGTCGTCCATTTCGCGAGTCAGTATAGCGGCGCGCATCGCGCGGATGCTGGGTTCCCGCGGCCGGAAGGCGATTCCCAGCGTGCCCATCGACACGCCATAGGGCTCCCGAAGCGAGCGGCGGCATCCTCGCGGCAGAGAGTCCACCGAGAGGATCCGCCCATGAGCACCACCGTCCCGAATCCCGGCCAGTCCTGGCAGCCGGCGCCGCACGCCGCGCCCGGGTACGGGCAGCCGACACCGCAGTATGCTCCGCAGCCGCAGTACGTACCGCAGCCACACGCGCCGCAGCCGCCGACGTCGCACGGTAGCGTGCTGCATCGCTGGCCCACCTGGGCGCAGAACACGGCACTGGCGGTCGGTGCGGCCGCCGTGCTCGTCGTGGTGTTCTTCGCCGGTTACTTCACCGCGCACGCGATCGACGGCGCCCGCGGCGGCTTCGGCACCGGGCAGAACTTCACGCCGCGCCAGTTCGGAGGCGACGGCGGCGGCTTCGGCGGCCAGTCCGGCTCCGGCGGCGGCTTCGGCGGCCAGTCCGGCTCCGGAAACGGGTCATGACCCGCGTCCCCCGATCGTTTCCTCACGTCCTCCCGCTTCGTTCGGCGTGTCGCGGGAGGACGTGAGGAAGCACCTCACCAGCTGACGGGGAGGGCTTTGCCTTCCTCGTAGCCGGCCGCCGACTGGATCCCCACGAGGGCGCGGTCGTGGAACTCGGCCAGCGTCCGCGCTCCGGCGTACGTGAACGAGCTGCGCAGCCCGGTGGTGATCATGTCCAGGAGGTCCTCGACCGAGGGCCGCAGCGGGTCGAGGTAGATGCGCGAGCTCGAGATGCCCTCCGCGAAGAGCGTCTTGCGGGCCTGCTCGAACGCGTCCAGCCGTTGGAACCGACCCTTCACCGCCTTCGTGGAGGCCATCCCCCAGCTCTCCTTGTAGAGCGCACCGCGCTCGTCGGCGACGAGGGCTCCCGGCGCCTCGATCGTCCCGGCGAACCACGATCCGATCATCACGGACGCACCGCCGGCGGCGAGCGCGAGGGCCACGTCGCGCGGGTACCGCACCCCGCCGTCCGCCCAGACGTGGGCGCCGAGCTCCCGCGCGGTCTCACTGGTCTCGAGCACGGCGGAGAACTGCGGCCGGCCCACCGCGGTCATCATGCGCGTCGTGCACATCGCGCCGGGGCCGACGCCCACCTTGAGGATGTCGGCGCCCGCGGCCACCAGGTCGCGCACGGCCTGCTCCGTCACGACGTTGCCCGCGGCGATCGGAAGCCCGAGCCCGAGGCCCTTGACGGTGCGGATGGCGCGGCGCATGCCGTCCTGGTCGCCGTGGGCCGTGTCGATCACCAGCACGTCCACGCCGGCGGCGGCGAGCGCCTTCGCCTTGGCTGCGACGTCGCCGTTGATGCCGACCGCCGCCGCGACCCGCAGCCGGCCGTGGGCGTCGAGCGCGGGCGTGTAGATGGTGGAGCGCAGGGCGCTCGTGCGGCTCAGCGTCCCGACCACGCGACCGTGGTCGAGCACAGGCGCGAATGCGAGCCCCGCGGCCTCCATCACGTCGAACGCCGCCCGGCCGTCGGGGAGGTCCTCCGCCTCCAGCGACGTCAGCGCGCCGTGCAGGAGGTCGCCGATGCGCGCGTCGGGCAGCGCCGAACCGAGCTGGACGGCGGCGAGGCAGCCGAGGTAACGGCCGTCGTCGTCACTCACGACGACGCCGTGCCCCTCCACCGGGGGCACGCGGCGCAGAACGTCGGCGACCGTCTCGTGCGGGAGGGCGGAATACGGGGTGTCGAAAGCGACCGGTTGCGCCTTGACCCAGCGGATGGCCTCGTCGAGGTCCTGCAGGTGCATGTCCTGCGGCAGGACCCCGAGGCCGCCGCGGCGCGCGAGGGTCGCGGCGAGCCGCTTGCCCGTCACCGAGTTCATGTTGGCGGACACGATCGGGATGGTCGCACCCGTGCCGTCCTCGGGTGCGAGCGAGACGTCGAGGCGGCTCGTCACGTCCGAGCGCGACGGCACCAGGAAGACGTCCGAATAGGTGAGATCGTGACGCGGGGTCGTGGCATAGAACTGCATGGGAATAACGGTATCCTTCCGGGTCGGACGGCCGCACCCGGTGCCCGATGGGATTAGGCTTGATGCTCGGATGGAGACGGGTGGTCGACGGACCCCCGATCGGAACGAAATCAACGGAGAGAGTGGGCGATCGGCTGTGTCGAGCCAATTGACCGGTGTGGGAACCGACGACGGATCGTCGGGCGAATTCGGAGCCAATGAGTGGCTCGTCGACGAACTGTACGAACAGTTCGTGCAGGACAAGAACTCGGTCGACAAGTCCTGGTGGCCGATCCTGGAGAGCTACAAGCCGACCGTGAAGGACGGCGAAGCTTCCACCCCTGGCGAGACCCCCGCCCCGACCCCGGCAGAGCCGGGCGTCCCCACCCCGAGCGAGCCGACGGCCCCCGCTCCGAGCGAGCCGGCCGTCCCCACTCCTCCCGCCGCCCCCGCCGAGCCGGCCCCCGCACCGGGCGCTCCGGAGCCGCCAGCTGCGCCCGCCGAGTCGGCCGCGCCGGCCGAGCCCCGCCCGGTCACGACACCCATCCCGATCATCGGCTCGCAGCCGGTGGCGCGCACCACGTCGATCGCGCCGAAGCCGCAGCCGGTCCCGGCCGACGCGCCGGTCACCTCCCCCAACGCCACGGTCGAGGCAGCGGAGGAGGACAAGGTCACTCCGCTGCGCGGCATGTCCAAGTCGCTCGCGACCAACATGGACGCCTCGCTCAGCGTTCCCACCGCGACGAGCGTCCGGACCATCCCGGCGAAGCTGATGATCGACAACCGCATCGTCATCAACAACCACCTCAAGCGCGCCCGCGGCGGCAAGGTGTCGTTCACCCATCTGATCGGCTGGGCGCTCATCCAGGCGCTCAAGGACTTCCCGAGCCAGAACGTCTACTACGACGAGGTCGACGGCAAGCCGTCGGTCGTCGCTCCCGCCCACATCAACCTCGGCATCGCGATCGACCTGCCCAAGCCCGACGGCACGCGCGCCCTGCTGGTGCCGAGCATCAAGCGCGCCGACACGATGCGCTTCGGCGAGTACCTCGCCGCGTACGAAGACCTGGTGTCGAAGGCGCGCAACAACAAGCTCACCGCCGCCGACTTCGCCGGCACCACGATCTCGCTGACCAACCCCGGCGGCATCGGCACCGTGCATTCGGTGCCGCGCCTGATGAAGGGTCAGGGCGCGATCATCGGCGCAGGGGCTCTCGAATACCCGGCCGAGTTCCAGGGGTCGAGCGAGAAGACCCTCGCCGGGCTCGCCATCGGCAAGACCATCACACTGACCAGCACCTACGACCACCGCGTCATCCAGGGCGCCGGTTCCGGCGAGTTCCTCAAGATCGTCCACGAGCTGCTGATCGGCAAGCGCAACTTCTACGAAGACATCTTCGCCGAACTGCGCATCCCGTACATGCCGATCCACTGGAACCCGGACATCTCGGTCGACCTGGCGAGCGCGGTCGACAAGACCGCCCGCGTCCAGGAGCTCATCAACTCGTTCCGCGTGCGCGGCCACCTGATGGCCGACATCGACCCGCTCGAGTACGTTCAGCGCAGCCACCCCGACCTCGAGATCGAGAACCACGGACTCACCTTCTGGGACCTCGACCGCGAGTTCGTCACGGGCGCGTTCGGCGGCGACAAGCGCACCATGAAGCTGCGCGACATCCTCGGAGTCCTCCGCGACTCGTACTGCCGCACCGTCGGCATCGAGTACATGCACATCCAGGACCCGGCGCAACGCAAGTGGTTCCAGGACAAGCTCGAGCGCCCCTACGAGAAGCCGGGCCACGACGAGCAGCTGCGCATCCTCGGCAAGCTGAACGAGGCCGAGGCGTTCGAGACCTTCCTGCAGACCAAGTACGTCGGTCAGAAGCGATTCAGCCTCGAGGGCGGGGAATCGACCATCGCGCTCCTCGACACGATCCTGCAGAGTGCGGCGGAGGCGGGCCTCGACGAGGCCGCGATCGGCATGGCCCACCGCGGTCGCCTGAACGTGCTCACCAACATCGCCGGCAAGACCTATGGTCAGATCTTCCGCGAGTTCGAGGGCACCCAAGACCCGCGCACCGTGCAGGGCTCGGGCGACGTCAAGTACCACCTCGGCACCGAGGGCACCTTCAAGGGCACGGACGGCGCCGAGATCCCGGTCTACCTCGCCGCGAACCCCTCGCACCTGGAGGCGGTGGACGGCGTCCTGGAGGGCATCGTGCGCGCCAAGCAGGACCGCCGCCCCGCGGGCACCTTCCTCACCCTGCCGATCCTCATCCACGGCGACGCCGCGATGGCGGGTCAGGGCATCGTGGTCGAGCAGATGCAGATGTCGCAGCTGCGGGCGTACCGCACCGGCGGCACCATCCACGTCAACATCAACAACCAGGTCGGCTTCACCACGCCCCCCGCGGAGGGCCGCTCGTCGGTCTACTCGACCGACGTGGCCAAGACCATCCAGGCTCCGATCTTCCACGTGAACGGCGACGACCCGGAGGCCGTGGTGCGCGTGGCGCAGATCGCCTTCGAGTACCGCCAGGAGTTCAAGCGCGACGTCGTCATCGACCTCGTGGCGTACCGCCGCCGCGGTCACAACGAGGGCGACGACCCGTCGATGACGCAGCCGCTGATGTACAACCTCATCGAGGCGAAGCGCTCGGTGCGCCGTCTGTACACGGAGGCCCTGGTCGGCCGCGGCGACATCACCGAGGAGGAGTACGAGGCCGCGCACCGCGACTTCCAGGACCGCCTCGAGCGCGCCTTCATGGAGACGCACGCGGCACAGACCCATTCGACGCCGGTCATCACCCAGGGCGACAGCACAGCCGACCTCGAGCACCCGGACGCCCAGCAGGGCAGCGACGACAACGTGGGCGAGCCCGACACCACGGCGGTCAGCGAGCAGGTCATCCAGCTCATCGGCGATGCGTTCAACAACCCGCCCGCCGGGTTCACGGTGCACCCCAAGCTGCAGCAGCTCCTCAACAAGCGCAGCGACATGAGCCGCAACGGCGGAATCGACTGGGGCTTCGGCGAACTGCTGGCCCTCGGCTCGGTGCTGCTGGAGGGCACTCCGGTGCGTCTCGCCGGTCAGGACGCGCGGCGCGGCACGTTCGTGCAGCGCCACGCGGTGCTCCACGACCGCGCGAACGGCCAGGAATGGCTGCCGCTGGCCAACCTGAGCGACAACCAGGCGAAGTTCTGGATCTACGACTCGCTGCTCAGCGAGTACGCGGCCATGGGCTTCGAGTACGGCTACTCGGTCGAGCGGCCCGATGCCCTGGTGCTGTGGGAGGCGCAGTTCGGCGACTTCGCCAACGGCGCGCAGATCATCATCGACGAGTTCATCTCGTCGGCCGAGCAGAAGTGGGGCCAGCGCTCGTCGCTCGTCCTGCTCCTCCCGCACGGTTACGAGGGTCAGGGGCCCGACCACTCGAGCGCCCGCATCGAGCGCTACCTGCAGCTGTGCGCCGAGAACAACATGACCGTCGCGCGCCCGTCGACCCCGGCGTCGTACTTCCACCTGCTGCGCCGCCAGGCGTACGCGCGGCCGCGACGGCCGCTGGTGGTGTTCACCCCGAAGGCGATGCTGCGCCTGCGCGGTGCGTCCAGCGACGTGTCGGAGTTCACGAGCGGCAAGTTCGAGCCCGTGATCGACGACGCACGGATCACCGACAAGGCGGCCGTCAAGCGCGTGCTGTTCATGGCGGGCAAGCTCTACCACGACCTCGTGAACGAGCTGGAGAAGAATCCCAACCCCGAGATCGCCCTGGTGCGCGTGGAGCAGTTCTACCCGCTCCCCGGCGCCGAGCTGAAGGCCGTGGCCGACTCCTACCCCAACGCCGAGCTGGTGTGGACACAGGACGAGCCCGAGAACCAGGGGGCGTGGCCGTTCATCATCCTGGAGACCTCCAAGCTCGGCCCGCGTCCGATCGGCGTGATCTCGCGCCCGGCATCGGCGTCGCCGGCTGCCGGCTCGGCGAAGCGTCACGCGCAGGAGCAGTCGGTGCTCATCCAGCGGGCGCTGACGCTGTAAGGCATTCCGCCTGCAACGGAGGAGTGGGGGGGCGGGTAGGGGCGCCGCAACACCCGTCAATGCCAGCCACCGGGGCGGGGCCCCCCCAGCCCCCCCGTGGCGACCCGGTCCCCAGCCCGGGGAACG
>NZ_CAMFLC010000036.1 GCF_945957465.1 uncultured Leifsonia sp.
CCGTGCTAGAGTCATTTCTTGTGCCGCGGGGTGGAGCAGCTCGGTAGCTCGCTGGGCTCATAACCCAGAGGTCGTAGGTTCAAATCCTGCCCCCGCAACCAACTGGCCCGGACTTGAGGAGAAATCCCCAGGTCCGGGCCGATTTTCATTTCAGGTGCAGCCTGTCTCCCGCGCGAGCCGGCCAGGCGGAGCTTTCCAGCGGAGGATGATGGACGAGGCCCTCGACGGCACGCGCGTCGCCGCGGTCTGGGAGGACCATCCCACCTGGGCGCTGCTGCGCAGCTACAACGGCCGCTGGGTGCTTCCCCTGTTCTCGCGCCATCTCGAAGACACCGACGGCACCGTCTCGGCGGACTGGTTCCACCAGAAGGTGGCGGAAGCCCTCGAGGAGCTCGAGATCGATCGCGAGCCGGCGGAACCGGACACGACGCGCACCTCCCCCGCCGAGTACTGCCGCAGCTGGGTCGACAGCAGGTGGCTGGTCCGCACCCGCGCCGGCGCCGGCGAGGGCCGTGCCCGCTACCGGCTCTCGCAGTACTCGTTGCAGGCGCTGCGGATCGTGCGCGAACTGGCGGAACCGGACAGTGCGGTCTCGGAGGCCCGCTTCGCGAGCATCGCCCACGCCGTCCATCAGCTGGCCGCTCTCACCGATCCGAGCGCCGAGTCCCAGCTCGAACGGCTCGACCGCGAGATCGCGGAACTGCAGCGACGCAGGGACGACATCGCCGAGCACGGCCCGTCTGTGGCGGGGCCCGAGACCGTGTCGCGGCAGGTGCGCGAGGTGCTGCGACTGACGGCTACCCTGCCGGAGGACTTCCGTCAGCTCGGGGCGATGGTCGAGCAACGGCACCGCGCGGTGGCGCGGGCGGCCTCATCGCGGACCATCGGCAAGGGCGCGCTCGTCGACCGGTTCCTGCGCGACAACGACCTCCTCGAGCAGACGCCGGAGGGCCGCGCGTACCGCGGCTTCGCGGCGATGCTGTCCTCGCGCGAGCTGGAGACCATGAGGGCCGACATCGAGCGCGTCCTCGCGCGCCCCACCGGGGTCGCCGAGCTGACCGAGCGGCAGCGGACGCAGCTGGAGACGTTGATCACGTCGCTGCTCGCCGAAGAGCAGAGCGTGCAGGAGACCTACGTGCGCTGGACGTCGTCGTTGCGGCGGTTCCTCAGCCGAGGCGGCTCCGACCGGCATTCCCGGCTGCTCGCCCTCGCGGCACGCGCCGTGGATGCCGGAGCGCTCTGGGCCGAACGCCGGCCCGGCCCCGCGCTCGTCGACGGCGACGTGCTCGGCATCGGCGGCTGGGACCTTGTCGACGTGACCCAGGCGCAACTCTGGCGCGACCGGGGGCGACCGGAGGTCGGCGTGGCGATCACCGAGAACGACGACCCGCTGCCGGCCGACGAACGGGATGCCCTCCGGCTGGCGGTCGGGACGAGCGCCGCCGCGGTGCGCGAGACGATCGATTCACTGCTCTCGGACGCGGAGACCGTCACGGGCGCCGATGTCTATGCGGCGACTCCGCCGGAGTACCGGAGGCTCGGGCTCGCGGTCAGCCTGATCGAGCTCGGCGCCGAGCTCGGCGCGGTGGCCGACGGCGTGCAGACCGTGCCGCTCGACGTCGCGGCCGGCGCGCGCGAAGTGACCATGCCGCTCCTCGTCTTCGGACGGGACGCGGCCGACCGGGAGGCGGACGGCCTGTGACAGGCGAACACGCTGCGGCCGAAGCGGCCGGCACCGATAGGGCGGACGCCTTCGGAGACCCGCCGACGGGCGATCTCCTCCCCCGCGAGGCGCGCATCGCCCTGGTCACGCTCCTGACCAGCCGGTTCGTGACACGCTCGAAGCAGCCGGAGGCGTGGCGCGGCCTGATCGACCACGAGGCCGACATCCGCGCCCGCCTCGACGAGCTCTTCCTGACACTGCACCTCGACCTCGCGCACGAGGTGGCCTTCAAACGGCAGAGCGGCGAGGACGGCGTCCCCGTCCTGCTCCGCCGCGAGAAGCCGCTCTCGCGCGACGCGTCGCTGCTGCTGGTGATGCTTCGCCAGGAGCATGCGTACACCGACGCGCAGGACGAGCCGGTCACGGTGACGCGTGACCACGTCGCCGAGTTCCTCAGCCGCTTCCAGGGCGACTCCTCGCACGACGAAGTCCGCGTCGACCGGAGGATCCGGGCCGCGATCGCTGCCCTGGACCGTCTCGAGCTGCTGACTCCGGCACCGGAGGATCCCGACCTCTTCGTGGTGTCGCCGGCGGTGGTGCCGTTGATCGGCGCCGACGAGCTGCGGCACCTCGAGCGGACGTTCCTCGCGGCCGCCGGTGAGGACGCTCCCCCAGGCGATACGGGCGACACGGGCGAGGACGGCACCACGGCCGAGGAGGACGACGAGTGAACGACCTGCCCGAAGACGACGGCCTGCTCCGCCGCGGCCAGTTCCGCATCGAGCTCGTCCAGTTGCTGAACTGGGGAGGCTATGACGGCCTGCACCGCATGCCGGTGGGACGCGGAGGCATCGCGATCCTCGGCCCGACCGGGCGTGGCAAATCGACGGTGCTCGACGCCATGTCGGCCGTCATCATGCCGAACCCCCAGGAGTTCAACCGCGCGGCGCGCGACGACTCCCGGCAGCGCTCGGAGCGCACGGTCTACAGCTACGCGCGCGGCAAGACGGACGAGGTCAAAGACGCCGGCTCCGACACGACCACCACGCATTTCCTGCGGCCGCTCGGCACGGCGTTCCCCAGCGGAGCGGCGATCACCTGGCGCACGGAGCTGGGCGAGACGATCACGGCCGCACGCCTGGCCTGGATCGGGCCGGACACCTCCACGCAGGACGAGGTCACCACCGCGACCGTCTACCTCCTGGCGCACGGCGAGTTCCCTCTCGCCCGGCTCAACGAGCTGGTGCAGGAGCCGGGCAGCTCGTCGCCGTTGACCCGGGCGTCCCTCGGCCGCCTGGTGCATCCCGAGCGCGACCTGGTCACCTCGTCCCAGCCGGAGTTGCGCGTACGGCTCTGCGAGGAACTGGGCATCGGCGGGAGCGACGAGTCGCAGTTGAAGGCGCTGACCCTCCTCCGCCGCGCGCAGGCGTCCAAAGGCGTCTTCTCGATCGACGAGCTGTTCAAGAACTTCGTCCTGACCGAGCCGCGTGCCCTGTCGCGGTGGGAGACGACGCTCAGCAGCTATCGGGAGGCCTCCGCCCTCTACGACGTCTTCGAGACCACGCGACGCAAGCTCGAGGTGCTGGCCGACGTGCCGGCACGCGCGGAACAGCTGTCGGCCGCCGCCGATGACGCCACCGGCAAGCGCAGGCTGCTGACCGCGGCGGACGGCGAGCACGACCCGCGCCTGCGCGTGTGGCTCGCCGAGCAGGTCCGCGACTGGGTCGCCGCGCAGGTGGACGCGGTCCGGGAGCGCAAGCGCGGGCAGGAGGCGCTGCGCCGCGCCGCCGAAGCCGACGAGCACACGGCCCACCGCGCTCACCAGGACGCCCAGGCCCGGCTGGCCGCGCTCGGCGGTGACCCGTCGGTCGCCCTGCGACGCGAACTCGACCTGGCCGAACGCATCCTGGCGGCTCAGGCCCGCGAGCGGGCCGCCGCGGACGCGCTCTTCGACCGAGCCGGCCTGGAGGCCCCCGAGTCCGCGGAACAGCTCGCAGAGCGTCAGGCGCAGGCGCAGGGGCTGCTATCGACCCTCGCGACCGACGACGACAGCAAGACCGAGCGCTACGAGCTGGCCGGCCGCGTCGACGTCGTCAAAAAGGCGATCGCCGCGGTCACAGCCGAGAAGCGGTCGTACGAGCAGCGCCGCAGCAACGTGCCGGCCGAGGCGGACGAACGTCGCCGGCGGATCGCCGCCGCGGTGGGCCTTTCCGCCGAGAGCCTGCCGTACGCCGGCGAGCTGTTCGAAGTCGCCCCCGGCCGTCGCGACTGGAGCAGGGCGGTCGAGGCCGTCCTCGGCGAGACGGCCACGCATCTCATCGTCGACGAGCGCAGCTTCGAGGCGGTACGCCGGTTCGTCAATGACGGCGACATGCGCGGCAGGGTGGTCCTCGTCCCGGCCGTCGCCGGGCGCGGGCCGGAACTCGACCCGATCGACCGGACCGTCCCCGCCTTGCTGCACTTCGACGAGGCGAGCCGGTACTGGGGCTGGCTGCACGACGAGCTGGTGCGCGACCGCAGCGTGCTCTGCGTGGAGTCCCCCGACGAACTCGACGCACCGCGCCCAGCCGGCGTGTCCGCCGCGGTGACCCGTGCCGGCATGCGCTCCGCCGCCCGCGGCCGCGTCATCAAGGACGACCGTCGCAGCGCCTCCTGGATCGGGCTCGACAACACGCCCCGCATCCAGGAGCTCAGCGACCGGCTGACCGGATTGGAGGCCGAGCTGACGGCGGCCAGGGCCGCGTCCGACAGGGCAGAGGCCGAGCACGGCCGCGCGCGCAGCCGCGCTGAAGCCCTCGCAGCTGTTCGCGCGCTGGCGTGGGAGTCCATCGAGGTCTCCCCTCACCGGTCGCGTGTCGCGGAGCTCGCCGAGCAGCTCGACCGCGTCGCCGTCGAGCACCCCGAGGCGACGGCGCTGCAGGACGAGGCGGAGCAGCTCGACCGCGACCGCATCGACGCCGCTAAGCGCGGGGCTGCTCTGCAGGCCGGGCTCGACGAGCTGGAGTCGGAGCACGCGGACCTCATCGACATCGAGGACAGCGTCGCAGACACCCTGGAGCGGAACAGCCCGCTCACTCCCGAGGAGCGCCTGCTGCTCGGTACGCTCCCGTTCAGCGCTCCCCGCCAGCCGGCCGACGTCGACCGCCGGTACGCCGAAGCGCTCGCCGCCCTGCGCGACCAGATCGACGCGCACCAGCGGAGCGCCGAGCACCTCGCCGAGCTGCTCGTGGTCACGTTCGAGCGCTATCGCGACCTGGATCCGTCGGCCGAGATCGACGCGACCATCGACAGCCTCCCCGCCGTCCTGGCCATCCACCGTGTGCTCGTCGACGACGACCTCCCGCGCTCGAAAGCCGACTGGCTGGTCAAGGCCGGAGCGAGCATGGGCGACAGCCTGCGTGCGTTGCTCACGCAGATCGAGGAGGACGGACACGCGATCCGTCGCGGGGTGCGGCCGATCTCCAACGCGCTGCGCGGGATCGAGTTCCGCGAGGGGTCGACGCTCGACATCGAGCCGCGGCCGGTCTCCAACAGCGACCTCCACGAGTTCACACGCACACTGCGCCGGCACACGACCGGCCGCACCGCCGCCGAGCGGAGGGACGCCGCGGCGATCGAGCGCGACTTCCTCGACCTCCGGCGCGACCTGTCCCGGCTGGAGGAGCGCTCTCGTGCCGGAGAAGCGTGGCGGCGGCGGGTGCTGGACGCCCGCGAGCACTACCAGTTCCGCGCGATCGAGACACGCGTCGACGGAACCCAGATCGTCCACGAGGGCGTCGCGGGCAAGTCGGGCGGCGAAGGCCAGGAGCTCATCGCGTTCGTCCTCGGGGCGGCGCTGCGGTATCGGCTCGGCGACGGAACCGACGCCATCCCGACCTACGCTCCGATCGTCCTCGACGAGGGCTTCGTCAAGGCCGACAACGAGTACACCGGGCGCGCGCTCGCCGCCTTCCGCGGGCTCGGCTTCCAGCTGATCGTCGGCGCCCCGCGCGACAAGGTCAACGCGTTCGAAGAGCACGTCGAATCCGTCGCGTACATCACGGGCGACCCGGGCCGGCCCGGTTTCTCGCGCATCTACTCGCTGAGCATCCGCGAAGCGCTGGAGGGTGAGCGTCTGGCCCTGCTGGTGGAGTGAGCGCCGCGACGGTTCGAGCACTCTCGGCGATCAGCCGAACGACACCTCGTCGAGCTCCGGCACCTCCACGCCGGCCGCGATGAGCTCGAGCGTGACGCGCTCGACGACGACGGCCGCCGGCTCGACGTCGTCGTAGGTCGTGTGCGCACCGGCCGGCACGATGACATCGAAGCCGCGTTCGAGTGCCCCGAGGGCGGTTGCCTGCACGCACAGCTCACTCTGCAGCCCCGCCACCACGACGGTGTCGACGCCCATCGCCCGCAGCACGTCGGCGAGGGCGGGGTTCGACTCGAAGGTGTTGGCGGCGTTCTTGCGCACCACGGGCTCGCCGGGCAGCGGTGTGAACTCCAGCTCCCAGCCGTCGGTCCCCGGCTCGTCCGGATCGCCCGACCGGCCATCGTTCTTCACGTGGATGATCGCCGCGTCGGCGTCCCTGGCGGCGTCGAGCAGACCCGAGAGCAGCGCCCGGAAGCCGGCCGCTCCGACCACCGCGCCCTGCCCTTCCAGCATGTTGCGCTGCACGTCGACGAGGATGAGGCCGTATCCCATGCGCTCCATGATGCGCCGCATTCGCTAGGGTCGTAAACCGGGGGCGTCGAGGGAGAGCCGAGGGTCTCGAGGGAGGACAGTGGGAGACGAACACGGCAAGGCGACGCAGTCCGCCGTGCGCGAGCGCAATCTGACCACTGCGCTCCAGCTCGTTCTGTCGGGCGACGGGCTCGCGACACGGGCCGCCATCGCCCGCCGCACGGGCCTGACCTCCGCGACGGTCTCGTCGTTGCTGGCCGGGCTCATCGCCGACGGTCTGGTCATCGAGGGCCGCCTCGCCGAGAGCACGGGAGGCAAACGCGCCACGACGCTGCGCGTCGATGCCGAGCACAACGTCCTCCTGTCGGTGATCGTCCAGCCGGGGCTGGTCCGCGGGGCGGTCGTCGACCTGCTGGGCGATGTCGTCACGAGCGTCGCACACCGCACGGCGACCACCGCGACGCTCGACGACGTCCGCACGGTCGTCCGCCGGCTGGCCGCTGCGACGACGGCGCGCGTGGCCGCTGTGGGAGTCCAGGTGCCCGGTATCGCCGACGGCGACCTGATCCGCGAGAGCGTCCAGCTGGGCTGGGTCGACGTCGACCTCGGCCGCGAGCTCGGCGGGATCGTCTCGGCACCGGTGAAGCTCGTCAACGATGCCGACGCGGAAGCCATCGCCGATTACTCGGTCTCCGACGAGTTCGGGGCCAACCAGCTGTTCGTCTCGCTCAGCACCGGCGTGGGCGCCGCCGTGATCGTCGACGGCGCGGTGCTCGCCGGCGCCTCCCATCGCGCAGGCGAAATCGGGCACGTCCCTGTGCTGTTCGGCGATGACGCCCCTGTGTGCGCGTGCGGCAACCGGGGCTGCCTCGAAGAGGTGGTGTCGGTCACGAGCCTGCTCGGCCTCCCCCACGGCGCCGATCTGGAGGCGGTGGACGTCGCCGCGCTCGCCGCGCTTCCCGAGTCCCGCGAGCGGATCGCCTCGGGCGCACGGGCGCTCGCGCGCGCCCTGCTCATGGTCGGCGCGGCGCTCGACGTGCCGAACGTCGTGCTCGGCGGCGCCGCGCCCAAGCTCGGCGCGGACTTCATCGGCCACGTGCGTTCGGAGGCGGCGCGACACCCGGTCCGCGCAGCCATGCCGCTCAGCTTCCGGTACGCCAAGACCGCGCTCGAACAGCCGTTCCGTGGCGCGGCGCAGTACGCCCTGCAGTCGACGCTCGGCGTCAGCTGGGCGCGCTGAGCAGGCGCACGAGCTCCGCACCGTGTTCGCGGTGGTGCCCGAAGGTCTGCACGTCGGCGTAGCCGGGCGCTGGTGCGCCTGTCGGCGACACGGCCATGTCGACGACCAGGACGCGCTCGCAGGCCGACCGCACCGCGTCCACGACGGCCCGTTGCCACGCCGCCGTCGAGATGGCGACGCCGACGACGATCACCGGTGTCCCGGTCGCCAGCACCAGCTCCGCCGGATCGGACGGCCCCACGTGGATCACGGGGTTGTCCGTCCAGCGGGTCGCCTCGGCCGATCCCGGCTCAGCCCACGCTTCGGCCAGCGTGTACCACCGCGGCACGGCCAGCCGTTCGTTGCTCAGGGTCGCCAGCCGCACGACCGTGCAGCGGCCACGGAACGCGTGCAGCCTGTCGAGGACGCCGGCGCCGAACCGGAACGGCCTGGGCGCCCGGTCGAACCTGGCCTCGTCCACGGAGTGAACGATCGGCTCCGCCAGGAGGGTCATCAGGAGACCCCGAGCTGGGCCGAGAGCACCATCACCACGCAGCCGCGCAGCACGATGTCCCGGCCCTGGCTGGTCATACGGAGCGTGACGTCGGAGTGGAAGCCGGCCATCGTGCGGTTGCGGAGCGTCTCGCCCAGCGCGTCGATCAGAACACCCGCGAGCAGTTCTTCCGGCCCGCTCAGCACGACCTCCGACAGGTTCAGCGCGCCGACGATGGGCGCGAGCGCCACCCCCAGCCGCTGACCGGCTTCGCGGAGGACCGGCTCGACGGGGCGGCCCGCGACGGCCGCTGCGGCGACCTTGGACTCGAGCCGTGGGACCGCGAGCCACGCCTCGAGGCATTTCTCGCGGTCGTACGGCCCCTCCGAGCCGTCGTCGGTGCCGACCATCACCTGGCCGATTTCGCCGGCCGCGAAGCGGCTGCCGAAGACCAGCGCTCCCGCGACGAGCAGCCCGGAGCCGACACCATGGCCGACCTTCACGAGCATCATGTCGCCGTGCGCATCGGCGAAGCCGTGCTCCGCCAGCACGGCGACGTTGGCGTCGTTCGCGACGAACACCGGCAGTCCGGTCCGCTCGGCGATCATCCGCTGGAGCGGTTCGTCCGTCCACCCCAGGTTGGGTGCGGCCACGACGGTGCCCGTCGCGTCCACGATGCCGGGGGAGCCGACACCGATCCCGAGGAGTGGAGCGGTCGCAGCCTCGACGAGTCCATCCACGAGCGCCAGGACCTTCGCGGTCGCGTCGTCGCCGCGGCTGCCGGCGAGTGAGACCTCCAGCGCACGCAGCACCTGGCCGTCCATGTCGAGGACGGCGCCGCGGAAGACGGCGTGCTCGCTGAGGTCCACGCCCACGATCTGGATCGCCGACCGGTTGACGTCGAGGAGCACGGCGGGCTTGCCCGGCCGGGCCTCGCCGCGCTGGCCGAGTTCGATCACGAGCCCCTCGGCGATCAGCTCGCCGACGAGATCCGAGATCGTGACCCGGGTGAGCCCTGTCTCCCTCGCCAAATCGGCCCGGCTCGCCTGCCCCTCGCGGTACAGCGACTGCAGGACGAGGGAGCGATTGTGATGGCGTGCGTGCTCGGGGAGAACCTTGGTGCGAGGGCGCAGCGCCCGCCCCGGGACCAGGGGCCCGTCGACCCCCGCGGCGCGGGCATCGGCGGATCGTTCGGCGGGGCCTGAGCGGCGCGCTTCGTCAACGAGCATGTTTGTTAGTAAAGTAGACAATCAAAGTTTGCGCAAGTGGTTTTTCGAGCGAACCTCGCTGATTTCGAGAACGTGCAGAGTCGGACGGGTCACTTTGCACGGCCGCTGAACATACACGAGCGGCCCGCACCATCACGGTGCGGGCCGCTCTGCGCAGTCGGGCTACTTGGAGCTCGACCCCGATCCTTCCGCGGCGATCGCGGCCTGCAGCGCCGCCTGCAGGCGAGCGTCCGCGGCACCGTACGCCGCCCAGTCCCCCGCCTTCAGGGCGGCCTCGCGGTCGCTGAGCGCCTGCTTCGCCTGCTGGAGCGCCTGCTGGAGCGCAGGGTTGTTCTGGCCGGAGGTCGACCCGGAACCCGAGCCGGTCCCGCTGCCCGTTCCCGAGCCGGTCCCCGATCCCGTACCCGTGCCGCCGGTGCCACCCGAAGTGCCACCACCGCCGGTCGCGGGGACGTTGTTGTCCCCCGCGCTGGCTCCCGAGTCGCCCCCGAACAGCGAATCCAGCGCCTGATCGAGCGTGTCCTCGAAGGCGATCTTGTCACCGAAGGCGACGAGCACCTTCTGCAGGATCGGGTAGCTCGTCTCACCCGTCGACTTGACGTAGACCGGTTGCACGTAGAGCAGGCCGCCGCCGACCGGCAGGGTCAGGAGGTTTCCATTGATCACATCGGTCTTGCCCTGTCTCAGCAGGTTCAGCTCCTGCGACACCGTCGGGTCGGAGTTGAAGGTGTTCTGCACCTGACCCGGCCCGGGTATGGTGTCGCTCGACGGCAGGGACAGAAGTCTGAGTTCGCCGTATCCGGACGCCACTTTGCCCTTCGTCGAGCCCGCATCGGCGTCCACTGCGAAATAGCCCTTGAGCACGGATCTGCTGGACTCACTCGACGCCTGCGGGATGAAGGTCGAGTACAGCGAGAACGACGGCTTCTCCTGCCCCGGCATCTGCATCGTCAGATAGTACGGAGGCTGGAGCGTCGGATCCGACGGCGACGACGTGGGGTCGTTCGGCGTCGTCCACGCATCGTCGCGCGAGTAGAACGACCCGGCGTCGGTGACGTGGTACTGGCCGAGCACGGCCCGCTGGACCTTGAACAGGTCGGCCGGGTAGCGCACGTGGCTGAGGAGCTGCGCGCTCATGTCGCTGATCGGCTTCACGGTGGCGGGGAAGATCTTCTCCCAGGTCTTCAGCACCGGGTCTTTGGCGTCCCACGCGTACAGCTGTACCGAGCCGTCGTAGGCGTCCACCGTGGCCTTCACCGAGTTGCGGATGTAGTTGATGTTGTCGAAGGCGTAGGCCGGCTTCGGCGTCTCGGTGTCCGCGATGGCGTCGGTCAGGCTGCCGACGTGCGAGTACGGGTACTGGTCGCTCGTGGTATAGCCGTCGATGACCCACTTGATGCGGCCGTCGATGACCGCCGGGTAGGCCTGCGAGTCGAGCGTGAGGTAGGGCGCAACCTTCTGCACGCGCTTGATCGGGTCGCGGTCGTAGAGGATCTGCGAGTCGCTGTTCACCGCGTCGGACAGGACGATCTGCTCGTCCTGGAACTTCAGCGCGTAGACCAGGCGCTTGAAGATGTTGTCGAGCTTCGGGCCGCCGTTGCCCGAGAAGGTGGTGTAGGTCTGCTGGGCGTTGTCGCTGCCGCCCGGATAGTCGAGCTCGACGGACTTGGCGCCCTTCGGAGCGCCGACGATCGAGTACGTCGGCGACTGCTGACCGAAGTACACCCGCGGCTCATAGGTGCCGAGCGTGCCGGTGGTGGGGATGCCCGACTCCAGGAAGACCGGCTGGCCGTCGCTGGAGCGCTGGTTGCCGTAGGCGGCGACCATCCCGTAGCCGTGGGTGTAGACGACGGTGTCGTTGAACCAGCTGCGGCTCGTGAGGCCGGACTGGTTCAGCTCGCGGACGGAGACGACGGCGTCCTGCTCGCTGCCGTTGATGCGGTAGCGGTCGACGTTCAGGTTGCGCGGGAACGAGTAGTACTGCCGGAACTGCTGCAGCTGCTGGAACGACGGGCTGATCACGGCCGGATCCATGATGCGGATCTGCGCGGTGGTCTGCGCGTCCTGACGGAGCGCACCGGCCTGCGCGTTCGTGGTCGCGTCGTACGGGATCACCTGGACGTCGCTGAGCCCGTACGCGTCGCGCGTGGCGTCGATCGAGTCCTGGATGTACGGCGTCTCCAGCGTCTTCTGGCTGGGGTCGACCTGGAAGCGCTGGACGACCCACGGGTAGATCGCGCCGACGACGAGCGCGGCGACGACCAGGAGGGCGGTGCCGACCACCGGGAACCGCCAGCGTCCGCTGAACGCGGTGATCAGGAAGAGGATCGCCACGAAGATCGCGGCCCCGGCGAGGATGGCCTTGCCCGGAATGGACGCGTTCACGTCGGTGTAGGCGGCGCCGTTGATCATGTCGTTGACGTTCGAATCGGTGACGGCACCGTAGCGGTCGAGCCAGATGCTGATGCCCTGGAGCAGCAGGTAGAGGGCCGCGATCACCGCGATCTGGACCCGCGCCGCACGCGAGATGCGCACCTCGCGACCGCTGATGCGGATGGAGCCGTACAGGTAGCAGGTTGCGAGCGTCGCCAGCAGCGAGATCAGCACGACGGCGGAGGCGAAAGCGACGGCGCTGCGGTAGAACGGCAGGGCGAACAGATAGAACCCGATGTCGAGGTGGAACAGCGGGTCGGTCTTGCCGTACGACGTGCCGTTCAGCCACATCGCCGCGGCCTGCCATCGGCTCGCGGACGAGACGCCCGCGAAGATGCCGAAGACGATCGGGATGCCGTACATCGCGAGCCGGCGGAGCGGCTCGATCACCTGCTGGTAGCGGTCGAGCTGGGTGTTCAGCTTGGCGTACACCGGCCGCAGCCGGTAGGCGAGCTGGATGGACAGCCAGAGCGGGACGGCCATGGCGAAGAAGCCGATGAAGAACATCGCGGCGCCGGCCAGCCACTGAGTGGTGAGCACGGTGAGGAATCCGAGCTGCTGGTACCACAGGATGTCGGCGTACAGCCCCGCGAAGACGAAGAACAGGATGATCAGCGCCACGATCACGCCCAGCGTGATCCAGATGGCCGCCCGACGGCGTCCCGGGGGTCGAACTGCAGCGGTTGAACTCACGTGTGGCCCTCTTGCTCTCCGTGGGGTGACTCAGAGAACCATCCTAGGTGGCCCTCGCTTGGAGAACGCTGCGGCCCGGCGGTGAGGAGGGCGAACGTCCGGTGGACGGCGAGCGGGGTCAGGAGGCGGGGCAGGTCGGCAGCCCGGTGGTGCTCGAACCGCTGCTCACGGCCTTCAGCACGGCGAGCGAGTCGGCGAGCGTGTTCACCGCGAAGACGTGGAGGCCGGATGGAACATGGCCGGTGACCTCGTCGCAGTTCGACGCCGGTGCGAGGAAGTAGCTCGCCCCGCCGCTGTCGCGCGCCGCGAACATCTTCTGCCGGATCCCGCCGATCGGCCCGATGGTGCCGGTGTTGTCGATGGTGCCGGTGCCCGCGACCTTCTTGCCTCCGTTGAGCTTGCCGGGGGTCAGCTTGTCGATGATCCCCAGGGCGAACATCTGGCCGGCGCTCGGGCCGCCGACGTTGTTGAGCTGGATGTTCACATCGAACGGGAAGCTGTATTCCATCCCGGCTCCGATGCCCAGGACGACCTGTCCCTGCATCTTCTCCGGCGTGATCTCGACGGTCGAGGCTGCGCCGTCGCGCACGATGCCGATCTCGGCCGGTTTGCCGGCGCCGTTGGCGGTCACCGCACTGCGCAGCTCGGCGACGCTGGTGACCGTCGTGCCGTTCACGCTGGTGATCTCGTCGCCGGTCTTCAGCACCTTCGCCGCGGGACTGCCGGTGATCAGCTGCTTGACCTCGACGTTCTGCGGGAACCGGTACCCCAGCTCGTTGAGAGCTGCGGCGATCGCGTCCTGCTGCGAGTCCACCATGAGGGCCGCGTTGGCGGCGTTGGACTGCTCGGTGGTCGTCCCGGGAGGGAAGACCTCGTCGATCGGCTGCACGGCACGGCTCGGATCGAACCAGGCGCCGACGATGTCAAACCAGCTCGGCCGCTGGTCCGGGTTGCCGACGACCGACACCGTCAGCAGGTCGAGAGAACCCGCCGTCGGATAGGTGGTCCGGCTCGGGATGGTGATGAGCTGCTTGGCGTCCGCCGACGGCTGCGACCCGACCGCCTGGTCGGTGCCGAGGGTGTTGTAGACCGGCCCCGGCTGCTCGATGACGAACGGTGCGGGGACGAGGGCGAGGACCAGGGCGAGCACGACGGCCACGCCGATCGAGACCCATCCGGCGATCACCCGGCGGGAGGGTGCCACCCGCTCGCCCTCGACGGGCGTCTCCGGTCGGTCGTCGTCGGTGAACAACGTCACGTGCAGTCCCTTCGGTGGTGTTCGCCACGGGCGCACAGCACACGGCCCGGCCCGAGCCGATTCTCACCCGGCTCACGACGATCACGGGCTAGCGTAGATCCCAAGCCTGGAAAGCCGTAATCGACGGCGCAATCCATTCGAGACGAGGGGCGCACCATGGCCGACGATCCGAACAAGGAACCGGACGACGAGTTCCGGGACATGCTCCGCGAGTTCCTGTCGGGCGACTCCTCGATCGACCCGAGCCAGCTCGCCGGAGCGGCGGGCCTCCCGAACGATCCCGCCGCGATCCAGCAGCTGCTGGGTCAGCTGCAGAACGCCCTCCTGAACCCGGGGGGCGGAATCAACTGGGACCTGGCGGCCCAGCAGGCGCGCACGCTCGCCGGCGAGGGTGCCCACGCCGTCACGCCGGCCGAGCGCTCCGCCCTCGATCAGGCGTTCAACGTCGCGGCGCTCTGGCTCGACGAGGCCACGACAGTCGCCGGGCTCTCGGCGCCGCCCGAGCTGATCGGCCGCGCCGAGTGGGCCCGACAGACGATGCCGCTGTGGACGCAGCTGGCCGAACCCGTCGCCCTCAGCATCTCCGACGCCCTCACCCGCGTTCTCACCGAGCAGGCGCCGGAGGAGATGCAGGGCATGATCCAGAATGCCGGCCAGGTGATGCGCTCGGTGGGCGGTGCCCTCTTCGCGATGCAGCTGGGCCACGTGGTCGGCCAGCTCTCGAAGGAGGTCGTCTCGGGGGGCGACATCGGCATCCCGCTGCTCGCCGACGGCGCGGCGGCGCTCATCCCGCAGAACGTGGCCGAGTTCGGCGACGGCCTCGACATCCCGCTCGACCAGGTGCAGCTGTATCTGGCGGTCCGCGAGCTCGCGCACGCACGGCTGTTCCGGCACGCCAAGTGGCTCCGCCTCCAACTCATCACGCAGATCACCGCGTTCGCCCGCGGCATCACGATCGACACCGACCGCCTCGAGTCGCTCGCCGAGAGCTTCGACCCGTCCAACCCCGAGGAGCTGCGCGAGGCCATGGTCTCCGGCGCTTTGATCCCGCCCAAGACCGAGGAGCAGCAGGAGGCCCTGGAGCGGCTGGAGACCGTGCTCGCCCTGGTCGAAGGATGGGTCGACGTGGTCACGGCCGCAGCGACGCGCCTGCTCCCGAAGGCCGACGCGATCGCGGAGACCGTGCGCCGTCGCCGTGCCGCGGGCGGCCCGGCGGAGTCGGCCTTCGCCACGCTCGTCGGCCTCGAACTGCGTCCCCGGCGGCTGCGCGACGCGGCGGCGATGTGGCAGGCCGTCACCGACGCGGTCGGCCAGGAGGCCCGCGACGGGCTCTGGTCGCACCCCGATCTCCTCCCCCAAGCCGCCGACCTCGACGACCCGTCGGCGCTCGTCGCCCGGCTCACCGCCGCGGCCTCGGGACAGGAGCCGGAGCGCGACGAGTTCGACCAGGCGCTCGAAGACCTGCTGCGAGGCGACGGCGAGCGGCCGACGGAGGAATGACCGGTCCGATCGGCACGACACCTGTGGACGGCGGCCCCCGCTCCCGCTTGTCTGTGGATAACGCCTGATCGGCGTCGGCGGCCCGGCAGGATGACCGGATGGTCTACCAGCTCGATCCCACGATCCCCCGCGTGTGGCGTTCGCCGCACGCCCTCCAGTTCGGCGTGGAGCGTCCGCGTCTCGTGCTCGATCCGCTCGACGCCGCAGGCGAACGGATGGTCTCCGCGCTGGCCGGCGGCGTCGCCCTCGGCGCCCTCCGGCTCATCGCACGTAGCGCGGGCGCGGGTCCGGACGCCGCCGATGCCCTGATCGCGCAGCTGGAGCCCGTCCTCGCCCACGGCCCGGGTCGGAGCGATCCGGGGGCACGCGATCCGATCGTCGTGCTCGACGGTTCCGGGCCGACGGCAGCGCGCATCCTCTCCCTGCTGCGGGAGGCCGGGGTCGACGCGCGAAGCGGCCTCTCCGCCGACGATCCCGCGGTCGACGACGCCGCGGCGGCGGTCGTGATCGCGTCGTTCGCGGTTGCGCCGCACCGTCATCAGCGGTGGCTGCGCCGCGACATCCCGCATCTGGCGGTCGTGTTCGGCGACGCAGGGGCGACCGTCGGGCCGCTCGTGCGGCCGGGCGAGACCGCGTGTCTGCGCTGCCTCGACCTGCATCGCCGCGACCGGGACCCGGCATGGCCCGCCTTGGCGGCTCAGCTGCACACGCGCCCGGCGCCCGGCGAGTCGGAACTGGTCTGCGGGGCCGTCGCCTCCTCGGCCGCGGCACTCGTGCTCGCCGCGATCGACGCGCCCCGGGACCCTCGGTCGCCGGCGGCCGGCCACGATGTGCCGACCGCAACGGCTACGGCCTGCCGCTACGACGCCGCCAGCGCGCGTTGGACGGAGATCGGCTGGGAGCCGCATTCCGAATGCGGGTGCTTGACTCCGCTCTGCCGTGCTCCGGCGGATCTCACTCCGCCGGAAGCTCCGAGCGAGGCGTCGCTCGCGGCGGTGCCAGCTCGGCGAGGAACCGGGACGGCTGCCGAGAGCTCGGACGGCCCGGCTGGTTGCTCCGCTGCGCCCAGCTCAGCCGCAGGCGACGCCGGGCGCGCGTGATGCCGACATAGAGCAGGCGGCGCTCCTCGTCGACCTGCTCGAAGGTGGAGGCGTAGCTGATCGGCACGAGTCCCTCGGAGAGCCCGACCAGGTGCACGGAGTCCCACTCGAGGCCCTTGGCCGCGTGCAGGGTGGCCAGAGTCACGGCCGACAGCGTGGGCTCATGCTGGCCGGCCTGACGCGCCAGCAGCTCGTCCGTGAACCGCCGGAAGGTCGCTCCCTCCGGCATCTCGTCGACCAGTCCCATGATCGCGTTCAGCGACTCCCAGCGCTCGCGCACCGCCCCGCGGCCCTCAGGCGGCCGCACCGACCAGCCGAGCGTGCGCAGGACGTCGCTCACCGATTTGAACAGCGGCTCGTCGGTGGCGGCCACGCTGGCGGCACGGAGCGTCATGATCGCCTGCCGCACCTCCGGGAGGTCGAAGAAGCGCTTGGAGCCGCGCAACTGGTAGCTGATGCCGAGGTCGCCGAGCGCCTGTTCGAGAGCGGCGGCCTGGACGTTGACCCGATAGAGCACCGCGATGCTCTCGGGTCGGGCTCCCGCTGCGAGCTCCTGGGCGATCCTGTCCGCCACGGCGCGCGCCTCAGCGCGGTCGTCCTCGAACGAGTCGGGAGGCGGAACCCCGTCACCCGGGCGAGCGTCCTGGACGGCGTGCAAGGTGAGAGCGCCCGAACGCCCGCGCATGAGCCGGTTCGCAGTGTCGACCACCGGCGGTACCGACCGGTAGTTCTGCTCCAGCCGCACAACGGTCGCCCCCGGGTGCTCGCGCTCGAAATCGAGGAGGTACTCGCTCCGAGCACCCGCGAACGAGTAGATCGTCTGACTGGCATCGCCCACGACGCACAGGTCGCGTCGCGTGCCGAGCCAGAGGCCGAGCAGCTGGTGCTGCAACGGCGAGACGTCCTGATACTCGTCGACGACGAAGAAGCGGTACTGCTCACGCACCTGCATCGCGACCGACGGCTCGGACTCGATCATCCCGGCGCAGACGAGCAGCACGTCCTCGAAGTCGATCTGCTTGCGCTCGTCCTTGAGCTCCTCGTACGTGCGGTGGAGGTCGATCAGCGTGTCCGCCGTCAGGGTGCCGGGCAACGGACGCGAGCCCAGGGCGGCGGCGTACTCCTCCAGGCCGAGGCCGGACACCTTGCGCCACTCGATCTCGGCGGCGACGTCGCGCAGGGTCGCCGTGTCCACTCGCACTCCCAGCTTCTCGGCGGCGTGGCCGAGGACGCGGCCCTTGCCGTCGAGCACGCTCGGGAGCTGACCGCCGACGACCTGCGGCCAGAAGTAGTTGAGCTGCGCCAGGGCCGCCGCGTGGAACGTGCGAGCCGCGACGCCTCCGGCGCCGAGTTGACGCAGCCGCCCGCGCAGCTCGGCCGCCGCCCGGTTGGTGAACGTCAGTGCCATGACACGGTTGGGCGTGAAGGCGCCGGAAGCGACCCCGTAGGCGATGCGGTGCGTGATCGCCCGGGTCTTGCCTGTCCCGGCGCCGGCGAGCACGCACACCGGCCCGAAGAGCGCCTCGGCCGCGACGCGCTGCTGCGCGTCCAGGCCCGCGAGGAGGGCCTCCGGACCGGAGGCGCGCGCCTCCCCCGGCGCACCACCCGTACTCACGGGGCGACTGTCACTCACGACGGCCGTCGCTCACGGGGCGGCCGGCGGCTCGTCGAGCGATCCGCCGTACCAGTCCTCGATCAGTGCGCGCGCGATCGACGACCGCCCGGGCAGGATCACCTGGTCGCGCGCCTCCCACAGCTCGACGCGACTGAACCAGCGCAGGTCGAGGATCTCCTCACCGTCGGGCGCCAGCGCTGCCGGCGGCTGGTCGTCGGCCAGACGCGCCGACATGCCCACCATCACGGACGCCGGGAACGGCCAGGGCTGCGAGCCCTTGTAGCGGGCGTCGACGACCCGGACGCCCGCCTCCTCGAAGATCTCGCGCTCGACGGCGGACTCGAACGACTCGCCGGGCTCCACGAAGCCGGCGAGCAGCGAATACCGGGAGTTCTCCCACATCGCGTTCGACCCGAGCAGCAGCCGGTCGTCCGCATCGAGCACGGTGACGATCACGGCGGGGTCGGTGCGCGGGAACACTTCCGAGCCGTCTTCGAAGCAGCGGCGGACCCAGCCCGCCTGCTCGACGACGGTGGGGGTTCCGCATCGCGGGCAGTGCGTGTGGGACGCATGCCAGTTCGCGATCGCGAGGGCCTCGGTGAACAGCCCGGCGTCGCGGTCGCTGAGAGCGGTGGCGACCGTGCGCAGGTTGCCCCAGCGTGCCTCGTCCGGCTCCAGCTCGGCCGCGGCGGCATCCGTGAGCACCTCGAGGACGACGGCCGAGCCGGCCGGTTCGCCCGGCGCGTCCACCAGCGTGCGTCCCAGGTAGACGCGGAGCAGCGCAGCGGTCACCCGCTCCACGGGCAGCAGGTCGAGGGCGGCGGGTCCGGCGCCGGGAGCGCTCCAGCCGTCGGAGGCGGGCGTCGCCGCTGCGACGCTCTCCGGCGTGAGGAGGGCACGGCCCTTCCAGAGCGCGAGGACGCGCGTGGTCGGCTCCTCCCACAGCTCGTCGAACAGAGCGGGCCGGGAACGCGCGGCGTGGTCGCGGTCGATCGCGTGACGCGAGAGCGGGAGCGCGGCGAGCGGCAGCGCGGACGTCGGAGCGGACGACATCGAGATCCCTTCGGGGGCAGAGCGGATTGCAAGGCGTGGCGGAACGACCCACGCGGGGAAGTCCATTTAGCCTAGGTCCATGGCCAGATCCCCTCTCACTCTAGCCGCGCTGGCCAGCTCGGCCGTGCCCGACCTCACCGTCTCCGGTGCCCGTGGTCACTCCGCCGACGGCGCAGGCGAGTTCGACTCCGCGGTGCTCACGTCGCCGGACGGCAGCGAGCGAATCGTGCGGGTGCCGCTCACTCAGGCGGCCGAGACGGAGCAGAGCTCCGACCTCGTCGCGCTGCGCGCTCTCACGACCGGAATCCGCAGCCGGCTGCCGTTCGACGTGCCCACCTACCTGGGCCAGACACCCGTCGGGGGCACCCGCGCGATCGTCTACGACTTCCTTCCCGGCGAGCACGTCGCGGTCGAAGACGTTCCGCCGGGCGACGGGCTGGCCGGCTCGATCGGCCACGCCATCGCGGCCATCCACACCCTCCCCACCAGCTTCGTCGGCGAGGCGGGTCTCCCCGTGCTCTCGGCGGCCGAGTGCCTCTCGTCGACGGCCGCGCTCATCGAGTCGGCCGCCGCGACCGGAAAGCTGCCCGCTGCCCTGCGCGAGCGCTGGCGCGACGCCGTCGCCGACCACTCGATCTGGCAGTTCCAGCCGACCGTGATCAACGGCGCGCTGTCTGCGGACTCGTTCCTCATCGAGGGCGAGACGGTCGACGCCGTCCTCGGCTGGTCCGCGCTCCGCGTCGGCGACCCTGCGCGTGACCTGCACTGGTTGCTGGCGATGAACCCGGAGGCCACGGACGGCGCGCTGATCGCCTATGCGTCCACCCGCCAGGTCGCCACCGACCGTCAGTTCACCCAGCGTGCGATGCTGTACGCCGAGCTGGAGGTCGCGCGCTGGCTGCTGCACGGCCGCGAGCTGCGCGACCAGAGCATCGTGGACGACGCGGTGCAGATGCTCGACGGCCTGGTCGACCGGGTCCACAGCAACGCCGTCACGCCGCTGTCGACGGCGACCGGGCCGATCATGGCGATCGACGACGTCGAGGCCATGCTCGACCGCACACCCGGAGACCGCGCAGCCGTCCGGCCGGGCGGCATGCGCCCGGTCGACGACTCCGCCGCCGGCTGACCGCCCCCTCACCTCAGCTCCTCACCGCTCCCCTCCCGCCGCGCGGCCACCTTCCTCGTGAGGGGCACGAGCGTCAGCGGGTCGCGGCGGCCCACAACTCCGCGAGCTCGTCCTCCGAGTACAGGCGACGCGGGCGGATCACGCGGTCGTCGGCCACGAAGTAGAAGACCGCGTCGATGCGTCCCGGGTCGATTCCCGCGTGACGGGCATAGGCGAGGCGATACAGGGCGAGCTGCAGCTGCTTGCGCTCCAGGTCGTCGTCGTCGCGCGGCGCCTTGCCGGTCTTCCAGTCGACGATCTGCACATCGTGCTCGCCGTCGCCGTCGTCCGGCCCGAGTGCGTACACCGCATCGAGCTTGCAGACGACGACCTGCCCGGCCAGTGTCACGTGGATCTCGAGCTCGACCTCCTGCGGCGCCCTCGCGGCCCACTCGCTCGCCGCGAACGTCGCCTGCAGGTCGGCCAGGGCCTCGGCGCCGAGCAGCTCGCCGGCGGGATCGTCCAGTTCTGTCGCGGCCGAGTCGAGCACGTCGGAGGCCCCGCCCGGCACGCCGTAGCGCTCTTCGACCCAGCGGTGGAAGAGCGTACCGAGACGCGTCTGCCGGTACGGCCGTTCGGGCATCGGCCGGCGCAGCCGGCCCGCGACACCCGCCGGGTCGCTCACGAAGTCTTTGAACCGCGAGGCGGGGATCCGCGTCGGCAGCTCGACGAGGCCGTCCTCGGCCTCCCGGCGGGCGCGCTCGGCGAGCAGCAGGTCGACGTCCAGGGCGTAGACCCCGCCGTCTCCCGGGCCGCGCTCACGTGCAGCGCGGACCGCCTCGGCAGCGGCCTCCACCCGGGTGCGGCGCGGGCCCAGTGGATCGAGCGGCCACACGACGGTACGCGACTCGGGTGCGAGCGGGTTCTCGTCCACGTCGTCGCACGCCGGGAACGCGTCGGGCGGCAGCAGACCCGCCTGCTGCAGTTCGAGCAGGTAGGCGCCGGGCCCGCGCGGACGCGACTGCGTCGACCAGTACGAGCCGCTCAGCAGAAGGCTCTCGCGCGCCCGCGTCACGGCCACATAGATCAAGCGGCGCTGCTCGTCGAGGTGTCGGCTCACATTCGCGGCTTCGAAGTCCGAGATCGCTTCGTCGACCTGCTTCTGGTCCTCCGCGGTGCGCCACGGCAGAACGGGCAGTTCGGCCGAGTCGCCCCGGAACTCGTTCGGCAGCTGGCCGAACGCCAGCCAGCCGCGCTTGCTCTGGGGCGGCCCCGGCAGCTCGCCGTCGACGAGCCGCGGCACCGCGACGACGTCCCACTCCAGCCCTTTCGCACCGTGGATGGTGAGGATCTGAACCGTGCCCGGCTCGGGGTCCTCGCTGCGTGGCGCGAGGTTGTCGCGCTGCTCGGCCTCGGCGAGCCAGGCGAGGAAAGAGCCGAGCGTCGCCCGGTCGTCGCTGGCGAGGTACGAGGCCACCTGCTCGGCGAAGGCGTCGAGCGACGCCTGTCCGAGCTGCGCCGACTCGTTCGCCGCGACCTCGATGTCGAGTCGCAACTCCTGCTGCACGAGCGTGACCAGATCGAGGAGGTCGAGGCCGGAGTGCGACCGCAGCTGGTCGAGTTGACGTCCTGCGGAGCGAAGACGCTCCAGCCCGACGGGGCTGAACCCGGCCAGCTGGCCGTGACCGTCCGGGGCCTCCACCACGAAGTCGAGCGCATCGACGAGGGACGCCGACTCCTCGGCCACGACCGATCCTCGCAATCGCTCGCGGACCTCCGGGTCGAGGGTCTGGAAGCGATGGTCGCGGGCGGCCAGCCAGCTCGCGACCCGACGCAGCGCCGCGATGTCGCGCGGGCCGATGCGCCAGCGCGCCCCGGTCAGGAGCCGGATCAGCTCGGAGCCGGCGGTGGGGTCGTGCATGACCCGCAGGGCACTGACCAGGTCGGCGACGACGGGCTGCTCCAGCAGGCCGCCGAGACCGAGCACGTGATAGGGCACCCCGCGCTCGGCGAGCGCACCGGTGAACGCGTCGATCTTCTTGATCGAGCGGCAGAGCAGCGCGGCCGACGGAGGCCGGCCGGTGCGATCACGTCGGGCCAGCCGTGCGCGCAACCACTCGGCGATCGCCGCCGCTTCGTCCTCCACGGTCTGCTCGAACACGTGGTCGAGCTCGCCGGCCGCCGCCCCGGGGCGCGGCTGCAACTGCTCCACCTGCACCGGCGACCCGGCCGAAAGCGGTGCGACGAGGGTGTTCGCCGCGTCGAGCACCCGCGTCGGGTTCCGCCAGCTGGTGCTCAAGGCATAGGACGCCGCACCGTCCCGGCCTCCGCCGAAGTCCACGGGGAACCGACCGAGGTTGGCGGCGCTCGCGCCGCGCCAGCCGTAGATCGACTGATGCGGGTCGCCCACCGCCATGACGGCCTCGCCGGCGAACAGCGCGGCGAGCAGCCGCGTCTGCACCACAGAGGTGTCCTGATACTCATCGAGCAGGACGACCCGGTAGCGCCGGCGGTAGTCGTCGACCACGGCAGGGATGCGTTCGCACACCGAGAGGGCCAGTGCGACCTGGTCCGAGTACTCCACGAACCCGCGGCGGCGCTTCTCGTCGGCGAACCGCTCGGCCAGGTCGAGCAGCGGGGGCAGCGAGCCGACCGCGGCGACCGCCGCGCGCACGGAGGCGTAGGCGTCCTTGACGCGTGCGCTGCCGGTCGGCAGCTCGAGCAGGCCGCCGAAGCCCTCGATCATCCGGTGCACGTCACGGGCGTCGGCGACGTTCTCGCTCAGAGCGCGGCTGAGCTCGAGCACGGCGGTGGTGACCGCATCGACGCTCTTGTCGAGCTCGACCAGCCGGTCGTCCGAGCTGGCGACGACGACACGGCGGGCGAGCTGCCAGGCGGACGCCTCGCTGAGCACCGCCGACTCCGGCTCACGGCCGATCAGGAGGGCGTTCTCGCGGAAGATCGCGTTGGCGAAGGCGTTGTAGGTGGCGATCTCCGGGGCGTCGAACGGATCGAAGACGACATCCGTCAGGCCGGAGGCGGCCAGCTGCTCGATGCGGCGCCGCACGCGCTCGGCGAGCTCGCCGGCCGCCTTGCGGGTGAACGTCAGTCCCAGGATCTCCGGGACCCGCACAAGGCCGTTGGCGAGCAGCCAGACCACGCGATTCGCCATCGTCTCGGTCTTGCCGCTGCCGGCCCCCGCGACGACGATCGCCGGCGCGAGCGGCGCCTCGATCACCGCCTCCTGTTGCGATGTCGGACGCGGCAGGCCCAGCGCCTCGGCGATCTCCGCGGCGCTCAGCCGGCGGGAGGGGCGCGTCGGCGCCGTGTCTTCTGCCGCTGCCGCGAACGCCAACTCGACGAGATCGAGGCCTGCCCGCTCGTCGGCGACCCCGGGCTGATCGGCGAGGTCCAGAAGTCCGTCGTCGTTCATGGCCGATCGCCTTCCCTGCGCTCCCGTTTCATGCGCTCACCGCCGGAACCAGATGGATGCGATAGCTGTACGCGGCGTGCGGGTCCCGGTCGCCCAGGTCGACCACGCCGGCGAACGTGGCGCCGGCCATGCCCTCCGCTGCGACGGCGACGCGCTCCTCCAGTCGCCGCAGCGCCTCCTCGTCGACGCGTTCCTGCACGACCTCCCGATACGCCTTGCCGCGCACGCCCTTGGCGACGAAGAGCAGCTTGGCGCCGCCCGGAGGCCGTTCGCCGGCCTCCACGGCGCCGTGCTCGAGTGCGAGCTGATACGCGCCCAGCTGTGCGTGGGAGGCCGTCTCGGCAGCGCTCGGGACGCTGCGTCCGGTCTTCAGGTCGACGATCACGACCGCGCCGTCCGGAGTCTCCTCGACCCGGTCGATCTTGCCGCTGATGCGGGCGCGCCCGAGGTCGAGCTCGAAAGCGCCCTCGGAGCCGAGCAGGCGGCCGCCCGCACGACGGAAGTCGCGCAGATACTCCGACACACCTGCGACCAGCCCCTGCGTGCGGCGTCGCTCGCGCTCCTCGATCCACGGCGACTCGAACTGCAGCTGGGTCCAACGGCGCTCGATGCCGGCCCACAGCACGTCGACGCTCGTCTCGTCGGTCGCTCCGGCCTCTTCGAGGACCGCGTGGACGACCGTGCCGATGCCGGCCGCAAGACCGCTCGGCGACGCCGCCATCTCATCGATGAACCACACCAGCGGCGACTTCTCGAACGTCCCCAGGCGCGATGGCGACACCTTCACCATCGCCTCCGGATCGTCCAGGTCGACGAGGGGCTCCGTCGTCGACGGCTCGACCAGGCCGTACCACTCGGAGGGGTCGGCACCCTCCACGCCTGCGTCGGCCAGCCGCGCGAGTGCGTCGGCCGCATCCGGCGACCCGGTCGTCACGAGCCGGCGGCGCAGCCGGCCGACCATGCCCCGCAACGAAAGCGGGTGGATGCCCGGATCGTCGTCTTCGACGGCGAGTTCGGCGGCCAGCCGGAGGAACGGGGAAGGCTGCTCGTCGTCGTTGGCGGTCGCGGTCAGCAGCACCTGACGGCGTGCCCGCGACACGGCGAGGGCGAACATGCGCAGTTCGTCGCCGAGCACCTCGGCCCGCTCGTCCGCGGTCTCGGGATGGCGGCCCGCCAGGGCGTCGTCGAGTTCCTGCGGGTGCAACAGCGAACCGCGCAGCCGCAGGTTGGGCCACACGCTCTCTTGGAGGCCCGCGACCGCGACCACCTCGAACTCCCGTCCGACCGTGGCGCTCGGGGTGCAGACGAGGACCGCGTCTCCGGTGGTGCGCGCCGCGAGCGTGTCCTCCGGAACCTCGGCCCCCAGCAGCTCGACGACGAAGTCGGCCGCCGGCCGTTCGGGCGACCGCTCGACGAACCGGCGGGCGGCGGTGAAGAGCGCGACGACACCGTCGAGATGCCGGTCGGCCTCGTCCGCGACGATGCCGGAGCGCCCCGACTGCTCGAGCCAGCGCGACGCGAGGCCGCTGCGCTCCCACGCGTGCCAGAGCAGCTCCTCGATCGTGGCCCCGGCCGCGGCCTTCTGCCGGCAGCCGCGCAGCGTCTCGGCGAGCCGCGCCGCACGGCGGGCCGGCGAGGAGTCGATCGTCGCGAGGTGCGCCGGCTCCGCGAGCGCCTCGACCAGGAGGTCGTCGCCCGGCCGGTTGCCCTCGCCGGCAAGCTCTTCCTGACGCAGCGCGAGGCGCAGTCGCCTCAGGCTGATGGCGTCGAGACCCCCGAACGGCCCGAGCAGCAGCTCGGTCGCCACTTCCGGGGTCAGCGTTTCAGGGCCGAGGGCCACCCCCGCGATGGTGACGAGCTGGCGAGCGGCGTAGTCGTCACGCAGCGGCCGGCCGGCGATGCTGGTCGTCGTCGGCACCTCCGCTACGGCGAGTGATCGCGCGAGGCCGGGGATGTGGGCTCCCGACCGCACCACGACGGCCATGCTGCTCCACGGCACACCGTCGATGAGTCTCCGCTCCCGAAGCAGGCGCGCGAGCCGCGCCGCCTCGGCAGGTGCGGACGACGCCCGCACCACGACGATCTCGGGCCCGGCGTCCTCCGCCGGCCGACGGGCCGGCACGGCGACGCGGTGCACACCGGCGGCCGCGGTGCCGATGCGCTCGGTGACGCGGGAGGTCAGCTCGCGCAGCACAGGCGTCTGGCGGTGCGCCGTGCCCAGGACGATGCGCGTCACCGGAACGCCGAGGCGCGAGCCGAGCTGTCCGAGCGCGGACACCTCCGCCCCGCGGAAGGTGGTGGAGGCGACGTCGGGGTCGCCGAACGCGATCACCGCGACGCCACGGGCGGCGACGGCGCGCAGCAGGGCGATGGTGGCCACCGTCGCCTCCTGGAGGTCGTCGACGAAGAGGGCGCGCAGACCGTCGAGGGCGCTGCCCTCGCGCACGACGGAGACGGCGGAGGCGATCAGCTCGGCCGAGTCGACGAACCCGCCGCGGAAGCTGTCGAGGACGCTCTGGTACTCGGCGATGAACCGAGCGGCCGCCCTCCACTCGTCACGACCGGTGATCGCCCCGAGCTCGGCGAGGCGGCCGGGGGTCACACCGCGCTCCGCGCAGCGGCCGATGAGCTCGCGGAGCTCGGTCCGGAAGCCGCGCAGCACGCGCACCTCTGGACCCAGCGACTCCGGCCAGGCCGGCCCGGTGCCGTCCTCCAGATGGCCGTTCAGCAGCTCGGCGATGATCTGGTCCTGGTCGCCTCCCGTCAGCAATCGGGGCGGCTCCCAGCCCATTCGCTTCGACTGCTCGCCCACCAGCTGGAACGCGAGCGAGGTGGCCGTGCGCGCGAGCGGGCCGGGCGTCGGCACGCCCAGCCGCAGGGCGATGCGGTCGCGCAGCGCCGTCGCGGCGGTGCGCGAGGCGCTCAGCGCGAGAACCTGGGAGGCATCGTAGCCCCGCCGGTGCACGCGCTCGGCGACCGCCTCCACGAGCACCGAGGTCTTGCCCGTCCCTGGCGCGCCGAGGACGGCGGCCGACACGCCGTCGGGCAGTTCGAGCACCCGGCGCTGCGCCGGGTCGAGGTCGAGGGGCCGGTCGGCATCGTGGATGCGCGGTCGGAAACCTCGGGCTGTCATGTCCTTCACGGTATCGGCGTCCGCCGACAGAGAACGCGACCGAGCCCCGCGAGCCGTGTGCCGTAGTCTGAACTCGCAACCGCCGGTCTGATTCGAAAGGCACAATCCCGTGGAGATCCGCATCGGAATCGTCAACGCCCCCCGCGAGCTCAGCTTCGAGTCGGCCCAGTCGGCCGAGGAGCTCACCGAGCAGATCCAGGCCGGCCTCACCAGCGGCACCGGCATCCTCAAGCTCGCGGACGACAAGGGCCGCGTCTACATCGTCCCCACCGCCGGCATCGCCTACGTGGAGGTCGGCACCGAGGAGTCGCGCCGCATCGGCTTCGTCGGCTAGATTCCCTCCGTGGAACTGCTCTTCGTCGCGCTCGCCGGCGCCATCCTCGGCCTCGGCGCCCGGTACCTCTTGCCGCATCGTCACACGCACGGCTCCGTGCTCATCCCGGCTCTCGGCGTGAGCGTGGCGTGCATCCTCTGGGTCGCCCTCACCTGGGCGGGGCTGAAGTGGGACGGCGGCTGGATCTGGTGGATCACGCTGCTGGGGACCGCGGCGATCGTCGTGGTGACCGACCTCGTGATCGGGCGCGTGCGAACCGACCACGACGAAAAGCTGTTGCACACGCTCGCCAAGGGCGCCATCGCCCGCTGACGTGTGTCGGCACCGGAGGACTTCCGCCGGCGGCTACGACGAAAGGGCACGCTGCGGAGGACTTTGGCCGCATCCCAGGGAGGTTCTCCTCCGTTGCCTGCGCTCGGACCGAGACTCCGGGTGAGATTCCTCCGTTACCGACCCGCCGCGCTCAGGCGGTCAGGCCCAGCGCGTCCATGCGGCGCGTGTGCGCCGCGATCAGCTCGGTGAAGATCGGCTCGATCCGCTCCTCGTCCGCCGCCCGGTTGCCCGACAGGTGGAGTGCGGAGCGGGCGACCAGGAGCGTGTCGCCGACCAGGCGGCGACCCCACATCGCCAGCCGCGATCCCAGCTGCGGGTCGGTCGCGATCTCGGCGCGCAGCACCTCCAGCAGACCCTCCTGTCCGGAGTCGGAGCCGAGGAGCTGGGCCATGCGCGGGCCGACGTCGCCCGGCAGGCCTGCGGCCAGCCGGATGAAGAAGTCGTCGAGCAGGCCGCCGGTCATCAGAGCGGCCAGCAACGTCTCGCGCCAGTCCGAGCCGATCAGCAGGGCGCGGAAGCCCTCGATCTCGTCGGCGAACGGGCGCATCACCGCCGCGGGCTCGTCGCCGCGGCGGCGGATCTCCGCCACGATGCCCTGGTGCTTCGACAGCGCCAGTCCCGCGGCGACCGCGACGGCCTCCTTCGCGCGCAGCGCATCGACGCTCTTCGCACCGGGCGCGTCGGTGTCGGCCGCCACCCGCGAGAGCGTCTGGAACTGCTCCAGCTGCAGATAGGCCGCTTGGCCCAGATACGGCAGGAGGTCGGGCATCACCTCGTGCAGGTCGACGCGAACGGAGGGCGGCCGCGGGGCGCGCGGCGCGAGGCGGGGAAGCTCGACCGCGGGCCGGCGTCTGGTGAACCACGTTGACACGTACAGCAGTGTAACGGGGAGGTCTACTAAGCTTGTGGTGCCGTCGGCGCAGGATCGACGGCCCTGCGCCTGCGAAGAGAGACAGGGCGTGGACTCACTTTTCGAACCGACAGGCAACACTTACGTGACTTTCTCCGAACTCAACATCGATCAGGACATGGTGGACGCCCTTGCGGCCAAGGGCATCGTCGAGCCGTTCCCGATCCAGACCCAGACCATCCCGCTCGCACTCGACGGCCAGGACATCATCGGCCAGGCCAAGACGGGCACGGGCAAGACTTTCGGCTTCGGCCTCCCGATCATCCAGCGGCTCGGCCTCGACCCGGCTCCCGGCGTGCAGGCTCTCGTCGTCGTCCCGACGCGCGAGCTCGCCGTGCAGGTCTACGAAGACCTCGAGCAGGCCGCTTCCAACCGTCCGACGACCGTCACCGCCATCTACGGCGGCAAGGCATACGAGGGCCAGATCGCACAGCTCAAGGCCGGCGCGCAGATCGTCGTCGGCACCCCCGGCCGCCTGCTCGACCTGGCCGGCCAGCGCCTCCTCAACCTCTCCAATGTGCGCGAGATGGTGCTCGACGAGGCCGACAAGATGCTCGACCTCGGCTTCCTGTCCGACATCGAGAAGCTGTTCGCGCAGACCCCCGCGACCCGCCACACGATGCTGTTCTCTGCCACGATGCCCGGCCCGATCGTGGCGCTGGCGCGCCGGTTCATGACGCGCCCGATCCACATCCGCGCCACGGACCCCGACGAGGGCCAGGTGCAGGCCAACATCAAGCACCTCATCTACCGCGCGCACTCGCTCGACAAGGACGAGGTGGTCGCGCGCATCCTCCAGGCCGAGGGCCGCGGCAAGACCGTGATCTTCACCCGCACCAAGCGGGCTGCGGCCAAGCTGGTGGAGGAGCTCGGCGACCGCGGCTTCAACACCGCCGCCGTGCACGGCGACCTCAACCAGGAACAGCGCGAGCGGGCGATGGCCGCCTTCAAGGCCGGCAAGAAGGACGTGCTCATCGCGACCGACGTCGCCGCCCGCGGCATCGACGTCGACGACGTCACGCACGTCATCAACCACACCATTCCGGACGACGAGAAGACCTACCTGCACCGCGCCGGCCGCACCGGCCGCGCGGGCAAGACCGGTGTCGCGGTCACGTTCGTCGACTGGGAGGACCTCCACAAGTGGGCGCTCATCAACCGCGCCCTCGAGTTCGGCCAGCCCGAGCCCACCGAGACGTACTCGTCGTCGCCGCACCTCTACAGTGATCTCGGCATCCCCGAGGGCGCGAAGGGCCGCCTCAAGTCGACGCCGGCGGTCAAGGCGCCCGAGAACCAGGACGGCGCGCGTCGCGACTCGACCGGTCCGGCCAACCAGGGCGAGGGCCGCTCGCGCAACCGGCGCCGCCGCACCCGCTCCGGTTCGGCTGCCGCGTCCGGCGGCGAGGCCACCGCGGCGACCGCTGACGGCGAGCAGAAGGCTCCCGCCACGGGGACGCACGATGGCGGCGGCTCGCAGCACCACGACGGCAAAGGCGCCCCGCGCCGGCGCCGTCGCCGCTCCCGTGGCGGCTCGCCCGCGACCCCCGCGAGCTGAGCTCCGGACGAACCGACAGGAGAACGCCGTCTGCCGCCCTGCTGCAGGCGGCGTTCTCCGTCAGCGGGCCACCGACGCTCGGTACCAGCGCCGACACTCGGTACCAGCACCGACGCTCAGTACCAGCACCGACGCTCAGTACCAGTTCGGGTCGTGACTCATCTCGAAGTTCCAGGCGGCGCACGGCGAGCCGTAGGCGCGGTTGATGTAGTCGAGACCCCAGTCGACCTGGGTGTTCTGGTTGGTCATCCAGTCGGGGCCCGCGGACGCCATCTTGCTCGCGGGCAGCGACTGCGGGATGCCGTAAGCGCCGCTGGAGGTGTTGTACGCATCGGCACGCCAGCCCGACTCGTGATTCCACAGCTTGATGAGACAGCCCATCTGGTCCTGCCCCCAGCCGAACGCGGCCAGTCGGCTGGACGCATAGGCCTGTGCTGCGGCAGGGTCGACGTTCATGCCGGGAGGTGGAGCGAAGCCGTCGGCGCCGCCGCCCGTGTTGGCCGCAGCGGCCGCGGCCGCGGCGGCTGCCAGACCCGCCGCACGCTGCTGCTCGACGGACGCCGCGGTGTTCTGGAGGGAGGCGAGCTGCGCGTAGAGCGTGTTCGCGTGTGACTTCTGGTCGGCGAGTTGCGCGTCGGCGGCCGCTTTCGCATCGTTGGCCGCCTGCAGGGCCTTCTGCGCGTCCTTGTCGAGCTGGTCCCGGATCTTCTGCGCCGCCGTGGCCTGCTCGCTGAGCGCCGCCGCCGTGTTCTTCTGCTCGGCGGCTTGGGCGAACAGCGCCGAAGCCTGGTCGGCCAGCCTCGAGACCGCTCCGAGCTGGTAGAGCAGCGATTCGCGGGAGCTGTCCGCGCCCGGCGCCCCCGCTCCCCCGAGGAAGAGCCGGATCGAAACGTCGGAGGTGCCCGAGCGCGTGAGCTGCGCCGCGAACTTGCCGCTCTGCGCGCGAAGCTCGTCGGCCTTCGCAGCGGCCGATTGCGCCTGACCCGCGAGATCCTGCTCCTTGGCGGTCGCCGCCGCCAGGGCGGCCTCCGCCTGCCCGTACTCGCCCAGGCGCTTCACCGCCAGATCGCCGGCCGCGTTGGCCGCGGTCTGCAACGAGGCGAGCAGGCCGTTGATCCGATCGACCTCCGCCTGCGCCGCGGCGACGTTCGCCTTCGCCGCCTGCACATCGTCCCAGGAAGGGTACGCGTCCGCGTTCGCGGGTGCTGCTCCGCCGGCCACCGTGAGCGCGCCGACCAGCGCCGCAATCGTGATCGAAGACGTCCAAAGCCGCCGAGACACTCGAACCTCGCTTCCCGATCCCCGCGGACCAGGCTAACGGTGGATTCCGCTCAGGCGTAGAAAGGCGCCGCGCCTGTCGCTTCTTCGATCATGCGGTCGACGACGGCGGGATCGGTGGTGTTCTCCCCCAGCCGGTTCGGTTTTCCCGCGCCGTGATAGTCGCTGGAGCCGGTGATCGCGAGTCCGTACTTCTCGGCGTAGCGGCGCAGCTCGGCCACGCCGTCCGGCCGGTTCTCCCGGTGATCGAGCTCCAGCCCGAACAGGCCGGCGTCGACGAGTCTGCGGAGTCGCGGCTCCGGGATGACCCCGCGGCTGTTCGTCGCAGGGTGCGCGAGCACCGGCACGCCTCCCGCTCCGCGGATCAGACGGACGCCGGTCATCGGATCGGGAGCGTAGTGAGGCTGGAAGTAGCCGCTGCGCCAGTGCAGGATGCCGGCGAACGCGGCGCTACGGTCTGCGGCGAGGCCACGGGCGACGAGGGCGTCCGCGATGTGCGGCCGGCCGACCGTCGCGCCCTCGGTCGCCTGAGCGAGCACATCGTCCCAGGTGATGTCGTAGTCGGCGGCGATTCGTCGCACCATGTCCTCCGCCCGGCGCATGCGGCCCTCGCGGATTCGCAGCGTCTCGGCGACCAGCGCATCGTTCGCCGGGTCGAAGAGATAGCCGAGCATGTGGACGCTGGCGAACTCGACGCGGGTCGACAATTCCATCCCCGGAATCACCGTCACGCCCGCCTCGGAGCCTGCTGCGGCGGCGCCGGCCCATCCCGCGGTCGAGTCGTGGTCGGTGAGCGCGACGGCTCCGAGCCCGGCGGCGGCGGCCGCGCGCACCAGCTCGGCGGGGGTCTCCGTGCCGTCCGACACGCTCGAGTGCGTGTGGAGGTCCACGGGCCCGCGGAACAGTCGCTCGGCAGCCATGACCCCAATCCTATGAGTGCGAGAATGGTCGGCATGTCGTCCGAGAACACCACAGCACCCGCCCGCACCGAGCAGGACGCCCCCCGCGCGACCGCGAACCGGTCGACCACGCCGGGCTCCGACGCCTTCCGCGCGTACATCGGCAGCAATTGGGCCGAGCGTCCCGAGGTGCTTCCCGGCGCCCGCGAGCAGGCGTCCTACGCTGCCGCGCGCCGCGCCCGCGTGTCGGAGCTGTACCCGGGACGCCGGCTGATCATCCCGGCCGGCCGGCTCAAGCAGCGCTCCAACGACACCGACTTCCCCTTCCGCGCGCACTCCGCGTTCGCGCACCTCACCGGCTGGGGCTCCGACTCCGAGCCGGGCAGCGTGCTCGTCCTCGAACCGACGGGCTCCGGCCACGAGGCGACCCTCTACTTCCGCGAGCGGGCGGGACGCGACTCGGACGAGTTCTACGCCAATCCCGAGATCGGGGAGTTCTGGATCGGACCGCGGCCGTCGCTGGCGCAGGTCGCCGGCGACCTCGACCTCCCCACCCGGGGCATCGCCGACGTGGAGGCCGTGCTCGACTCCGTCGACGCCGCCACCGTCGTGCTGCGCGAGGCGGACCCGGAGCTGACCGACCGTGTCGACGCGGCCCGCCTGGTGCTCGCCGCCGAGGCGGGCGCCGACCTCGACCCGGAGGACCACGGCGACGACGACGCCCTCGCGCGGGACCTCTCCGAGCTGCGCCTGGTCAAGGACGCGTTCGAGATCGCGGAGCTGCGCGCGGCCATCGCAGCGACGGCCGCCGGCTTCGACGACGTGATCGCCGACCTCCCGCGCATCGTCGCGCACCCGCGCGGGGAGCGTCTCGTCGAGGGTGTCTTCAACGGGCGCGCCCGCGCCGACGGCAACGCGGTCGGCTACGACACCATCGCCGCCAGCGGCCCGCATGCCTGCATCCTGCACTGGACGCGCAACGACGGCCCCGTGATCCCCGGCGACCTCATCCTGCTCGACGCGGGCGTCGAGGTCGACAGCTACTACACCGCCGACATCACGCGAACGTTCCCCATCGACGGCGCCTTCACCGAGACGCAGCGACTGGTGTACGAGACGGTTCGCGAAGCCGCCGACGCCGCATTCGCCATCGTGCGCCCCGGCATCCGGTTCCGCGAGATCCACGCGGCGGCGATGGCCGTGATCGCACGCCGGACGGCGGAGTGGGGGCTGCTTCCGGTAACCGCCGAGGAGGCCGTCCAGGCCGACAACCAGCATCACCGCCGATACATGGTGCACGGCACCAGCCACCACCTCGGGCTCGACGTCCACGACTGCGCACAGGCGCGTCGCGAGCTGTATCTCGACGGCGTGCTGGAGCCCGGCATGGTGTTCACGATCGAGCCGGGGCTGTACTTCCAGCCCGACGACCTCACCGTGCCCGAGCGCTTCCGCGGCATCGGAGTGCGCATCGAGGACAACATCCTCGTCACCGCCGACGGCGCCGAGAACCTCTCCATCGCGCTCCCGCGCACCGCGGACGACGTGGAGGCCTGGGTGCGGCGCCTCAGCGCCCGCTGAGCGCACCGCCCCACCCGTCCCGCACGCCGAGGGGCGCCTTAACGCCCCCAAAACGCCGTTTTAGGGGCATCAACGCGCCCCTCGCGCGCCCTTCGGACCCCTCGCGACGCCCCTCGCGCGCCCTTCGGACCCCTCGCGACGCCCCTCGCGCGCCCTTCGGATCCCTCGCGACGCCCCGCGGCGTCCCGAAGTCCGAGGGGCGCCTTAACGCCCCTAAGACGCCGTTTTAGGGGCGTTAAGGCGCCCCTCGGGCGCCCCTCAGGGCGTTGAGGCGCCCCTCGGGTGCCCCTCAGGGCGTTGAGGCGCCCCTCGGGCGCCCCTGGGGTCGGGTCAGGCGCTGTCTCTTATACACATCTGACGCT
>NZ_CAMFLC010000037.1 GCF_945957465.1 uncultured Leifsonia sp.
CGAGACCGTCGGGGTGGTGAGAGGTGCGGAGTCGATCGCGGCCTGAGTGGCTCGGCGGCGACCTCGGGCAGGAGGTGCTGCCTGCGGTGTCGACGTCGTCGCAGACCTTCGCCGCCATCCTCGACGACCTCGTGCGGGCCACCGACGCCGCTGCTCCTCCCGACGCCGCTGCTCCCACCGCACCACCCGCATCCCCCGCTTCACCGAAGGGCACATCGTCGTCGCTTTCGGAGCCCGACAGCGACAACGACGTGCCCCTCGCAGAGCATCACGCGACCGCACGCGCGCACGTGCTGCGGGAGGCGCCTCCCGTGCGGCTCCGCGGCAGAGGCGACCTCACGCTCGTGGTCGGGCTCGGAGGCGACGCGCAGGCGGCAGCGGCGACCCTCGCGGCCTCCGCCGACGCCGACGTGCTGGCGGTCGGCGACCGGCGGGAGGCGCTCGCGGCGCGGGCGGAGGGTGTGCGCCGCGAGTGCCCGATCGTGGGCGTGGTCGAGCTGGCGCGGGTGGACGCCGTTCCGGCGCTCGCCGCCTCCCTCGCCGGCATCGAGCCCGACCAGGTCTGGGTCGCCGTCGACGTCAGCCGCAAGCTCGACGACACGGCGGTCTGGGTGCACGCCGTCGACGCCGTGCTCGCGGTCGACGGGATCGCCGCCCACGGAGCCGCGCACACGGCGACGCCTTGGGCGGTCGGCGCGCTCGGCCTCCCGCTGCTCTGGCTCGACGCACCTCCCGCACCGCCCGGCCGGCCTGGACGGCTTGGCGTCGCCGCGACGCCGGTTCCGGATCCGCTGCCTCGCCCGACCTCCTGACGGCGGGTCCTGTCCGCCGGATGCGCGGCCGGATAGGCTGGACCAATGCTGGTATTGACGCGGAAAGTCGGGGAGCGCGTGCTGATCGGCGACGACATCGTCATCACGATCCTCGACGTCCGCGGCGACGGCATCCGCGTGGGCATCGACGCGCCGCGCGGCATCCGCATCCAGCGCGACGAGGTCGTGCAGGCCGTCACCGAGGCCAATCAGGAGGCGCGCGAGAACGCCGCCGCCACCCCCGACCCCGAATCCCTCATCAAGAAGTCCCTGGGCCTCTGAATCTGCCTCGGCTCTAAGCGATGCCCCCGCCGTCGGCGACGAGCGCGGTGCCGGTGACGTAGGACGACTCGTCGCTCGCGAGCCAGACGACGGCCGCGGCGATCTCGCGGGGCGCGCCCATGCGCCGCAGCGGACGATCGGCTGCCTCGGCGAGGAACGAACCGGTCTCCTGGCCGAGCTGGCGCGCCTCGTCACGCAGCATGCCGGTGTCGACGTCGCCGGGGTTGATCGAGTTGACGCGGATGCCCTGCGGCCCGTGGTCGATCGCGAGCGCGCGCGTCATGTTCACGACCGCCCCCTTGGATGCGCAGTACGAGATCGCCTGGCCACCGCCCTTGAGGCCCCAGCCGCTGCCGGTGTTGATGATGGATCCGCCTCCAGCGGCCGCCATCACCGGAACGACGTGCTTGCACATCAGGAACACCCCGCGCACGTTGACTCCGAAGACGCGGTCCCACTCCTCGACGGTGGTCTCGACGGCGGTGGTGCGACGGATGATGCCGGCGTTGTTGAACGACACGTCGATGCCGCCGAACGCCTCGACGGTCGCCGCGACGACGCGCTCGACGTCGGCCTCGGCGGAGACATCGGCGCCGAACGCGATCCCTTCGCCGCCGGCGGAGCGGATCTCGGCGGCCACCGCCTCCGCCGCCTCGTGCTGCAGGTCGACGACCGCGACCCGGGCGCCCTCCGCAGCGAAGGCGAGGGAGGTGGCGCGGCCGATGCCGCCCGCCCCTCCGGTGACGATGGCGGACTTGCCGGCTAGACGCATTCGGGTTCTCCTTCGATGGGGGCCGCTGTCGCGGCACTGACAGGGTAGAGGCTCGCGGCGGCGGGCCCGGTGATCACGGTGACGTGACCGGCCAGCCGCTCGTCGAGCGCCGGATCGCCGGTGTCGACCAGGAGCGGCCGGCCGGCGAGGTCGATGAGCTTCTGCTCGGTCGCGACCACGAGCAGGGGGTCGGCTCCCAGCGCCGCGATCACGCGCGCGGAGAGCTGCTGGTTGCCGCGGCCGAGGAGGAAGCCCTGGCCGCCGATGACGGTGACGATCGCCTGTGCGTCATGGCCGGTGACGGCTTCGTAGGCCTGACGCTCGGTGACGTCCCGGGCGATCAGGCGGCCGTCGTGGACGATGTCGACGCCGAGCGGAGAGGTGTCGAGTCCGAGGAGACGCCCGAGTTCGGCGGTCGTGCCGCCGGGGCCGAGCAGGTAGCGGGTGCCGGGGCGCATCCGCTCGGCCGCGCCCGCGGCGGCGCGGCGCACGGCCTCGCGCGCGCCGGCGGGTGTCGGCGCCTTGCGCGCCTGCGTGCGACCGGCCGAGACCGGGACAGGCACGAGGGCGAAGAGCAGCGGTTCCGGTCTTCCGGCACGCAGCAGGTCTTCGTCGAGGTCGAGCACTTCGGCTTCGGCCAGCGCGAGGCGCCGGGTGAGCCAGTCGGCCGCGAGAGCGCCGGCGGCGGCCGGCCCGACCGCGAAGCAGCCGGAGTACATCTTGACGCCGGCCGGGATCCCGAGCATCGGAACGCCCGACGGGAGGCCGCGGGCGACATCGCGCGCCGTGCCGTCCCCGCCCGCGAACAGCACGAGCGAGGCGCCTGCCGCGTGGAGCGCCGCGGCCGCCAGGGCCGTGTCATCCCCCGTCGTCGCGCCCTCCGCAGCGCCGAAGGGCACGTCGCCGTCACTTCCGCGCCCCGAAAGCGACGACAACGTGCCCCTCGCGGGGAGGGAGCGCGCACGGGCGGAGGGCGTGTAGACGACGCGCGGCGTGAGGCCGGCAGCCCGCACGGCGTCCTCGCCGAGCGGGCCCGCAGCCGTGAGCACGTCGAGGCCAGGGCGGGCGGCGGCGAGCACGCGCAACGCCTCCGTCGCCCGTTCGGCGGCCCGTGCACGCCCGCCTCGGCGGAGCGCCTCGAGCTGCACCGCGACGCCGTCGCTCCCCGCGAGCCCCGCGGGTCCGCCGACGCCGGCGACCGGATTGACGATGACGCCGATCGTCACGGTCGCGCCCACTGCTGCACCCGGTTCACGCGACCGCATCCTCCAGCGTCGCCGTCGCCGTGGCCGTGGTCGCGGTCGCGGCCCCGGCGGCGTTCGCAGCGCCCTCGCCGAAGTGCTTGCGCCGGTAGGCACGCCACGTCACCGCCCAGCGCTCGGGGTCGTCGAGGTCGTCGTGGTGCGTGTGGTGCACGGTCTGGTTGTGCGGGGCGGTACGGACGACCTCCGGAGTCTCGCGGGCCTCCCGTGCGACCTCGGCCAGCACCCGTGCGTACTCCTCGAGCTCGGCCTTCGAGTACGACTCGGTGGGCTCCAGCGTGAAGGGCTGCGGGACGACGTAGGGGTGATGGCTGGTCCAGTAGTGCATCCCGAAGTCGCTGGCACGGATGCCGATCTCCTCCGAGCTGATCCCCGTCTCCTCGAACAGGCCCTGCCAGGAGTAGCGCACCTGCTCGATGCGGCGGCGGCCGGTGGCGTAGGGCGCGCTCGCTCCCGGGATGTCCAGGACGAGCTTCATCAGGTAGTTGTTGTTCAGTACCGCGGTCTCGGCCACCGCCCGCAGCCCGGGAGCGCCGAGCGCGCGGATCCAGGCGTACGTGCGCACGATGTTCGGGATGACGCCGTAGAACGGCGCGACCGACCCGATGGACTGCGGCCGGTCGCCGTCGATGACGAACCGGTCGCCGACCTTCTCGATCACCGGGCCGGGCAGGAACGGCGCGAGCGCCTCCGACACCGCGTTGGCGCCGGACCCCGGGCCGCCGCAGCCGTGCGGCGTGCCGAACGTCTTGTGGAGGTTGAAATGGCAGACGTCGAAGCCGGCGTCACGGGCGCGGGTGATGCCCAGGATGCCGTTGGCGTTCGCCTGGTCGTACGACGCCAGCGCACCGACCGAGTGGGCGAGGTCGACCCACTCGCGGATGCGCGGGTTGTAGATGCCGGTGTCCTCGGGGTTCGTCACCATGATCGCGGCGGTGCGCGGCGAGATCGCCGCGCGCAGGGCCTCCACGTCGGGGTAGCCGTCGGCGTCGGGGAAGATCGTGATGACCGTGTACCCGGCCATCCTGGCGGCCGCCGCGTTCGACGGGTGCGAGAAGATCGTCGTGATCACCTCGTCGCGCGGCTCGGCCTCGCCGCGCGACGCGTGGTAGGCGCGGATCATGGAGATGTTGGCCCAGATCGCCTCCGAGCCGCCGCTGGTCTGCAGCGAGACGCGGCTCATTCCGGAGATCTCGGCCAGCATCCGCTCGGTTCGCCAGACGATCTCGAGGACGCCCTGTGCGGTGTCCGGGTCTTGCAGCGGGTGCAGTTCGGTGAGGTCGGGGGTGCGGATGATCGCTTCGTTGACCTTGGGCGCGTACTTCATCGTGCACGTGCCCTGACCCACGTCGACGTTGAGGTCGGCGCCCAGGTTCTCCTGGCTCAGGCGGAGGTAGTGCTTGAGCACGCGCATCTGCCCGATCTCGGGCAGCGCGGGCGGCTCGGCGCGGCGCAGCGACGCGGGCAGCTCGGCGACCACGTCGCCGACGGCCTCCCGCACCCCGTTCTCGGTCTGCGACGGGATGACGCCGCGCTCGCCCGGCGTGTGCAGCTCGAAGACGATCGGCTCGTCCCAGCGGGCCTGGTGGAAGCGCCGCAGCGCGGGCTTGGGTGCGATGGGCAGGCTCATCGTGCGTTCTCCTTCGAGGCGGTCGCCAGCGCCTCGCCGAACGCGGCGGCGAGGTCGTCGATGTCGGTCTGGGTGTTCTGTTCGGTGACGCATACCAGCAGGCGCATGTCATCCAGGGCGAGGCCGGGCTCGAAGCCGCGTTCGCGCAGCGCCGCGACGATTCCGGGCGCGGTGACGGAGGCATCGCGCAGGTCGACCACGAACTCGCGGAAGTGGATGGCCCCGTCTGTCGCGCCGACGCCGGGCAGCGCCGTGAGCGCCTGGCGGGCATATACCGTTCGGGACATGATGGTGTCGCCGAGCTCGGCCATCCCCTGCGGGCCCAGCAGAGCGAGGTAGACGCCGGCGGCGATCCCCCAGAGTGCGGCTGCGGTGCCCACCCACTCCTTGCCCTCTTCGCGCAGCGCGAAGGACGTGCGGTCGTAGGCGACGTCTCCGAAGCCGTACTCGCCTTCGACGTCGGTGGAGGCCAGCCCGAACAGCCGCGACGGCAGCTCCATCACGAGCCGGGTGTCGTCGGGCACGGCGATGAATCCGGCGTGCGCTCCGCCGAACCACGGGTGCAGCCCGAGCGACTGGATGTCGCCGTGCACGATGTCGGCGCCGTGGTCGGCGGGCGAGGCGAGCACGCCGAGGCCGATCGGGTCGGTGCCGGCGACGAGCAGCGCTCCCGCCGCGTGGGCGGCGTCGGCCAGCTCCGCCACCGCGGTCTCGAGGGCACCGTGGAAGCTGGGAGTCTCGACCCACACCGCGGCCGTGTCCGGTCCGATGAGCGCGAGGGCCGCCGTGAGGTCGGCGGTGCCGTCGACGGTCGGCACGATGTGGAGATCCGCGATCGGCTGCACGTAGTCCCGCACCTTCGACAGCTTGTCGGGGTGGGCGTCGCTGACCAGCAGGATGCCGCGGCGTCCCGTGACGCGCGTCGCCATCGCCAGGGCCGTCGCCGCCGCCTGGTAACCGTCATAGGTGGGTACGTTGACCACGTCGAGGTTCAGCAGCTCGCCCATGAGCGACTGGTACTGGAACAGCGCCTGGAACCGGCCGTGGTCCTCGTAGGGCTCGCCGGCGTAGGCGGTGAGGAACTCGCTGCGGTTGATCACCTCGTCCACCACGGCCGGGACGGCGTGGGAGTACGTGCCGGCGCCCAGGAACAGCCGCCCGGGCTCCACTGCGCGGTTGCGGCGCAGCAGGCCGCCGACGTGACGCACGAGGTCCTGCTCGGCGATCAGCGGCTCCGGGAGGTCGAGGTCGCGCCCGAGCCGGAGATCGGCGGGGACGTCGGCGTAGAACTCCTCCACGCTGACGGCGCCGACGGCGTCGAGCATCGCCCGGCGAGACTCGGGTGCCGTGTTGGGCACGTACGGGTGGACGAAGGGGTGGGACATGCTGGCCTCTCTCGATGGATCAGACGGTCGGGTGCGCGATCACGGCGACGCCGAACGCGGGGAGCGGCAGGCCGCCGCCCGCGTCGGCGCCGGTGAGCAGGTCGGTGCCGCCCGCGATGCGTGGGGCGACCCGCTCCTCGCGGCCGTGGTTGAGGACGAAGGTGAAATCGGTGACACCGTCGGTGCGGGTCACGACCTCCAGAGTCAGGCCGGCCTCCCGGGTCTGCAAGCGGGCGGCCGCGAACACCTCGGCGAGCACGGCGCGCATCGCCGGCCCGTCGAGGCCGGCCGCCAGGTACCAGGCGGCGCCGTCGCCGTGGGCACGACGGGTCAGGGCCGGCAGGCCGGCGAGGTCGCCGTCGGCGAAGCGGGCGAGCACCTCCGTGCCCGGAGCGGCTTCGATCCACTCGCCCCACACGCGGGTGGAGTGGACGACGCCGCCCAGCTCGACGGTGCGCTGGGCGCCGTCGGCGAGCGGCCACCACTCGTCCACCTCGACGCCCAGGAGGTCGCGCAGCGGACCCGGTGCGCCTCCCGGGTGCACCTGCTCCCGGTGGTCGACCACTCCGGAGAACGGCCCGACCACCAGCTGGCCGCCGGCGGCGACGAAGGCGGTCATCGCCTGCGCCTGCTCGGCTGTGGCCGCGTACAGGTTGGGCACGAGCACGACGCGGTGGTCGCCGAACGGTCCGGCGGCCCGGGCGACGTCGACCGGCTGCCCCAGGGCGTAGGCGGCGGCGTGCCACGCGCGCGCTTCGGTCAGCCAGTCGAGGCGCTGGGAGGGCATCGACTCGGACTGCGTGACGCCCCACCAGGCGTCCCAATCGGCCACGAGGGCGACGGACGAGCGCACGCGCGTGCCGCGCACCGCCTCCAGCTTCTTCAGCTCGGCGCCGAGCGCCTTCGACTCGTGGAAGCTGCGGCTGCGTTCGCCGCGGTGGCCGAGCATCGCCGAGTGGAACTTCTCCGGCCCGAACGTGGCCTGCCGCCACTGGAAGAACATCACGCCGTCGGAGCCGTGCGCGACCGCCTGCAGGCTGCCGAGCCGCAGCTGGCCCGGCGCCTTGGGCACGTTGACGTCGCGCCAGCTGACCGCGCTGGGCGCCTGCTCCAGGAGGAGCCACGGCCGTCCGTCTTTCAGGCCGCGCATGAGCCCGTAGTTGAGCGCTGCGGCCACGTGGGCGTGCGGGTCGGCGGGGTCGGGATACGCGTCGTCGGTCACGAGGTCCTCGGCGTCGGCGAAGCGCCAGTAGTCGAGCTCGCGGAAGAGGCTCATGAAGTTGGTGGTCACCGCGACCTCGGGCGTCACCTCCCGAAGCACGTCGATCTCCGCGGTGAAGAGTTCGAGCAGGGCGTCGGACGAGAACCGCTCGAAGTCGACGACCTGGGCCGGGTTGATCGGACCGGTCGCGGTGCGCGGCGGCTCGATCTGGTCGAAGTCCAGGTAGTGCTGACCCCAGCAGCTCGTGCCCCAGGCCGCGTTGAGTCCGGCGATGTCGCCGTAGCGGGCCTCCAGCCAGCGGCGGAAGTGCCGCGCGGATTCCGGGCACCAGCAGCGCGCGACGTGATCGCCGTACTCGTTCGACACGTGCCAGAGCGCGAGGGCGGGATGCTCGCCGTAACGTTCGGCGAGCGCGCGGGTCAGCCGCAGCGCGGCCTCCCGGAACACCGGCGAGCTCGGGCAGTAAGACTGCCGCGAGCCGAACTCGAGCCGCACCCCGTCGGCGTTCCACGGCAGCACCTCGGGGTGCTCGCGCACCAGCCAGGCCGGCGGCGTGGCCGTCGCGGTGGCCAGGTCGACCCGGATGCCGGCCGCCCACAGGAGGTCGATGATGCGGTCGAGGCCGTCGAAGTCCCAGCGACCCGGCTCCGGCTCCAGCAGCGGCCAGGAGAACACGGGGAGCGTGACGATGTTGACGCCGGCCTCCACCATCAGGCGCACGTCCTCCGCCCAGACCTCTTCCGGCCACTGGTCGGGGTTGTAGTCGCCGCCGTAGGCGAGCGCGTCGAGCCGGATGCTCCGGGGCTCGGGGATCGTCATCGGTCTCCTTGGGTCACTTGTGCGTCGCTCAGTGTCGACTGTATTCTGTATACAGCAACGCTAAACGGATCGTAGCGCCGGGTCAAGCCCTAAGCTGACGACCACGAGTCCGGCCGGGAGGGTCACATGGCGATCGAGCGCAAGAACCTGCGTTCCCAGGTGCGAGAGGAGCTGATCGCGCGCATGCGCGCCGGCGACGTGCGGCCGGGGGAGAGCATCAACGAGGTGCAGCTCGCCGCCGAACTCGGCGTCTCGCGCACGCCGCTGCGGGAGGCCCTCATCGCGCTCGAGTCGGAAGGCCAGATCGAGAGCGAGAACGGCAAGGGCTTCCGGTTCGTGCCCCTGAGCGCCCGCGAGTTCGAAGAGCTCTGCCCGATCATCGTCACACTCGAGGGGCTCGCGCTCGACCTGTCGCCGGTCGACGAGCTCGCAGCACTGGGCGAACGCCTGGGCGCGCTCGCGGCGGCGTTCTCGGACGACGTCGCCGAACACGCGGTGGTCAACCGCAAGGACGACGAGTGGCACAACCTGATGCTGAGCTCCTGCCCCAACAAGAAGCTGCTCGAGCAGATCGCCCAGGTGCGCAGCGCCATCCACCGCTACGAATCGCTCCTGGTCGGCGACGAGGTGCTGGTCGAGCGCTCGGCCGAGGAGCATGCGGAGATCGCCCGCCACCTCGTCGAGCGCGACGTGCCGGCGGCCAAAGCGGCGCTCGCCGAGAACTGGACCAACGGCATGCGACGCCTGCTCGCCGACGCCGGCATCAAGTGGGAGCGGCTCGGCTAGCTCCCCCGACATTCGTCACGAATGTCGACTTTCGTGCCGACTTTTCGTCGATTCGTCACGAATCGCGTCCGCTCCGCTGCGTCGAGACGCACCTCGGCGAGGCGGTAGGGGCGCCGGGGCTAGCGTGGACGCATGCAGCACCTCAGCAGCACGGGTACAGTGCCCGCGCACCGCACCGGAATCACGGCCGTCACGCTCGTCGGCCCCGAAGGCGTTCCGCTGGCGGATCGGGAGGTGACGGTCGAACAGCGCTCGCACGCGTTCGGGTTCGGCAACATCGGCTTCGACTTCGTCGAGCACGGCTTCGACGGGGCCGAGCCGTTTCTGCGGCTCTTCAACCAGGCGACGCTGCCGTTCTACTGGGGCACCTTCGAGCCGCGACGGGGTGAGACACGGGCCGCCCGCCTCCACGAGGTCGCCTCCTGGCTGGTCGGACAGGGCGTGCGGGTGAAGGGCCACCCGCTGGTCTGGCACACCGTGCAGCCCGACTGGCTGATGGAGGTCGGCGGCGACGACGAAGTGGAGCGGCTGCTGCGCGCCCATGTGCGTGAGACGGTCGCCGGCTTCGCCGACGTGATCCAGCTCTGGGACGCGATCAACGAGACCGTGATCATGCCGGTCTTCGCGAACGGCGACAACGCGATCACACCCCTTGCCGCCACCCGCGGGCGCCAGCACCTGATCCGGCTGGCCTTCGAGGAGGCGCGCGCCGCGAACCCGGCCGCGACCCTCGTCATCAACGACTTCGAACTGTCGCCGGACTACGAGCGGGTCATCGAGGAGACGCTCGCCGACGGTGTCGCCGTCGACGCGATCGGGCTCCAGACCCACATGCACCAGGGCTACCGCGGGGAGGACGAGATCCTGGAGATCGTCGACCGGTTCGCGCGGTTCGGCCTCCCGCTGCAGCTGACCGAGACCACGTTCGTCTCGGGCCACCTGATGCCGCCCGAGATCGAGGACCTCAACGACTATCAGGTCGAGTCCTGGCCTTCCACGCCCGAGGGGGAGGCGCGGCAGGCCGACGACATGGAACGCCACTACCGCTCGCTGTTCGGCCACCCTGCCGTCGAATCGATCACCTACTGGGGGTTCTCGGACGCCGGCGCCTGGCTGGGCGCGCCGTCGGGCCTCGTGCGGGCCGACGGGACGCCGAAGCCGTCGTACGCGGTGCTCGAGCGGCTGATCCGCGACGAGTGGTGGACGGCGCCGACGCGCGTGCGCACCGACGAGAACGGCGCGATCCGGGTGGAGGGCGTGGCCGGTGGCTATCGCGTCACTGACCGCGCGTTCGCGGGCGACTTCGCGATCGAACGCGGTGGCGCCACGTCACGGCTCGTCCGCCTCGGCGTGTAGCCGCGACTCCCGACGATGCGCGGGCTCACCCCGAAACCGACACCGCCAGATCGACGAACAGCGCCGCCGACCACCCGAACGCGGTCGTCGCCGTCCGCGCCTTCTGCCCGGTCGACGGGTTGAAGTACTCGTGCGGTCCTCCCGCGTGGATGACCAGGCGGAGCGTCTCCTCGACCAGTTCGCGCGAGCGGGCCGTGTGGCCGGACACCGCCAGTCCCGCCGCCAGCAGCGCGTTGACGTTGACCCACACGGGCCCGCGCCACATGCGCTCGTCGGAGTATGACGCCTCACGGCGAGCGACGGTGGGTACGGTCCAGGTCGTCGCGAAGCGTTCGGGGTCGTCGAGTGCGGCGAGGATTCCCGTGACGTAGCGGCCAGGCAGCCGGCCGGTCAGCAGCGGCAGGAGCGACACGGCGGTCTCGGCGGCCACGGGACGCCCGGCGCCGGCTGACAGGAAGAAGCCCGCCTCGTCGTCCCACATCCCCTCCAGCAGCGCGAGCGTGTGCGCGGCCCGGTCGGCGTACCGAGCGGCCGCGGCGACGTCTCCGGTCTCCCGCGCCCGTGCCGCCAGCAGGTCGTCCTGCAGGATCAGGTACGCCGCGAGGTCGGGCGACGCCACCGGCAGCTCGGCGTCGAAGACCGGGCTGTCGTCGAGGCCGGACGAGTACGGGTGGCCGTACTCGGGCATCCCGTCGCCGTCCAGGTCGGAGTGCGCGAACCACCACTCCTGACTGCGTGCGACGGCCTCCCATGCCGCGTCGAAGAACGCGGGATCGTCGACGAAGCCGTCGAGTCGCCGGAGCGCCCACGCTGCCAGCGGCGGCTTGGTCAGCGGGATCGGCGCCGCGGGGTCCGCGATGGCCGAGCCGGCGCGGCGCAGGTTCTCCCGGTCGCCGGGCGGGAGGTCGTCGCTCGACGCGAGGACGCCCTCGTCGTGCACCACGTCCGGCAGCTGGCCGTCGGCGGTCGCGTAGCCGAACGCCAGCTCCAGTTGCTCGCGCGCGAGCTCAGGGTCGCCGTGCCGGAGACCCGAGGCGATGAAGTACGCGTCCCACTGCCAGAGGCCGACGTAGCCGATCTTCGAGGGGACGACCGCCCGCGCGCCGCGGCCGGGGAGCGAAACGATGTTGGCGCCGAGCACCCACCAGCAGAAGGCGGTCATGTCGGCGAGGTCGTCGCGTACGGCGGGCGTGCGGGCGAACCACGCGTCCCAGACGGCGCCCGTCGCCGCGAGGGCGGCCTCGTGCTCGCGACCAGGAACGCGCCGCACGCCGTCCGTCGAGATCCGCACCGAGCCGTCGGCCGACGAGAACGATGTGGTCGCTCCCGACGGGTCGGTGACCTCCAGCGACCAGCTGCCGCGGCCTCCCGCGCTCAGCGCGTCGGGGCCATCGAAGGTCAGCGTCACGTCCGAGTCGCCGAACGCGATGCGATCGGGGCGCACGGCGGACACGGGGGCGACGCGCCCGTCGCCGTCGAGCACACGCAGCGTCCGCACGAGCACGCAGTCATCCAGAGCGCGCTCGTACTCGGCGAGCCTGACCGTCAGACCATCGGGCACCGCGTCGTCGCGGAAGACCAGGATGCGCGATCCTGGCAGCGTGAACGGCGCCGACACCAGATCGAGGAACGGCGACACGCGATCCGCGGTGCTCACCGCCCGCCCAGCCCCGACGCCGCCATGCTGTTGAGGATGCGTCGCTGCCCGATCACGAACGCGATCAGCATCGGGATGGTGGCGATCGCCGACGCGGCCATGATCAGACCGTAGTTGACCGAGCCGAACTGGCCGCGGAAGCTCTGCAGCAGCAGCGGCACCGTGAAGTTCTCCTGCGAATTGAGGATCACCAGCGGCAGCAGGAAGTTGTTCCAGGTGCTCAGCGCGACGATGATCGCCAGCGCGCCGAGTCCGGGCGTGAGGTTCGGGAGGATGATGCTCCAGAAGATCCGCCAGCGCCCGGCGCCGTCGACGATCGCGGCCTCCTCCAACTCCTTCGGCAGCGAGAGGACGAACTGGCGCATCAGGAACACGGCGAACGGGTTCGCCAGCGCGGCCGGAACGATGAGCGCGAGGTGCGAGTCCACCCAGCCGAGCCGTGCCATCAGGAAGTAGAAGGGGATCAGCGTGACCTGCATCGGGATCATCTGCGTCGCCAGGAAGACGACGAACAGTACCCGGCTGCCGCGGAAGGGGATGCGGGCGAACGCGTAGCCGGCCATCGCGGCCGTGATCAGCGTGCCGACGACCACCAGCACGGCGATGTAGATCGTGTTCCAGTATGCGGAGCCGAACGGCACGTCATTCCAGGCGTCCACATAGTTCTGCAGCGTGAACGGCTGCGGCCAGAAGCTCAGCGGGTCGTTCAGCAGCTGCGGGAGCGACTTGAACGAGGTGACCAGCATCCAGAGGAACGGGAACACCATCGCGATGCCGCCCACCAGGAGCACGATGTGGAGGACGGCCTTGCGGGCACGGCCGGCCCCCTTGCCGGTGCGTGGCGTGCGCGGGGCCGGCGCCGAAGGGGCGGTGGACGTCGCGGTCAGCTCGGCGGTGGTCATGCGGCACCATCCTCGTAGTGGACGAACTTCTTCTGCGCGGTGAACTGGATGCCCGTGATGATGAGCGTGATGATCAGCAGGATGATGGAGGCCGCGCTGGCCGGACCGAACTGGAACTTGCCGAAGCCCAGATCGTAGATGTGGTACACGATCGTGCGGGTGGCGTTGTCGGGACCGGCGTTCGCCGTCAGGATGAACACGGTGTCGAACGTCTGCAGCGAGCTGATGAACGCGATGACCGTCGAGAAGAAGATGATCGGCGACAGCAGCGGCAGCCGCACGCGGAAGAACAGGGTGAGCGCGCCGGCGCCGTCGAGCCGGGCCGCCTCGATGACAGCGGGCGAGATGTTCTGCAGGCCGGCCAGGAAGATGATGACGTTCAGGCCGACGGACGACCAGATCGTCACGATGCACACCGCGATGAGGGCGAGGTGCGGGTCGCCCAGCCAGTCCGGCGGCGCGACGTGGAAGACCGAGGCGATGAAGCCGCTGATCACTCCGTCTTTGCGGAAGAGCTGCTGCCAGATCATCGCGACGGCCACCGACGAGGTCACCACCGGTGCGAAGAACAGGATCAGATAGAGCGTGCGCGTCTTCAACCGCTCGAGGGCGACCGCCAGGACGACGGCGAGCCCGAGGCCGATCGGTACCGTGATGAGGGCGATCAGCAGGGTGTTGAGGATCGACCTCCCCAACAGCGGATCGGTCAGCTCCGTCTTGAAGTTGTCGAAGCCGACCCAGCTGAGGTCGTTCAAGCCGTCCCAGTGGGCGAAGGCGAGCACCAGGCTCGCGACGAACGGCACGACGACGAAGAGCGCCATCCCGAGCAGCTGCGGCCCGACGAAGACGTAGCCCCAGCGGCGGTCGCGACGCCGCCAGGCGGACTCCGTACGGAGCCCGCCCGGCGTCGCGGGGGTGATCTCGGCCTCGGTGACGACCGCTGCCTCTCCCAGTGCGCTCACGTCGTTCGCCTCACTTGCCGCCGGTCTTGTCGGCGATCATCTTCGCGACGTCGTCGAGGGTGGCCTGCGTGGACTCCTTGCCCTGGTAGAGCGCCAGCATCTTGTCGCTGATGTCGCTGGACAGGCCGGGCACGGAGGCCTCGGTGGTGTAGTCCTCGAAGCCGATGTCGCGCATGTCGAGCAGGGTCTGGGCGTGCGCCGGGTAGCCGTCGAGGACGACCGAGTCGGCGCCCTTGATCGACGGGACGGCGTTGCCGCCGCCCTTCAGACGGAAGGTCTGGCCCTCGGCCGAGAGGAAGTTCGTCCAGAACGTGAACGCGGCGTCCTTGTTCTTGGTCTTGGCGTTGATGGCGAGGTAGCTCACCGCGACGCCGGTCGGGGCAGCCTTGCCCGACGGCGTGGGCCACGGAGCGACGTCGTAGTTCTCCGGGTCGCCCGCCGCCTTGACGGTGCCGATCGTGTAGCGGCCCTGGACGAAGAAGCCGGCTTTGTGGGTCACGAAGACGCTGTCCGCGCCGGCGCCCTCCGGGAGCGTGTCGGCGACGACGAAGGTGCCGTTCTGGAAGTTCTTGGCGAGGACGTCCATCGCCTTGATGCTCGTCGGGTCGGTGTTGGCGACGAACTTCCCGGAGTCGTCGAAGGCCTTCCCGCCCTGGGACGAGATCCAGCTGTAGTGGGTCGACCAGTAGTTCCAGAACATCGAACCGGTCAGGCCCGCCTTGTGCAGCTTCTCGTTCATGTCGAGGAACGCTTCTGTCGTCCACTTGCCTTCGGAGGCGAGCTTCGCCGGGTCCTCCGTGACGCCGGCCTTCTTGAGAGCGGCCTTGTCGTACCAGAGGGCGTCGGGGTTGGAGTCGTTGGGCGCCGCGTAGAGCTCGTCGCCCTTCTTGGTCGCCCCGAACAGGCCCTGCGCGAAGTCCGCAGGCTTGGTCTTGCTCGCGGACGAGTTCATCAGCGAGGTCAGCGGCAGCAGCGCCTTGGAGTTGACGAACTGGCCGATCTTGTCGTCACCGATGTAGAACACGTCCGGAGCGGTGCCGGAGGCCAGCTGCGCGAGGAGCTTGGTGTGGTAGTCGCCGTAGTCGGCGACCGGCTGGAGCACCACTTTGATGTCGGGGTGCTGCTTCATGAACTGGGTGTCGAATTCCTTGTACCGGGTGAGCTCCTGGGGCGTGCCCCAGGTGGACCAGACGACCGTCTTGGTCCCTGACCCCGAGCCGGAGCCGGAGCCGGAGCAAGCGGCCAGTCCGAGTGCCAGTGCGGTGGCCGCCGTGATGGCGAGCGCCCTTCTCACCGTTGAGTCGACGCGAGACATGAGTACCTCGTTCCTTGAGAGTCTCTGCTGTGTGGGGGTGCGCCGGAGTGCAGCGCGGGTCCGTCTGTATTCTGTATACAGTAGGCAGATGGCGAATGCAAGTGCCTCCTTGCATGCCCACTCGCGCCACGCGAAGATGCGGTCATGCCCGACTTCCGCCGCGTCACCGACCTGGTGGACGCACGCGGAGGGGCGGCCTGGCTCACCGTGATGCGCGGCGGGGAGGTCCTCCTCGACCGCCGGACGGGCTGCGGCCCCGACGCCCTGTTCTACACGTTCTCGGTGAGCAAACCGTTCGTGGCGCTCGCGGTGCACCTGCTGGCCGAGCGGGGGATGCTGCGCCTCGACGACCCGGTCGCCGCTCACTGGCCCGCCTATGCGCGCGGCGGCAAGTCCGACATCACCATCCGTCACGTGCTCTCGCATCGCGCCGGCGTCCCGTACTCGACCGGGAGCCTGCTCGGCGACACGGTCCGCTTGACGGATCTGCGGCGCTCGGTCGCAGCCGCCGAGGCTGCCCGCCCGCGGTGGCCCGCGGGCGAAGTGGTCGGATACCACGTGCTCAGCTTCGGCTTCATCCTGGGTGAGCTCGTCCGCCGCGTCGGCGGGATGCCGGTGGAAAGGTTCATCGCCGAGAACCTGCTGCGGCCGGCCGGTCTGACCGAGACGACGCTCGGCCTCCCCGATGGGCAGGCCTCCCGTGGAGTGCCGCTGCGCGCGGTGAGCGCCGCCGAACACGCCCGCACGCTCCTGTTCAACCGGCCGCGGACGCGGGCAGTGCCGGTGCCGGCGGCTGCGCTCAGCACCAACGGACGCGAACTCGCGGACTTCTACCGGTTGCTCCTCGCCGGCGGGGAGGGCGTGCTGAGGCCCGAGACGATCGCCGCCGCGCGGGAGGTCTCGAGCGACGGCGAGCCCGACCGGATCATGGGATACCCGGTGCGCTGGGCGTACGGCTTCCAGCTCGGCGGCCCGATCGGGCTGGCCCGGCCCACGGGCTCCCGCGCCGATCCCCGTACGTTCGGCCACAACGGCAGCAGCATCTGCAACGTCTGGGCCGATCCGGTGCGCGACCTGGTGGTCGCCTACCTGACGAACACCGCCGACGAGCGCCGCCGCGCCCTCCGGCACCTCAGCGACGTGAGCGACGCGATCCTCGAAGCCTCCGCCTGACCGCCCCACCTGACCGCCCACCTGCCCGCGAGACGTGAGTAATCGCGCAAATCCACCCCCGGATTCCCGCGATTACTCACGTCTCGCACGAGGGCTGGAGGCGCTCGGGCGATCGGCCGGCCCGCGTCAGCGAGGTAGTTTATCCATGTGAACGATCTCTCCCTGATCCCCTCCTCGACCGCCCTTCTGCTCATGGACCTCCAGCCCGGGATCCTGGACCGCCTGCCCGACTCCGACGGTTTCCTCGCCGGCCTGGTGCGGGCGCGGGAGGCCGCCCGCGCCGCCGGCCTCACCATCGGTTACGTGCGCGTCGCCGTGACGGCGGAGGAAGCGGCGGGCATCCCGGCGACCTCCCGCTTCGCCGGAGCGGCCGAGCGCCTGAACGCCGCGAGCCCGCACACGCAGATCGACCCGCGGATCGCGCCCGCCGACGGCGAGATCGTCGTGCGCAAGAAGCGCGTCGGCGCGTTCGGCACGACCGACCTCCATGAGCAGCTCGCCGCCCGCGGCGTCGACACGCTCGTGCTCACCGGCGTCGCCACCAGCGGGGTCGTGCTCTCGACGGTGCGCGACGCCTCGGACCGCGACTACCGGCTGGTCGTGCTCGAGGACGGCTGCTGGGATGCCGATCCGGAGGTCCACAGAGTGCTCACCGAGAAGGTGTTCGCACGCGGCGGCGTGACCGTCACCAGCATCGACGCCTTCATCGAGTCGCTGGCGTAGCGGGCGGCGTCGGCCAGCCCCGGCGCGAGGTCGGCCGGCCCCTGCGGCGTGCCGAGTTCGTCGACCGGCAGCCAGTGCAGCTCCTGGGATTCGTCCTCGCCGGGCCGTCCGGCCGGATCGGAGGTCGCCACGAACCCGTACGCCAGATCCGTGTGGAAGTGGTCGTCGCCGATCGGGTGAACATCGACGCACAACGGCTGAGGGAGGATCGCGATGCCGGGCGCGCTCACGATCCGGTGCGTCGGCTGCAGGAGCAGCAACTGCTCGAGCTCGTACCCCGACTCCTCGCGGAGTTCGTGGGCGACTGCCGCCCACGGGTCCTCCGTGCGCTCGACGTGACCGCCCGGCTGCATCAGGAGCCCGAGCTTGCGGTGCCGGTGCACCAGGAGGTGCAGGCGCCCCTCCAGCTCGCGGAAGATCAGGGCGCTCGCGGTGAGGTCGTACTCGCCCGGCCCGGCGTTGAGGTGCGGCATGCCAGCAGTCTGCCACGCGCTCGGTCTGGCACTATGGGCGCATGGCGGTGATGCGCACGCAGCGAGGGTTCGACCGGTTGGTCAACTTCTCCGACGCCGTGGTCGCGATCGCGATCACCCTGCTCATCCTCCCCCTCGTGGACGCCGGCCCGGAGGTCGTGAAGCACGGTATCGGCCCCTACTTCCAGGACAACTTCTGGCAGTTGCTCGCTTTCGCCATCTCATTCGCCGTCATCGCCCGGCTGTGGATGGTGCACCATCAGGTCTTCGACTGGATCGACGGCTACACCAACGGCCTGATGTGGCTCAACATCCTCTGGCTCGCCGCGATCGTGTTCATGCCGTTCACCGCCAACGTGCTCTCGGACAGCCCCAACGGCCAGCCCGACGTCTACGCCCTGTACATCGGCGACCTGCTGCTGGCGACCGTCACCATGCAATTCATGGAGGTGATCATCGTGCGCACGCCCGGGATGCTGCTGCCCGAGGCCGCCGACCGGTCCGATCTGCTGCGCGGCTGGACCTTCGTGATCCTGATGGCCCTGGCGCTCGTGCTCGCCGTGCTCTTTCCCGGCGGCGGCATGTTCTGGCTGCTGATCCTGTTCCTCTCGCAGCCGCTGCACATCCTGCTGAAGCGGCTGTCCCGCCGAGGGGCCTCCACCGGCACCTGAGGTCGCGGCGCCTGTGAGTCCACCTGATCCGGCCGGGCCTTCCCCCGGCCCGCACCGAGGGTTATCGTCGCGGCATGCGACCCAAGACATTCTTCGTGCTCCTGATCATCGCCGCCGCCTACGTCCTGGGTGCGCGCGCCGGCCGGGAGCGCTACGACCAGATCGTCGACTCGATGACCGCCTTCTGGAACAGCCCCGATGTCAAGAAGGCGCGCAAGAGCGCCAAGAAGCAGGCCGTGAAGGCCCGCAAGAAGTACTCCTGACCGCGGTGGCGGCCTCGCCGACCGCGGTGGCGGCTCAGGGCTCCCGGTAGTCGCCCTCGGTGTACTCGCCCTCGGGCGCGTCGGCCGGTTCGTCCGTGTCGGTATAGCTTCCCTCGACGGCGGGATCCGGGCCGGGGTCGCCCTCGGTCTCCGTGTACTGACCGTGGACGGTGCGCTCGTGCGGGCCTTGGTCGTCGGACTCCGTGTAGCTGCCCTCGAGGTTCTCGCGGGCGTCGCCTGCCGGCTCTTCTGGGTTGCTCATAGCGGTGAGCGTACGCTGTCCTCGCCTCCTCGACCAGAGGTCCGTGCAGTTCAGGAGGTCGTGTCGACGTCCCCGTAGCCACCACCCGCCGGCCGCCGCTATCGTTCGGCCATGGCGCGGTCGCCTTCCGTCTTCGCGAAGCGCGGTCCGGCGGTCCTGGAGCTCAGGATCCACGGGATCAAGAACACGCCGCCGGGGGAGATGCTCGGCGTCGCGCCTGGCGACGTGCGCGCCGATCAGGCCGACGAGAACGGCGGCTTCTACGTGCCGACCGTCGACCCCGTCGACCCGGAGGACCCGGCGACCCCGCCGACCGTGATCCGTCGCGAGGCCTACTCGTGGGGGATGCTCGCACGCTATGGCGGCGGCGCCCTCGTGGCGGTCGGGCAGTTCTTCGTGCAGCTCGCCTGGCTGCTCATCCTGCCGTTCGGGCTGTGCAACACCGCCTACTGGACCCGACCGATCCCCGACCAGGCGCGCACCGGGGAGTGGCGTGCCGGGAGGGGCGCGGCTTCGTTGCGCGTGTTCGCGCTCGGCCTCACTCTGCTCTACGTGTGCGCGCTGGCCTCCGTGAGCCTCGACCTGATCGGCACGCAGTGCCTCGCGAGGCCGGCGCTGTGCCCGGCTCTCCCCGGTTGGGTGACCGGCTTCTTCGAAGCGCCGGGGCTCGACCACCGCGGGATCCGGGTCGCCGTGCTCTCGCTGGTCCCGATCGCGGGCGTGCTGTTGCTGTTCTTCGTCTCGCACCAGGCGCGCACCCGCTACGAGGCCGGCATCTTCGGGACCGTTGCGAAGATCCGCACGGCGAGCGACGTGAGCGGTGTCGCGGCCGGTCAGCCCGCCGCGCCCCGCCGGCCGCTCGCCACCGACGGCTTCTGGGGGATCACTCGGGTCAGGCTCCCGAGTGAGCTGCTCCATGTGGCCGCCGCCTTCTTCCTGGTCTCGCTGCTGATCGGCTGGGACGGCGTCTTCGGCTCGTGCGCGCCCGCCGGCCTGGATCTTCCGGCCGCCTGCTTCGATCCCGTCACCACGCCGCTGCTCGCCAGGTGGTGGCTGACCGCCGCTGCGGCGCTCGCCGCGGTCGGGCTCGTCGCCGTGGTGGCGCTCGTCGTGCGGCAGTCCGACACCACTGTCGCGGGCCGTGCCGAGCGTGCGATGGCGGGCGCCGGAGCGACCGAGCGCGACGAGCGCCGGCACGCGCTCATCCGGGCGAAGCTGCGCCGGCGCGACGGCGTGGCCGGTTGGATGCTGGTCGTGGCGGCGACGGTGTACGTCGTGGTTGCGGTTTCGGTCGCCGTGCCGGATGCGGCGGTCGACCGCCACGCGCCGTCGTTCCTCGGACTGGTGATCGCACCTTCGATCATCCTCGGCGTGCTGCTCGCGATCGCGCTCTCCGCGCTCGGCTGGCGGCGCGGGGTGCCGCGCTGGCTGTCCATCGGCGTCGTGGTCGTCGGCGGCGTCGCGCTGCTGGTCGCCGTCGTGTCGACGCCCCGCGATCTCCACCTGGCGCCGCCGACCGCAGCGGCGTACGGGATCGCCGCGCTGTGTGCCGCGCTGCTGACGGCGCTCGTGGTCTTCTGGCCGATGGGACGGCACCGCGGTTTCGCGTACCAGGGTTGGCGCGGCACCGGACCGGGCGTGATCATGCTGCTGTCGCTGGGTGCGGCGATGCTGCTGTCGACGCTGCTCGTCCTGGGCTCCCAGTGCGCGTTGGCCTCGACGGGATCGGCGCCCGTCTGCCCGCTGAGTCCTGGCGGCCTCACGACACCGGTCGCGTACCGCAACTTCGGCGGCATGGTGCCGGTGCTCGCGGTGCTCCTGGCGGTGTTCGTGCTGGTGGTGGCGTTGCTGCGGATGCGCACGACGCCGCGCCTGACCACGCCGGAGACCATCGGCGGCCGTGCGCTCCGCGAACCGCTGCGCGCCTATCGTGACGGCAGGGTGCCGCTGGTGAAGTCGGCGGGCAAGCTCGACTTCCGGATGCTGCGGGCCCGCCGTTCGGCTGCGCTGTTCCACCGCGGCGAGCCGGTGCTCGGGGTGTTGGCGGGGCTTCTCGCACTCGGCGTGGTCGTCGCGATCGCCCTGCCGCAGCCGCTGCGGCCGGCGTTGCTCGACCTTGCGCTGCCCGCCCTGGGGCTGATCGCCGTCGCCGCCGTGGTCACCATCGCCGAGAACGCCCTGACCACGAAGGAGCGCCCGATCGGCGTGATGTGGGACCTGATGTGCTTCCTGCCGCGTGCCGGTCACCCGTTCGGCCCGCCATGCTACGCCGAGCGCGTCATCCCGGAGCTGCGCGACCGCATCGTCGCCTGGCTGGAGGCCGACCTGGCGGCGGGCGGAGTGGAGGACCGCCGCACGGCGGAGCAGCGCGCCCGCGACGAGCTGAGAGCGCTGACCACCCGGCAGCGCCGCAAGGTCATCCTCAGCGCGCACAGTCTCGGCGCGGTGCTCGCCGTCTCGGCGATCTTCACCCTCGGCGCCGACACGTCCGGCGGTCTCAAGAACCTGGGACTCCTCACGTACGGAACGCAGCTGCGCGCGTACTTCGGTCGGTTCTTCCCCGAGCTGTTCGGCCCGGAGGCGCTGGGCACGCTGCCCAGCCGCGGACCGTCGCTCTGGAAAGCGGATCCCTGGTTGCGGCAGGTGATCGAGGATCACGGAACCGACGGCTCCGGAGGCCGCGACATCGACCTCCGCGACAAGCCGACCCTGCGTGAGCTGCTCACGCAGCCCGACGGCCGGGTGGCCTGGGTCAACCTGTGGCGCCGCACCGACTATCTCGGGTTCCCCGACGCATCGTTCAAGGACAACGAGATCGATCGCGGAGCCGACGAGTTCGGCCCGCCGCTCTACCTCGTCAAGGTCGCCACCCATCCCGGTTACCAGGCGTCGTCCCAGTACATGGGCGCCCTCCGGGACCTGATGCGGCGGGTGTGAGCGCCGCTTCCGCCGTAGATTCGTCACGAATGCGACTTTTCGTGCCACGAATCGCGATATTCGTCACGAATGTCTGTGGCGCGGCATATCAAAAACCGACTGGTGTAAGGTATTGCCCGACCCGCGACCGTCATCGAAGGAGAATCATGGTCGACCGCCTCACCCGTGCATCCGAATTGACCCTCGAAGAGAAGGCGTCGCTCACGAGCGGTCGCAGCTTCTGGTCGACCGAAGCGGTCGACCGCGCCGGCATCCCGTCGATCTACCTCACCGACGGCCCGCACGGCGTGCGCAAGCAGGCGCAGGGAGGCGACCACCTCGGCATCGGCGACAGCGTGCCGGCGACGTGCTTCCCGCCGGCCGTCGCCCTCGGCTCGTCGTGGGATGCCGAGCTGCTCGAGCGCGTCGGCAGGGCGCTCGGCGAGGAGGCCAAGGCCGAAGGGGTCGGCGTGCTGCTCGGTCCTGGCATCAACATCAAGCGCTCACCGCTCTGCGGACGCAACTTCGAGTACCTGTCCGAAGATCCGATCGTCTCCGGACGGCTCGGCGCGGCACTGGTGCGCGGCCTCCAGTCGCAGGGCGTCGGCGCTTCGCTCAAGCACTTCGCCGCGAACAACCAGGAGACCGACCGGCTGCGGGTCAGCGCCGACGTCGACGAACGCCCGCTGCGCGAGATCTACCTGCGCGGCTTCCAGCACATCGTCGAGCAGACCCAGCCGTGGACCGTCATGTGCTCCTACAACCGCATCAACGGCGTCTACGCCAGCGAGGACCCGTGGCTCCTCACGAGCGTGCTGCGTGAGGAGTGGGGTTTCGAGGGCCTCGTCGTCTCGGACTGGGGTGCCGTGAACGACCGCGTGAGTGCCCTCGTCGCGGGCCTCGACCTCGAGATGCCGTCGAGCGGCGGCGTGACCGACGCGCGGCTGGTCGCCGCGGTGCGCGACGGCTCGCTCTCCGAGTCGGTGCTCGACACCGCCGCCGACCGCGTCATCGAGCTGGTCGAGAAGGCGCTCGCCGGCGCCGACGCCGATGCGACCTACGACGCGGAGGCCCACCACGCCCTCGCCCGGGAGGTCGCGGGCCGAAGCGTCGTCCTGCTCAAGAACGACGGCGTGCTGCCGCTGTCCACCGCCGCCGGCCGCACGATCGCCGTGATCGGCGAGTTCGCCCGCACGCCGCGCTACCAGGGTGCGGGCTCCTCCCAAATCGTGCCGACCCGACTCGACAACGCCCTCGACGAGCTCGTCGCGCTCGCCGGCGACGCGACGGTGACCTTCGCACCCGGCTACGCGGTCGGTGGCGCCGAGGCGGTCGACGAGGTCGCCCTGACCGCCGAGGCGGTCGCTGCAGCTGCAGCGGCCGACGACGCCGTGGTGTTCCTCGGCCTCCCGAGCGAGGACGAGTCCGAAGGCTTCGATCGCGAGCACCTCGAGCTGCCCGCCGCGCAGACCGCGCTGTTGGAGGCCGTCATCGCTGCCAACCCGCGCGTGACCGTCGTTCTCTCCAACGGCGGCGTCGTCCGCGTCTCCGGCTGGGCGGACCGCGTGCCGGCCATCGTGGAGGGCTGGCTGCTCGGTCAGGCGGGCGGCGGCGCGATCGCCGACGTGCTGTTCGGCGTCGTCAACCCGTCCGGCCGGCTCGCCGAGAGCATCCCGGTACGGCTGGAGGACACCGCGTCGTATCTCAACTTCCCTGGCGAGAAGGGTCATGTGCGCTACGGCGAGGGCCTGTTCGTCGGGTACCGCGATTTCGATGCCCGCGGTCTGGATGTCAGCTTCCCGTTCGGTCACGGCCTCTCGTACACCACCTTCGCGTTCGGTGCGCCGGTGGCGACCGCGAACGCCGACGGCGCGCTCCGCGTGTCCGTGGACGTCACCAACACGGGCGCGCGCGACGGCCGGGAGGTCGTGCAGGTCTATGTGTCGGTCCCGGGCTCGCGGGTGCAGCGGCCGGTGCGCGAGCTGAAGGGGTTCGCGAACGTGGCCGTGGCGGCGGGAGCGACCGAGACGGTGGTGGTCGAGGTCCCCGCGGCCGACCTCGCCTACTTCGACACCGAGCTCGGCGGCTGGGTCGTGGAGGGCGGAGACTACGTCGTCGAGGTCGGAGCGTCGTCCCGCGATCTGCGCGGATCGGCCACGGTCGCCCTCGCGGGCGACGGCCGCCGAGCGCCACTGACGGTCGACTCGACGCTCGGCGAGTGGCTCGAGCACCCGGTCGGCGGCCCGATCCTGATGGCGGCGCTCGCGCAGGGCGCGGAGACCCAGGGCATGGGTGCCATGCTGGCCGACCCGGGGCTGCGCCGGATGGCCGAGTCGATCCCGTTGATCCGCGCGGCATCGTTCCCCGGGAGCCCGGTCACGCGGGAGCAGCTCGACCAGCTCGTGGCCGCCGCGGCCGGCGCCTGACGGCCGGCGCCTGACGGCCGACGCCTGGGCGATAGCTGACGCACGAACGGTACGCCCGTTCGCGACGCGATGAACCCCCTTGCGAGTGCAGGGGGGTTCGGCGTTCGGTGGCGGCATGGACGAAAAGCGTGACGAGCAGGATGCGGTCACCGGCCACGACCCGACGAACGGACTGGCGGGCGACCTCGAAGGAGACGACGGCGGCGCCGAAGTGCCCACCGCGCACCAGAATGTGATCCAGGACGTGATCGCCGACCTCGACCCGGACCGACCGGTGGACGAGGACGACGACTCGGCCACGTCGTACAGCGAGGAGGGCAAGCCGTGAGCGACACGAGAGGACTCCCGAACACGGACGCGCAGGGTGTGCCCGTCGAGGACGATCCCGAGCGCTTCGAGCGGGGAAGCGGCCAGACCGACGCCGGCTCGGAGCACGACGCCCAGGCGTCCGAACCCGCTGAGACCGAGCAAGGCCAGGGCGCCGACGGCGGGGGCCGGACGACCCCCGAGGGAGCCGAGGACGTGACGGACGCCCAGACGCAGAACGCCCAGACGCAGAACGCCCCGGCCGGCGACGCCGGCGGCGCGGAGCCGCCCCCCGCCGACTTCGACCCGGCCCAGCAGCCGTCGAATCCCGACATGGTCAAGAACGTCGAGCCGCCGGACGAGTGAGTCCGAGCCGCTCACCGAAGTGACTGCGGCCCCGCCCACGTCATCCCTGGGCGGGGCCGCTCCGCGTCCACGTCCGGTCGGCCGCCCGGTGGAGGCGCTCAGCGCGTGCCGGCGTTACGACCGCCGTACAGCCACACCGCGCCGACGGCCAGCCCGATCGCGAGCATGCCGATCCCGACGCCGAGGATGGGGGCGTCCCCGGTGCGCGGCACGATGAGGCCGACGACGAACAACACCGCCCCCAGGTTGAGCAGCACCGCGGCCACCCAGCCGAGCGTCCTGCGCAGCGCTGCGTTCATCCCCGGTATCGTAGCCCGCCGCCCTGCGCACGACGTGTGCGCGCGCGGGGATCAGGCGTCGCCCTGGTTGCCGGTGGCGGCGGGCTGCTCGTCGTCGAGGGCTTCGTTGATGAGCGACGCGACCAGAGACTTCCAGTCCGACCCCTCGTGCAGGGTTTCGGAGTAGCCCAGCGGGATGGCGCCGAACACCGGTTCGTGCTCCTCGCCTTCGACCGACACGCGCACGAGCCTGCCCAGCTGCGCGTGCGAACCGTCCAGGACGACCCACTCGCCCGGCGCCTTCTTCTCGACGTGGAAGATCCGTTCGCGGTAGGGGAAGCGGACGCTCGACATCTCGAGTTCGCTGGCGGACATGGCCATCCTTCCGTCGGTTGATGCTCTCACCGTGCATCAAACGCCTCGCGACCGGTGCTTGGCAAGATGCCGCGGCCTAGGCTGATTCCATGAGCGGTACCGTCCACAACCTCGATGAAGCGTTCGCCCTCGTTCCGGAGGCCTGGCAGCCGCACCGGTTGACCAGCGTCAACGACTACGACGTCAAGGTGGCCCGGTTGAACGGCGAGTTCGTCTGGCACGCGCATCCCGACACCGATGAGCTGTTCCTCGTGGTGTCCGGCCGGCTGACCATCGGGCTTCGCGACGGCGACGTGGAACTCGGCCCGCACGACGTGTTCGTCGTGCCTCGAGGCGTGGAGCACTGCCCGCGAGCCGACGAGGACGCGCTCGTGGTCCTGTTCGAGCCGAAGGGAACCGTCAACACCGGCGACCGCCCGGGCGACCGCACGAGCGAGCTGCGCGAGCTTCCCGAAGGCTGACCTGACGCGGGCCGCGACCGCTGTTCGTCAGAGCAGGTCGTCGAGCGCCGCCAGCAGCCCCGCGGGGCCGTCGTAGACGCTCCGCGCTCCGGCATCGAGGAGCTCGCCCGCGCCGACCCCGCCGCACAGCACACCGAGCGAGCGGATGCCCGCGCGGGCCGCGGCGGCCATGTCCCACACCGAGTCGCCCACCATCAGCGCATCGGACGCCGTCGCGTCCGCGCGACGCAGGGCGACCTCCAGGATGCCGGGGTCGGGCTTGGCCTCGTCGACGTCGTCGGCCGAGGTCACGGCATGGATGGCGTCGTCCGCGTCGATCGCCTCCCGTAGCAGCACGAGCTCGTCCTCCGGCGCGGAGGTGGCGAGCACCACCCGGATGCCGCGCGCGTCGATCGCCCGCAGGAGGCCGGCCGCGCCCTCGAAGGCGCGGAGCCGGTGCGTCGATGCGCGGTAGTGCTCGCTGTGGAGGGACTTCGCGCGCTCGGTCCAGGCGTCGTCGTGCTCGCCGGCCACATCCCGCAGCAGCCGGGCCGAGTCCTGCCCGATCGCCCGGTGGATCCGCCAGGCATCCACGGTCACGCCGAGGTCGGCGAACGCGCGCTTCCAGGCGTCGACGTGCAGATAGTTCGAGTCGACGAGGGTTCCGTCGACGTCGAAGAGTACGGTTCGGACGGTCATGCCCCCTGTGTACACCCGTATCCCCGAAGCGGCCCGCGTGGGTCGAACCCCGGGCCGTTCGCGTGCATCCAGCGGATCGCGCGGCGCACGGTGTCGGCCGACCGGGGGCGCCTGAAGAGGTGGCGGCCGTCATCGCGTTCCTGGCCTCGCCTGCCGCGCCGTCCGCCGATCAGCGCCGCGCAATCAGCCGATCAGCGACACCGCGCGGGCGATCACGAGCGCGAGGAGAACGAACCCCGCGAACGACTCCAGCGCCATCAGCAGCTTGGCCCGGTGGGTCAACGGCATGGTGTCCGTCGGGCTGAACGCCATCGAGTTCGACAGTGAGAAGTAGAAGTAGTCGATGTAGTTCGGCACCCAGTCCGCCCTCTGGCTGGAACCCCGCGCGACCTCGTCCACGTCGTCCTGGTCCTCGTCCTGCGGGAACCGGAAGTCGGCCGGTGGGATGTCCGTGCGCTTGAGGGTGATCCGCGCGACCGGGCCGCCGCGGTCCATCGTCCAGTAGACGAGCCCGAAGGCGATGACGTTGGTGATCCAGACCTGCAGGGAGGCCAGGAGCAGCTCCGAGCCGTTGCCGTGCTTGTTCAGCAGCCGCACGATCGTCTCGACGAACGCGATCTGATTGGCGGCGAGGATCAGCACCGCGACGGCGATCTCGGCGCGGCGCGACCACTTCGACTCGCGGGTGAGGCGGTGCGGGTTGTAGATGACGAGTGAAACCAGCATCAGCACGCAGACCCCGACGACAGCCAAGCGCGCGAACGGAGGCACGACGCTCGGAAGGAGGGCGTACGCCAGCAGCGCGACCATGGTGCCGATCGTGGCGGGCCAGCGGTGCTCAGGGGCGACGCGTCGTGGGCGGCCGGCTTCGTCGTTCACCCCGTGGACAGTACGCCGAGCGCGCCCTGCGGGGAATCAGTTGAAGATCGCCCACTCCGAACGGCTCAGTTTCGCCCGCTGTCCGTTGATGACCAGGTACCAGCTGTCTTCGTCGCGATGGAGGTATTCGGCCAGCATGGTCGTGTAGCGCCATTCGCCGTTGACCTGAGACCAGCGGATCAGAGAGATGAGCTGGCCTTGACGCAGGTAGGGTACCGCGACGAAATCGTCGCGGTGCGGATGCTCGGGACCCCTGAGCTGGCCCCCCGCCTTCGGAGTGCTCATGCGTCACTTTAACCCCACGGACCACCCTTTGGGAACAGTTTCTGCTCAGGAGATATGCAATAGATCGTGTGTCAATCGGCCGCCGTCGGTGTGCTCAGTCCGCGTGTCCAGACGGTGAGGGGCCGGCCGTCGACGTAGGTGCCCGAGCGGAACCTCCGGAAGCCGCAGCGCGTGGCGACCGCCTCGCTCGCGGCATTGCCGTCGAGGGTGCTCAGCCAGACGACCGTCTCGCCCTGGCCGGCGAGCCATCCGGTCAGAGCGGTCACCGCGGCGGTGATGAGGCCGCGTCCGCGGCCCTCCGGCCGCAGCGCGTAGAAGACTTCGAATCCGTCGTCCGACTTCCCGAAGCCGACCGTGCCGAGGGCGTCGCCCTGCTCGTCGACGACGTAGCGGATGCCGTGGCCGGCGTCGGCGGCCCGCACGTTGCGTTGGGCGCGGAGGCGGGCGCCGTCCTCGTCGAGGTCGGCCGGGTACATCGTCCATGGCGGCACATCGTCGACGCGCGTGAGCTGCAGCTCGATCGCCCAGTCGTCCTCTTCGAGGCGCCTCAAGACGACGCCGGGGTGGGCGCGGAGGTCGAGGCGGAGCGGGAAGGAGTCCATGGCAGGAGGCTACGCCCGGGCCGCGGCGGACGGCCGCCGCGGCCCGGCGCGCATCAGTGCGTCGCGCTGAGCGCCGGGACGGCGGCCACGGCGCGCGTGCGCGCGGACTCGTAGGCGCCGAGGATGATCCCGAGCACTTCGATGCCCTCCTTCTGCGTGTGCAGCGGACGGGTGCCGTCGAGGATGCTGCGCGCGAAGTGGTTCAGCTCCTCGCCGAACTGGTGCACGGGCTCCAGCTCGATCACCGTCGCATCCGCGTCGCCGCGCTTCGTGACGGTCAGGGTGGTGCCGTCGCTGCTGAGGCTCCCGAGCTCGCCGACCGCGGAGAACTTCTCGGTGCCCGGTGCGGCCTCGTACGCCCAGCTCGTGACCACGGTGCCGATGACGCCGTTGTCGAACCGCACGAGCACGGTGGCCGAGTCCTCGCCCTCCATGAAGGCCAGACGGTGGGTGGCGAGCATCGCCGTGACCTCGACGGGGGCGCCGCCCGCGAGGTGCAGGAGCAGGTAGGTCGGGTGGTAGCCGGTGTCGATCAGCTCGCCGCCGCCCGACGTCGCGGCGTGCGCGCGCCAGCCCATGCTCGACGGGTCGAAGTCGTTGAAGAACGAGTCCGTCGTGCGCACCTCGTAGACGCGCCCGATGGTCCCGCCCTCGATGAGCTCCTTCGCTCGTGCCACCGCCGGCAGGAACAGCTGGTTGTGCGCGCACATCAGCGTGACACCGGCCTCCTCCACGGCGGCGGAGACCTCGGCGGCCTCCTCCGGCGTCAGGCAGAGCGGCTTCTCGCACAGGATGTGCTTGCCCGCCCGGGCGGCCGCGACGATGGCGTCCTTGTGGAGGTGGTGCGGCAGGCAGATGTCGACAGCGTCGATGTCGGCCTCGGCGAGCATGGTGAGGTAATCGGCGTAGACGGCGGCGCCGGCCGCCTCGGCGCGCTTCTCGGCGCTCTCGCGCACGGGGTCGGCGACGGCGGCGAACGTGATCGTGTCGGGGTTGCGCAGGTAGCCCTCGACGTGGGCGCCGGCGATACCGCCGGCTCCGATCAGGCCGATGCGGACAGTGTTTTCAGACATGAAGTCTCCAAGAGTCGAGTGTGCCGAAGGGCACGTTGTTGTCGTGTGAAAGGACGCGAAGTGACAACGACGTGCCCTTCGCGGGGAGGGATCAGCGGGGATTGGATCAGCGGGGAATGGGTCAGCGGGACGCGGTGACGGCGGGGACGGCAGGGGCCACGGCGGCGTGAGCCGTGGCCGAGGCGTTCGCCGCCACGACGGTGCGGGTGAGCGCGAGTGCGTGGTCGAGATTGGCGTCGGCCCTGCTGCCGTCGTGGATGCGGCGCACCCATTCGTCGAAGGCACCGGGCTCGTCGTCCGGCAGCGGCAGCTCATGCCACCCGTCGCCCTCGTCGACCAGGAGGCCGCCGCCGGCCGCGCCGTAGGTCAGCGCGCCCTTCGTGCCGCGCAGCTCGATCGTGAAATCACCGGGACCCTGCACGAGGCTGGCCTCGAAGACGCCGATCCGCCCGCCGTCGAACTCCGCCGTGACCACTGCGTTGTCCTCGACCTCCCGGCCGGTGACGCTGCCGTAGGTCGCGGTGATCCGCGTCGGCTCGGAGCGATGGAAGAGCCGCGTCAGGTAGGCGGGGTGGCAGCCGAGGTCGGTGAGCGCCCCGCCGATGGCCTCGGCGGGGTTGCCGAACCGGTCGGGCAGCCAGCCGGCGACCCATCCGTCGTGGGCGAGCCGCACCCGGCTGTACGCGAGTTCGCCGAGGGTGCCCTCGTCGAGCACCTTCTCGATCGCGAGCGTGTACCCGTGGTAGAGCCGCGGCAGCGAGACCACGAGCGACACTCCTGCGGCGTCGGCGGCCGCGACGAGCTCGTCGGCCTCTTCGACGGTGGGCGCGAGCACCTTCTCGGTGAACACGTGTTTGCCCGCCGCGACGGCGCGCCCGATGACGTCGCGGTGCTGATCGGTGGAGGTGGTGATGGTGACGGCGTCGAGCCCGTCGCGGGCCAGCAGCTCGTCGAGGTCGGCGACGAACTCGACGCCGAACTGCTCGGCGGCGGCGCGTCCGCGCTCGGGATCGTCGTCCCAGACGGCGACGAGGGTGGTTCCGGGATGGTTCTGGGCGGCGCGGGCGTAATCGCCCGCGTGCACGTGCCAGAAACCGATCGCAGCGACAGCGAGTGGATGGGACATGACCTGTGAAGGCCTCCTTGCCTGGTATTCGATGCGCGCGAACAGACCAAGCCTAACCACTTCGCGCCGTGCACCGAAGACCTTTTGCTGTATTGCCAACAGAAGTTCGCAAGGGTGTACCGTCTGGCTGTGACGCGCATCCCCCTGCACCACGAATGGCACGGAGACGAGGACTCCCCGCAGCCGCCGCTGCTGCTCATCCACAGGGGCGGGTCCACGATCCCGTCCAACTGGGGGAGGCTGATCCCGCTGCTCGAGCGGGGCAGGTCGCTGCTGGCGGTCGAGCTGCAGGGGCACGGTCGCACCCCGGTGGGCGACCGGGAGCCGTCGTTCGAGGCCTCGGCCGACGACGTCGACGCGCTGCTGGCCGGACTGCGGCTCGGGCCGGTCGACGTGCTCGGCTTCAGCAACGGCGGGCAGGTGGCGCTGCAACTCGCAGCGCGGCATCCCGAGCGTGTACGCCGGCTCGTGCTGGCGTCCACGCCGGTGCGCCGCGACGGGATGGTCGACGGGTTCTGGGACGGCCTCGCGGGCGGACGGTTCGAGGACATGCCGCGGGTGTACGTGGAGGCCGACCTCGCGGTGAGCCGCGACCCGGAGCACGCGCGCCGGATGTTCGAGCTCGACCGGCGGCTGATGCTCGGCTTCACCGACTTCCCGGACGAGCTGATCGCGTCGGTCGTCGCCCCCACCCTCGTCGTCGGAGCCGATCGGGACGTCATCCGTCCGGGCCATTTCGTGGAGCTGGCGGCGCAACTGCCCGACGCCCGGTTGCTGATCGTGCCCGGGGTCCACGGCGACTACCTCGGCGAGGCGCTCGCCGCCGCCGGTGACGACCGCGCACTGCGCGCGTTCCTGCCGCACCTGACGGGATTCCTCGAGGACTGAACGGTTATAGGTGTTTCGTACCGGTGTCAATCCCCTTTCTTCGCATGCGCGGAAGGTAGGGGTCTGAGGCACTATGGGGAGATGGGAAAACTGCTCTACGGTGCAGGTCAGGAATATGACCTCGACGACCGGGTGCTGAGCCACATCAAGCTCGCGATCGTCGCCAAACTGCGCCGGCACGAGAGCTTCCTGCTCAACTGGGATGTGCCCGTCGACCAGGGTTCGGGCCGCGTCTCGCTCTGGATCAGCCGTGAGATCCCGCTCTCGTTCCAGTTCTCCGGGAGCCGCCCGCCGGCGATCAACGGCCAGTGGTTGGAAGCGCTCATGCACACCTCGCAGCGCACCGGGGGCATGATGGTGATGGCCGAGGACGAGGTGGGGCACCACCTGCCTTGACCCGACCGGCGCCCCGGGGCTCAGCCGCCCCGGGCCTCGTCGAGCGCCCGCTCGGCGTCCCGCACGGCGCGCTGCGCCTCGGGGATGCGCTTGCGCAATGCGCGCTCGGCGGCCTTCGACTCCGCCAGCTCGGCCTCGGTGCGCTGCAAGCGGCGGTCGAGGGAGGCCCGCTCGGCCTCCAGATCGGCGCGTCGGTCGACCTCCTCGTCCAGTTCGTCGTCGAGGGCCTCGGCTTCGGAGCGCGCCCGCTCGAGCGCCCGCTTGGCCGCGCGGACGGCGCGCTGGCGTTCGCGGCGCTCGCTCGCGGACTCGCGTGGCGCCGGCTCCGGTTCCGGTTCCGGCTCCGCGGCGGCCGGCGCCTCGGGAGGACGCGGCGGCCCGGTCAGCTCGGCCGCGTCGAGCGGCACCGCCACCGCATCCGCGATGTCCACCGACTCCACGCCGGTCGACTCCAGCGGGCGCACCAGCATCCCGCTGCGCACCGCGGCGGCGGCCGCCGGGTCGATGACAGCCGCCTGCAGAGTCTCCTCGACCTCCCGGCCGACCGCGGGGCTCGCATCGAGGTCGCGCAGCGCGGCCTGCAGCATCCGTTGGCGCTGACGGGTCACCTCGCGGATCGCGTCGCGGTCGCGGGCGGCGAACGCGTCGCGCATGCGGTCGCCGAGCGCGAGGAGGCGGTCGATCAGCGCGGGATCGCTGCGGGTCAGCGCGTTGACCGCGGCGGCCGCGGCGGTCGGCTTGCGGAGCGCTTTGATCTCGGCGCGCAGGGAGCGATCCGCGTCGGCTGCCGCAGCGGCCCGTGCGGCGACGAACTCCGCGGGAGCGACCCCGTACAGGTCCGCGGCCACGTCGCGCAGGTCCATGGCGCGAGTGTACGCGCTCGCCGCCGGCGGAGGGGCGGCGCCGGTCAGTGGTTGCGGAGTTCCTTCACCAGCTCCGATTTGTTCTTCTTGGAGTAGCCGGTCAGCCCGAGCTCCTTCGCGCGCTTCTTCAACTCGGGTACGGTCCAGTCGTCATACGACCCGGACTCGCCTCCCGCGCGGCCGACCGACCGGCGCCCACGTGCCGCGGCGGCGTTGGAGATACGCGCCGACTTCTCCTTCGAGTTGCCTTCGTCGCGGAGCTTCTCGTACAGCCCCTGGTCATTCAGTGAGGTTTCCCGTCCCGGCATGGTTGCTCCTTTCGTCGTGCAGCCCGCACGGTACACGCAGAAGGACCCGCGGCCGACTGGTCGCGGGTCCTTCGTGCGTGGTGAACGGAACGCTATGCGCGCGGTGCCTTCGACGCCTTGATGGCGGCGAACCAGGCGCTCGACGGGCGCAGCCAGATCAGCACGACGGCGACGATCGCGGCCAGCACCTGCAGCAGGCCGAACGGGAAGCCGGGGATGACGTTCAGCAGCGAGAGCGCGGTCAGCACGGTCAGCACGATCCGGGCCCAGTTCGCCCCGCGGCGCAGGAAGAAGGCGAAGAGCACGAAGACGATCGCCCAGAAGATCAGCGTGACGATCGACCAGCCGATGGCGAACGCGATCACCGCGTTGACGACCTGTTCGGCGCTCTGCCCGTGGAGGTCGGCGTTCGAGTTCGCCAGCTGGCGGAGCGCGGCGGCACGGTTGCTTCCCGCGCCGACCACCGTCACGATGCCGCCGATCACGCTGAGCACCGCGCTCGCGATGTACAGCCAGAAGGCCGTGTTGACCGTCGTCGGGATGCCTGTCGGCGCCTCGGCGGGCGCCGCGGGAGCGGCCGAGTACCCCGGGAACGCGCCGGGAGGCGGCGGGGGAGCCGCGGGGAAGCCGCCAGAAGCGGGCGTCGCCGGCTCGGGGGTGACGGGCGGGGCCGGGGGAGCGGGCGGCACGTCGCCGGCG
>NZ_CAMFLC010000038.1 GCF_945957465.1 uncultured Leifsonia sp.
GAGTCGGGCAGGTAGATGACGTCGGCGTCCATGATGAGGAGCGCCTCCATCCAATCCTCGGCGAGCACGCGTTCGATGCCGTGGTTCAACGTGTGCGCCTTGCCCTGTCCGCCCTGCTCGCGGCGCAGCAGGAAGACGTTGCCCGGGTACTGCTCGGCGCGGCTCCGGACGACGTCGGGAGTGGCGTCGGTGCTGGCGTCGTCGACGACGTAGATCCGCAGAGCCTCCCGCGGGTAGTCGAGCTTCATGAGGCGGTCGATGGAGGCGCCGATGACGGCGCCCTCGTTCCACGCCGGCACGATGATGGCGACGCGCGGGAGGTAGGGAGCGGCCTTCTTGTAGTGGTTGATCCAGGCGTGGAACGGGATCACCACGAAGGTCGCAGCGGCGGCGATCACCGGGATCAGGCCGCTCAGCGCGAGGATCAGGCAGACGACGACGCCGATCCACTGCAGCACGCCCAGCACGTCCACGCGGCTCCCCTCGTCCCCCCACACAATACTCGGAGGTTCTGCCCCCGCGGGGCGATGAACCGGCTACGCCGGAACCGGCGCGTCGGCGGCGGCGATCCCGAACTCGCCGTCCGCGACGGCCTGCCGCACCGTCAGGAGGTCCGCGTGCGCTTGGTCTGCGTAGGCGAGGGCCCAGGCGACGACGGCGTTGTCGAAGGTCGCGCCGCTGCCGAGGTAGCCGGCGACGAACGGCGCAGAGGGCGACTGCGCGTGGGCGCGCGCGAGCACCGTGCCACAGGCGTCGACGTAGTCGGCGAACGGACGGAAGTCGAGGGTCTCGGTGTCGATCGAGACGTTCCGGTCGCGGAACTGCCGGATGTAGAACGCGTGCCCGTCCAGGTTGGCGTACCCCAGGAACGGATCGCTGACGGCCTGGAGGACGCGCTGGTTGCCGACCACCCGGTGGCCGTGCTCGTCGTCGTGGGCGTGGTCGTCGAAGACCGGCGAGCGACCGGCGGTGGCGCCGCCGAACTCGACCGCGACCGACTCGCCCGCCTCCTTCACCTGGAGAACCAGGGGCTCGCCCGCCGGCCCGGTGAGCACGATGATGTAGCACCGCGTGCCCACGCTGCCGACGCCCACCACGCGCCGCGCGGCGTCCGTCGGGACGTACTGCGAGAGCAGCACCGCGATGTCTGTTGGCACCGTGGTGAGGTAGGCGTCCATGATCTCGAGCACGTTCTGCTCGGTGGCCTCCGGTACGTGCGCGAGGACCGGCGGGCTCTCGACGATCGTCATCGCGCCGTCGGGAGCGCGGCGCGTGATCTTGCGCACGACGCGTGCGGACGTCCGCCGGGACGCCGCCTCGATCGCGCGGTCGAGCACCCGCTGGGAGGAGAGGGTGCGGCGGCCGCGGCTCACGTCGGCGCGCAGGTAGTAGCGCTCGAGGACCTCCAGCCCGGTCATCTGCCGGAGCGCTGTGCGATAGACCGCCGCGGCCTCCAACGCGGCGGTCCGCGTCTTCGACTCGCCGAATCCGCGCTGCCGCGCGGCCAGCACGACGCTGGTGACGAAACGCTTGACGTCCCACTCCCACGGGCCGTACGCCGATTCGTCGAAGTCGTTGAGGTCGAACACCAGGCTGCGCTCGGGCGAGGCGTAGATCCCGAAGTTGGCGAGGTGGGCGTCGCCGCAGATCGTCAGGTCGACGCCCGTGCGGGGCCCGTGGCTCAGGTCGACGGCCTGGATGGCCGCCGATCCGCGGTAGAACGCGAAAGCATCAGCGGTCATCCGCGCGAGCCGCAGCGGGATCAGCTCCGCGACCCGGTGCTCGTGCTGGCGCTTGAGCGTGGCGACCGGATCGCGGTCTGCGGCCGGAGCGTACGCGCCGTGCGCACTGCGCGGCACCCGCGAGCGGGCGTCTTTACCGGCGCGGTACAGCTCGGCGGCGCTGTGGATCGCCTCGTGATCGAAGCGCAGGTGACCTTCGTGGGCCGTCATGACGATCGCTCCTCCCCGCCTCGTGCGTGGCACAAGCCTAGGGGGAGGAGCGATCGTGCCGGCTCAGCTGCGCGCCGGGCCTCCCAGCGAGCCGCCCGCGGCCAGCCGCATCAGGTCGGAACCGAGGTCGATCCCCAGTTCGTTGCCGCCCGCCGAGCCGAACTCGTGCTGGTAGCTGTCCCACGACGCGTCCTTGATGCGGGCCTCGACGCCGGTCTCCATGAGCACGACCAGCTCGCGTGCCGCGCGGTCGATCCGCTTGCCGAGCGCGTTGTCCTGCCAGTCCTCCGTTGCGGCGAACACCGAGGTCGGTGCCGTCATGGTGCGCAGGAACGCGAACATCGATCGCATCTGCTCGTCCACCACCAGGGCGTGCCGCGCCGTCCCGGCCGTCGCGCCGAGAACGACCGGTTTGGCGATCAGCAGATCGTTGTCGAGCACCTGGAAGAACGACGAGAACAGACCGCTCGGGCCGGCCTTGTAGACCGGAGCCGTCGCGATGATGCCGTCGGCCTCTGCGAGCTTCTCGATCGCCGCGGTGAACTTCGGGCCGAGGTGTCCGGAGGCCAGGGCGCCGGACAGCTCGGGCAGCAGCTCGCGCAGGTCGAGGTGCTGCGTCTCGACGGTGCGGCCGTCACGCTGTGCCGCCGCCTCCACGCGCAGGCTGAGCCGGTCGGCGAGCATCTTGGTGGACGACGGGTCGCTGACGCCCGCGTTGACGACGACGACCCGGAAGGGCCGAAGGTCGGTACTGGTCATGATGTCCTTCTCTCGATGCGCTGATCGTCGGTGTGCTGTGGGCGCTCAGAGTGCCGGGTACTCGGCCTGGAACTCGTCGGCCGAGTCCTGGTAGGGCGAGGCGCCGGTGACGTTGTCGCCGCGGTTGGCGTTGGGGCGCGGCTGCCGCGGGGCGGCGTCGCCGTACTTCGCGCGCACGAGCGACTCGTGCGTCGGGGCCTCCGGGGTCTCCGGGTCCTTGCGGGCCTCGGTCTCCTTGCGAAGAACCGGAACGACCTCCTCGCCGAGCAGGTCGAGCTGCTGGAGCACCGTCTTCAGCGGGAGTCCGGCGTGGTCCATGAGGAACAGCTGGCGCTGGTAGTCCCCCGCCCACTCGCGGAAGGTCAGCGTCTTGTCGATGACCTCCTGGGGGCTACCCACGGTGAGCGGCGTCGCGTCGGTGAACTCCTCCATCGTCGGGCCGTTGCCGTAGACGGGTGCCTCGTTGAAGTACGGACGGAACTCGCTCTTCGCGTCCTGCGAGTTCTTCGCGATGTACGCCTGGCCGCCGAGGCCGACGATCGCCTGCTTGGCGGTGCCGTGGCCGTAGTGCTCGAAGCGCTCGCGGTAGAAGGCGATCAGGCGCTGGTAGTGCTCCTTGGGCCAGAAGATGTTGTTCGCGAAGAAGCCGTTGCCGTAGTATGCCGCCTGCTCGGCGATCTCCGGAGTGCGGATGCTGCCGTGCCAGACGAACGGGGGAACGTCGTCGAGCGGGCGCGGGGTCGAGGTGAAGCCCTGCAGCGGTGTGCGGAAGCGGCCCTCCCAGTCCACGACGTCCTCGTGCCACAGGCGGTGCAGCAGGTTGTAGTTCTCGAGGGCGAGCGGCAGGCTCTGCCGGATGTCCTGGCCGAACCACGGATACACCGGACCGGTGTTGCCGCGGCCGAGCATGAGGTCCATGCGGCCCTTCGACAGGTGCTGGAGCATCGCGTACTCCTCCGCCAGCCGCACCGGGTCATTCGTGGTGATGAGGGTGGTGGAGGTCGTCACGACGAGGCGCTCGGTGAGGGCGGCGATGTGGGCGAGCAGAGTCGTGGGGGACGAGGAGAAGAACGGCGGGTTGTGGTGCTCGCCGATCGCGAAGACGTCCAGCCCGACCTCCTCGGCGTGGGTGGCGATCTTCACGATCGCGTCGATGCGCTCCGCCTCGCTCGGGGTCTCGCCCGACACCGGGTCGCGGGTGATGTCGCTGACGGAGAAGATTCCGTACTGCATTGCTGGCTCCTCAGGTTCGTTCTCGCCGTATCTATGCAAACGCATATAACGCGACAGTGCCTCGAGTATTCCCGGACAGCCCCATCATGGACCTGCGCGCGGTGCGGGCGCCGCGCGAGCGCGAAAACGGGCGCACCCCGAGCCCGAAGGCTCGAGATGCGCCCGTGCGCAGACGAAGGTCGGCTCTGGCTGCCGACCGTCAGTGTGCGGCTAATCCGCCAGGATCGCTGCGTAGGTGTCCATGAAGGTCGCGGCGACGGCGATCGCCCGCCGGGGCAGTGGGACCTGGGTCATAACGGTCGTCTTGCCGGCAGTCACACCCGTGCCGAGGCCGCCCGTGTCGTTCGAACCGGCGAAGTACACCGTTCCGTCGGTCATCAGGAAGAGGTTGCCGTCGCCCCCGCCGCCGATGTCGGCGAGGGTCTTTCCCGCGGGGAGGGAGATCGGTGTCCACACGCTCACCCGATCGGCATGGCCGACGCTGCTGCTTCCGTTGGTGTTGTTTCCCGCCGTGTAGATGACGCCATCGGTCGTTCGGGCGAAGAACGACTCGAAGTCGGAGGAGTTCGCCCAGATCCTGTCCACCTTCTTGCCACCGGGTTGGGTCACAGGGAGCGCCCTCGTGTTCGCGACGTTGCTGAGACCGGGAAGTTGGCTGTAGCGCGGCTGACCGGCTCCCCAGAGCTTCCCCTCGCTGTCGAGGTAGAGGGTCGTGTCCTGGGTCACGCGCACCTGAACGATGTCGGTCAATGGGCTGCCGTTGCTCGTGATGGTCTGCGCCGCGAGGTACTGCTTGCCCACGACGCCGCCGCTGCCCATCCCGCCGAAGTTGTTGGAGCCCGAGTTCCACACGGTCCCGTCATTGAGCAGGTAGGCCGCCCGGTACCAGCCATTGCCGCTGGCCCAGATGATCGACTTGCCGGGATTCGCAGCGAGGATCTGCAGCCCTACCGGCTTGAGCCCGCCCTTCGGGTTGTCGGCGACGCCGTCAGCGGTGCCGTCATCGAGGGAGAACATGTCGCTGGAGTTCTCGCCGCAGGCGTAGATCTTTCCGTCCGTGCCCCAGATCCAGGTGGTCTGGTCGTACATGGCCTGAGTGTCGGACGTACGTGCCGCAATCGTGAACGGTGCCGTGAGCGATTCGTTGAGCGCGGGGCCGATCGGACCGGTTGCCCCAGACGTTCTCGGAGTCAGCTTGCCGAACGGTCCGGACGCGTTGCTTCCCGTCATGTACACGGTTCCAGCGGTTGTGACCGCCGCGAAGTGCGCGTAGCCGCCGTACACGGAGGTGAACTTCTCCGCAGTCTGCCACGTGAGAGGTCGAGTGGCGGTACCGCTGTAGCCGGCAGCGCCCGCGGTGTTGTAGCCCCAGCCGAACACGTTGCCCGCGCGCAGCTCCGCGGCGCCGACGTTCAGGACGGCGGTCGTCTGTGCTTCGCCGTAGATCGCCTGGATGAGGTTGCCGGTCTCCGGCTTCGCGGTGCCGGCGAGGATGCCGGAGACCGTGACGCTGTCGAGGGACCCGCTCGCCGCGAAGTCCTTCGTGGTCGAGCCGTCGGCGAAGGTGAGGCCGCCGGAGAGGGTGATGGTGATCAGGTCGCCGACGGGAGCCGGCGTGACGCCGTCGGTCGTCGCCGCAATGACGACGTCGTCGAAGACTCCGCCCGGCATTGCAGGCAGCGGCAGCTTCGTGAAGTCGACCGTGGGCTTTTCGGGTGACACGGGGCTCGACGCCGCAGCGGCGGGAGAGGCGACCGCCATCACGATGGCGGGCGCTGTCCACGCCGCGGCGCCGACGACCGCGCGTCGGGTCACAGGCGATGTGTGCGGTTCGGGGTTGTTCATAGGTTTCCTCAGATGTGGCAGGTTTGGGGACTGTGTACTCCTCCGTAAAATGTAAAATGAGTTCTGCTGACTAGGGGTTGGATCGACGAGATGAGGGGACGCCCTAGTCCGTCGTGAGTAGTGGAGCCGGGGTGTCTCATCGCTGAAGGCTTCGGGCCGGATGTGAAAACGGGCGCGCCTCGAGCCGCAGAGACTCGAGGCGCGCCCGTGGATGGCCGAATCGATCAGGCCGAGGGAGCAACCCCGATGATCCAGTTGCCCGCCCAATAGGAGTTGTGCGCGGTGAACCCGCTCGCGCCCTTGATCAACTCGTACGTGCCATACGCGGGCTTCGAGTCGGCGGCGTTCCACGAGTATGTGAAGTAGACGTCGCCGGACGCGGTCCGAGCGGTCCACGTCCCGGAGCCGATGACGACGTCGACGACTTGGCCCTCGGGAATGCCCGCTTTGCGGTAGAAGGGACCGTTGTACGACTGGTACGCGTTTCCGTCGGTGCCGATCGCGTGACGATAAACCGAGTCGCCCTCGTAGGTGACGTAGTAGGCGAGAGGAACAGGGCAGCTGACCTTGGTCCACGCTCCTGTCTGGCTGGCCGCGCTAGCGTAGTAGAAGTTGCCGTCGGCGTCCAGCAGGTTCCAGCGCGTACACTCGACCGTCACCTGCTTCACGACTGTTCCAGCCGGGAGGCCCTGCATGTGCTTCACGAAGGGGACCATGCCGATGGATGTGTAGACATGGCCGTCCGTGCCCTTCGCGATGACATATCCGTGGTCGTCGAACGGGTATGCCTGGAAGTCGGCGGCCTTGACACCGGGAAGCTGCGTCCACTTCGCCGCGGAGCCGACGGATTTCGCGGAGTTGTAATAGATGTCGCCGTCGGCGGTCCGGACGAACCAGCGGCCACCTCCGCACGAGATCTGCACGATGTCGGCCACCCCGGGGGTGGCGACGAAGGTCTTCGCGTCATTCATCTGGTAGTAGGTGCCGTCGACACCGAGCGCCGCGGCGTACGCGCCGTTGTTCGGCCGGACTTCGAGCTGTGCGATCTTGCCGGGCGCCTTGGCGGCGGTGTACGTGTCCGGGGTTGCAACCGTGGTGGAGGCGGCGCCGATGACGTATGCCACGCCGTCTTGGAGGGCCCAGTAGTATCCCGAGCCGACCAAGACCTGCTGAGCGTCAGAGATGCCGACGTCGCTCATCTTCCAGCCGCTGGCGGCTTTGGTGGCCGTGTAGAGGGCCATTCCCGTCACCTGGATCGTGATGGTCGCGGTGAGATTCAGCGCAGGGATGGTGGCCGTGATGACGTAGGTGCCGGGCGTGGCCGGTGCCTTCGCGGTGACGACCGCCTCTCCGAGAGCGTCGGTCACCGTCGAATTGCCCGACGGGAAGGTAAATCCGCCGGAACCGGAGGAGAACACGGTCGACTTGCTCGAGACGGCGGTGCCCATGAGCGTCGCCACGACATCGAAGGTCGCATTGACGGGGACCTTCGGGTTGGCATCGAGGGTGAGGGCGTTGGTGGGGGAGGTCGACGCAGCCGCGGCCGGAGAGGCGACGGACAATGCGATCGCGGGCGCTGCCCACGCGGCAGTGCCGAGGACGGTGCGTCGGGAGAGGGAGGGTGTCTTCTCCGGCGCCGAGGCGCCGTTGGGTTCGAATTCCTGATTCATTTCGGAGTCTTTAGCTTTCGGGGGAGGGGTTCTCGATCAACAACAATGTGACATTGGTACTCACAGTTCCAAGGCAAGGCTAACACGAAAATGCTTGAGGTAAAACGCTACATTTCTCAAGTTCGCGGGAGCTCTATCGTCACGGCCCATTTGATATGTCGCATGCCGTGTTTTCACAGGTCACTGTGAGAACCTGGCTGTTGTGGCGCGGCCGACGGCGCGACGGCCACACCCGACAGAGAGGCGAGAGCGTTGGCCGCACAAGACCCGACTCAGAACCACCCCGGACCTCAGTCCCGGCCGCGACGGCTTGCGGCGGCTGCGGGCTTTCTCGGGCTCAGTGCGACTGCCGGCGTGCTCATCAGCGCGCTGGTGGCACCGGTCGTCGCCGTCGCGGGCGTCGCAGCGGAGACGGGCGTCCAGCTCTTCGAGACGATGCCGGAAGCCCTGACCCCCGACGCGCTCGCGCAGACGACGGATATCTACGCGAAGAACGCGGCCGGCGAGCCGGTGCTGCTGGCCTCGGTCTACGAGCAGAACAGGAAGAACGTGCCGTGGGAGGCGATCTCCCTCTTCGCGAAAGACGCCGTGGTGTCGACAGAGGACCCGCGGTTCTATCGGCACGGCGGAGTCGACGTCACCTCGGCGGTCCGGGCCGCGATCGGCAACGCCGCCTCCGGCGAGGTCGGCTCGGGCGCATCGACCATCTCGATGCAGTACGTCAAGAACATTCTCGTGCAGCGGGCCGAGGCCATCCGCGACAAGGACGAGCGGGAGGCCGCCTATGAAGAGGCCGTGAAGACGAGCCTGGACAGGAAGCTCCGTGAGATGCGTCTCGCGATCAGCCTCGAGAAGAGCCTTACCAAACAGCAGATCCTGCTCGGCTACCTCAACATCGCGCACTTCGGCGGTTCGGTCTACGGCATCCAGGCGGCGGCGGAGTACTACTTCGGCGTGAACGCGTCCGACCTCACGCTCGCGCAGGCCGCCTCGCTCGTCGCGATGGTCAACGAGCCGAACGGGCTGCGCATCGACGACCCGGACAACATCGGCGACAACACGTTCCGTCGCGACAACGACGTCCTCCCGGCCATGCTCAAGCAGCGCACCATCACGCAGGCGCAGTACGACGAGGCCATCGCGACCCCGGTCGAGCCGAAGATCACACCGCCCTCCACCGGCTGCCACGCCGCGAACCCGCTCGGGGCCGGCTTCTTCTGCGATTACGTGCAGCGCGTCATCGAGAACGAGAAGGTCCTCACCGACCCGAAGGACGCGAATTACAGCACGCTGACACGCGGTGGCTACGACATCTTCACGACACTCGACCTCGACCTCCAGGCCGCGGCCGTGAGCGCGGTCGACGAGTACGTTCCGCGCAGCACGGATGTGCTCGACATCGGCTCGTCCCTCGTCACCGTCGAGCCGGGTACCGGAAAGATCCTCGCGATGGCCCAGAACAAAGACTTCAACGCCGACCCCGACGCGGCGTCCGCGGGCAACACGGCTATCAACTACGGAGCCGACTACGACTACGGCGGATCAAGCGGCTTCCAGGCGGGATCGACATACAAGGTCTTCACGCTGGCCGAGTGGCTCAAGGACGGACGGTCGCTCAGCGACCCGGTCAACGGGGATGCACGGCCACTCAACCTGTCCACCTTCAAGGACAGCTGCCAGGGCACGGGTTCCGGTTCGTACTCCCCGAAGAACGACGGAGCGCAGCGCCCCGGCACCATGTCGGTGCGGGCGGCCACGGCGGGGTCGGTCAACGGCGCGTTCTTCTCGATGGCCCAGAAACTGGACCAGTGCGAGATCCGCAAGACGGCGGAGGCCTTCGGACTCAAGCGCGCCGACGGCAAGGAGCTGACGTCCTACGTTTCGGACGTGCTCGGCACCAATGAGGTGTCACCGGTACGGATGGCCTCCGCATTCGCGGCCATCGCCAACAAAGGCGTGTACTGCTCGCCGATCGCGATCGAGCGGATCGTGGCGCCGGACGGATCGGATGTGCCGGTTCCGCAGAGTGCGTGCTCCGCGGCGGTCGCGCCGGAAGTCGCCGCCACAATGGCGTCGGCTCTCGAGAGCGTGATCACCGGAGGCACCGGGAGCGCCTCCAACCCGCGCGACGGCGTGCCCGTCTTCGGAAAGACCGGCACGACGGACTCCGAGAAGGACACCTGGTTTGTCGGCGCGACCACGACGCTGGCGACGGCTGTCTGGGTGGGCAATGTCACGGGCGGCGTCTCGCTGCGGCGGTCGAAGGTGGGAGGTATCCAAGCCGACACCCTCCGCCACCGGGTGTGGAAGCAGTACATGACCGCGGCGAACGCCCGGTTCCCCGGCGGCGGCCTGCCCGAGGCGGTGTCCCGCCCGGTACGGGACTGAACGCGTCGTCCGATTCGCGCCGGTAGGCCGTCGGCGGTGGGCAGTAGCCTCGACGGGTGAAGGTCGCTCTGCAGTTCATCGCCATGGGCCTCGTCTGGGGTGCCAGCTTCCTGTTCATGAAAGTGGCGCTCGAGGGCGTCGCCTTCGGTCAGGTGGCATGGGCTCGGCTGATCTTCGGTGCGGTGACGCTCGGGATCATCGTGCTCGCCACCCGAAGCCGCCTTCCGCGGCAGCCCATCGTGTACCTCCACTTCGTGGTCGTGGCGATCACCTACTGCGTGGTTCCGTTCCTCCTGTTCGCCTGGGCCGAGCAGTACGTGTCATCGAGCCTCGCGAGCATCTACAACGCCGTCACGCCGATCACGACGGCGATCCTCGCGACCGCCGCTTTCCGGGTGGAGAGGCTCAACCGTGACCAGGTGCTCGGCGTGCTCGTAGGAGTCGTTGGCGTGGTCGTCGTGGTCGGCCCCTGGTCGATCGCGGCGCTCTCCGGAAGCGTGTGGGGACAGCTGGCGTGCCTCGGCGCCGTGACCTGCTACGGCTTCAGCTTCGGCTACATCCGGCGCTTCATCAGCCACCGGGACATCCCCGCCACCACCGTCGCGTTCCTCAACATCGGGCTCGCGGCGGCGATCATGCTCGTGCTCACGCCGGTCGTGGCACTCTCGCCGATCAGGTTCAGCTGGCCTGTGCTGCTCAGTCTGCTCGCGCTCGGAGCCCTCGGGACCGGCGTCGTCTACATCTGGAACATGAACGTGCTGCGGGCCTGGGGTCCCACGGCGACCTCCGGGGTGACCTATGTGACGCCGGTGGTCGGAGTCGCGCTCGGCATCCTCGTGCTCGGCGAACATCTGAGCTGGAACGAGCCCGTCGGCGCGGTGATCGTCCTCGCCGGGATTCTGCTCACGCAGCAGCGCGTCCGTCTCTTCACGCGCCGACAGGCCGACCTCGTCACGTGAAGCCGCGCTTCGAGCGGAACGTCAGGCGACCGTCGGGCCGAAGTGCTCGGGGAGGGTCGAGCGGTGCACGCCGCGCAGCTCCTCGACACCGATGGTGAAGAGGTCCTGCACTTCGAGGACCGGCTGGGTGCCGAGCTCGGCGTCGGTGACGCCGATGCGCAGGAGAGGAACGCCGCGTCCCTCGCACAGCCCACGGAATTTCACGTCGTCCTCGCGCGGAACCGACACGATGACGCGCGCGGTGGATTCGCTGAAGAGCGCGGTCGCCGCGTCGACGCCGTCGCGCTCCTGAAGCTCGCCCAGCCAGACACGTGCACCCACACCGAACCGCATCACGCTCTCAGCGAGCGCCTGGATCAGGCCGCCGTCGGCGAGGTCGTGCGCCGATGAGATGAGGCCCTCCTGCGACGCCGCGTGGAGTGCCTCGGCCAGCGTGCGCTCCGCGGCGAGGTCGACCGCCGGCGGGCGGCCGCCGAGGTGGCCGTGAACGGTGCCCGCCCACGCCGAACCGTCGAGCTCCTCACGCGTGATGCCGAGCAGGTAGATGTTCTCGCCCTCGTCCTGCCAGCCGGCGGGGATGCGGCGGGCGACGTCGTCGATCACGCCGAGCACCCCGACGACGGGCGTCGGGAAGATCGGGGTGTCCCCGGTCTGGTTGTAGAACGAGACGTTGCCACCGGTGACCGGGACCTCGAGCTCGAGGCAGGCGTCGGAGAGACCCTCGACCGCCTGCGAGAACTGCCACATGACCTCGGGGTTCTCGGGGCTGCCGAAGTTGAGGCAGTCGGTGACCGCGACCGGCACGGCGCCGGAGGCGGCCACGTTGCGGTAGGCCTCCGCGAGGGCGAGCTTGGCGCCCTGCTTCGGGTCGAGCTGGCAGTAGCGGCCGTTGGCGTCGGTCGCGATCGCGAAGCCGAGCCCGCTCTCCTCGTCGACCCGGATCATGCCGGAGTCGTCTGGGAAAGCGAGCGCGGTGTTGCCGCCGACGAAGTAGTCGTACTGGTCGGTGATCCAGCTCTTGTCGGCCAGGTTGGCGCTGCCGAGGAGGGCGAGCGTCTGCTCGCGCAGCGCGTCGCCGGATGCCGGGCGGGGCAGCACGGACGCGGAGTCGGCCTGGAGGGCGTCGATCCACGCCGGGTAGGCGACCGGGCGCTCGTAGACCGGCCCGTCGACCGCGACGGTGCGCGGGTCGACGTTGACGATCTCCTCGCCCCGCCAGTTGATGACGAGGCGGCCCGTGTCGGTGACCTCGCCGAGCACGCTGGTCTCGACATCCCACTTGGCCGTGACGGCGAGGAAGGCGTCGAGCAGCTCGGGCTTGACGACCGCCATCATGCGCTCCTGGCTCTCGGACATGAGGATCTCCTCGGCCGTGAGCGTGGGGTCGCGCAGCAACACGCTGTCGAGCTCGATGAACATGCCGCCGTCGCCGTTGGAGGCGAGCTCGGAGGTGGCGCACGAGATCCCGGCGGCACCCAGGTCTTGGATGCCCTCGACGAGCTTGTCGCGGTAGAGCTCGAGGCAGCACTCGATGAGCACCTTCTCGGCGAACGGGTCGCCGACCTGCACGGCGGGGCGCTTGGTCGGGCCGCCGGCCGAGAACGTGTCGGAGGCCAGGATGCTCGCACCGCCGATGCCGTCGCCACCCGTGCGGGCGCCGAACAGCACGACCTTGTTGCCGATTCCGGACGCGTTGGCCAGATGCAGGTCTTCATGGCGCAGCACGCCGACCGAGAGGGCGTTGACCAGCGGGTTGCCCTGGTATACCGGGTCGAAGTAGGTCTCGCCGCCGATGTTCGGGAGGCCGAGGCAGTTTCCGTAGAACGAGATGCCGGAGACGACGCCGTGGACCACGCGTGCCGTGTCGGCCTGGTCGATCGCGCCGAAGCGCAGCTGGTCCATCACCGCGACGGGGCGTGCGCCCATCGAGATGATGTCGCGCACGATGCCGCCGACGCCCGTCGCGGCGCCCTGGAACGGCTCGATGTACGACGGGTGGTTGTGCGACTCGACCTTGAAGGTGACGGCCCAGCCTTCGCCGACATCGACGACCCCGGCGTTCTCGCCCATGCCCACCATGAGGTTCTTCTTCATCGTCGGTGAGACCTTCTGCCCGAACTGGCGCAGGTAGATCTTCGACGACTTGTAGGAGCAGTGCTCCGACCACATGACCGAGTACATCGCCAGCTCCCCGGAGGTGGGGCGCCGGCCGAGGATCTCACGGATGCGCGCGTACTCGTCGCTCTTGAGGCCGAGAGCCGCGTACGGCTGCTCTTTCTCCGGCGTCGCGGCGGCGTTCGCGACGGTGTCGACGACGTGCTGGATTGAGGTGTCGGTCACGCGGGCACTCCAGGCTGCTGGGGGTGGCGGGGATAGGGCAAGTCTACCGGCGCTCGGGCCCCTGTCGGACGCGCACAGCGGCAGGATGCGGGCTGGGGGAACGGGCTCCGCGGGCTGCCGGATGGAGGCGTATCGGCTGGAGGCGTGAGGGGCGGCCGAAGGGCGCGCTAACGCCGCTAAAACCCGTCTTTAGAGGCGTTTACGCGCCCTTCGGCTGCCCCTCGATCGCCCCTCGGCGACCGTTCAGGAGGCCGGGACCGTTGCGCGTGTGAGCTGGTCGACGTCGCGGGCGGCGCCCTGGTCGGCCGAGAGCGCCATCGCCGCGTACGCCCGCAGCGCGGCCGACACCGGGCGGTCGCGGTCCAGGGGCCGGTAGCCGCGGCCGGCCTCCAGAGCCTCGCGGCGGGCGTCCAGCACGGCGTCGGGGACGTCCAGGCGCAGCGCGCGCGAGTGCACATCGATCGAGATCGTGTCGCCGTCCTCGACGAGGGCGATCAGGCCGCCGGCCGCCGCCTCCGGCGAGACATGCCCGATGGACAGGCCGGAGGTTCCGCCCGAGAACCGTCCGTCGGTGATGAGCGCGCACTTCGCGCCCAGGCCGCGGCCCTTCAGGAACGACGTCGGGTACAGCATCTCCTGCATCCCCGGGCCGCCGCGCGGGCCTTCGTAGCGGATGACGACCACATCGCCCTCCTTGACGCGCTTGCCCAGGATCGCCTCGACCGCGGCCTCCTGCGAGTCCACGACCACGGCCGGGCCGGAGAAGGCGAGGATGCTCTCGTCCACGCCCGCGGTCTTCACGACGGCGCCGTCGGGGGCCAGGTTGCCGCGCAGGATGGCGAGGCCGCCGTCCTTCGAGTGCGCGTGCGCCACGTCGCGGATGACGCCGGCCGACGCATCCCGGTCGAGCTCGTGCCACCGCTCCGACTGCGAGAAGGCGGCGGACGAACGCACGCCGCCCGGTGCGGCGTGGAACAGCTCGATCGCCTCGGGGGAGGCCGAGCCGCCGCGGATGTCCCACTCCGACAGCCACGCCTGCAGCGACGGCGCGTGGATCGAGTGCACGTCGCGGTCGAGCAGGCCGGCCCGGTCCAGCTCGCCGAGAAGGGCGGGGACGCCGCCGGCGCGGTGCACGTCCTCCACCAGGGCGGCACCGTTCGGGGCGACCTTGGACAGGCACGGAACCCTGCGGGACAGCGCGTCGATGTCGGTGAGGTCGTAGTCGATGCCGCCCTCGCGTGCCGCCGCGAGCAGATGCAGGATCGTGTTGGTCGACCCGCCCATCGCGATGTCGAGCGCCATCGCATTGCCGAAGGCGGCGCTGGTCGCGATGGAGCGGGGAAGCACCGACGCGTCGTCCTGGTCGTAGTAGCGGTGCGCCAGCTCGACGGCCGTCGCGCCCGCCTTCTCGTACAGCGCCTTGCGGGCCGTGTGCGTGGCGAGCGTCGACCCGTTGCCGGGGAGCGCCAGGCCCAGCGCCTCGGTGAGGAAGTTCATCGAGTTCGCGGTGAACATCCCCGAGCAGGAGCCGCAGGTCGGGCACGCGTTCTCCTCGATGCGGAGCAGCTCGGAGTCGGACACGGCGTCGTTCGCCGAGTCGGCGATGGCCGAGATCAGGTCGAGCTTGCGCACCGTGCCGTCGACCAGCACCGTGCGGCCGCCCTCCATCGGTCCGCCGGAGACGAAGACCGTCGGGATGTTCAGGCGCAGAGCGGCCAGGAGCATTCCCGGCGTGATCTTGTCGCAGTTGGAGACGCAGACCAGGGCGTCGGCGCAGTGCGCGTTGACCATGTACTCGACCGAGTCGGCGATCAGCTCGCGCGACGGCAGCGAGTAGAGCATGCCGCCGTGCCCCATGGCGATCCCGTCGTCGACCGCGATCGTGTTGAACTCGCGCGGGATGCCGCCGGCGGCCTGCACGGCCTGCGACACGACGCGACCGACCGGCTGCAGGTGGGTGTGGCCGGGGACGAACTCGGTGAAGCTGTTCGCGACGGCGACGATCGGCTTGCCGAAGTCCTCCCGGGCGACGCCGGCGGCGCGCAGGAGGGCGCGGGCGCCGGCCATGTTGCGGCCGTGGGTGACAGTGCGGGAGCGAAGAGCGGGCATGGTCTCATGCTGCGGGTGCGTTGCCGTGCCCGGAAGACGCTGCTGATACTAGTAGTGGGAGCACTAGTATCGACGCGTGGATGCGGACGGAGCACGCGCGGAGCTAGGGCGGTTCCTGCGCAGCAGGCGCGAGCAGGCCGCGCGTGCCGACTACGGCCTCCCGCCCGTGGGCCGGTCGCGCGACAGAGGCCTCCGCCGTGAGGAGGTCGCCTACCTCTCCGGCGTCAGCGTCACCTGGTACACCTGGCTGGAGCAGGGACGGCCGATCAACCCGTCGCGGTCGGTGCTCGACGCGGTGGCGCGCACGCTGCGGCTGTCGGCCTCCGAGCACGAGTACCTGCTGTCGCTCGCCGGTTTCGGCCTCCCGGCGCCGATCGGGACGAGGCCCGTGGAGGACGCGCCGGCCCACGTTCAGCGCCTGCTCGACGCCCTCGGCGACAACCCGGCGTTCGCGCTGGCCCCGGACTGGGGCATCGCCGGCTGGAACACGGCGTACACGCGGTTGTACCCGAACGTCGCCCGGGCGTCGCGCGAAGACCGCAACCTCCTCTGGCTCGCCTACACCGACCCCGCCGTGCGCGAGCTGTTGCCGGATTGGGAGGAGACCAGCGCGCGATTCCTGGCGGAGTTCCGCGCCGAGACGGGTACGCGCGCGGGCGACCCGGCGGTGCGCGCGCTGGTCGCGCGGTTGCGGGAGGCGAGCCCGGAGTTCCGGGAGGCCTGGGACCGCTACGACATCCGGGGCTTCGCGTCGCGCGAGCGCCGGTTCCGGCACCCCGAGGACGGCGACGTGCGCCTCGAGCATCACCAGCTCACGCCCACCGACCACCCCGACCTCCGCGTGGTCGTATACACGGCCCTCGGCTGAGCAGCCGTCGATTCCGGAGCCGTGTACGCCCGAACACGGTGTGTCGCGTGCAGAACTCCGGAACGGAGTGCGGGGGGACTACGCCTCGACGAGGGCGGAGCGGATGACGCTGGTGAAGAAGGTGAGACCGCCGGTGCCCGAGCGCATCGCGTGCGCGGTGTCGGGGCCGAAGCCGGGCTCGACCGCGTGCTCGGGGTGCGGCATGAGGCCGACGACGTTGCCGCGCTCGTTGCGCACACCGGCGATGTCGTCGAGCGAGCCGTTGGGGTTGACGCGCGTGTAGCGGAACACCACGAGGCCTTCGCCCTCGAGCCGCTTCAGCTCCTCGGCCGAGGCGATGAAGCCGCCCTCGCCGTTCTTGAGCGGGATGATGATCTCCTGGCCCTGCTCGAACCCGCTCGTCCACGGCGTGCTCGTGTTCTCGACCACGAGGTGCTGGTCGCGGCGGATGAAGTTGCCGTGGTCGTTGCGGATGAGGCCGCCGGCGACGAGGTGCGCCTCCGCCAGCATCTGGAAGCCGTTGCAGATGCCGAGGACGGGCATCCCCCGGCCGGCCGCGTCCACGACCTCCGTCATGATGGGCGAGAGGCTCGCGATGGCGCCGCAGCGCAGGTAGTCGCCATAGCTGAAGCCGCCGGGCAGCACGAGCGCGTCGACGCCCTGGAGGTCGTGGTCGCCGTGCCAGAGCGCCACCGGCTCGGCGCCGGCCAGCCGGACGGCGCGCAGGGCGTCCCGGTCGTCGAGCGAGCCGGGGAAGGTGATGACGCCGATCCGCATCAGGCGTCGCCCTCGGGGTAGTGGATGCCCACGACATCCTCGATGACCGAGTTGGAGAGGATCTCGTTCGCGATCTCGGTGACAGCCGCCTTGGTCGCGTCGTCGATGGGGCCGTCGACGGTCAGCTCGAAGCGCTTGCCCACGCGGACTCCCGAGAACTGCCCCTTGCCGATGCGGGCCAGGGCACCGGCGACCGCCTTGCCCTGCGGGTCGAGCAGCTCTGCCTTCGGCATGACTTCAACAACGATCGTCGACAAGGGTGATCTCCGCTTCACTCGCGCATCCGGGGCCAGCAGCGATTCTACCGTCCCCGCGACACCGCCAGGACGACGGTGGCGAACGGTGCCTAGGAACCGGGCGTGCCGGGGTCGCGGGCCTCGGCGCCGGCCGCGGTCGCGACGCGCGAGGCGAAAGCGATGGCGCGCGGTCCGAGATCGCGGTGGAGTCGCGCGAAGAGGGCAGCGGAGGCCTCGCCGGGCCAGCCCGGCGGAAGTGCGCCGGCGGGGAGGCCCGGGTCGCGGTAGGGGATCACCCGCCACTCGTCGAGCACGCGGATCCACAGTGCGAACGCCTCGGCGTCAGAGGTGCCGTCGGCTCCGTCGTCGGCCCTGCCGTCGCTCCTGCCATCGGCCCTGTCGTCGCCGGGCGCCGTCGCGCTGCCGAACCGCGCGATGAACGAGTCGTGGAGCGCGCGGATCGCGTCCAGGTCGTACCAGCGGGCGACCCCGGCCGCGACGTCGGCGGGCCGTGCCCCGACGAAGAGGTCGGCGCCGAACTCCGCCGCGACCTCGGCGAGCTCGGGCTCGAGGCGCTCGGGGCCGATCCACAGGCCGTCGGCGACCGTGCCGCAGCCGAGCGCGGCGAGGCGCCGGCGCAGCTGATGGCGCTGCGCCCGCTGATGTTCGGGGAAGGAGAACGAGACGAGGCACCAGTGCGACGCGGAGGCGGGCCGGCCGAAGATGCGTGCGTCGCCGCGCTCCAGCATCGGCACGGCCTCCGGGTCGAGGGCGTACCCGGCGACGGTGCCGCGCGGCTCCCGGATGAGGACGCCGCGCGAGCAGAGCCGGGCCAGGCTGGAGCGGGCGGTCGCGGCGGGGAAACCGAGTGCTCCCATCAGTTCGACGGCGCCCGCCGCGCTCATCCAGTCGCCGATCGGACGCAGCGTACTGCCGACGACCGTGCGCAGCAGGGCGGTCGCCGACCCGCTGCGCGCCTCGAGGTCTTCGCGGATCGCGGTCACTCGTGGATCAGCTCCCCGAGGACGTCGCGCACGGCGGCCAGGCCGACGGCGACCTCCTCGAAGCTCGTGCTCAACGGCGACAGGCCGATGCGGAGCCCCCCCGGGTCGCGGTAGTCGGGGATGACGTCGCGCTCCCAGAGCCGGGCGGTGACCTCCCTCATCGCGGGGTGGTTCAGGGTGATGTGGCCTCCGCGCCGCTCGGGGTCGCGGGGGCTGGCGAGGGCGACGCCCAGGGGGGCCAGCCAGGTCTCCGCGAGCCGCACCGCGAACTCGGTGAGCGCGACCGACTTGTCGCGGATCGCCTGGATGCCGCACTCGCGGATCATCGCGACGGTGTCCTGGAGGGCGAGCATCCCGACGATCGGCGGGGTTCCGGAGAGGAAGCGCCGGAGGCCGTCCGCCGGCTGGTACTCGGGACCCATCAGGAACACGTCGCGCACCCCCATCCACCCCTGGATCGGCTGGACCAGCCTGCTCTGCAGGCGTGCGTTCACGTAGCCGAAGGCGGGCGAGCCCGGACCGCCGTTGAGGTATTTGTACGTGCAGCCGACCGCGAGGTCGACACCCCACGCGTCGAGCTCGACCGGCACGGATCCGGCGGAATGGCAGAGGTCCCACAGCACCAGAGCCCCGGCGTCGTGCACGATGCGCGTGATCGCCCGGGCGTCCGCGAGGAACCCCGACCGGTAAGCGACGTGACTCAGCACGACCAGGGCGGTCCGCGGACCGACCGCCGCGGCGACCTGCTCGGGCGTGACGCCCGCTTCGGTGTCGGCCTCGATCCAGACGAGGTGGAGACCGCGCTCGCGCGCGATCCCGTCGAGCACGTAGCGATCGGTGGGGAAGTTGTCCGTGTCGAGCACGATCTCGCTGCGTTGGGGTAGCGAGTCGACGGCAGCACGAGCCAGCTTGTAGAGCAGGACGGTGGTCGAGTCGCCGATGAAGACCTGCCCCGCGGCGGCGCCGAGGGTCGTCGCTGCGAGATCGTCGCCGATGCGGAAGGGGAGCTCCATCCACTCCTCGTCCCAGCCCCGGATGAGTCGGCCGCCCCAGGCGTCGATCACGAAGCGCTGGAGGCGCTCGACGCTCGCGATGGTGGGCCGCCCGAGCGAGTTGCCGTCGAAATAGGCGCGGACGGGCTCGGGCACGGCCAGGTCGCCGGGTACGGGAGGGGTGGCGGCGGCTGTGCTCGGCGTGACGCCGACGAAGCGCTCGCGGTAGTGCGCGAGCGGGTCGGCCGCGTCGAGGCCGCGGGCGGCCGCCATGGCGTCGCCGTCGAGGGCGCCGTCGTCGGCGAACGGGTCGTCGGTCGGGGTGTCGGTCATGGGTGCTCCTGTCGGAGGGTTGTGCGGTCGGTGGGAGCGGCCGCTGTGTTCGTGGCTGCTGTGCCGGTCTGTGTCGCGGTCTGCGTCGCGGGCGCAGGAGCCGGGGAGGCGAGGTCGGAGACGAAGAGGCCGCGTGCGGTGGCCAGCCAGCCGGGGAGCCGGCCGGGGTCGGCGGGGGGAACGGAGGGGATCCAGGCGATGCGAGGGCCGAGCGCAACGGTCGCGGCGGCGCCGGCGCCGGCGGCGGAGGCGGAGGCGGAGGCGGAGTCGGCGTGGGTGGGCGAGCCGGCGATCGTGCGGATGAGCGCGGGACCATCGAGGCCCGCCTGCCGGATCGCGGCGAGCTCGCGCGCGTTCACGCCGACGGGGAGGTCGCCGTTGCCGAGGTCCGTGCCGTAGAGCACCCGTCCGCCGCGGGCGGCGAACCGGCGCAGATTGTCGACCGCCAAGCGGAAGCTCGCGGTGTATGTGCCCCAGCCGTGGATGTCCAGGGTGCTGATCCACGACATCCCCGCTTCGGCCGCTTCGGCCAGGAGGGAGTCGTCGAGGCGTTCGGAGAACGGCGTGTGGGCGAGCTGGTCGACACCCGCTCGCACGGCGCGGGCGGCCTGGCCGGCTCCCTGGGTGTGCGCGACCACGGGGAGACCGGTTGCGTGTGACTCCTCCACAATCGCACTCAGAGTCACGTCGTCCACCGTTTCGCCGGCATCGCTGTTGAGCGCGACCTTGATGCGGGAGGCTCCGGTCATGACCTGTTCCTGCACCGCGTTCACCGCCTCCCGCGGTCCGCCGACCTCTTTAGACGCACCGGGCGGGGCCCACCCCGCTGTGACGGGGTAGCCGCCGGGAGCGGTGAGCAGGGCGCCGGCGATGGCGATCGCGGGACGGTCGGGACGGTCGGGCAGCCAGCCGGCGGCGACTGCGGGGATCCAGCCGAGGTCGACCGCGTGGGTGATACCGCCGCGGAAGAGGGCGGCAGGGTCGCTGAGACCGAGATGTGTGTGGTGGTCCGTGAGCGACGGGATGAGCGTGCCGCCGAGGTGCAGGACGCCCGGCGCGTCGATCCGTTCCCGGTCCACAGGGCTGGCGCCTCGGCCGACCGCGTGCGCGGCGCGGTCGGCGGTGATCGCGTGCAGGATCCCATCGCCGATGGAGAGCGCGGTCGGGCCGGCGAATCCGTCGCCGGTCCAGAGGGCGTCCACGGTGACGAGGTTCGGCCGATCGGCGGGCGGAGGCGCTGCGGATCCGTGGTCGTTCACTCCGGCGCGCCGATCTCGGTGCGCACGGCGAAGAGCTCGGGGAAGAAGGTGAGGTCGAGGGCCTTCTGCAAGAAGCTCACCCCGCTCGAGCCGCCGGTGCCGATCTTCATGCCGATCGTGCGCTGCACCGTCTTGAGGTGGCGGAAGCGCCAGAGCTGGAAGTTGTCCTCGAGATCGACCAGCTCTTCGCAGGCCTCGTATTCGCTCCAGTGCTCCGCGGCGTGATCGTAGATATCGCGGAAGACCGGGACGAGGTCCGGGCTGAAGACGTGGGCGTTCGTCACGTCGCGCTCGAGCACCGATCGCGGCACGGCGTGCCCGGCGCGGGCGAGATAGCGCAGGAACTCGTCGTAGACGCTGGGTGCCTCCAGCAGGCCGGTCAGCAGGGCGAGGGCGGCGGGATCGTCGCGGAACACGGTGAGCATGCGCCGGTTCTTGTTGCCGAGGACGAACTCCACAGCGCGGTACTGATACGACTGGAAGCCGGACGAGTTGCCCAAGAATCCGCGGAACTGTGCGTATTCGGTCGGCGTCAGCGTCGCGAGCACCGACCACTGCTCGGTGAGGGTCTTCTGGATGTGCTTGACGCGCGCGATGCGCTTGAGCGCCGGCGGGAGCTGGTCGGCGCGGAGCAGATCGCGCGCGTCCTCCAGCTCGTGGAGCACGAGCTTGAGCCAGAGCTCCGTCGTCTGGTGCTGGATGATGAAGAGCAACTCGTCGTGGTGCTCGGGAACGCTCACCGGCTTCTGAGCGCTGAGCAGGGTGTCGAGGTCCAGATATGACCCGTACGACATCCGGTCGCGGAAGTCCGTCACGATGTCCGGATCGAACTCGCGCGTGTTCTCATTGGCCGTCATGTTGCGATTCTGCGTCGATCGTCACGAAAGTGCAACACCTGGTTTCGGATGGAGGGCCGTGAGCCTCTCCGGCACCCGCGCGTCCGCGTCCGTTCACCAGCCGGTTACCCGGAGTTGCCGTCATCGTCGTCGCTGCCTCCTAGCGTGGAGACGCTGCGTCGGGACGCGGACGGGAGACGGGCATGGGCAGGCATTACGACCTCGCGATCGTCGGCGGCGGGATCGTCGGTCTCGGCCATGCCGTCGCGGCTCTGCGCCGCGGTCTGACCGTCGCCGTCGTCGACCGGGCATCGGGCGTGAACGGCGCCTCCGTGCGCAACGCCGGTCACCTCGGCATCACCGGCCAGGAGGGTGAGGCGCGTTCCTACGCCGACCTGGCGCGCGAGCTCTGGTTGACGCTCTCGGTCGAGACGGGGTTCTGGTTGCGCGAGTCCGGAGCGGTGGTGGTCGCTCAGGCACCGGACGAACTGGCGGTGCTGGAGGAGTTCCGCGACCGGCGCGGCGGTCACGACGTGCGGATGCTCACCCCCGCCCAGGTGCGCGAGCGGATCCCCGCGGGCGACGGTGTCGCGGCCGGCGGCGCCTTCCTGCCCTCCGACCTCCAGGTCGATCCGCGCGAGGCCGCCCCCGCGATCGCGCGCTGGCTGGACGCGCACGGGGTCGACTTCTTCTGGCAGACCGCCGTGACCGGCGTCGAGACGGGACGCGTGCACACGTCACGGGGCCGGGTGTCGGCCGACGCGGTGGTCGTCGCCGTGAACCAGGACGTCGATCGGCTCTTCCCGGGGATCGCGGAGACGCACGGCATCCAGCGCTGCGGCCTGGACATGATGCTGCTGGAGGCCGAACTCGACGAAGCGCTCGCCGCACCGGTGCTCACCGGATGGTCGCTCGTGCGTCTCCCCGGTTTCGCGCACACCCCCAGTGCTCAGTCGCTGCGTGAGCGGCTGGCGCTGGAGGATCCGGTGCTGGCCGCTCTGGACACCGACCTCGGCTGCGTACAGCGACCCGACGGGTCCCTCGTCGTCGGCGCGACCCGCACTCGCGGCGACGACGTCCCGCCGTTCCAGTCGGAGGTCGCCTTCGAGCTGCTCCTCGAGCGCACCCGCGCGCTGTTCGGTCTCGGCGTCACGCGTGTTCTGGAGCGGTGGCAGGGTATCGACGCCGTGGCGCCCGACGACTTCCTCGTATCGTCGCCGGCGCCGTCCGTCCGGGTCGTCTCCGTGACGGGGGGAGCCGGTATGGCCACCGGGCTCGGCCTCGCCGACCGGGTCGTCGACGAGCTCTTCTCGACCGCGCCCGGCGTCCTGACCGCAGCAGGAGCCGCCCGCTCCCGCTGACCTCGCCGGCGCTCCCGCCGACCCTGTCCATCCGCCCGCGAACACTCCACCCGACCACTCCAGTCGCCGACCTCGACGACCGCTCCGAAAGGCCCCCGCCATGTCCCCTGAAGGACTCATCACGAGCGAGTTCGACGACGCCGCGATCATCGACGCCGACATCGCTGCTCCCGCCGACGACCTCGATGACCTGGCCGACCTGGAGGTCGTGGTGCTCGACCTCACGGGGACGACCGTGGTCGACGACGGGCTGGTCGAGCGCGCGTTCGAGCGTGCGGCCGATGCTGCGGGCATCGCCGGGATGGACGACGAGCTCGACCGCGCCGTCGCGTTCCTTCAGGCGAGCGCCGGCCGATCGACGATCGCGGTCTTCCGCGCCCTCAGTGACGACGAGGACCAGGCTCAGCACGCCGCCGCCGTCTTCGAGTCCGCCTACGCCGAGCTCGCCTCCCACGGCGGCGTCCGGGCCGTAGCGGGAGCCGAGGAGCTCATCCGCCGGTTGCGCGCCATCGGTGTCTCGGTCGTGCTGACCGCCGGCCTCTCGCGCGCCACGACCGACGCGGTGCTTGCCGCCGTGGGCTGGCGCGGGCTCGCCGACCTCACCCTCACTCCCGAGGATGCAGGCCGCGGCGGACCCTATCCCGACCTCCCGCTGACGGCGCTGCTGCGTGTCGGCGCGTCGAGCGTCGACGGAATGGTCGTCGTCGGCGACGCCACGGCCGATGTCGCCGGCGGCCTGGCCGCCGGAGCGGGCCTCGTCGTCGGTGTGCTGACCGGGTCGGACGACGAGCGCGCACTCTCCGAAGCCGGCGCCGACGCCGTGGTGGCGAGCGTCGCCGACCTCGGCGAACTGCTGGGCCTGGAGGCGCTGGAGGGCCCCGACGCGCTGGAGGGCCTCGACGCGCTGGAGGGCGCGGACCGCCTCGACGACGTCGATGACGACGACGATGACGAATACGAGGAGTACGCCGACGTCGACGAGGTGACCGACGTGGACGAGCCGGACGCCGACGGAGCCGACTTCAGCGACCTGGACGCGCTCCGCGACGCGGGGGACGTCGATGATCTCGACGAGACGGGCGCAGACGACCGGCCGGAGGGGCAGACGCTGCGGTGACGATCAAGGCAGTGACCCCACGCGTCGTCGAGCCGCCGGCGAGCCTGGGCATGGGGGTGAGCGTGTATCCGTCGGCCACCGCGATGGTGTGGCCGGGCCCGGGGCACACGCACGAAGCGGTCGCGGTTCCCGGCGTCCGGCTGGCGCCAGGCGACGCCCTGGTGGAGGTGGAGCTCGCGACGGTCTGCGGATCCGACGTCGAGACCGTCCTGGGCCGCCACGCGGCCTCCACCCCGCTGGTGCTGGGCCACGAGCAGGTGGGTCGCGTGATCGCGCTCGGCCGCGGCGGCGCCAAGACGACCGACGGCAAGCGGGTGGCGCTCGGCGAACGCGTCGTCTGGTCTGCGGCCGTTCCCTGCGGCCGGTGCGCGCGGTGCCGGCGTGGCGTACCGCAGCAGTGCATCAGCCTCCAGAAGTACGGGCACGAGCGCATGCGCCGCGGGTGGGAACTGTCGGGCGGCTTCGCGACCCACACGCACATCCTCGACGGCACTCCCCTCGTCGCGGTGCCGGAGCACCTGCCCGCCGAAGTGCTCGCGCCCGCGTCGTGCCCCACCGCGACCGTGGCCGCCGCCCTCGAGGCGGCAGCGGCGATCGTGCCGCTCGAGGGCGCGCTGATGGTGATCGCGGGCGCGGGAATGCTCGGGCTGACCGCCGCGGCGATGGCGACGCAGGCCGGAGCGAAGGTCGTCGTGAGCGACCCGGTCGCCGAACGCCGCGACACGGCGCTGCTGTTCGGCGCGGTGGCGGTGGCCGACCCCGCCGCCGCGCCGGGCTCCCGTTCCGGGCTCCCGCACGCGCTGACCAAGGCCGGAGGCCGCGCATCGGCGCCGTCCATCGCACTCGAGTTCTCGGGGACGGAGTCGGCCGTGCGCTCGCTGCTCTCGGTCGTCGACATCGGCGGCGTGCTCGTGCTCGCCGGGTCGGTGTCGCCCGGCCCCGAACTGCCGGTCGTTCCCGACGTGCTGGTGCGCCACCTCCTCACCATTCGCGGCGTCCACAACTATGCGCCGCGGCACCTGGAGCGGGCCGTCGGCTTCCTCGCCGGTCACGGCACCACATACCCGTTCGCGCAACAGGTCGGCGCCGTGTTCCCGCTCGCCGAAGTGGACGCGGCGCTGGCGAGCGGCGGGTTCCCGCGGGTGGCGGTGCGGCCGTAGCCGGGGGCTAATGTCCGCGAACCTTGCGGAACTCTCTCGCCATGCGGGAGTACTCGACCGATTTGTCCCGTCGCTGTGAGGGACCGGAGTCGAGTTCTTTGAGGTAGGCAAGAAACCGCCGGTATCGGTCGACCGGGATATCGCCGCGCTCGACCGCGTCGCGGAGGGCGCAACCGGCGTCGCGCGTGTGCCGGCAATCGCTGAACCGGCACGCGGCCGACACATCCCAGACGTCCTCGAAGAGTTGCCCGAGCGCACCGACGGAAGCGATGCCGATCTCCCGAATGCCAGGAGTGTCGATCACGGAGCCGCCGATACCGGGGAGGGGGTAAAGCGTTCGTGCCGTGGTCGTGTGCCTCCCCTTCGAGTCGCGCTCCCGTACAGCACCGACGTCGGCGCGGGCGTCCTCGAGCAGCCAGTTCAGCAGCGTCGACTTACCCACGCCGGAGTGCCCGATCAGCATCCCCGTTCGCCCGTCGGACAGCGCCGCGGCCAGGTCATCGCGGCCGAGATTCGCTGTGGCCGAGACGAACGACGCGTCGATTCCCGGGGCGGCGAGCGTGATGGCAGCTTCGATCTCGGCGCGTCGCTGGGTGGAGGCGAGATCGCACTTCGTGACGACGAAATGGGGTGCCGCCTGGGTGTCCCATCCCACGGTCGCCAGCCGCTCGATCAGGCCGACGCGATGAGCGTTCCGGACATCCACGACCAGCAGGGTCACGTCCACATTCACGCCGAGGAGCTGTGGCGTGCCATCACCGCGGACGCGGACGACCTCGTTCGCGCGTTCGAGACGGTTGGCGACCTCACCCTTCTCGTCGAGCCACACCCAGTCGCCCACCGCGAGGCCTGGATCCGAGCGCGTCGTCGACTCGACGGAGTCGGTTCGCAGGACGAGAGCGGAAGCGCGATCGATGCGGACGATGCGGGCGAGTGCACCTCCTGGGGCAGGCCCGGCCGAGGACGCGCGACGCCGAACGTCGTCCGTGCAGCCGAGAGTTCGTGCGTAAGGGCCCATGTCGTTGATCGACTCAGTCACGAGGGATCCTCTGCGGGGAACGCCGCATGCGTAAGAATCTCCGTCTCGTTCTCGAGCATGCTCGCGGCCAGGGAAGCGACGTCCGTGGTACGCACCGAGCGGATCAGCCGAAGCAGGTCATCGAGCCGTGGGACGTGCCCCAGATAGTGGATCGACGAAGCGAGCGACCGGAGCCTCCCAACCTGATCGGCATGCGCTATCTCCGTGGAGCACGCTACATGGCGGATGGCATACTCGAGCTGCTCGTGCGAGAACCCGGATGAAGCGACCTTCTCCAGCACGACTCGAATCCGCGACAGCACTTCGTCCGCCCGGTCGGCGGACGTGGAAGCACTGATGGTCAGCATGCCGCTTGTGCCGAAGCCCGTGTAGAACGCCCGCGGCGAGTAGACCAACTGGTTGTCGACCCGGAGCTCGGAGACCAGCAGCGATGCGAAGCCGCTGGCCAGCAGCGCCGCGAGCACGACCGCGCGAACCCTCGTACTGTGGCCTGCGGCCGGGGCGTGAAACGCCCAGACGACCGGTGAGAGGGTGGCATGCTCGCCGCCGCGGACGGCCACCGAACGCTTCGGCTTCGCGTCAGAGCGCGGAGCCGGGGCCGGTCGGTCGAGGTTCGTGGAGGGCCGAGTTCCGAACGCCTCGCAGACCAGAGGCAGCAGCTCCCGGTGGCGCCGTGGTCCGACGATGCAGAGGTCCATGTTCGCCGGGCGGTAGTTCGCTGACCAGTACGCGGCGACCTGTCCGCCATTCAACCGCGCGATGTCGAGGTGCGTGCCGCCCGGAGCGAGCGCGAGGGGCGTGCCCTGGAATAGTCGTGACTCCGCCGTCTGCAGTGCCGCGCGCTCGATGTGGTGTCGAATACCACTGAGCTCGGCGAGCACGGTTCGCTTCTCCGCATCCAATCGTGCGCGCGTCATGTCCGGTCGAGACAACGCCCCGCGAAATGCCCGGAGGGCGAAGGCCAGGTCGGAACTGCGGACGCGCACTGTGTACTCGGTCGAGTCCTTCCCCGTCACAGCCATCGGCTGAGCTCCGACCGTGTCGAAGTCGGATGCGAGGCCCGTGCGTGAGTCTTCCGAGCCTCGTGCCAGCGTCAGATGCTCCACCAGGTGAGCGGCTCCGCGCGTGTGCTCACCTTCCACCGCGGAACCAGCGCGCACCGCGAGACTGATCGCATCCACCGGAAGGTTCGGCATGCGGGCGGAAGCGAAGCGCATTCCATTCGTGAGCGTGGTGATCGGCACGAGACTCCCGTCAGTAGAGGTCGAGTGCGTCGCGCCTCTTGGCGACCCGCTCGAACAGCTTCATCAGCACGAGAGCGACAGCGACCCAGACCGCCGCGACGCAACCCTCGAGCGCGACCGAGACCAGCGCCGTCCGAACCGTCTCCCCATCGAGCATCGCCCTCACCGCATCGATGGCGTGAGTGGTGGGCAGCGCGTCTCCCAGGATCCGCGTCCACTCGGGCAGCGTCGAGCGATCGATGTTCGCGCCGGAGACCACCATCGTCAGCAGGTACGCCGCCGTGGCGATCTGAAAGATGTCGCGATAGGCAAGACCGCACGCGCTCAGGGCGAGCCCCATCGCGGAGCACGACACCGCCGCCACGATGATCGCCAGCATGTAGAGAAGAAGCTGGGGCGGATCGAGTGGCCGAGAGACGAGCGCCAGCCCTACCACGGAGGTCAGCGAAGCCACGATGAAACCGCAGACGACGCCGGGGAGCATCCGACCGACGAAGACGGCGACCCGGGAGCCGGGGGAGCCCAGCACCATGCTGAGCGTCCCGAACCGGCGCTCGTCGGCGATCACACTGACCATTCCGGCTATTCCGGCCGTCGCGGCGACTTGGATGCCGTTGCCGACGATGAAGAAGGCCGGGTCCTGATAGGCGAGAGCCTGTCCCAGCGCCACGAAGAACAGGATCTGCAGCGTCGGCGTCAGCAAGAGCGACGTCACGAACAGCCCCGGTGTGTTCCAGGCGAAGAGCGCGCGGAAGCCGAGCAATCCCGAGATCCCGATCGTACGCAGAGGTGTCATCGCAGTCTGAGGGTCCCTCGCTTGCGAGCCAGCAGGTCGATTCGACGCATGAGCACCACGCCGACGGCGAGATAGATCATCGAAAGACCCAGAGCGTTCCCGGCTTGGGCGAATGCGGGCTCGCCTGTCGCAGCGCGGTCGACGACTTCCATCGCCCAACCGAGTGGCAGAAGCTTGCCTGCCGCTGCGATCGGTGGCCAGAGGGTCGCCGCCGGGACGAGCACGCCGCACACCAGCCAGATCGGATACTCCATGACGTTCGTGATCTCGATCGCCTTGCGTGTGAGGACGTAGAGTCCGGCCAGGAGCACGCCGATCGACGTGAGTGAGACGAAGGTCAATGCCAGTCCTCCCGACATCGAGCTCCAGCTCACGCTCTCGAACCCGAGCTGCAGGACGAACCTCGCCCAGAGCCAAGCGGCGACCGTGGAGTACGCGCCGAGTGACACCGTCGCGGTGGCGAAGCCCAGGACCGGGGCGACCAGGCTGCGTGGCGAACCAATCAGGAATTCGAGGGTGCCGCTGAACCGCTGCATGAAGAGTGCCTCGGCAGCACCGAACAGTGTCGTGGACCACGCGCCCATGAGCCCAGCGCCGACCACGATGCGCAGGCTCGCCTGACCGCCCGCCATGAGCACGGCGATGGAGCAATATGCGATCGGCGTCAGAATCGCCATGCCGACGAAGAACGGCGAACGGGACAGCAGCCTCAGCTGAAGCCACCAGGCCGCGAGGTAGAGCCTCACCTGATTCCCGCCTCGACGATCGAGACGTAGGCGTCTTCGAGCGTGGGCTCCCGGTCGAACGCGCGCCCGATCCGGTTCCCGTCCATCCGGGAGATGATGTCCGCGACCGACATGTCGCTTTCCGGCTCGAGTCTGACGATCACACGCACGGTGTCGCCGGAACTCGCGTGCTCGACAGCCGACACCGTCGGAAGAGTGCGGATGAGGCTGATCGCCTCCGCCGGATCGTCGTACGCCTCGACTTCGAGGATGCGCCCCAGGGAGACGTCCGCTTTGACCTGTTCCGGTGTGCCCATCCGAAGGATCTCTCCTGAGGAGATGATCGACACCCGGTCGCAGAGCTCGTCGGCCTCCACCATCGAGTGAGTGGCCAGCAGTATGGTCTTGCCTCGCTCGCGCAGCTCGCCGGCAAGCTCCCGGAGGGCCCGTGCCGCCACCGGATCGAGCCCCGAAGACGGTTCGTCGAGGAAGACGACGGCCGGGTCGTGGATCAGCGCGCGGGCGATGTGCAGTCTCTGCTTCATGCCGCGCGAGAACGTCTCCACGCGCGCTTTCGACTTGTCGGCCAAGCCGACGAGTTCGAGCAACTCACTCACTCGACCCCGGATGCGCCGCGGGCTGACGCTGTACAACTGCGCTGCGAACCTCAGGTTGTCGGTGGCGGACAGGCGGTCGTACAGTCCACGCTCTCCGCCGAACGCGACTCCGACCTGGCGCCGTACCTCCTTCGCATCGGTGACGACGTCCAGGCCGTTGACGTTCGCCGTCCCCGAGGTCGGGGTCAGGAGGGTCGCGAGGATGCGCACGAGAGTGGTCTTCCCCGCCCCGTTGGGGCCGAGGATGCCGAATATCTCCGCGTCGGGAATGGAGAGGGTGATGCCGCGCAGCGCCTGGACGGTGGGTGCACCTCTGGCTCCCTCATAGCTCCGTGTCAGGTTCGCTATCTCGATCGGCATCTCAGGCTCCTGGCATTTCGGTGGGCAGCCAGAAATTCGCTGGCAAGGCGGACACCCGCTCGGCGTCCTTCTCTCTTCCGAGTTCGATGTAGCAGCGGATGAGCATCTTCCTCACCTGGTCGATCACGAACGGGTCGTACTCGGCTCGGAGGCGCTCGTGCGATTCGAGAAGCGGTGGAAGCGCCGCGGCCGGGTCGTCATTCTGGATATGGACATAGGCCAGAGTCGAGAGAGAGGTGTGCAGCGACCCCGGGTCGTTCTCGCGTGAGAAATCGACCAGGATCGTCAGCTTCTCGATGGCTGAGACAAATGTATGAGCAAATATATCGAGTTGGATGAGATTCAGCCTAGCCATCCACTCGTAGCGTCGTGCTTCCTCCGAGCCGATCGCATGCGCGGCGGTGCGGTGGCCGTTGCCCTGTTCGAAATGCGCGATCGCGCGTGTCACAGCGGCATGTGCGGCCTTCGGATCGCGCCGGCGTACCGCGAGCAGCGCACGGAGGTTCCAGAGCATCCCGAAGCCGACGGATTTGTCGTCGCGATGCGCCGACGCGTGTGAGAGATCGGAGTCGAGGGCGTCGATCAGGTCTTCGGCCGCATCGATGTTCCCCTGGCGTTTCGCCCGCAACGAGGCCCAGCGCAGTCCCGCGAAGGTGCGTTCGATCGGATCCGGCATTCCGGCGAGTGCGATTGCGAAGAGATCATCGCTGGCTGCGCTCTCCCGGCAGAGGCCGAGGACCGAGGCGGCGAGCGCGTACGTCATCGTTTCCCGCTGCGACTCCGCCCCTGCCTTCCGATGGGCGTGTACCGATCGAGCGACATCGAGCGCGTCTTCCCAGCTGCCGAACGCATTGACGTACTTCAGCAGGGCGACGTATGCCGCTGCTTCGGATTGGAACGGAACGGAGCGCGTGCGTCTGCTGATGGACCCGAGGCCGAGGGTCTCGCGAAGCGCCACGGATGTCTCATTCGCGCTGGAGGCTCGATCGAGGTGGTCGGTGAGGGTTCTGCGGAGTTCTGGCTGCTGAGCGATCAGAGCGTCCACGTTCAGCTCGAACATGGCTCGTGAACTCAGATCGCGTCGGAGGCGCAGGTCGGTCAGCGGGGCATGGTCGCGCCTGGCCGCGAGGAGGAATGCGTTGCCCTCCAGCGCGACATGACTCATCACGCTCTCGAAACGCGGGTGTACCACGCCGGGAGAGTCCGCCGATGCCGACGCGAGGAGGTCGGCGACGAAGGCCGTCGTAGTGTCGATCATTCGGAAGGCTTTCGCATGGGCGAGGGGGCAGCGCGGTTTAAGCCACCCCCTCACTGAAGAGGTCGGATCAGAACATCGCCGCGCCGTGGTTCCACCCGGCGAAGAGCGAGGCCACGAAGCCCTGCGTGTTGCTCATCTCCGAAACGACTGCGTCGTAGGTCTCGTCCATGCGAATGACTCCTCAGTGTTGTCGACGACCGAAGGCGGACACCCCGGTTCCTCGACCGTAGGAGGGCGGATCGCGCCGACCGGATCGAATGGAGAAAGGGACGTAGCTGCGACGCGGAGTCACGTGAACCAACCGCCCGATTCGCGGGACTTACTGTTCTAGTTCGAGGGTGTCGACGAGTTCGCCTGGTTGTAGTGCGAAGCACGGCCTGATCGTTCCCGAGTGTTCTCGCATGTTCGGTTCCGCAGCCTGGGATCCGCCCGACCGTGAGGACTCCCGTGATCGGGACCTCTGTCGCCCCGACCACCTCCCAGGCCCCAGCCGACGACCACCCGCGCCCGCCGGAGCCGCCGTCACCTCGGATGCCGCTGCGGCACCGCACTGACCTTCGCCGCGGAGCCGTGCCAGGCTGGAGGCGTGTCCGAAGACCCGCTCGCCCGCTTCTTCGACCTGCTGCGCGCGCTCCCCGAGCCGGTGGACGCCGAGGCCCTCTACGGCGACGACGCCGAGGGGCGCCGACGCGAGCGCAACCTGCGCCGCTATTTCGCGATGCCGCGCGCCTCCGTGCTGTTGCTCGGCGAGGCGCCGGGATGGCGGGGGATGACGGTGACGGGCGTGCCGTTCGTGTCCGCACGGGAGGCCGATGCCGGCGTGGTGCCGGGGCTCGAACTGCCCGAGCATCCGCAGGCGCCGTGGGAGGCCTCCAGTCGTGTCGTGTGGGCGACCCTGCGCCAGTGGAAGGGGCCGATCCCGCTGTCGTGGCCGGTGTATCCGCTGCACCCGTTCGTCGCGGGCGACCCGCGCAGCAACCGCACGCCGCGGCCGGCCGAAGTGCGCGCCGGGGCGCCGGTCGCGCTCGAGCTGATCCGTGCGCTCCGCATCGAGACGGTGGTCGCCGTCGGGCGCAAGGCGCAGGGGGCGATCGCGTCGGCCGGGCTCGGGGCGCCGGCGATCCGGCACCCCGCCCAGGGTGGGGCCGCGTTGTTCGCCGAGCAGCTGCTCGAGCTGAACCGGAGTGGTCGGCTCTGAGCGCTCCGCTGGTCGGGCACTGAGCTCGCCGCTTGCATCGCCGTCCCTCCCGGCGTATTATTCCACGTGGAATAATCCTTTCCGATCAATCCACGCCGAAACCACGGGATCCATGCCGCAGACGCCCTCGCTCACCCCCCTCGCCGTCGCCGCGCTCGCGCTGCTCGCCGAGGGGCCGACGCACCCGTACGAGATGTATCAGACGCTCGTGACGCGCTCGGAGGACCGGCTCGTCAAGGTGCGTCCCGGGTCCCTTTATCACACGGTCGACCGGCTGGCCCGACAGGGTCTGGTGCGGGCGACCGGCACCGAGCGCGAGGGCAACCGCCCGGAGCGCACCACCTACGAGATCACGGAGGAGGGCACCCTCGCGCTCGGCGAACGGGTCGCGGACATCATCGCGAAGCCGGTCAACGAGTTCCCGGAGTTCCCGCTCGGCCTCGGCGAAGCGCACAACCTGCCGCTCGAGACCGTGATCGACCTCCTGCGCAAGCGCATCGGCCTGCTCCGAGCCGATATCGCCCTGCTCGATGACGGCATCCACCGCGTCAGAGCGAAGGGGCTGCCCGCCAAGTACTGGCTCGACGTGCGCTATCTGCGCACCATGGCGGAGGCCGACGTGGCCACGCTCGACGCCCTCATCGACGACCTCGCCTCGGGAGCCATCTCGTGGGACGAGGAGAAGAAGCACTGAGAGAAAGAATCACATGGAACGCCAACTGAAGCCCTGGCCCGCCCTCTGGGCGCTCGTCATCGGGTTCTTCATGATCCTGATCGACACGACCATCGTGTCGGTCGCCAACCCGTCGATCATGAAGGGCCTCGACCTCGGGACCGACTACAACGCGGTCATCTGGGTCACCAGCGCCTACCTGCTGGCCTACGCCGTCCCGCTGCTGATCACCGGTCGTCTCGGCGACCGCTTCGGCCCCAAGAACATCTACCTGATCGGCCTCGTGATCTTCACGCTGGCCTCCGCCTGGTGCGG
>NZ_CAMFLC010000039.1 GCF_945957465.1 uncultured Leifsonia sp.
CGCGTGCACCTGCAGCAGGGCGCCGACTTCTACGCGTCGCTGCGCACCTCCACCGCGCTCGAGAAGGCGGAGGTCGCGGTCGTCGTGCTCGACGTCTCCGAGCCGATCAGCGAGCAGGACGTGCGCATCATCGACCTGGTGCTGGAGTCCGGGCGTGCGCTCGTGCTGGCGTTCAACAAGTGGGACCTCCTCGACGACGACCGCCGCCGCTACCTGGAGCGCGAGATCGAGCAGGATCTCGCCCACGTGTCGTGGGCGCCGCGCGTCAACATCTCGGCGCGCACCGGCCGGCATCTCGAGAAGCTGGTGCCGGCGCTGGAACTCGCGCTCGAGTCGTGGGACACCCGCATCCCGACCGGCAAGTTCAACGCGTTCCTCGCCGAGCTCACCGCGGCGCACCCGCACCCGGTTCGCGGCGGCAAGCAGCCGCGCATCCTGTTCGGCACGCAGGCGTCGAGCCGGCCGCCGACATTCGTGGTGTTCACCACGGGCTTCCTCGACCCGGGCTACCGGCGCTACATCATCCGCCGTCTGCGCGAGGTCTACGGCTTCGAGGGCACGCCCATCGTGCTGAACATGCGCGTGCGCGAGAAGCGCAAACGCTGACGCCGGTCCCGCCGCCACCCGGCCGCCCGTATCGGCCCGGGCGGTGTCAAGGGACGGCGCGGCGTGGCGCAGGATGGATTTCGGTGACGCGTCACCCCAATGGTGGGGGGACCCGATTGGGGGTCTTTGTACCCCGCCTTGTCTTCACTAATGTGGACCACTGACGGAGCTACCCGACCGCGCTACCCGAAGGCGCGGGCTCCACCCATTGAGGACGCATACCCGACCATGAGTTCTACAAGTTCATACACGCCTGCCCGGAAACGGCAGTGGGGCGCCGAGCGCCGCACCGAACCGCTGCCCACCGTGCACCCGAAACCCTCCGATCGAAAGATCACCTGGAGCCGTGTCGCCATCGTCGCGACCATCGTGTTCTGGGCCATCTACGTCGTGACGACGATCATCCGGCAGTTCCTCGTGCTCGGCACGCAGGACTTCCGGTTCACGATGGAAGCCATCGGCTACACCGTCGTCGTCACGTTCCTGACGTTCTCCGCGCTGATGTACCTGGTCGCCCGTCAGGGTGCGTTGCAGCGGTTCCAGAAGCACGTGCGCGTTCCGCGCGCCGAGCTCGACCGCCACTTCGCGCAGAACCAGCCGTCGATCACGGTGCTCGTGCCCTCCTACGCGGAGGAGCCCGAGGTCGTGCGGATGACGCTGCTCTCGGCCGCGCTGCAGGAGTTCCCGTCCATGCGGGTGGTGCTGCTGGTCGACGACAACCCGAACCCGACCGACCCCGCCGTCGCCGAGCGGCTGGACGCCACGCGTGCTCTCGCCGACAGCATCACCGGTCAGCTCGCGGAGCCGCGGTTCCGCTTCACCGACGCCCTGCTGCGGCACGAACTCGGTGACGAGCGTGCGTTCGTGTCCGACGAGGCCGCCCTCGAACTGGCCGAGCACTACCGCTGGGCCGCCGAGTGGCTGTACGCCCAGGCCGACGCTCACAGCATCGACGACCACGTCGACGTCTTCTTCGCCGACCAGGTGCTCCGTGCGCTCGGCGACGAGCTCGCCCTGACCGCGGAGGCCGTGAATGCCGCCGTCTCGGAGGGCGCCGAGCTCCCCTCGGAGCGGGTCGCTCAGCTCTACCGCCGCCTGGCGTGGACGTTCGACGCCGAGTTGATGGTCTTCGAGCGCAAGAAGTGGGCCTCCCTGTCGCACGAGGCGAACAAGGCGATGAACCTGAACGCCTACATCGGCCTCATGGGCGGCACCTACCGTGCCGAGCAGACGCCGGACGGTCCGGTCCTGAACCCGGTGCCCGCGGCCTCCCGCCGGCCCGGTGACATCCAGATCCCGGACAGCGACTTCCTGCTCACGCTCGACGCCGACTCGATCCTGCTGCGCGAGTACTGCCTGCGGCTCACCTACTTCCTGCAGCAGCCGGACAACGCGCGCGTCGCCGTCACCCAGACGCCGTACTCCTCGTTCCGCGGCGCCGGCACCCGCATCGAGCGCCTGGCGGGTGCGACGACCGACATCCAGCACATCCTCCACCAGGGCAAGAGCTACTACGGAGCGACGTTCTGGGTCGGTGCCAACGCGGTGATCCGCAAGCGGGCACTGGAAGACATCGTCGAGACCGAGTGGGTCGGCGGGTTCGAGGTGCGCCGGTACATCCAGGACCGCACGGTCATCGAGGACACCGAGTCGAGCATCGACCTCGGCACCCACGGCTGGACGCTCGTCAACTACCCGGAGCGCCTCAGCTACTCGGCCACCCCGCCCGACTTCGGCTCGCTCATCGTGCAGCGCCGCCGCTGGGCGAACGGCGGCCTCCTGATCCTCCCGAAGCTGTGGAAGCAGGTGCGGGAGCGCAGGCGCCGCGGCGAGAACGTCTCGCGCATCGAGCTGCTGCTGCGGGTCAACTACATGGCCTCCATCTGCTGGGCCAGCTTCGGCCTGGTGTTCCTGCTGGCCTACCCGTACGACGGTCGCCTGTTGAGCCCGATGGTGCTGCTGGCGGCGCTGCCGTACTTCATCAGCCAGGCCAGCGACCTCCGTTACGCCGGATACAAGGCGACCGACATCTTCCGGATCTACGGCTTCAACCTGATCCTGCTGCCGGTCAACCTGGCCGGAGTGCTCAAGTCGATCCAGCAGTCGCTGACCGGCAAGAAGATCCCGTTCGCCCGCACCCCGAAGGTCAAGAACCGCACCGCGTCGCCGCTGCTGTACGTGATCGCGCCGATCGCGATCATCGCGTTCTCGCTGTTCACGCTGTGGCGTGACTGGAACGCGCACAACTGGGGCAACGCCGCGTTCGCCGCGTTCAACGCCACCCTGGCCATCTGGTCACTCGTCGCCTACATCGGCATCTGGAACTCCATCGTCGACATCTGGCTCGGTCTCACCAAGCCGCTCTACGTGGACAAGAAGCGGAAGAGCGCGGCGCCGGCCACCGCCCCGGTGACCGAGTCGATCGACTGGCGCTCGGTGCTCTACCACGGCCACACCGGCGGCGAGGTGCCGCACCTGGAGCGCACCGCGCTGCGAGACGACGCCCCGGCTGCGGCCGCCTCCGACGCGGCCGTGTCCGACGACCAGAGGCAGGCCGCCTGATGGCCCGCTCGGACAGGAAAGCCGCCAAGGCGGCTGCTGCGGCCGCTGCCGCTGACTCGTCCGTCGCGCAGACCGACCGTCTGCAGGCGCCCGAGTCGGACTCCGGCCGTCGTCTCTCGCCGTGGCGGGTGATCGGCGCCGCGCTCGTCGCGATCGTCGTCGTCTCCGGCGGGGTCGTCGGCTTCCAGTGGTGGAGCGCCCGCGCCTCCGTCGACGTCAAGCCGTGGTTCGCCTCGTTCGTGGATGTGACCGCGACCCCGAAGTACGCGTTCGAGAACCTCGGCACGACCTCCACCAAGGATGCCGTGCTCTCGTTCATCGTCTCGAGCCCGTCGAACGCCTGCACGCCTTCGTGGGGCGCCGCCTACACGATGGATCAGGCGCGCGGTTCGCTCGATCTGGACCGCCGGATCGCCCGGCTGCAGCAGCAGGGCGGGGACATCGCGGTGTCGTTCGGCGGGCAGGCCAATGAGGAGCTCGCCGTCGGCTGCACCGATCCGGCCGCTCTGAAGACCGCGTACGCGTCGGTCGTGGACCGGTACAAGGTCGGCACCATCGATCTGGACCTGGAGGGCGACGGCCTGGTGAATGCCGACGCCGCCTCCCGCCGGGCCACCGCGATCGCCGAACTGCAGCGGGAGCGCCGCGCCGCGGGCAAGGGTCTGGCGGTGTGGCTGACCCTCCCGGTCGCGCCCACCGGCATGACCACCGACGGCACCAACGCCATCGCCGCGATGCTGAAAGCCAAGGTCGATCTCGCCGGCGTCAACCTGATGACCATGGACTACGGGCAGGCCAAGGACGCGTCGAAGTCGATGGCCGCGACCTCCGAGGCGGCGCTCAGCGCCGCGCAGAGGCAGCTCGGCGTGCTGTACAACCGGGCGGGCATCCACCAGTCCGACCCGAGCCTGTGGGCGAAGATCGGCGCCACCCCGATGATCGGTCAGAACGATGACGAGGGCCAGATCTTCGGCCTCGCCGACGCCAAGTCGCTCAACGCCTGGGCGGTCTCGACCGGCCTCGGCCGCATGTCGATGTGGTCGGCGAACCGCGACAAGACCTGCGGCTCCAACTACGTCGACCTGACCGTGGTCTCCGACGCGTGCAGCGGCGTGAACCAGGGCAAGCAGACCTTCGCCGGCCTGCTCTCGAAGGGCTTCGACGGCCGCATCGCGCTGGGGGAGGGCGCCGTGACCACCGCGGAGCCGACCTCCGCCGCCGCCACCGACGACCCCGCCCACTCGCCGTACCCGATCTGGACCGCCAGCAACTCGTACCTCAAGGGCACCAAGGTCACCTGGCACCACAACGTCTACGAGGCCAAGTGGTGGACCAAGGGCGACGTGCCGGACAACCCCGTGCTCAACCAGTGGGAGACCCCGTGGGAGCTGGTGGGCCCGGTGCTGCCGGGCGAGACCCCCATCCCGCAGCCGACCCTGCCCCCTGGCACCTACCCGACCTGGTCGGGCGAGACCCCGTACGACAAGGGCGCGCGTGTGCTCTTCGACGGTGTGCCGTTCGAAGCCAAGTGGTGGACGCAGGGCGACAGCCCGGAGGCGGCCAGCGCCAACCCAGACTCGTCCCCCTGGGCCCCGCTCACCCAGGACGAGATCGACACGATCCTGGGCGGTGGTACCCCCCAGAAGTGACTCGGTGGCGGGATGCTGCCTCCTGTGCGCATCCCGCCGCCGACCCACTCGGACCAACCGCTGCGGGGCGGGACGTCCGTGGCGCTCGCGCGCGCACGCTCGTCGGGAGCGGTGCGTTCGGCGCCGGTGCTGGCGGGGCCCACAGTGGCTTTCGGGTTGGTCACGACCGGCCCCGCCGGCACGCTAAGATAGTCGAGTTGTCTCATTTGGCGCCCCCCGGCCTGGGTGGGACAGCAACGGGCTGTGGCGCAGTTTGGTAGCGCACTTGACTGGGGGTCAAGGGGTTTACCCCTCCTGGTTGGCTCAAAAATTGAATAACGGGATGTGGCGCAGCTTGGTAGCGCACCTGACTGGGGGTCAGGGGGTCGCAGGTTCAAATCCTGTCATCCCGACGTAAAAGCCCTGGTGAGAGCATGTTTCTCGCCGGGGCTTCGTCATGTCTTGGGAGGGTTTTTGTTGGTCCCCCTCTGGTCCCCCTGGACCCGCGCACGCTCGGGCTGCCTGTGGATAGATGGGCCCTCCGAGACCCCTTCCCTGTGGATAAGGGGACCAAAAGGGGACCAGAACGATTCCCGGCCTCATTCGCCCCCCTGCCCGGCTGTTATCGGATGGACGTGAGGACTCGGTAGTCCCCGCTTCTCTCGGACGCGGGCGAGAGCGGCTCGCGTGAACCGAGGCTTGATATGCAAGTAGCCACTTGCCTACTGTGGAGGCGTGGGAGACATCTACCAAGCACTCGCCGATCCGACCAGGCGCCTCATCCTCGATGAGCTCTCCGAGCGCGATGGGCAGAGCTTGTTCGAGTTGTGCGGCCGGCTGGCGATGCGGCATGGCATTGCGTCGTCCAGGCAGGCGATCTCCCAGCATCTGACCGTCTTGGAAGAAGCGGGACTTGTCAGCTCGCAACGTTCTGGGCGGACGAAACTCCTCTCCCTGCACACCGAGCCGCTGCGGGAGATCACCGAACGCTGGCTCACCGAACCGAAGGAATGACTCATGAGCATCCGAATCAACGTCACGAGCGTCTTCGTTGACGACCAGGCCAAGGCACTCGCCTTCTACACCGACAAGCTCGGCTTCGTCCCCAAGAACGACGTGCCACTGGGCGAGTTCCGCTGGCTGACCGTGGTCGGACCTGACGCACCCGACGGCCCCGAGCTGCTGCTGGAGCCCAATCAGCACCCTGCGGCCAACGCCTATACAGCCGCACTCGTCGCCGACGGCATCCCGGCAGCCTCCTTCGCCGTTGACGATGTGGCCGCGACCTATGCGCAGCTTGTTGCTGGCGGCGTCCGATTCACGCAAGAACCGACACCGATGGGGCCTGTCGTCACCGCCGTATTGGACGACACCTGCGGAAACCTCATCCAGCTCACAAGCCCGGCATAACACAGGCCACCGTCGTTCACGTCCAGCATTGCCGCCTGCATCGGTTTGCCCCGAGTCCAGCCCGATCGCGGAGCTAGATGCCGCGCTTGGGCGGCTGACTCTGGCGCGCATGGCGACGCTGCCCCGCGGCAGAGAGGAAGGCGTTGGCCTGCTCAGCGGCGGAGGCGAGGTGGCGGTCGTCGGGGTGCAGGTAGCCGCGGGTGGTCTCCAGCGAGGCGTGCCCGAGGATGTCTTGGAGGACGTGCAGAGGGATGCCGGCGTCGGCCATCCAGGTCGCCCCGGTGTGGCGCAGGCCGTGCCGGGTGAGGTCAGGCAGCCCGAGCTTCGCCACGACGCCGTCCCAGTTCGTGGCGTCGCGGACGGTCGCAGTGGTGAGGTAGCCGCCCTTCGGACCGACCAGCAACGAGTCCGCGGGCTCCTTGCCGTCGGTGAGGCGTTCGAGCACGGGCCGGAGCGGTTCGAGGATCGGCACGCGTCGCTCTTTGCGGCTCTTGGTCGGCTTCGTGACCAGGCCACCCTTGCCGGGGAACACCTGCCGGCGGATCACCACGAGGTTCTTGTCGAAGTCGACATCCCCGACCTGCAACCCAGACACCTCCGAGGACCGGGCCGCGAGCAGCGCGGCGAGCATCACGAAGTCGCTGTAGGACTGATGCACCTTCCCGCATGCGCGCGCGAGGCGGTTGAGGGTCTTCATGTCCGGGATCGCGTGCGCCCGCGGGGAGGCGTGTTCGGCGGACTGGCCGCGGAAGGCGTTGCGATTCAGGCTCCGCTTGGCACGGTTCTTCGCGGGGTTGATCTGGATCAGCCCGTCCCGCACGGCTTCATCGAGCACCCGCACGAGCGGGGCGATAGTGTTCTTGATAGTTGAGGCGCCGTGACGCTGTTCCCACTCATCAATGGTGCGGTCGATGATCCCCGCGGTGATTTGGGTGACCGGCAGATGCCCGAGCGCGGGCAGCACCCGCAGCTTCAGCCCGTACCCGTAGGTCTCGCCGGTGGAGGTCGGGTCCAGGCCCCGCGCCCACCGGTCGCCGATGGAGGTGACGAACTCCAGCAGCGTCATGGACACGTCCATGCCCTTGGTCGAGGAGTTGCGGAGCTGGTCGAAGAACGCGTGCGCGGCCGCTTCGTCCCGCACGATCTCCGAGCGGATCACCCGGCGCTTGGTGGTCGGGTCCGTCCACCGGGCGCGGGCGCGGATGCCGTAGGAGCGGCGCTCCATGTCCGTGGAGACCTTCACACCAATCGGCGGGACCGGCTTGGGCTCAGCGGTCGGCTGCGGCTCAGCTCTCCGGGGCATGGTCGTGTTCCAGCTCCGCCAGCCAGCGATCCACGGCGTCGAGCCGATACCGGGCGATCCCGCCCAGGCGCAGGAACGGCGGCCCCGTGCCCGCCGACCGCCACCGCGACAGGGTGGACTCCGAGACCTTCAAGTACGCCGCGACCTCGCGGCTGTGCATGAGCGGCGACACCACGAGCGTCCCTTCGTCGCTCATGACAGTTCTCCGGTGTCGGGGTCGAGGGTGCGGTAGAACGCTTCCTCGGCGTCGCGGCGAGCCTGGACGTCGGCCATGACGAACTCCACGAACTCGGCGTCGCGGTCGATGATCGGCAGGTCCTGGATCGGGTCGGCGGGTTCCTCACCGGGCCAGACGGTCTGCCTGGTGGGCCGGTCGTGGTCGAGCTTCGTGCCGGACGCAGCGACCCATTCGCGCAGCCGCTGGCGGGCGTCGGCGAAGTCGCGGTGCCAGCCCAGTGGCGCGGAGCCGTTCTGCTCGGGGTCGTAGGCGCACAGCCAGTGCAGGTGCAGCGCGGACAGCTCCCACAGCAGCTCAGAGTGGGCGTACCAGGCGGGCGGGATCACCGCGGCGGGCAGACCGTAGGTGTGCCGCAGCCAGTCCACCCACCGGTTCAGCTCCAGCCACTCGACCTCGGCATCGTCGGCGTTCAGCAGGTTCCAGTTGATCGGGTGCGGCGGCTCCGCGATCAGCGGGTCCTCGAAGCCCTCGTCGCCGTCCAGCTCCGGGCCGGGCAGGTCGCCCGTGGTGGCGTCATCGTCGCGGGGATCGTCGGACATGGTGTGCTCCTGTCTGCTCTCGCGGTCCCCGGTCATGCCGGGGCTTTCTATGGCAGGCAGGTGGGCGCGGAGGCGACTGGCGTGTGCTCAGGTGTCAGAGCGGCGCAGCAGGGCCTCTATCTGCGCACGATCGGCGGTGAGCTGGGTGGTGTCGGGGCGCTTTGGCCACGGGTGCAGGTCGGTGACGATCGGGGGCGCGGAGCGCAGCAGCACGATCCCGGTGCCGAACGGTAGCCGGCGGATGCGGTCGGGCGGGAAGATCGGCACCCGCCGGACGGAGCGCTGGTTGGAGCGGGTGCCGTGGTCACCCAGCGTCACGGAGTCGGTGTACTCGTCGCGTTCCCCGACCAGGGCGCTGAGGTCTTGCAGATCGCGACTGTTGGAAGCGCCGCCGAGGATGACCTTGACGATCGACGCGTCCCAGATCGCGCCGGCCTGGTGCTCGTTCCACTTGTCCCGCGCCTGCGCGAGGGACTGGAGCACCGGCATCGTCGTGATGCCCGACCCGCCGCCTTCGGCCATCAGCGTCGGCAGCGACGGCAGGGGCGAGAGGTTGGCGATCTCATCCAGCGCCAGCAGCATCGGCGGATCGAGCCGCGCACCGGGTGAGCGCGCGGCGAGACGGCGGGCAGTCTCGATGAGGTCTTCCACCAGCGCCGCGACCAGTGCGGCGCTGGCTCCCGCACCGGACCCGGTGGCCAGGAGAAACAGGGTGCCGCGGTTCTGGATGAAGTGCTCGGGGTCGAATCCTTCACCGGGGCCGGGTGAGACGGCGTCGAGCACTCGGGGGTCGGCGAGCGATCCGAGGGCGAGGGACACGCCTTGCCAGATGGAGTCGCGGGTGCGGGGGTCGGAGTCGATCATCGCTTCCAGCGACTCGGCCCATCCGGTCGCCGCGCGGGTCGAGCCGGTCAGGATCGCCACCGCGTCGGCGGCTGCGGTCGGGTCGAGGGTCCAGCGGAACAGCTCGGCCGGTGGGCGGTGGTCGATCGCGGCGGCGTGCAGGAGCGCTTGCAGTGCGGCGCGGGTCTTGCCCTCCCAGAACCCGCCGCCGTCGACGCCGCCGGATGAGAGGCCGGTTCCGGCGGCGAGCCCGGTGGCGCGGATCATCGCGGTCTGCGGGGACTCACAGCCCCGGATCGGTGACCACCGCATCCCCGCGGGCAAGCCTTCGGCGAGGTGTTGCGGGTCGAAGATCGCGACCGGCCCGACCCGGCTGCGGGCGCGCAGGGTCGCGGTCAGGTTGTCCGGCCGGGTCGAGGTCACCACGACGGCACCGGGGGCGTCGAGGATCGCGGGGATCACCAGGTGCAGGCCCTTCCCGGAGCGGGGCGGGCCGATGACCATGATCGAGTCCTCCACCGACGCCCACACCCCGGTGCCCTTAGAGGCGCCGAGCCGGTAGCCGACATCTTGCGGGCGTGGATTATCCAGCCCGGGGCGGAGGTTCCCGGCGCGACGCAGCAGCGCCTTCTCGGACGCGGCGGCAGCGACCTCATGCCTCGTGGCAATGCCCGCCATCCGGCGCGGGTCTTGCTCGACTCGGTGCGTGTGACGGCGCAGCCGCGACCAGACCCACACGCCGCCGGTGATGAGCACGGCGAGCAGGAGGCTCGTGACGAGCCAGTAGACGACCGGGCTCATGCCGGGCGCGTCCAGGGCGCCAGCGGGATCGCCCGGATCGAACAGCACACCGATCCCGGACGCAGGACCACCGGCGGGCTGGCTCGTGCCGGTGACGAATGCCGCGACGGACCCGGCGCCGCGGAGCACCAAGGCGATGCCGAACAGGCCGACCAGTCCGATCATGGCCGCGTTGGTCAGCTCATCACCGAACGAGCCGGTCTGCCGACCCTGACTGTTCATGGCAGCCGCCGGACGATCGTGGCGCCGGAGATACGGCCGACCAGCACCACCTCCACAACCCCGCCCGCAGCATCCGACCCGAGCCGGCCGGGGTCGATCAGGGCACGGGCCGTACCGGTACCGGACGCGTCGGTGTGCCCGGTGACGACGGCGACCGCGATGTCCTCGCCGGGAACGAACCCGTCGCCTTCAACGGTTTGGAATACCGGCCGCGAGGCTGGCTTCTCGGGGTCAGGCGTCGGGTCGGGTGCTCGGCGACGTTGAGCCGCGATGATGTCGGTGAAGGTCGTCCCGTCTGCCTCGCGGACCTCGACCCGCGCCGGTGTCGTCCGGTCATCCGTGGCACGGTCGATGATCTGCCCGAATGAGGAACGCCGCCACGGCGGCGCGAACGGCTCGGGGTCCAGCCGTATCCCGTCGACGGTGACGGCCACGGTGCCGTCCTCGCGCACGTCGAGCACGACGAACGGAATAGACACCGGGACCGGTTCGGGCTCGACTCTCCTCATAGCGGCGAGGTGAACCAGCGATACCTTCGTCCCGCCCAGACCGGCAGCCGCGAGATGCTGACGTTTCGGCCCGCGCGCGGCTTACTCGCTGGGCGGCGTCAGCTCGATGCCGCGTGATGTAGCGAGAGCTTGGAGTTTCTCGGCATCGTCAGTCTGCACACAGACGGTCGCGCGGAGGCCTGCTTCCTCGCTGCGAAGCAGGTAGTAGGCGGTGCTGTCTGTGAGCAACTCACCGGCGGCGTCGAAGAACTCCCACCGCACTCGTATCAGCACGAGTAGGCCGGTGAGGTGGTTCTGATCCAAGAGTTCGTATCCCACGGAGTGGAGGCCGAGCTTCTGGTAGAGCGGGTAGGACTGCTTCAAGCCCTGCACCATCGCCTCTCGCGATTCGAGGACCCCGGAGAACCGGTCGTCTGCGATCAGGCCTGGCGTCGTCCAGAGGTCGGCCGCGGACTCGGCGTCGAGGTCGGTCATGGTGGCGGCGTAGCGGGTGAGGTAGTCGTCGATCTGTTCGTGGCTGATGCTCATACTTCGACGATACGAGCTAATGCCGACAAGGCTGTGACGGTTTTACGCCACCGTCTCAGGCGAGAGTGCGGTGGTGAGCTTCTCGAAAACGCTTCGTGCGCTTGAGGAACTGTAGGGGCCGATGGCGACCAGTGCCGCCAGCAGGGCGGACACCTCGCCGGGCGTGAGGGAGACCTGGCACGCTTGTTCCCGAGCGGCGACTCGGTAACCGCCTCGTGAACCCCTGACGACTTCAACCGGAATGCCGGCTTGTCGGAGCCTGGCGATATCTCGCTCGATGGTCCGCGCGCTGATCCCAACCAGGTCGGCGAGCTGGTTCGCAGTGGTGAGCTTCGGATGCCGTGCGCGTAGTTGCTCGATGACGGCGTGCTGCCGCTCGACCAGGGGAAGGAGCTGGTGCAGGCGGATGGAGGGGTCCATACGACCAGACTCGCACCTGAGCGACGGTGATGCCCGGAACAGCTTCGATCCGCCAAGGCCTGGCGTCCCGTTCACGGCTCAAGAGCATGCGATGGATCGCCATTCATGCGGGCAGTGGTATCGAACGCGGCCAGTTCGGCGGGGTGGAGTTGGTGCTGGACGACGAAGCTGCGGTCCTTGATGCGCCAGAGCCCTTGCCCGGTGCCCAGTCCCGGCAGGAGACGTTGCTCGGTGCCGGTGAGCCCGAGCGCGGTGGCGGTGGGGCCGAGCTGGTCGGTCTCTTGCCGGTAGACGATCCGGGTCTCCGCGTTCGCCAGCAGCGAGTTCGCCAGAGCACGGTTCGCTGAGCCGAGGTCACCGACGTTCTCCAGGTCGGTGAGCTTGTGGAACACGAGCAGGTTCGCCAGGCCGTAGTGGCGGGCGAGCCGCCAGTGCGCGTCCATCCGGCGCAGCAGCGCCGGATGCGACATCAGCCGCCACGCCTCGTCGTAGATGACCCAGCGTCGGCCGCCGTTCGGATCGAGGAGGGCGGCTTCCATCCACGCCGACGAGCACGTCATCAGCACCGAGATCAAGGTGGAGTTCTCGGTGACGCGGGACAGGTCCAGGCTGACCATCGGCAGCGTCGGGTCGAACCTCACCGTCGACGGGCCGTCGAACAGCCCGGCCAGGTCACCAGCGACGAGCCGCCGCAGCGCGTGCCCGACTTGACGGCCATCCTCAGCAAGTCGGCCGTCTGGATCGTCGGCCGGGTCTGGGCGCAGCAGCCGGTCGACCACCATCGGCAGAATCGGCACCTCGGTGTCGCGCACCGCGCCGGCCAGGGCGGTATCGATCGCGGTGTGTTCCAACGGCGCGAGCGGTCGAGCAAGGACGGTCTCGGTGAGCGCGCCCAGTAGGTCCCGGCGCCGCGCAGCCAGCGTGGTCGCCCACTCCCGGTCCGAGAGGCCACCGGGACGGTAGCCCTCATCGAGCGGGTTGAGCCTGTTGCCCATCCCGTGCCCGAGGATGATCGCCTTCCCTCCGACCGCTTCGGCGACACCGGTGTGCTCGCCTTTGGGGTCGCCGGGAACGTAGACGCGGTAGCCGAACGGCAGGCTGCGCGTGTAGAGGCTCTTGGCGAGCGAGGACTTCCCGGAGCCGACGATCCCGGCCAGGATCAGGTTCGGGGCGGTGATAATGCCCCGCCGGTACAGCACCCACGGGTCGTAGACGAACGACGACCCGGAGTAGAGATCCTGCCCGATGAACATCCCCTGCGGCCCGAGACCAGCTTCGGCCAAGAACGGGTAGTGGCCGGCGAAGACGGCGCTGGTGTCCTGATGCCGAGGCAGCCGGAACCTCCCCGGAGTACGGAGCGCGGCTGGCCCTGGCTCGCCGGCCGAGGACAGGTAGACCGTGGCTCGCCGTTCGGCACGCTCAGCCTCCAGCTTCGCGCGGGCCGTGGCCTTCTCCGCCTGCCGCTGCTCGGCGACGAGCCGGGCGGCTGCTTGTCGCCGCTGCTTTCGCAGCCGCCGTCGTTCGGAGGCCGGTGCGACGAGGACGGCGGTGTGCAGCTTCTCGTCCCGGCTCACCACGAGAGCCCCCGGGCCTGCTTGACGGCGGCGACGCCGGGATGCTCGAACCAGCTTCCGTCCCGGACTCCGCTGCGCCGTCTCGCCGTATCGCGCCCGGTCTCGCGGTCCGAGGGTGGGACGGGGGTGTCGTCGGGCGGGTCTGTCGCGTGGTCGGCGGGGATCAGGTGCCGCCGGTAGAGGGCAACGTGCCCGGCCTGCGGGTTGTAGGTCATCGCATAGTCGCCAGTCTCGGCCGGCCGATCCCCGGCACAGACAGGGCCGTGGTCGTGAACATCGCCGTTCTCCAAGGCGGCGTCGGTGGTCTCGTCGCCGTAGTCCCAGCCGGACAGATGCTCGATCCCCGCCTCGACGCCGTCACGGTCGATGAGGTCGAGAACCCGGTCGGCGTCCTCGCCTTGCAGGAACACGACCCCCACCCACTGTTCAACGAGTTGCGTCGGTGGGTTCCAGACGATCCGGCCGGAATGACTCATCGCGGCGTTGAGCCGGTCGTGGGCCCGGTCGATGAGCGTGCCGGCCCGGTGCAGCTCGTCGGCCGCCGACACCGCCTCGACCGCACCGCCGGCCGGGTCGCGTGCTTCGTCGGCCAGCTGATGCTGCTGGTTCAGGTGGGCGGTGGCGAGCTGGTCCAGGACTTGCCGGAGCGAGCGCACCCCGCCCAGCAGGTCACCGATCACCGCGTACATGTCGGCCGGGTCGGCGAAGCTGCGGGTGGCGTGCGCGAGCCCGCGCAACGCTTCGGACGCCTCGGCGGCGTCGCGGCCGGGATCGGCGAACGTGGGCATCACTGGCCTCCATCTGTGCAGGGTCTCGACGCCTGCCAGGTAGGCCAGCGGTCACACGATCCGGCACAGCGGGAGCGCCGCCGCGGTGAAGGCTGCGGCTTGCTGGCCGACGAGCCGGCGGGTCTCGCAGGAGGCTTGGATCGCGGACTGCTCGATCGCGGCGATCGCGGCTTCCAGGTCGTCGAGGGTGGGTGCCGTGATGCTGATGAGGCCGGAGACGCGGAGCACGCCGTGTCCGGCGGTGAGGTCGGCTTCCTGTTGGAGCACGTCGTGGTACTCGGCGGTCTGGGCGGCGTCCTCGATCTGTCCCATCCGTGCCCGCTGGGCCGCATCGGAGAGGTGTTCGACCTTCTTCTTGCGGATGTCGCGGGCGGCCTGATCCGAACGCATCGGCGTGTAGAGCAGCGAGACCGAGCGTTGGATGCCGGTGGACAGCAGCACAGGGGCGAGGAAGCCCGGGTAGACCATGCTCCGGGGCCATTCGGCGACCCAGAGGACGGTGTGCCAGGCCGAGTCGGTGCGCAGGCTGCCCCAGGTCTCGGTGACCGCGACCGGGCCGGCGGTGGCGAGGTCTTGCCCGAGCTTCCCGTGCCGTTCCAGTGCGGCGGCGACGGCCGGGTCGTAGGCCGAGCGCAGGATCACCGCGACCTGGCCGGGGCCGAGCCACCCGACCGGGGTCAGGTCCGCCGACCGCAGCGCGGCGGTTAGGGTCGCCATCTCTTGGCGCAGGACCGCGGCGGCGCCCCGGATGCCGCCGCCGGCGGTCCTGATCTGCCGGGCCGCGGTCTTCATGTCCAGGGAGAGGCTGATCGTGGTGGCGTGCCGTTCCCCGGCGGGACCGGCCCGTTCGATCAGCTCGGCGTAGGTGGTCGCGGCCCAGGAGTCGTCGGCGGTGCCGTGCTCGGCCCACCATTCGGCCAGTCCGGTCCCGGAGTCCGGCAGCGTCCGCTCCAGGACCTGCAGGGTCGCGATCCGCCCGGACCGGCAGATCGTGGCGAGCACCCGTCCCCAGGAGGTGACCCGGCGTTCCTGCTCGCCGGGGTCGAGCAGCACGAACGCGGGATGGGTGACTTCGCAGACCACGGTGAGGGTGGACTGGCGGGGGTCGTGGATCATGCAGGCCCCGGTCTCGGGGTCCAGATGCTCGCGCAGCCGGGCCATGTCGCCGGGCAGGGCGAGGTTCCCGGCCGGGCGCGGGGTGACGATCCGCCGCCGGTACAGCAGTTGCCCGCCGGTGGAGCGCCACAGCCACCAGCAGGCGACGGGGAGCCATTCGACCATCGGCCGCCCGGCGACGGGCACCCAGGTCAGCACCGCGGCGAGCACCCAGATCGGGGCGGTGTAGGCCAGCAGCATCCCGGCCCCGCCGTAGAACGCCGCCAGCACGCTCAGGCCGCCGATGCCGAGGGTGATGAGCTGTGAGATCGAGAGCCCCAGCAGCACACCCCGGCGCGTGAGGCGGGAGAACTTCACCGGCGTCAGCTCACTGCCCGGCGCTTTCTGATCTGTCGTGGCGGGCATGGCCGGTCACTCCTTTCCGGTTTGCGGCGGCGCTGGCTGGGACGGTGCCGGGGTGCGCGGCTGGGGTGCGGACGGCGGGGGCGGTGTCTTGGACGGCGCGGTCTGGCCGCTACCGGCTTGGCCTTCGGCGCCGCTGGCGGCGGTCTCGGCCTGTCCGGCGACTGCCTTGCCTGCCTTCGGGCCGGATTCGGCCGCGCCCTTGACGACCTGCGCTCCGACGACGACCGCCGCGGCCGGACCCGCCGCCGCAGCACCGCCCCCCGCTCCTGCCGCCGCACCGGACCCTGCGCTGGTGCCGGCACCAGCGGTGCCAGCGCTGCCGGTGCCGCTGGCGGCGGCCGGTGCCGGGGTGCGCGGCGACGGGCTGCCGCCTGGTCCGCCGCCGGACACCTTTCCGCCTCCCGGGTCGCCGCCCTGGGGGTCATCGAGAACCTTCTTCGGCTCGCCGCCGCCGGGGGTCTTGGAGGGCAGCGGGAGGGGACGGTTGAGGGCGTTCTTGGCTTCCTGCTCGGTGCCCATCTGCTGGTAGAGGTCGAAGCCGATGAACGACACGAACCGGTAGGCCATGTACGGGGCGAAGGCCGCGATTCCCATCAGCACGATCCCGGTGATCGGCTCGGTGACCGCGGTGATGTCCGCCTCGATGGGGGTGGCGATCTGGGTGATCGCCAGCAGGAAGATCACCACGAGCACGAGCTTGGACACGATCAGAGCGATCACGAACGCGGCCCACTTGCCGATCCACCCCTTGGTGGCATCCCACGAGGCGCCGGCGAACGCGATCGGCGCGAGCACGACCCCGACCAGCAGCAGCGCCTTGCGGATCAGCAGCGAGAACCAGACGATGAAGACCGCGGCGATCATCAGCCCGGCCAGGAAGATCGTGACGATCGCGCCGACACCGGGAGCGGCGATGTTGATGCCGGTCAGTCCGGCGGCGAGCAGGATGATCTTGTCGCCCATCGTCTCGGTGGTCTCCCCGGATGCCTGGATGATGCCGATGCAGAGCTGGTCCACGATCTCCAGCGCGAGCGCGGTCAGCGTGACCACGACGAACGCGCCGAGCACCGACTTCGCCGCTCCGAGCGCGGCACGAGACAGTGCGGTCGGGTCGCGCTTGATGAGCCCGGTGATGAGTTGCAGGCAGAAGAAGATCAGCACCAGGAACACGCCGATGCCGAAGATCAGGTTGTAGACGTTGGTGAACCCATCGGTTTGGACGTCGACCAGGGTGGTCGTGTCGAACACCGCCCACATCGCCTCGATCAGCCAGCCGGCCGCGCCGCCCATCGCCTGGGCGAGCCAGTCGAACGGGGCAGCCACGACCGTCGCGGCAGCTTCCCCGGCCACATCGCACACCGACGAGATGACCGGCACATCGCAGACACCCATCGTGAATCTCCTGTCGTGTCGGGGCCGGCCTCAGACGGCCTGGCCGACGTCCCAGAAGAAGTTGACGAGCGTCACTGCGGCGCCGCAGATCACCGCGGCGCCGCAGGAGATCAGCACGCCGAGCTTCCCTCGCCCGGACAGGTGCGGGTTGGAGCTGTTGGCGCCGTAGGCCCACACGATCGCGGACACGATCAGCGCCAGGACGGACAGGATGAGGCCGACCGTCATCACGGCGCCGACGATGGCGCGGAGCTGTTCGATGCCGGGCAGGCCGGAGCTGTTGGGGTCGATGTCGATCACGGCGGTTACTCCCTCGCTGAGCGGATGGCTGGTTCAGCGGCGAGGTGAGCCAGTTGCCCCCTGAGGGCCGCGTCTGCCTGCGCGCGGGGGTCAGAGCTGGCGGCCGAGGACGATCAGCCAGTTCACCCACGCCACCCCAGCACCGGCGAGCACGGCGGCACCGGCCCCGACGAGCACCCCGACCCGGCCCTTGGAGGCCAGCGAGTGGTTGCCGTGCGACGCGCCCAGCGCCCAGCAGATCGCCGAGACGACGATCATCAGCACCGCGACGACGAGCACGATCGTGAGCAGCGCACCGATCACCTGTTCCAGGTCACCGATCCCGGCCAGGCCGTCGAAGTCGGGGAACACGTCCATCACGCACCGGCCTTGACGGTGACGTGGAGGTGGTCGAAGTGTCCGCCGGTCACGTCACCGGGGTCGTGGCTTCCGCCGCCGTCGTAGTCGCGCCAGCCTTCCCCATCGCGGGCGACCGACCAGATGCGGCCCTGCCAGATCAGGTACTCCACGCCCAGGGTCTCGGCGTGGTCTTTCATCCAGTTCGTCACCCGCCATCCGTCCTCGAGTTGCGCGGGTGTGGGATAGGTCCCGATGCGGTTGCCGAAGGTGATGTCGCAGGCGCGTCCCAGCGGGTGCTCGGAGGTGGTGCCGGGCCGGGGCGAGTAGCAGGCCCAGCCGGTGTCGGGGAACCCTGCGCGGGCTTGGGCCACGAGGTGCGCCATCCGGGCGGTGATCTGCCCGTCGCTGGTGGGGTCGTCCACTAGCCGGTCGGGGTCGCCGTCGACCGGGGCGGGTTCGCCCGCGGTGCCGCCGGGGGTGTCGCAGCCGGCGGGGGTGCCGACGGCGGCTTCGGGCAGGTCGGCGGCGTTGTGCGCGTTGAGCCACGCGGCGGCGTCGACGGCCTCGCCGTGGGTGCCGCCGGGGCGGACCTCGAAGTGCAGATGCGGTCCGGTGGAGTTGCCGGAGCTGCCGACATCGCCGATGTGCTGCCCGGCGACCACCCGGTCACCGGCTGAGGCGTGGAGGCCGGATTCCCACATGTGGGCGTAGGCGGTCGCCACCGTCTGGCCGTCGATCTGATGCTCGATGACGATCAGCCCGCCGTAGCCGCCGGAGAACTCCGCGACGGTCACGGTGCCGTCCGCGGCGGCGAGGATCGGGGTGCCGTCGGGGGCGGCGAGGTCGGTGCCGGTGTGGAACGACGACTCTCCGGTGATCGGGTGGACTCGTGGCCCGAACTCGCTGGTGAGCACCCAGGTTCCCTCCGGCAGCGGGAACACCACCCGCGCGGACTGTGCCACCGGACCCGCCGCGACCGCGGACCTCGCCGGACCGGCCGAGCCGGATGCGTCGGTTCCGTCGCTGGCGGCGCCGGTGAGGGCATCAAGGATCGCGTCGGCGACTGGCTGGTAGTTGCGGTAGCGGTCCGGGTAGGCGCTGACTTCGACGGCTTGGGCGGCTTCGCCGGGGTCCATCTGCTGCCAGCCCGGGATGTCCAGCAGCCCCCGCGGGCTCGGGTAGTTCGGGCCGTCCGGTCCGCCGAAGAACGCCCGCGCCTGGTAGTTCGGGTCCATCAGCTCCGCGACGGTGCCCCACCCGGATTGCGGTCGCATCTGGAACAGGCCGAGCGAGTCGTGATCCGAGCCGTTGCCGTCGTTGGGGTAGTTCCCGCTGTCGGGGTAGGCGCCGGTGTTCGCCAACTGCCGCAGCGTGCTCTCGGCCAGCGCGGCCATCAGCGCGATCGTGATGCCGGGCCGGCCGACGCCCTCGATCCCGCCGCCGATCGTGATGATGGTGGCCGCGTGCGTGAGCTGCTGCCGGTTCAGGGTGAACGTCTCACCGTTCGCGGTCGTGACCGTCAGCGACTCCGGGACCGTCCCGACGGTCACCGATCCGCCGGGAGTCGCGCAGTTCGCGGCGGCGGGATTCATCAGCACGCCGATGCCGACCAGCCCCAGCATGGGGCCGAGCAGCAGCAGCGCGAGGATGGCGGCGGTGAGCTTCTTCAACACGGCAGGACCCGGTGGCTATCGGAGCGGGTTGTCGAGCTGGGACAGGCGCAGCAGATGACACAGGCCGGTGCGGAACTGCGGCGCCGGCGGCGGGCAGGCCAGGAACACCGTGAACGACACCGACTGCTCAGCCGTGACCGGTTCGCCGTTCCAGACGCCCGCGCGGTGGCGGGTGCCCTCGATCGTGACCGCGGTGGCACCAGGCGCGAGCTGGCCGGGCTGGGCTTGCTCGACCGCCTGATCCCATGCCTCCGGTACGAACGAGCGGTCGATGACCAGGCGCTGGGTGGTGGCGTACTGGCGCAGCTCGATCCACGTCTCACGGGAGGGCAGGTAGGCGGCGATGTCCGAGCCGAGTCCGGCCTGCTCGGTGCCGGAGGGGTCGCCGACCTCCAAGATTCCGGCGGAGTAGTCCAGCGGCATCAGCCCGGAGCCGGTGTCCCACCCGAACAGCGCTTCCGCGACGTTGCGGGCGAACTGATCCGGGTCGTGCGAGGGCAACACTCGCGGTGGCCCCGGCGCCGCCGGGCCGGTCTCGTCGAGCGCGGTGACGGTCGGCGCCGGTGCGGGTGCGCCGTCACGGGGTGGTCGTGGGCCGGTGAGGAGCCCGTAGACGCCGACACCGACGAGGAGCAGCAGGGCGAGCCCGGCGGCGATCACGGCGATCAGCCGGCCACGGGACCAGGATGCGAGATTCGTCTTCATACCCGCCAGGTGCGCCCGCCCGTGACACACCGGGACCCGGAGTAGTTCAGAGTGCGCGTAGCAGCGGCTGGTCGGGCTGGGTCGCGGTGCGGGCGGTGCGGAGCCGGTCAGCGAAGGCCATCGTGCCTTCGACGGCGGCGAAGAACACCTCGATCTGCTCGTCGGTCAGGTCCGTCGCCAGTTCGTCCACGTCGTAGTGCGTCCACCACGCGTCCAGCCCGCCCCAGGTCAGCACGAACGCGCGCACCGAGAACCGTGCCGGACCCGCGTCCCCGTCAGCGGGTCGCGCCTCGGATACGGCCCGTTTCGGAGCCTTGCCGCGCCGGGTGGTATGGACGCGGGCGAGTGCTTCGTCGGCCAGCTCGTGCAGCCGCCGGTCCCGCTCAGCGCCGGTGTCGGAGTGTGCGTCCCGGAGACGCTGGAGGATCGGGTTGACCGGCGCGCCGGCCTCGATCCGCGCCAGCCCGTCGCGGGCCTGGCCGCGCAGCGCCTCAGAGACGGAAGGGTCGTCGGTCAGGCGTTGCAGGAACCCGATCTGCTCCAGCCGCGTGTAGGACAACGAGCCGGTCACCATCCGCGCTGCTTGCGCGCGGGCATCGCCGAGCGGGCCGGGGGCTGGTGGTCCCGCCGAATCGGCGGGACCATGCTTCCCGGGCTCGTGGCCGTCCTGGAACTGGGTGGCCGCCTTCCTGCGGGCGGCGTCCTCGGCGATGAGTTCCTTGATCTCCCGGTACAGCCCGGCCGCCTCGATCGGGGTGAGGGACTTGTGGAGCTGGTTGTCGTCCTGTTCAGCGAGCAGATGACCGAGCCGGTCCGAGATGCCCGAGCGCACCCACACGCTGACGCGGCGGTGCCCGAGCTGCTTGATCGCCGCGAGCCGCCGCGCCCCGCACACCAGCGTCCCGTCCGGGGTGATCGTCGGCGGCTGCAACAGGCCCTCCCGCTCGATCGACGCCGCCAGAGCGTCGAGGTCGCCCAGGTCGGTGCGGTGCCGGCGACCGACGGTGATGGAGTCCACCGTCCGCTCCAGCTCGATCCGCCCGTCCGGGGTACTCATCTGGCACCTCGCGACGTGTCGGTGCCGCGCGCGTTCGTGCCGGGTGCCGCCAGCGACAGGGTGAGCACGAGGTCGTCGTCGCGCAAAAGCACCGGGAGCGTCTCACCGATCAGCAGCCGCAGCAGGATGCCCCGTCCGGCGCCGGTCGTCGCGAGTTCCGCCGCGGGGCTGCCCAGCAGCGCACGCAGCAGCACCGCCCAGGTCCGGCCCGGCATGTCGAGCAACGCGCGGGCGTGCTTGTCACGCCGCAGCGTCTCGTAGGCGGTGTGCCGGTTCCCGACCCGGGTCAGCGTCCCGCAGACATGCTCCACCGCCGCCCGCGCGGTCCCCGCAGGCCAGCCCAGCAGCACCAGCAGCGTGATCGCATCCTCGACCGCCGCGGTCGCCGACGTCGGTTCCGACCCGTCCCGCCCTGCCTCGTCACCGTGTTCCTCGCCGTGCCCGGTGGTGTCGTGCGGGTCGGTGATCTGGAAGGCGGGGTGGTAGTCGTCCAGCGGGTTCTCCCGGTCGGAGAGCCGTTCGGGGTCGTGGAACACCGAGTAGCGGGGCCGGCGCGCCTGGTGGGTCGAGCACAGCAGCCCTTGGCCGCGTTCCTCGGCGATGCAGGTGATCCGCACCGCGTGAGTGACCACCGCCCACGGGTCATCGGCGGTGCGGGCGGCCTTGCTGCGCATCACGTCGAACGCCGCTGACGCGGCCTCCCACGGGTCGAGCCGGTGCTTGTGCGCCAGGGCCGCGTACTTCTCGGCCGCGAACGCCATCAGCTCACCCGCCACGGGGTCCTGCTCCCACGCGCCACGACCCGCGGCGTGGAGCCGGTGCAGCAGCGCGCGCAGCCCCTCGCTGCTGCGGTAATCCTCCGCCCGTTCGCCGCTGTTCGTCGTGCCGGTGGTCTTGGTGTCGTCGGTCATGGTTGGGGCACCTCCTGGCGGGCAGGTGCGCCCGCAGGTCCCTGCGGGTCTGACCTCCGCCAGCCAGGCGTCCACCACTGATCACCGCTCCCGGCTACCGCATCCCGACCCCGGAGCGGACCTGGGCTCGGTCGGTGCCGCCGCGACGCCCGAACGCCGACACCGGCGGCAGATGCCGGGCACGTTCGCTCGCCCTCTGCGCGCCCTTCTCGATCGGGGCGCGCAGACGGCGGCTCCCCGCGGCGGCGAGGTCGATGCCGCCGCGCGACAGCGCCCCGCCGGCGCGGGCGAACAGGTCGGTCGGGCGCACCCAGTCCACGCCCCGGCCCCGTACCTGCGCCAGCTTCTCCTTCGCGGCCCGGCGGGATGCGGCGTCCCTGATCGCGTCCGGCGTCCTCGTCGCCTCCGCATCCTCGGTCGGCGCGGTCGGTGTTCGTGGGGCGTCGTCCGGCACGCGATGCCGTCGGTACTGCTCGGCCGGGTTCGTCTGGTCCTGGTCACTCATGGCGTGACTCCTTCCCTTATGGGCTCGGACCCGGGCGGGCCGGCCTCATGGCTGTGGTGAGCGTCGGGACGCTCGGGGCGGGGCAGCCACCGGCCGACTGTCGAGGGATGCACCCCCAGGTGTCGGGCGATGGCCTTGTTCGACCACTCCCGCTCCCGTAGCTGCGCCGCCTGCGCCCGACGATCCGAACCAGCGTCCTCACCCGCCTCGAAGGGGCCGGGCGTGGCAGGCGGGGGTGCGGGTCGTTCGGGCTCGATGCCTGCCACGGTGACCGTGGCGGGCGGCACCTCACCCGCTGTCTCTGGCGGTTCGGCGGGACGGGCGGCAGCGCGGGTCAGAACGACGGTCAGATGGGTGATCGCCAGCAGCACCACGGGCGGCACCGCGGCGACTGCAGCCGCGAGCGGGCCTGGCACGTCGGCGTCCGCGGCGACGACCGCATGCAGGGAGTTCGCCGTCACCGACACCGCCGCGCCGCCGATCAGCAGCGTCCACGGATACCAGGCCGCCTTCTCACCGGCGAGCGCGACCACGGCGACCGTGGACACCACGATCACGCCATCGACGATCAGCGGCCACGCCCACGCTTGCCCCGCCCCTATCCCGGAGCGGCGGGCCAGGTCAGCCAGCGCGGTGAAGGACAGCCAGAACGCTCCGGTGGCGATGAACACCGTCCCAGCAACGGAAGTGACCACGGCCCAGCTCCGCCCCCGCACCCTGTTCATCCCAGGCCCCTCACCGCGCCCGCCCACGACCCGGGGTCGCGTCGAGCGAACCCACCCGCCGGCGTGCTCGCTGAGGCGGAGCGTTCTCGGCGGGCGGCTCCCGCGTTGACGCTGCGGTAGGCGCTGTAGACGGTGCGGGTGATCTCCCGCTCGGCGAAGTCGGGCTGCTCGGCACGCACCAGCGCATCCAGGGCATCGGAGACCGGCACGTTCCCCTCAGCCAGGCGGCACGCGGCCCAGAACAGCTTGTAGTTCCGATCGCCCTTGATCTGCCGGGACAGCCACGCCGCCAGCCGGTCCGCGTTCTCCCGCCCCGACGCCTGCCCGCCTTCCCGCCCCGGGCGACGTGGCGGTGGCGGATCGAGGAAGTCACGTAGCCGCACCGCATCCACCGGCGCGACCGCACCGGCGGCCACTTGCTCGACCCGGTACGAGACCGAAGTAGCCTCCAGTCGCAGCGTCGAGGGGGGCGCGATGACGTAGCCTCCGTCCCCGCGGCAATCCACGCCGGCCTTGCCGACCGCCCACGACCGCTGCACCCGGGCCGGGACGGCCGGGAAGTAGGCATGCCGACCCCCGGTGGGCGTGGTCACCGTCGCCAGCGGCGCCGGGATCAGACCCGCGCGAGCCGCCCGCGCATATGCCGCGTACCCGTCGACGCCGTGCACGTCCACGTCGATCACGACCAGACCCGAGACGGCGCCGGTCGGGATGCCGATGTTCGCGCTCGGCTGCCACCGCCACCACTGCGCGACCTGGTGCGGGTCGGTTGTCGCGCGCCGGAAACCGGACGCGACGATCGGGGTCTTCTCGCCCGGCACGCACGGGAACACGGCCACCCCGGCCCGTGCCAGCTCGCGTGCTGCAACCGGCAACGGCAGACCGTCGAGCCGGTCGAACACGGCGGCGAACGCCGAGGGGGCGACCATCACAGCCCCCGCTCCGGCACCGCCTGCACCGTCCGCGGCTCACGCACCGGCAACGGCTCGGCCCCCGGTCCCGCCTCCGGCGCCCGCGCAGGTCCAGACTGTTCGACTTCGGGTCGGTCGAGTCGCAGTGAGGTCGGGTTGCCGTTGCCGAGCTGGATCGTGTCGAGCTGGCCCAGGACCTCGGTCGCGGTGCGGCGGACCTTCTCGCCGGTGTCGCGGATGACCTGCACCGGGTCCGTGCCGTCGACGTTCGCGGCCCACCCAGCGACGTAGGGGATCGTGTAGTCGCTGGTGTCCATGCCATGCGCTGCGGCGATCATCAGCGCCACCGACTCGGCCTCGACCTCACCGATCCCGCGATGCTGGCGCGCGTCCTGCTGGTTCGGCCCATGCAGACGCACATGGCCCAGTTCGTGCGCGAGGGTCTTCACCTGCGCGGCCGGATCCATGTCGGTCCGCACCAGGACCTGGCGGGTCTCGTAGTCGGTCATGCCGTTCGCGCCGCGGATCGCGTCGGCGTCGGGTATCCGCAGCACCTCGAATCCCAGCGACTCGACCTGCCCGGCCAGCCCCTCCCACAGCCCGGCGGGCGCCTCGCCTCTCAGCAGCTTCGGGCTTGGCAGTTCCGGCAGGTCGGCACCGTGGGTCCGGGACACATCCCACACATGAGCGGGGACGACGCTGACGATCCGCCGTTGCACGACCTCACCCGGGCGCGGCTTCTCGCCCTTCGTCAGGCGTCGCCACGAGGCCGGGTCCTTCGGCGTGGCCGTGGCGAAACGCACTCGGACCGGGGCGCGAATCTCATAGCCGCCGCCGGCCTCGGCCCAGCGGCCCATCTTCTTCCAGTCCTGGAACCCGGCCACCCATGTCGGCGTCGGGGATGGCACCCGGCCCTGCTCGTAGGCTTCCAGGTGCTGAGCCCAGATCAGCAGCGTGTTGTTGAATGAGCGCGATCGGAACCGCGCGGCGAACTCCATCGCCCGCCGCCAGTCCTCACCTGAGACCAGCTCCTCGACCGAGCGCACGATGCGTTCTTCGAGAGCTTCGAGCTTCGCTTCCCGCGTCTCGCTCCTCATCGCCATCGCAGGACCTCCCTCCGCCGTGGCCGCCCCGAGTGGGAGCAGCCGTTGCGACCACGAGGTACGCCGGGCGGATCAGGAAGACAAGGCGGACGACGGAAACGAGACTGGCGACCGCCAGGCTCCGCGATGAACCCGACGAGTCCCTACCGGACTACCGGAACCCCCGAAAGCCGTGGGGCCGCGGCCCGCGATCCTGCGGATATGACCCGGCTCGATGCGCGTTTCACCCGGACGACGGGGTGGCACGCGAGCGGGCGATCGCCCGGTAGCGGCTCGGCGTCACACCGACGCTACGACGGAACTGACGCGCCGCGAAATCAGGATCACTCCACCCCACCTCACGAGCAACCACCGCGATCGGCGTGTCCGTCGTGCGTAGAAGACCCGCCATCCGCTCCGCCCGCAACATCGTCAGATACGCGATCGGCGACTTCCCGTACGCCTCCACGAACACACGACCAAGCTGCGACTTCGACAGATGCACCTCGCGCGCCAGGTCCGTCACCGACCACCGACGCACCGGGTCCGACCGCAGCAGCTCGGCGACCCTCCGCGCCTCGGCCCGCAACGGCGCGAATCCCCGTCGCCTGGGCGGAGCAGGCCACGTCGTCGCGCGCTGCGTGGAGGACTCGCGCACCGGTGTCGTCGTGACGAACGGAGTCAGGACGTGAGCGATCGAGAACCACAACGCCTGCACCCGATGAAAGTTCGCGACCGGGCGATCCTCAACACTCAGCGCGACCAGCTCGTCCAGCCACGGCATCAACATCCCCGCCCGGTCCTCACCAAGTCGGAGAACCTGGGCTGGCTCGGCATAAGTCGTCGCAAAGAAGTCCTGTGCTTCAAGTCGATCTTGCAGAAAGCCGACGTACTGCCAGAACACCTGGTCCACCAGGTAATCGGTGTTCGCGAAGACGGTGGTCGTCGTGACGTGGCCTTCTGGCTCACTCCCGCACAGGACGTTCGCGCCGAGCACGACAACATCGCCAATACAGACGGGTCGCTGTCCGAACTCACTGAACAGCACCGCGGACCCAGAGCGGACGATGACAATCTTGATGCAGTCATATGCCACCGGACCGATCGGACGATGCTCGGTACGGGTCAATGCCGTGATGGGTGAGCGCAGGCCTTGTTCGTCTGCCTCGAATCCCAACATGTTCTTGACCCGGACAGTCGCGTCTCAGCGTTCGTCCAGTGAGCGTTCCATCTCGCTTTCGCGCATCCGTCCCGCCAGCAGAGCGATCAGCGCAAGGGCGGGTGGCGCGATGCCGGCGATGATGAAGATCACGGGGATAGGCACGAGCAGTGAGAGCGGGCCTGCGATGGCGATCGAGACCGGCATGAAGGCGATCGAGACGAAGAAGTCGAGGCTCGCGACTCGGCCGATCATGTCGAGCGGCACCAGACGTTGCAGCAGGGTTCCCCAGATGACGACACCGGCTCCGGTCGCCGCGCCGACGATGAACAGTGCTGAGAGCATCAGAATCAGGTTGTCGGCGACGCCGATGACCGCAAGGGGGAGGGTTCCGCCGCCCCAGCAGGCGATCATGAATGTGAGGTAGCGGCGCGGCAGTTTCAGAGATGACACAACGAGTGAGCCGATCGCCCCGCCGATGCCGAATGCGGCAAGGAGGAAACCGAACGTCGATTCGGCGTCCTCGAACCTGTCGCGGGTGATGAACGGCAGCAGCACTTCGATCGGTCCCTGGATGATGAGGGCGAGAGAGGAGCCGAAGATCAGAGTCCAGAGCAACCAGCGAGTGCGAGCCACATAGTTCACGCCTGCTCGAAGGTCGCCCCACACGCTCGTGCGCTGCTCCGGAGAAGTGACCGTGATCAGTTCGTCGCGCCGACTGAGGAACAGAGTGAGGATGAACGCGATCGCGTACGACGCTGCGACGATCACGGCCCCGATGGCGGGAAAGAACATGCCGACGAAGATTCCGCCGAGGGCGGGACCCAGACCCTGCCCCATTGAGGGTCGGAGAGCGCCTTCGAGCCCGTTCGCGGCGAGGAGCTGCTCAGGCGGAAGCACCTGGGGCAGATACGCGCTGTAGGCGGGGTAGAAGAACGCGCTTCCTGCGCCCATCGCGAAGGAGGCGACGCCGACGTGCCACAGTTCGATCGTCCCGGTGAGGGACAGCACTGCCACCACGGTCATCACGGCCGCGGTGCATCCCTGCACGGTGATGATGATGCGGCGTTTGGAGAACCGATCGGCGACAACGCCACCCAGGATCGAGAAGGCGAACAAGCCCAAGCTCATCCCTGTCGCGACCGCTGAGAGCGCGAGCGGGCTGTCATCGAGCGCGAGGACTTGGAAGACCATCACGATGGTCCACATCCCGGTGCCGAAGACCTCGATGCCGACTGCGGCGAACAGGAGCCGATAGTCCCGCGAAGCCAGTGGCCGCAGGGCACGTATCCGGTTGAGGTTCTTCTCGCTCATACCAGCGCCTCGCCTTCGATCATCGAAGTCAGTTCGAGGCTCGGCCATTCGTAAACGTCACGGAGCAGCTGCCGGTCGTGCGTTGACAGGACGACCGCCGCTGCAGTCGCTCCGAGCGCGTCGGTGAGTTCGTCAACGAGCGCGATTGAAAGGTGGTTGGTGGGTTCGTCCAGGAGGAGCACATGCGGGCGCATCGCGAGCACGAGTGCCAGATCGAGCCGGCGCTGCTGCCCCATCGAGAGCTCGCCCACTCGTTTGCCCGCCTCGCGCGGGCGAAGGAGACCAAGCTGAGAGAGGCCGATCGCATCCGATTCCCGCAAGGTGCCTTCGGACACGAGCGCGCCGACGTGCGTGGCGTACACCTCGCTCGCTCTCCGATCAGGCGGCAGGGTCGTCTCCTGATGGAGAAAGCCGAGGCGCGTGCTCCGAGGCATCCGAACCGCTCCGGTGTCCGGCGATAGCTCACCACCGACCACGCCCAGCAGTGTGGACTTGCCGGCACCGTTCGGGCCGGTCACAACGAGACGGCCGCGGTGGGAGAGTGAGAACGACACTGGCTGGCTCAACCGCCCGGCGACGCTGACGTGATCGACGCTGAGGAGAACCGCGCCAGTTCGTGTGGGGAGTTCGGGGAACCGGAAGAGCTGAGGCGGTTCCGGCACGGTGACGGCGTGGGCTTCGAGTGCTTCCTGGCGTCGGTGAACGTTCTGCACAAGCCCGCCGGCCCGGGTGGCGCGCCCATGCTTGTTGGTGCCCTTCTCTGGTCTCCACCCCGAGACGAGTCGGTTCTGCGCTGCGCTGAGACTGTCCTGTAGCCGAGCATGCTCGGCCTGCTGGCGGTCATAGTCCTGTTCCCAGCGTTCCCGCTCGGCCAGACGTCCCTCCCGGTAGCCGGCATAGCCGTTCCCGTACACGCGCGGCCGATCGTCCGGCGTCGGGTCCAGGTCGACGATGGTCTCCGCGATGTCGGACAGCAGCGCGCGATCGTGGCTGACGACGACAACACCCCCGCTCCGCGCTCGGAGCTGCGCGGTCAGGAACTCGAGCCCGCTTCGGTCGAGGTGGTTGGTGGGCTCATCAAGCAGGAGGAAGTCGTGATCGGCGCCCAGGAGGCACGCCAGCCGTACCCGATAACGCTGTCCCACCGAGAGGTCTGTGAGAAGCCTGGTCGAGTCCGTCTCCGCGTCGAGTGCTTCGAGCGCGATCTGCACGCGCCGTTCGGCATCCCACGCATCGAGCGCTTCGGCATGTTCCAACGCGGCCGCGTACTGCTCCTCCGTCCGGTCCTTGTTGTCCGCGAGAGCGAGAGCGGCCGCGTCGAGCGCCGCCAACGCGGCCAGTGGTTCGGCGATCGCCTCTGCGACCGCCTGCCCAACAGTTCGACTGTCAGCGGCGGTCATCTCTTGCTCGGCCACAGCGATCGTGCCGATGCGCTGGACTGTTCCGCTGTCCGGGACCAGGACGCCAGCGAGAACCTGCAGGAGGGTCGATTTCCCTCGCCCGTTCTCTCCCACGATCGCGACACGCGATGAGGAAGTGAGGGTGAGGTCTACATGATGGAGAACGGGTGTGGCTCCGCGCATCAAAGACACGTCGGAAGTGATGAGTTGCGCGCGATGGCGCGCCGGATGACGGTTCGTCGGGGTAAGCATTGAAGTCCTTCGAGACGACGCACCACCAGCCACAGACAGGCAGATAGGTACGCAAATGACGGCGACCCAGGAAGGGTCAGAAACGAGCGGCCGCCGCAGTCTCGGATTACTCAACGAGCGCGGTGGGCCTACTCAGCCGTCACAGGAAGTACAAATGCATACGACCACCCTACCGCACGAAGCCGACGTGCCCTCCGCCTAGCTACGCGATCGCTAGAAGGGCGCGGAGCGCGTGCGCTGCTTGGGCGGGTACGACTCCGTTGCCGAGTGCGGTGAGCTGTTCTGGCGGGGTGAGTCCGAGGTTGGGATCGGTCACCCATCCGTCCGGTAGGCCCATCAGCCATTCCACGAAGCGCGGCGCGGGCCGGCACTGCCCCTCGTCCGTTACGAGGGCTGGTGAGGGGGCGCCTCGTCCGGTGAGGTGTTCCCATCGTCGGATTGCCAGGGCGTAACGTCCCCAGCGTCGAAGAGCTGCCCGATCAGCGGCCACAGAAGCTCCGGATCCCGATGCGGCCGCGAACCGTCCGGCCCGTTCAGCGCCAGGTCGATGACCTGATGGGACAGGGCGATCGTGCCGCGCCGCGCGCGTACTCGTTCCAGGCTCTCCCCGCCGCGGGCGGCGTCGGAGGCCAGCGGCGTGCGGAACAGCGCGGCGGGCGAGGATGAAGATGCGAAAGCGGGTGTGGGGTGCGCCGATGTCGGAAGCGGGTAGGCCGAGCCAGCGCGCGTCGTACCCGAGGTCGGCCAGATCGCCGAGTACGGCGCCAAGAGCCCGTAGAGGTCGAGCTGGCTGGTCTCCCAGATGCCACGGGTCGGATTCCACACCGCGAACGGCCGCCCCCTCGATTGCGGTTGCGGGCTCGGGGGTTGCAGAGGCGGGGTTGCGTCCATCAGGGTCCTCTCCTTCCGGTGTCGGGCGCGTCGCGGTAGCCGAAAGCAGCCCGCGCACGTTCTCGGCGACGACCCACTCCGGTTGCAGCACGTCGATCGCCTCGGCCATGCGCGCCCACAACCCCGAGCGGGTGCCAGGGTGCAGGCCGGCCATGCGTCCCACGGTGGACACGTCCTGGCAGGGGAACCCACCGCAGATCACATCGACGGGCTCGACCGCGTTCCAGTCGATCGTCGTGATGTCGCCCAGGTTCGGCACGCCCGGCCAGTGATAGGCGAACACCCGCGCCGGCGCCGGGCTCAACTCTGAGAACCACACCGTCTCGCCGTCGAACACTTCCTCGACGGCAAGGTCGAGTCCGCCGTAGCCAGAGAACAGTGACCCGATCCGTAGACGACGGCCCTGGGTCTCGTCGTTCGGCAGGCGCATGAGGACTCCGGCAGATCGGTGATCCCCGGCCGAGTCCGATCGTGAACTCGATGCCGGGCTGGTTACCCGCCAAGTGCTCGCCGCACCTCCCGTCTCCAACTCGAACGACCTTGCGACGGCCTGCCGCCGCCCTTGGCTCGCCCCGTCTCTGAGCTGCCACACGTCTTTCAGACGAGGCGCGAGGGTCCCGAGTCGCATCTGATGCGACCGGGCTTGCGGGATCACCTGCTCTCCGAGCGGTTAGCGGAAGGGGCAGCCGAGGTGACGGTTTCGATGCGTGTGATGAGCGCGGGCGATGGGTACAAGTACCTACTGAAGTCCATCGCCGCGGGCGATGGCGACCGCTCGCTGTCCACGCCGCTGACTCGGTATTACGCAGAGGCAGGAACGCCGCCCGGCTTCTGGATGGGCTCGGGACTTGGCCGGCTCGGGCACGGCGAGCTGGTCGAGGGAGCCCAGGTCGCAGAAGCCCAGCTCGCGCTGTTGATCGGGATGGGCCATGACCCGATCACGGGCGATCCGCTGGGCCGCGCCTACCAGCAGTTCGCGTCGGTCGCGGAGCGGATCACGCAGCGCGTCGACGCCCTCGACCCCGAACTGGGGCCGGCCGCTCGAGCTCAACAAGTAGCCGCGATCGAAGCGGAGGAGGCTGAGCGCGGAACCCGCCGCGCCGTGGCGGGCTATGACTTCACCGTCTCCGTGCCGAAATCCGTCTCCACGATCTGGGCGGTTGCAGACGCGGGCACCCAAGCCTTGATCGCAGACGCCCACCATGCGGCGGTTGCAGAGCTGGTTGCGTTCCTCGAACGAGAGGTTGCGACAACCCGAGTCGGTGCAACCGGCCCGGACGGCGCGGTTGCGCACGTCGATGTCGCCGGCGTCGTGGCGGCGGCGTTCGATCACTACGACAGCCGCGCGGGCGACCCGCAGTTGCACACGCATGTCGTCATCAGCAACAAGGTTCTGACCGTGCAGGACGGGCGCTGGCGAACCCTCGCTGGCCGGCCGATGCACTCGGTCGTCGTAGCCGTCTCCGAGCTCTACAACGCCGCTCTGGCGGACCAGCTCACCCGCGTCCTCGGCGTGGAGTGGGAGGCGCGAGAGCGGGGCCGGGACCGGAACCCGGCATGGGAAATCGAGGGCGTGCCCGACGAGCTGGTGACTGAGTTCTCCACCCGGTCGCGACACATCAAGGCCGAGAAGGATCGCCTGATCGCTGAGTACGTCGCCAGGCACGGGCGCCAGCCTTCGGCGCGGACGGTGCTGAAACTCCGGGCACAGGCGACGCTCGCTACCCGGCCGGAGAAGCAGGTTCGGTCGCTGGCCGACCTCACCCGCGAGTGGCGGCAGCGCGCCAGCCGAGTGCTCGGGAAGGACGCGAACGGCTGGGCTCGCACCCTCACCGTGACGAACGCGCGGGCGCCGCGGGTGTTGCGTGCCGACGATGTGCCGCTGGACGTGGTGCGTGAGGTCGGGCAGACCGTGATGGAGACGGTCGGTGAGAAGCGTTCGACCTGGACCCGCTGGAACCTGCATGCCGAGGCATCCCGGCAGTTGATGGGGTGGCGGTTCGTCACCATGCAGGATCGGGAGGCGATCACTGGCCTGGTGGTCGACGCGGCCGAGCACGCTTCGCTGCGGTTGACGCCGCCGGAGCTGGCGTCGAGTCCGTTGCAGTTCCGCCGCGTGGACGGCACCTCCCGGTTCCGGCCGCACTCCTCGACGCTGTTCTCATCCGAAGTCCTGCTGGCCGCCGAAGACCGGCTCCTGGCCCGAGCGTCCACCACCACGGGGCCGGTCGTGGCGTTGGAGACGGTCGAGAGGATCGCCCGAAAGCCCGACGCACGCGGGCGGGTGCTCGGCGAGGATCAGGCCGCGGCCCTGGCAGCTATCGCAGTCTCCGGTCGGATCGTGGACGTGCTGGTCGGCCCGGCCGGTGCCGGGAAGACCACGGCCATGAACGGGCTCCGCAGGGCGTGGGAGAAGGAACACGGCAACGGGTCGGTGATCGGACTCGCGCCCTCTGCTGTGGCGGCGCAGGTCCTCGCCGATGACCTCGGCATCGCGACGGAGAACACCGCGAAGTGGTGGCAGAACCATCTCATGCACGGGACCACGTTCGCGGCTGGGCAGCTCATCATCATCGACGAGGCGAGTCTGGCCGGCACCATGTCGCTGGATCGGCTCACCCACGAGGCTGAGCAGGCGGGCGCGAAAGTCCTCCTGGTCGGTGACTGGGGCCAGCTCCAATCACCGGGCGCCGGCGGGAGCTTCGCGATGCTCGTGCACGCCCGTGAGGATGCCCCCGAGCTGACCGATCTGCACCGCTTCACCCACGAGTGGGAGAAGACCACCTCGCTCCAGCTCCGCCACGGCCGCGCCGAGGCGATCGACACCCTGATCGAGCACGGCCGGATCACCGGCGGCGACGAGGAAGCGATGATCGACGCCGCCTATCGCGCGTGGCGGGCTGATGTTGCCGCTGGGCGTGCGTCGATCCTCGTGACCGAGACGCACGCGACCGTCACCGAGCTGAACGCCAGGGCGCGGGCGGATCGGATCATCGACGGCGCCGTGAACCCGACCCGCGAACTCGCCCTGCACGACGGTACCGCGGTCTCGGACGGTGATCTGGTCATCACCCGCGAGAACGACCGGCGGCTCCGCAACGGCCGAACGTGGGTCCGCAACGGCTCCAGATGGATCGTCACCGGGGTCCGTGAGGACGGGTCGGTCAGCATCCGCCCTGCCGGGCGCAGGTTCGGCGGCGGGATCGTGCTGCCGGCCGACTATGTGGCCGAGCACCTGGACCTCGGTTAGCCGAGGTTCTGTAAACGCACCTACCTCTCACACGAGTAGGAAGGTGGGCCGA
>NZ_CAMFLC010000040.1 GCF_945957465.1 uncultured Leifsonia sp.
CTGGAGGAGTTCGCGGCGCTGGAGCAGCGGCACAAGTTCCTCACCGAGCAGCTGACCGACCTCACGAACACGCGCAAAGACCTGGTGACGATCATCGAGGAGATCGACGAGAAGATGCAGGCCATCTTCGAATCGGCTTTCGCCGACACCGAAGCCGCCTTCGAGCGGGTGTTCCCGATCCTGTTCCCCGGGGGCAGCGGGCACATCGCCCTGACGAACCCGGACGATCTGCTCACCACGGGCATCGAGGTCTCGGTCAAGCCGGCGGGCAAGAAGATCGAGCGGCTCTCGCTGCTGTCGGGCGGCGAGCGCTCACTCGCTGCCGTCGCCCTGCTGATCGCCATCTTCAAGGCGCGCCCCAGCCCGTTCTACATCATGGACGAGGTGGAGGCCGCGCTCGACGACGCGAACCTCGGCCGGCTGCTGACGATCTTCGAAGACCTCCGCGAGAACAGCCAGCTGATCGTGATCACCCACCAGAAGCGCACGATGGAGATCGCCGACGCCCTGTACGGCGTCTCGATGCGTCAGGACGGCGTGTCAGCCGTCGTCGGCCAGCGGGTGGCGCAGGAGAAGGCCTCGGCCTAGGTCCGGAGCCGACGAGCCGCCGGCTCAGATCTCGATCGCTGCGAGCTTCTGGTCGAGCCCGTCGAGCGCGTCGGCGGCCCGCCGCTCGCAGCGCATCGCCAGCCCGATGTGACCGTGCTCGCGCAGCTCGTGCGCCAGCAGCAGGTCGTCCCGGTTGTCGCCGAGCGCCTCCTGGACCGCCTCGGCCGCCGTGGCGAGCCGGACCGCCTTCCGACCGAGGTCGTCGGCGACGGCCTGGGCCGCGTACCGGACCTTCCGCGCCGCCTTGCGCGCCTCGTGCCGTTCCTCGAGGCTGTCCTCGCGCTCCCGGTGCACCCGGCGCACGGCCTTCGCCAGTCCACGGGTCGTGACGCGGCCGGGATGCTCGCGGCCTGCACGACTGAGCGGCGGTTCGGCCGCGAACATCTGCAGGTCGGCCAGCAGCACGCGGACCGTCCGCCCGTGCAGATACGTGATGAGGGATGCCAGGGCGCGATCGTGTTCCGCCCGGGTCGCGGCGACCTCCGCGGACACCACGTCGACCACCTCGACCTCGTCGTCGGCCTCCAGCAGATCCTCCAGTGCGTCCGCCTTCACCTCGAGGTCGCGCACGCGGCCGAGCCGGTCGCCCAGCTGCTTCAGCCGGGAGCGCATGCGCGTCTCGGCGTCGGCGTCGAACGCCGCCCGATAGACGCTCAGGATGCTGCGGAGCCGCCGCACGCGCGTCCGCGCCTGGTGCACGGCGTCTTCCCCGTCGCTCTCGATCGCCACGAGCTGCTCGGCGAGCTCGGCCGACACCGCCACGAGGGAGAACATGCCGCCACCGTACCAACTAGTCTGAGTGTCATGGCAGATCGCACTCCCTGGTCCTTGTCGGGCGCCCTCCGCGGGCTGTTCGCCAAGAAGACCATCGACGAGACCACGTGGGACGATCTGGAAGCAGCGCTCATCACAGCGGACTTCGGCCCCGATGTGACCGAAGCGGTCGTCGACGATCTGCGCGCCAAGGTCGATCGCTACCACACCACCGACCCCGCCGATCTCCAGCGCATGCTGCGCGAGACCATGGAGGAGCGGCTCTCGAAGCTCGACACCACGCTGAAGCTCAGCGAGCGGCCCGCGATCGTCCTCGTCGTCGGCGTCAACGGCGTCGGCAAGACCACCACGATCGGCAAGTTCGCGAAGTTCCTGCGCACCTACGACCGAACGGTGGTCGTCGGTGCCGCGGACACCTTCCGTGCGGCGGCGGTCGAGCAGCTCGCCACGTGGGCCGAGCGGGCCGGCGCAGAGATCGTCCGGCCGCAGCAGCAGGGGCAGGACCCGGCTTCGGTGGCGTTCCAGACGGTCGAGAAGGCGAAGCACGACGGCACCGAGATCGTCATCATCGACACCGCGGGGCGGCTCCAGACCAAGGGCGGTCTGATGGACGAGCTCTCCAAGATCAAGCGCGTCGTCGAGAAGCAGGCGCCGATCGCCGAGGTGCTGCTCGTGCTCGACGCGACCACCGGTCAGAACGGGCTCGCGCAGGCCGAGGCCTTCCTGGAGCACGCGGGGGTGACCGGCCTGGTCCTGACGAAGCTCGACGGCTCGGCCAAGGGCGGCTTCGTCCTCGCCGTGCAAGAGCGCACGGGCCTCCCGATCAAGCTGATCGGCCAGGGCGAGGGCATCAACGACCTGACCGGCTTCACGCCGCACGTCTTCGCGCAGCAGCTGGTCGGATAGGGGCGGAATGGCCATCGAGCACGACTACTTCGGTGTCATCGATGAGACCGCCTCGGGCGGTCTCGCCTGGAACGACACGGTCGAGCTCGCCGATCAGGCGGTGGAGGTCGACCTCCTCGCCGACGACGAGTCCGCTGTCGGCGAGTACGCGCTCGACGCGGCGGCGGCGCTCCTGCAGTCGCTGGAGGGCTTCGATGCCCGCGCGCGCGATGCCCTGATCGCGGAACTGAGTTCGCGGCAGTCGGCGACGACCAGCTACGTCGACGAGCACGTCGACAAGCTGGGGGAGTCGCTCCTGGATCTGCTCGTCTACAACTCCGGCGATATCGCGATCGACGTGTTGCGGTCGCTCCAGCTGTTGTCGGTGACGGTGCAGGCCGATCAGGCGGGGGAGGACGAGGTGTTCGCGACCTTCGACTACTCCATCAGCCCCGACGAGACCGACGCGATCCTGACGGTGTCGTTCGACGTGCGCGGCGACGTCGTCGCCGTCGAGACCCAGGGCTGACCTGCGGGGCCGACGCCCTCGGTCGATGCACGGCGCAGGCTCGGCTCCCGTCCGGCGTGGCCCGGTAGACTTGTCGGATCATGGCTACTTTCGGCTCGCTGTCCGACCGTTTGACGGACACCTTCAAGAACCTCCGCACCAAGGGCAAGCTCACGCCGTCCGACGTGGACGGCACGGTGCGCGAGATCCGCCGCGCACTGCTCGACGCGGATGTCGCGCTCGACGTCGTCAAGGACTTCACGGGCAAGGTGCGCGAGCGCGCTCTCTCTGACGAGGTCAACAAGGCGCTCAACCCCGCGCAGCAGGTCGTCCAGATCGTCAACGAGGAGCTCGTGGGCATCCTCGGCGGCCAACAGCGCCGGCTGCAGTTCGCGAAGCGACCGCCGACGGTCATCATGCTCGCCGGCCTTCAGGGAGCGGGCAAGACCACGCTCGCGGGCAAGCTCGGCAAGTGGCTTGCGAAAGACGGCCACACGCCGCTCCTCGTCGCGGCCGACCTCCAGCGTCCGAACGCCGTCACACAGCTCCAGGTCGTCGGAGAGCAGGCGGGTGTCGCGGTGTTCGCCCCCGAGCCGGGCAACGGCGTCGGCAACCCCGTGAAGGTGGCCAAGGACGCCCTGAAGTTCGCCGAGACGAAGCAGTACGACACGGTCGTCATCGACACGGCCGGCCGTCTCGGCGTCGACGCCGAGCTCATGAAGCAGGCGGCCGACATCCGCAGGGCCACCGAGCCCGACGAGGTGCTGTTCGTGATCGACGCGATGATCGGTCAGGACGCGGTCGCGACAGCCAAGGCGTTCCAAGACGGAGTGGACTTCACCGGAGTCGTGCTCTCGAAGCTCGACGGCGATGCGCGAGGCGGCGCCGCGCTCTCGGTCGCCTCGATCACCGGCCGACCGATCATCTTCGCCTCCACCGGCGAGGGTCTCGACGACTTCGAGCCGTTCCACCCCGATCGCATGGCCTCCCGCATCCTCGACCTCGGTGACATCCTCACCCTCATCGAGCAGGCCCAGCAGGCGTTCGACGAAGAGGAAGCGCGCAAGGTCGCCGAGAAGTTCGCGACCGACAGCTTCACGCTCGACGACTTCCTCAAGCAGATGCAGCAGCTGCGTAACATGGGCTCCATCAAGAAGATGATGGGGATGCTTCCCGGTGCCGGGCAGATGAAGCAGCAGCTCGACAATTTCGACGAGCGTGAGATCGTGCGCACCGAGGCCATCATCCAGTCGATGACCAAGGCCGAGCGCACCACTCCGAAGCTCCTGAACGGTTCGCGGCGTCTGCGCATCGCCAAGGGCTCCGGCACCACGGTCACCGAGGTGAACCAGCTCGTCAACCGCTTCGAGCAGGCCGCCAAGATGATGAAGACGGTCGCCAAGGGCGGCGTGCCCAACGTCCCGGGAATGGGCCCGATCCCGGGTGCCGGCTACGCGGGACGCGGCAAACAGCAGCCCAAGAAGAAGGGGTCCCGCTCGGGGAACCCGGCCAAGCGCGCGGCCGAGAACGCGGCCCTCGCGGCCGGCGTGAAGCCGGGCGCGAGCGGCGCTCCGGCCGGCAGCGGCTTCGGCCTGGCCGGGGGCACGGGTGCCGCGGGTGGTCCGTCCGAAGAGGAACTCGCCGCGCTGCAGCGCTTCATGGGCCGGTGAATCCCGCGCCCACACACGCGAGATGTGACTAATCGCGGAAACTCCGTCCGGGATTTCCGCGATTAGTCACCCCTCGAGGCTAGGAGGTCACGTCGAGCGGCGCGAGGCGGTCTTCGATCGTCTTGGCCACGATGCGTTCGCCCGCCGCGTTCGGGTGGATGCCGTCGGCCTGAACGAGTTCCGGGTGCCCGGCGAGCGGGTAACCGATGTCGAGGAACGTGCCTCCGACGTCCGTGACCGCCTTCTTCACGATCCCGTCGACCACGGCAACCGTGGCAGGCGGCTGGTCGGCGCCCCAGACGGTCGTGATGCCGATGATGCGTGCGCGGGGGAAGGTGTCCCGCAGTTCGCCCAGCAGTTCGTCCGCCGACGACGTGACGAGCTCGGGGTCCTCGGTTCGGTCGTTCCGCGTCGCGGCGATCAGGATGTAGTCGGGGTGGAGGCCGAGTGCGGTGTCGACCTGCTGGCGGTAGGTGTCTCCGTTCCATCCGGACTTGACGAATCCGGAGCCCGAGACCGCCAGATTCGTCAGGGTCCAGCCGTGCTGCGTCGCGATGAGCGCGGGCCAGGCCTCGTCGGGGAGGACGCCCTTGCCGAACGCGATCGAGTCGCCGATCGCGATCACCTGTGGTCGTGCACGGTCCGCGGGGGCCGCGGCGGGCGTGCCTTCCGCAGCGACAGGGCGTGCGGGCGCGGCTGCGGAGCAACCGGCGAGGGCGATGGCGGCGGTGGCGACCGCGACGAGCGCGATCAGTCGGGAACGGGTGGGCACGGAGTGAGGGTAGACCGACGAGACTGACAGATCGCTGTGTTCGAAGCCCGGCGTGTCGTGGCGGGCGCGCCGTGCTCACTGCGGGTGGCGGCGGGACTGGATCCGAACGGCCGAAACGGTGTCGGGGACCTTCCTGCCGTGCAGCGACCGACCCGCGCTGTCGGGATGGATTCCGTCGGCGAGCAGGAGGCCGCCACGTCCCGTGAAGGGTCGGACGGATGAGGTCAGACGAGCCCGTCGATGCGCGAGAGGAACGCGGAGGCGATCGCCTGCTGCCCCTCGAGGGTCGGATGCTCGCCGTCGTCCTGCACGAGGCCGAGTTGGCCGCGATAGGGCTGGCCCAGGTCGATCCAGGTGCCGCCCGCCTCGGTGATCGCCGCGTGCAGCGCATCGTCGAGGGGGGCGAGGTCGCTGTCGCTGGCCTCCCCGGTGAGCGCGTTGTAGCCGACGAGGTGCGCCTTGGGCAGTGCGTCGCTGAGGCGCTCGACTGCTGCGGCCATCGCCTTCGCCACGGTCGCGGTGTCCTGCCCGAGATCGTTGTCGGATGCGCCGATCAGCACGACGTCCGCTTTCGCGGCGATCGCCTGGTCGATCTGGCCGTCGAAGTCCTGGTTGCTGGAGCCGACGGCGACGAAGCCGGCCCCCGGCTCGCTGAAGTTCTCGAGCCCCCACCTCCGGTCGACGGCGACCAGGGCCGGCCACGACTCGAACGGCTCCAGTCCCATGCCCGACTCGATCGAGTCGCCGACGATCGCGACGACGGGGTGGCGGCTGCCGTTCACCGGGGCACCGACAGCGATGCCCGGATCCGACGCCGTCGCGCAACCGCTGAGCGCGAGCGTGCCGAGCAGCAGGGCCGCCAGCGCGGTGGCGAATGCGGCGAGCGGGCGGTGGCGGAGCATGAGTTCGACATTACGTGAAGAGTCTAGGGATCCACTATGCGGAGCTATGCGACGCCTGTACCCTCAGCGCGGTCCGGTGCCGTTCGCCGGGGCGTCCGCACGAGGCCGGAGCGCAGCTCGCGGGTGAGCGAGCTGACGACGGCCTGGAGGCTCCCGCCGTTGGCGTCGGCCACGGCGAGCTGGCGCTGGTAGCTCGCGCCCGTGGCCAGGACGTCGGCGACGGTCGCGAGCTCGGCCGCGCAGCCGAGCCGTTCGGCCGTCTCTCCGAGGTCGTCGACGAGCTCGAGCAGGCAATCGCTCACCAGGCGCTCCGAGCCGTCCGGGGCGACGATGATCTCGGCGTCGAGTCCGTAGCGCGCCGCCCGCCACTTGTTCTCGCGCACGAACCACGGCTGCAGGGTGACCGGTTCCACGCCGTCGTCCAGCCCGCCGGACATCCGGTCGGTGAGGCAGTGGATGAGCGCGGCGACGGCACCCACCTCGTCGGCCGTCGACAAGCCGTCGCACGCGCGCATCTCGACGGTTCCCCACTTCGGAGACGGCCGGATGTCCCAGCGCACTTCGCTGTGGTCCTCGACGACTCCCGTGGTGACGAGATCCTGCACGTACTCCTCGTAGTTCGCCCAGGTCCCGAACTGCCAGGGCAGGCCGGCGGTGGGCAGCTGCTGGAACATCAGCGCGCGATTCGAGGCGTAGCCGGTTCGTGCGCCCGACCAGAACGGACTCGACGCGCTCAAGGCCTGCAGGTGGGGGTAGTAGGTGAGCAGGCCGTTCACGATCGGCAGCGCCTTGTCACGTTCGTCGATGCCGACGTGCACGTGGATGCCCCAGATCATCATCTGCCTGCCCCACCACTGCGTGCGGTCGAGGAGGCGGTCGTAGCGCTCGTTGGGCGTGATCTTCTGGTCGAACCACTGGGCGAAGGGGTGGGTCCCCGCGCACATCAGCTCCACGCCCCGTGGATCGGTGACCTCCCTCGTGAGCCCGATGAGCTCCTGGAGGTCGGCGATCGCCGCCGGCACGGTCCGGTGCACCCGGCTGACCAGTTCGACCGTGTTCAGCAGCAGTTCGTGCGTGATCTGCGGATGCTCGGCGCCGTCCGGCGTGCCGAGCTCGCGCAGGACGTCGTCGGCGATCTGCACCAGGTCGCCGCTCGTCGCGTCGACGAGCGCCAGCTCCCACTCGATGCCGACGGTCGAGCGCTCGGACTCCGCGAAATGGATCTGCATACCGGTCCCATCCGTCCGATCGTCCGCTCTGCCTGTCAGTCGACTGTGCCGATTGTTACTTGCGAGCGCTTTTCTGACAGAATATCTAGTTGAGTTCGACGTGCCCGACCCTCTATCCGGCCCGCCGAACGAACAATAGACCTCCTGCCGCGTGTGCCCCCACGCCCACGGCAGTCAGTTCGACAACGAATCCACCGGAATCCATGCGGTTCCGGACGTCAACACAGGAGAATTGTGGCTGTCAAAATCCGTCTGAAGCGCCTCGGCAAGATCCGCGCTCCGTACTACCGCATCGTCGTCGCCGACTCGCGCACCAAGCGCGATGGTCGCGTCATCGAGGAGATCGGTCTGTACCACCCCACCGAGGAGCCGTCGCGCATCGAGGTCGACTCCGATCGCGCGCAGTACTGGCTCGGCGTCGGCGCCCAGCCGTCCGAGCAGGTGCTCGTGCTCCTCAAGCTCACCGGCGACTGGGGCAAGTTCAAGGGTGACAAGAACGCCGTCTCGACCGTGAAGACCGCTGACGAGAAGGCCGCGTTCGTCGCCGACGAGAAGAAGAAGCCGGTCCTCAAGCCCAAGAAGGACGACACCGTCGCGAAGGCGGAGGCCGTCGTCGAGGCCGAGGTCGAGGCGGAGGAGGCCGAAGAGGCCGAGGTCGTCGCCGAGGCCGAGGCCGTTCTTGATGGAGATTCTGGGACCGAAGAGGCCGCAGAGGCCGACGGCGAGAAGGCGTAACACCTTGCTCGCACCCGCGCTCACGCACCTGGTCAAAGGCATCGTCGACCACCCGGACGACGTGCATGTGGTGGCCAAGGGCTCCCCGCGTGGCGAGGTCCTCGAGGTTCGCGTGAACCCCGAGGACCTCGGCCGGGTCATCGGCCGGTCCGGCCGTACGGCCAAGGCGCTCCGCACGCTGGTGGCCGCGCTGGCCGACGGTCGGCGCGTCCGTGTCGACGTCGTCGACGACTGAGGTGGCCGAGCACAAGCTTCCCCGCAAGGAGGTCGCTCCGCGGCCGGATCAGACCGAGCTGCGCGTCGGCCGACTGACCAAAGCGCACGGCCTCAAGGGCGCGATCAAGGTCGAGCTCTACACGGATGAGCCGCAGCGGCGGTTCGTGCCGGGGGCGGTCTTCACGCTCCAGGTGCCGACGGCTTCTAAGTGGCACGGCAAGACGATCGAGCTCAGCGAACTGCGCTGGTACAACGGTCATCCCGTCGCCTTCTTCGCGGGCGTGGACGACCGCACCGAGGCCGAGACCCTCGTCAAGGCCATCCTCTGGGTCAGCCAGGACGTGCGCCAGCTCCCCGAAGAGGAGAACGCCTGGTACGACCACCAGCTGGTCGGGCTGAGCGCCCGCCGGGACGGTGTCGAAGTGGGGACCATCGCGCGCGTCGACCACCTCCCCGCCCAGGACTTGCTGGTCGTCCGCACCCCGGACGGCGAGGTCCTCGTTCCATTCGTCTCGGCGATCGTGCCGGAGGTGGATCTGGCACGGGGCACCGTCACGCTCACCCCGCCCGCCGGGCTCTTCGAGGAGCTTCCGGATGACGAGCCGGCCTCCGCCACGGATGACGATACGGGCGTCGACGGGGATGCCGAGGCGGCATCGGGCGAGAGCACCGATCCGGAGAACGGCGAAGGCTGACCGTGTCCGCGTACGTGATCGACTCCTCCGCAGCCGTCGAGCTCGCGGCGGCCGGTTACGTCCCGGCTGCAGGCGACTCCTTGCTGGCCCCGACGCTGCTGCGCTCGGAGGTTCTGGCGGCCCTGCGCCGCGAGGTCGCTTCCGGCGGCCGTGACGAGAAGGCTGCGCGCGCTCTGCTCGCCGCGGTGGACCGTCTGCCGGTCCGGCTGCTGGGCGACCGGGTGCTGCGCAAGACCGCGTGGCGGCTCGCGGGGGAGCTCGGCTGGCCTGAGACCTTCGCCGCCGAGTACGTCGCGCTCACCGTGCTCCACGGTGACGCGCTCGTCACCGACGAGCCCGACCGGTATGCGGGCGCCCCCATCGCGCTGCGCACGGGCGCCGACCTGCTGCGTTCCTAGGCACTACAGCGAGCCGGTCGCCCCGACGATCGCGACTCCGCGTGCGCGGAGGAGGCGCACATCAGCGTCGAGCGCCGCGAGGAGTCGTTCGTGGGTGCCGACGATGTGACGGTGGATGCTGTCCGCCGCGGCGTCGCCATCGCGCGCCGCGAGCTGATCGATGATGGTCCGGTGCTCCTCCCACGCGGTACGCCGCGCGTCGGCCGTGCGCACTTCGAGCCAGCGGGTCCGGGCGAGGCGGGTCATCGCCGACGCGACGGTGTCGGCGAAGAAGTGGTTGCCGCTGAGCTGCGCCAACTGCACGTGGAAGTCGGCGCCGGCAGCGACCGCGTCCTCGTTGCGGCGGTCCGGATCGTAGGTGCCCAGGGCGTCCCGCGCGGCGGCGAGTGCTGCGTCGGTCGCCCGGACGACGCTGAGGCGCACGCCCGCACTCTCGACGGCGTCACGCAGCTCGCTGAGCCGGGCGATCTCACCGAGGTCGATGGGGGAGATCTCCCAGGCGCGACCGTCCCGGCGAACGAGCCCCTCGGCCTCCAGGCGCATGAGCGCCGCTCGCAACGGGGTGCGAGAGGCCCCGAGCTCGGCTTCGAGGCCGCGCTCGGTGATCCGGGAGCCGGGGACCCGGTCCAGGTCGAGGATCGAGGAGCGCAGACGCTCGTACACGTGGGGCTGCTCGGGCATCGGACTCCTTTTGGTGTACCAGCTTGGTATACCGCTAGGGTATACCGCATGAGCGATCCGACGCGAGCAGCCATCCGGGACGGCCGAACACCGCGACCGTGGCTCATGCTCGCCCTCGGCGTGGCAGGGCAGGCGAGTTCGACCGTGTTCGTCTCCACTCCGGCCTTCCTGATCCCGCTGTTGCACACCGAGCGCGGGCTGAGTCTCGCTCAGGCGGGTTTGCTGGCGTCGGCGCCCACACTCGGCCTGGTGCTCTCGCTGATCGCCTGGGGTGCGCTGAGCGACCGGATCGGGGAGCGCTGGGTGATCTCCGCCGGGCTCGCCCTCACGGCCGCCGCTGCGGTCGCCGCCATGTTCGTCTCGTCGTACGTCGCGCTGGGCGCCCTGTTCCTCGTCGGCGGTATGGCGGCAGCCAGTCCCAACGCGGCGAGCGGGCGCGTCGTCATCGGCTGGTTCGCCAAGGAACGACGCGGGTTGGCGATGGGAATCCGGCAGATGTGCCAGCCCCTGGGAGTCGCGATCGCGGCCGTCAGCGTCCCGCTCCTGGCGGCGTCGGGTGGCATCCCCGCCGCCCTCGCGGTGCCCGCCGTGCTGTGCGGTGTGTCGGCAGTGCTCTGCGCGATCGCCATCGTCGACCCGCCGCGCCCGCCGCGCACGGCCGCCGACGGGGAGACGGCCCACCCGCACGCTTCGTGGCGCCCGTACCGCGAGACATCGTTGCTCTGGCGGATCCACATCGTCTCGATGCTGCTGGTGGTGCCCCAGTTCACCGTGTCGACGTTCGGCCTGGTCTGGCTGGTCACCGAGTTGCACGTCGGCTCGCTCGCCGCGGGCATCGTCATCGGCGCCAGTCAGTTCGCGGGCGCCGTCGGCCGCATCGGGATCGGTGTGCTGAGCGACCGTGTCGGCAGCCACCTGGTGCCCTTGCGCTGGGTGTCGCTCGCCGCGGTCGCCGTCATGCTGCTGATGGGCGCCGCGTCGGCTTTCGGCTCGGTCGCGGCCGCGGTGATCCTCATCGCTGCGGCCGTCGTGACGGTGGCCGACAACGGCCTCGCCTACACCTCGGTCGCCGAGATCGCCGGGCCGTTCTGGTCGGGCCGTGCCCTCGGGGCGCAGAACACCGGGCAGTTCCTCGCCGCGTCCGTGGTCGGCCCGGCGGTCGGCGCGCTCATCGGCTGGGTCGGCTTCCCGCTCGCCTTCGCAGCGGTGGCCGTCTGCCCGGCGGTCGCCGCCCCGCTCGTGCCGCGCGACCGGGAGCTCGCCGTCGTCCCCGAATAGACTTCCCTCCATGCGCATCGACATCGTCACGATCTTCCCGACCTTCTTCGATGTGCTCGACATCTCGCTCCTGGGCAAGGCGCGACAGTCGGGGCTCATCCGTCTGGGCGTCCACGATCTCCGCGACAATACGCACGACCGGCACCGCACGGTCGATGACACGCCCTACGGCGGTGGGGCCGGCATGGTGATGAAGCCGGAGCCGTGGGGGGAGGCACTCGACGGCATCCTCGCCGGTGCGGCCGACCCGCTGCTCATCTTCCCGTCGCCCGCCGGGGAGGTCTTCACGCAGGCGATGGCGCGGGAGCTCTCCGCCGAGTCCCACCTCGTCTTCGGCTGCGGACGCTACGAGGGAATCGACCAGCGCGTGTTCGACGAGTACTCGGGGCGCGTCCGAGTGCGCCTGGTGAGCGTCGGCGACTACGTGCTCAATGGCGGAGAGGTCGCCACGATGGCGATGATCGAGGCGATCGGCCGACTCATCCCGGGCGTCGTCGGCAACCCCGAGAGCCTCGTGCAGGAGTCGCACGAAGACGGGCTGCTGGAATACCCCTCCTACACGAAACCGGCCCGATGGCGCAGCCACGACGTCCCGCCCGTGCTGCTCTCCGGCAATCACGGCGCGATCGAGGCGTGGCGACGCGAGCAGTCGCTCGCGCGCACGGCGCGGGTGCGACCCGACCTGCTCCCTAAGGAGCGCTGAGGACGAGCGGGCCGGTCTCCGTGATCGCGACGGTGTGCTCCGAGTGCGCGCCCCGCGAACCGTCGGCCGAGCGCAGGGTCCAGCCATCCGGGTCGGTGAAGATCTCGTCCGTGGTCTGCAGGAACCACGGCTCGATCGCGATCACCAGCCCGGGTCGGAGCGGATAGCCACGACCGGCGCGCCCGTCGTTCGGGATGTGCGGGTCGCCGTGCATGGTGCGCCCGACCCCGTGGCCGCCGAATTGCGTGTTGATCGAGTAGCCCTCCGCGTGCGCGACGGCGGCGATGGCCGCAGAGATGTCGCCGACGCGGCCGCCGGGCTGTGCGGCGGCGATGCCGGCCGAGAGCGCGCGTCGGGTGGTCTCGATGAGTCGCAGGTCTTCGTCGCGCGCGGTGCCGACCACGAGGCTGACGGCGGAGTCGGCGACCCAGCCGTCGACACTCGCCGCGAAGTCGAGGCTCAGGAGGTCGCCGTCGCGCAGCCGGTAGTCGTGGGGGAGTCCGTGCAGCACGGCGTCGTTCACGGACGTGCAGATGACCTTGCCGAAGGGGCTGGCGCCGAACGAGGGATGGTAGTCGATGTAGCACGATTCGGCGCCGCGCGACCGGATCAACTCGTGGGCGATGGCGTCGAGCTCGAGGAGATTGACCCCCACCCGCGCCGCCGCCGCGGTCTCGGCCAGCACCTCGGCGACGAATCGTCCCGCCGGCCGCATCTGCTCGATCTCGGCGGGTGTCCTCAGCTCGATCACGTGGTTCCTCTCTCGCTCCTTCGCGCTCCAGTCTTCCACGCTCGCGGGCGACCCCGGCCCGCCGATCGGCGAGCGGCGGCGCGACGAGGTCCGCTTGCGGCGAACCTGTAGCCGCCGCACAGCCCCGCGACGCTACGCTGAACGCGTGATCATCCGCAAGGCGTTCTACTGGTGGCTGTTCCCCTCGGCCGTGATCCTGCCGGTGTGGCTGCTGATCGGCTGGGCGGCCTTCCACCAGGGCAGCGGGTGGTCGTTCCTCGGCCTGCTCGTGCTATGCCCGATCCTGTTCGTGGCTCTGCTCGCCGTCGGCGGGATCATGATGGCGCGCAAGAGCGTGCGTGACGCGCGGGCGGTGTCGTGGTACGACACCGGCCTCCTCGCCGGCTGGAGCGCCTCCATCATCGCGTTCGGCTTCTTCCCGCCCGGAGCGACCGGTTGGCTCGCCGTCCTCGGCGTGCTCTTCTTCCTCGGACTCTTCTGGGTCGGGCTGTGGGAGCTTGTGACCGAGACACGTGCCCGCGTGCAGGTCTCGTACGCGGCCTATCAGCGCGCCGCTCATCCGGAACAGGTCGACCGGCCCGAGAGCGCACCGGTGAACGACGACGCGGACGTCATCATCATCGAAGAGCGCCGCGAAGACTGAGGTCGCGGCCGGCCTTCCGACTCTGCGGGCAGGTCGACCGATCGACGAGGGCCGTGACGTGATTCGGCCCCGCGGAGCGGGGCGCCGCGGGGCCGGTCTCGTCAGATGCCGGAACGTCGGAGCTCGCGGGCGGGAGTGTTGCGGCCCGCCTGGATCACCGGCCGTGCAATGGCGACGAACATCAGGACGATTCCGAGTGCCAGGACGAACGGGACGGGAACCAGGGGGAGGAACGGGTTCGCGACGATGACGTCCCCGGTCGCTGTGGGTGTCCTCGACGGAGTGAAGAGGAAGGGCAGCGCCACGAGCAGCGAGATGATCCCGGCGGTGACGATGACGATGAGCGCTTCGAAAGCTGCGGCAGCCAAGGTCGTCGAGCGAGTCGCTCCGGAGATCGTGAGGAGCGTGGTGTCCCGTCGCCGGTGACCTGTGGTCATGATGATCGTCGCCGCGCCCGCGAAGAGGACGAGACCGAGTGGCGCTCCGAAAAGTGCGATCGCCATGACCGCGAACTGAGGGTCGTTCCACATGCCGGCGACTCCCGTCAGGACGCCGAGCCCGGCAGCGACGACCATCAAACTGATGCCGGCGTGACTGCGGGTCACGTTGTACTTCGCCGATTCGCATGCGACGTACCAGCTCGTCATCCGCCCAGGGACAAGCCCGATCCAAAGGCGCATGACGCGCTCCGATATCCACGGAGCGGCGAACAGGAACGCGCCCATGATGAGCATCTGGCCGAGGGCCAGGAGTCCGACCGGCGCGATCGCCATGAGCACCGTCGAGGCGAGGGAGACGACGGCGCAGACGATCGCGAGGACGATGCGGGTGGTGGACAGCGGGGCGTTGACGATCTCCGGTGTGCGGATGGCGGCGAGAATCGGGGTGCGGCGTGCCTTCCGAGCTGCGCCGAGCGCACTGAGGATCACGACGGCCATGAACACCGCGAACGCGACGGAGAACTCGAACACCCCGAGGGTCACCTCGCGGATGGGCTCGGCCTCCGTTCGGATCGGTGCAGAGAGCGTGTTCAGGAACAGGTTCAGCGTCGGCGCGGCGAGGACCAGCGCGATGCCGAATGCGACGATCCCGAGAGTCGTGGCTTGGAGGAGGACGACGGACCGGATGGTCCGCGGCCCGACCCCGGCGAACTGCCACAGTGCGTATCGGGGACGTTGAAGGTCGACGACGTAGGTGAGCAGGATGTTGAGCGCGCCGATGACGACGGGCGCGTTGAAGCCCATGTAGATCAAGGCGTGGTTGACCAGTCCGCCGGGATCCTGGTCTTCCGGCATGGCGGCCGCTGTCGAGAAGTCGCCGGCGCAGACGCAGGCGATGAGCGCGGCGAACACGGCGACGACGAAGGCGCCGCTCCAGAGGCGCCAGGCGACGAGGAGTTCGGTCGTGACGAGCTTGAGGGTCATCGTGACACCCGCGCGCTCTCGACGGCGTCGAAGACCTGGGTCGCCGTCGGGCTGACGAGCTCTCCGTGGATCTGCCCGTCGCGCATGACGAGCACCCGGTCGCCGACCGCGGCCGCTTCGAGATCGTGCGTGACCATCACCACGCTCCTTCCGTCTGCCGTGTACTCGCGCAGCAGCGCGAGTACACGGCTCCCGGACTCCGAGTCGAGGGCGCCTGTCGGTTCGTCCGCGAACAGCAGAGACGGACGCGTCGCCAGCGCTCGGGCGATGGCGACTCGTTGCTGCTGGCCGCCCGACAGCTGTCCGGGGCGCCGACCGGACACCTCTCGCAGGCCGACGGAGTCCAACGCGGACATCACGGAACGCCGATCGACATTCCCGCGGGACATCCGCATGGCCAGCGCCACGTTGTCGAACGCGGTGAAGGCCGGAATCAAGTTGTACGACTGGAAGACGAACGCGATGTTGTCGCGTCGGAACGCGGCCGCCTGGTCGAGGTCCAGCTCTCCGATGGCTGTTCCGGCGATCGTCACGGTGCCTGTAGAGACCGCATCCAGCCCGGACATGCACTGCAGAAGGGTGGACTTGCCCGACCCGCTCGGACCGACGATGGTCACCATCTCGCCCTGCCGGACACTCAGCGAGACTCCCCTGAGAACGTGGATCGGCTGGGAGCGCCGATCGCCGCCGAACGACCGCGTGATCCCGTCCGTTTCGAGAATGGTGTTCATGTATCGAGCTCTCCGATCTGGTATGACGCCCTGATTACTGGTATTTATGATGTCTGTTTCCTCGATGGGATGGCATCCTCCCAGGGATGTAGAGTTGCGAGCGGCAGCGGTGCAGCTCTCCGAGAGCGTGCTTCCTGCTTTGGCAATCAGGCCGAGGGCATGGCAGAATGGATCTTCGTGCCGCCGCCAGGCTCTGCCGCAGGGGAGCCAGCATCTCGAGCGCGCACGCCCCAATCGAATCCCGGCCGCTCCGCCTGCGCTGCAGCGCGCGGCCCCGAGTCCGTCCCCGACCTGCCGGCGGGTACAGAGAGCGAACAGCAATGCACATCCTCGATCAGGTGGACGCCGCGTCCCTCAAGCAGGACATCCCCGCGTTCCGCGCCGGCGACACCGTCAAGGTGCACGTCAACATCATCGAGGGCAGCCGCTCTCGTATCCAGGTCTTCCAGGGCGTCGTGATCGGCCGCTCGGGAGAGGGCGTCCGCGAGACCTTCACGGTCCGCAAGGTCAGCTTCCAGGTCGGCGTCGAGCGCACGTTCCCCGTGCACTCCCCGGTCATCGACCACATCGAGGTCGTCACCCGCGGTGACGTCCGCCGCGCCAAGCTGTACTACCTGCGCGAGCTGCGCGGCAAGAAGGCGAAGATCAAGGAGAAGCGCGAGAACTGAGCGTTTCGCGCACACCCTCCACGGAGCTCCCGGTCCTACACTGGACCGGGAGCTCCGTCGTGTGAGCGGCCGGGACGAGACGTAGGGCGAGCGAATGACGGATGAGACGCTGCCGAGGCGCTCGGCCGGGCGGGCGCGCAGCCGCCGCGGCGTCCTACTCTTCCTCCGCGATGTGCTCGTGGTCGTCGTGATCGCGCTCCTCGTGGCCTTCCTGATCAAGACCTTCGTGATCCGTTCGTTCTACATCCCCTCGGGCTCGATGGAGAACACCCTCCAGATCAACGACAAGATCCTGGTCAACGAACTTCAGCCGTCGGTGTTCGGGCTGACCCGCGGCGATGTCGTGGTCTTTCGCGATCCCGGGGGCTGGCTGCCGCCGTCGCGACCTGTGGCACGCGATCCGTTGGGGCAGGCGGCGGACACCGCCCTCACCTTCGTAGGGCTCTCCGCGTCCGACAGCGACGATCATCTGGTGAAGCGCATCATCGGGCTGCCGGGAGACCACGTGGTCTGCTGCGATACGGCGGGGCACCTCAGGGTCAACGGCACGCCGATCGTCGAGCCGTACATCCAGCTCCCGCCCGGTCGGAAGAACGCGGCGACGCTGGCGTTCGACGTCACTGTGCCGAAGGGTCGGCTCTGGGTGATGGGAGACAACCGCTACGACTCGCAGGACTCCTCGCGCAACCAGGCGCTCCCGGGCCATGGGTTCGTACCGCTCGACCACGTCGTCGGCCGCGCCGTGGTGATCAGCTGGCCGGTGAACAGATGGACCTGGCTCGACGACTATCCTGAAGCCTTCCGGGCAGTGAAGGAGAACTCGCAATGATGACCCCGGTCACGCCGTCGCTGCGCTTCGAGAAGGCGCTCTACCGCGACGGTGTCACGTCCATCGTGGCGGTCGACGAGGTGGGGCGGGGAGCCCTCGCCGGCCCGGTAGCCGTCGGCATGGTGGTCATCGACACGGCCGTCAAACGCATCCCGCCGGGGCTGCGCGACTCCAAGCTGCTGCCCGAACCGGTGCGGGAGGCGCTCGAGCCTGCCTGCCGCCGCTGGTCGCTCTTCCACGCCGTGGGGCTGGCGTCGGCCGAGGAGGTCGACGCGCTCGGGATCATGCGCTGCCTCGGGCTCGCGGGAGCCCGCGCCCTGGCGAGTCTGGAAGAGCAGGGCGCCGACGTGCGCGAGAGCACCCTCGTCCTCGACGGCAATTACGACTACCTCAACCCGGCCCTGATGCGCCCGGCGCGTGTCGTCACGCGGATCAAGGCCGACCGGGACTGCGCGTCCGTCGCCGCCGCCTCCGTCATCGCCAAAGTTCACCGGGACCGCCTGATGATCCAGCATCACCAGGACTATCCGGGATACGGCTGGCTGAGCAACAAGGGGTATTCGACGCCGGAGCACTTCGCCGCGATCGCGGAGCTCGGCCCCAGCGCACTGCACCGGTTGACGTGGCTCAAGGACCTCCAGACCCTCGACATGCCGACAGAGGCCGAGTCGCAGCTAGACTTGTCGAACGATGGATGAGGACGAGTTCGACGACTACGACCGCGAGGTCGAGCTGGCTTTGTATCGCGAATACCGGGACGTCGTCTCGCAGTTCAAGTACGTGATCGAGACCGAGCGCCGCTTCTACCTCGCGAACGAGGTGGAATTCGTGCGGCGTGACACGGAGCACGACTTCTATTTCGAGCTCACGATGAACGACGTGTGGGTGTGGGATGTCTACCGCGCCGACCGGTTCGTCAAGTCGGTCCGCGTGCTGACGTTCAAGGATGTCAACATCGAGGAGCTCTCGAGCAAGGAGTTCGAGCTCCCGAAGGAGTTGGCGCTCGACGAGTGAGCGACTGGTCCTCCACAGCGGCGTGATCCGCCGACTTCTCCACTGATTTACCCGGCCCGGCTTCGCCTCCGATCCTCTCCGGCCACTCTGGTCGTGGGAGGACATATGGCAGAGAAGGATCGGCTGGGTCGCGAGGGGGAGTCGCTTGCGGCACGCTGGCTGGAAGAGCACGGGTACACCGTGTTGCATCGCAATTGGCGCTGCGCGGCAGGAGAGCTCGACCTCATCGTCCGTCACGGACGCACGACGGTCTTCGTCGAGGTGAAGACGCGCAGCTCGACCGCCTACGGGCATCCGTTCGAGGCGATCACGACCACCAAGGCCGCTCGGCTGCGTCGACTCGCAGCGGAGTGGTGCCGCGCGCACGGCCCCGTTACGGGCGCCACCCGCATCGACGCGATCGCCGTTCTCTGCACCCGCGGCGCGGAGCCGACGGTCGAGCACCTGGCGGGGGTGGCCTGATGGCGGTGGCACGCACCTTCGCCGTCGCCCTCACCGGTGTGCGCGGCGACATCGTCGAAGTCGAGGCCGACATCTCGGCCGGGCTGCCGGCCTTCGTGCTCATCGGGCTGCCGGATGCGGCGCTCGGCGAGTCGCGCAAGCGCGTGTCCGCGGCGGCGACGAACGCGGGATGCGCGCTCACGCAGCGCAAACTCACCGTCAACCTGTCGCCGGCTTCGCTGCGCAAGCAGGGCTCGGGGTTCGACCTGGCGATCGCGGTCGCCGCGCTGGCGGCCTCCGGTGAGATCCCCGCGGAGGCCGCCGCGACGGCCGTGCATCTCGGTGAGCTGGGGCTCGACGGGCGCCTTCGGCCGGTTCCCGGCATCCTGCCGGCCGTGCTCGCGGCACGCGACGCGGGCTTCCGGCGCGTGGTGGTCCCGACCGCCAACGCGGACGAGGCCTCCCTCGTGGCGGGCATCGAGGTCGTGCCCATCGTCGGGCTCCGGGCAGCGGCCATCCTGCACGGCGCCGAACTCGATCCCGTCGACGAGCACCCGGTTCCGCTGGCGGACGATGTCGCTGTGACCGCGCCCGAGCCCGACATGGCCGACGTCTCCGGCAACGACGAGGCGGTCGACGCGTTCGTCGTGGCGGCCGCCGGCGGTCACAACGTCTCGATGGTCGGGCCACCCGGAGCGGGCAAGACGATGCTCGCGCGGCGCCTGCCGTCGTTGCTTCCCGACCTGACCGCGGAGCAGGCTCTGGAGTCCACCTCCATCCGTTCGCTCGCCGGACGGGGAGTGGGCGGCGCGCTGGTGCATCGGCCGCCGTTCGAAGCCCCGCACCACACGGCCTCGGCCGTGGCCCTGGTGGGTGGCGGGAGCACGCGGCTCGTCCCCGGCGCGATCGTGAGAGCGACGAACGGGGTGCTGTTCCTCGACGAAGCAAGCATCACCTGGATACGACACAGCAGGCGCTAGCATCGCCCCATGGGATTTCTCGACCGCTGGCGGCGCGGCAAGGGGACGCAGCCGAAGCCTCTCGGTGCGGCGCTTCAGCCTGGCCCGGCGTCTATCCGCCAGGTGACGATACAGAGGCCGGGCGGCGTCGTGGAGCATGTCGCCGTAGATGATGATGGAAAGACGCTCGACGACTGGGCCATGGAGATGCGCGCGAAGACGCCGCGCGTCTCGGGGGGCGGCCGATCGCGGAAGGTCACGATCGACGAGCGATCGCTCAACGTTCGCGATCTGCGCGAAGTGCCTTCCGTCCGGATGCGTATCGTCGGCTCGGCCCATTGGGTTTCCGACTCGGCACGCGCGACTTACGGCGGAACGGAGTATCTCCTCGTCCGCGAGCCGACGAACACTCACGACTCGTCGGCTGTTGCTGTGTACGGCGGCGGTCGGAAGGTCGGATATCTCTCAGCCGCGAAGGCGGCATCGCTGGCGCCGCTGCTCGACGCGATGGGCGCAGATGCATATCGGGTGGGAGGAACATCGGTGCTCGGTAACTCGATCCGGCTCTGGGTCGACGTTCCACGGGTGCCGGACCTCCGAGCCGTCGCGAGAACCGGTCGTGATGAATCAGACATCGGCGGTTGAGAGCTCCTGGCGTGTCTAGACCGCCAGGTCCGAGTGTCCCCATTGACTGTATCTGGGAGGGGCAATGACCGGGGGAGAACAGTTCGAGGAACGACAGACCATCGCGGAGTCGGTCGAGGTCGCGTCTCAGCTCGTTGAGCTATGGCGCGCGAATCCGCCCGAAGCGCTGACAGTGCTCGACCGAAGCGCATCGAGGGCGCTCAGCACGCTCGCGCATGTTGATCATGCGGCGAATCTTGCAGATGCCATATCGACACTTGTGACGAGAAACATGCTGGTTCAAGCTGTGCCGTTGCTACGGCTCACGATGGAGTGTGCGGTCACGGCAGCATGGTTCGCCGTGACGCCGAACTCCGGCCGGGCGGCCGGGCTGGAGGGAGCGAAGGAACGGCTGAAACTCGCCAGGGGACTAGCTCGGCTTTCCGGGGCCGATGCTTCGGATGTCATAGAAGACCTGGAGCAGAACGTTCGAGACGAATCAGAGGCGTACTCGGCTGAGGCACACAAGTTCGAACAACGTGCTCTTTCGCTCGCCGGAATGGACTGGCTGTACGTCGGGTATCGCGAGCTCTCGGGGTACTCGCACGCTGGGACGCCGCTCATGGATCACTACTTGCGCCCGGCTGAGAGGACGGCGGACGCTCCTCTGGGCGTTACGTACTCGCCTGAGAACGAGTTCGCGGTGGCGGAGCAGGTCTTTCAGCTCCATCCGCTGCTGATGCATCTCGCGCTAACGGCCTGGGACACGATCGCCGTCGAGCACCCGATGCGAGACTCCTTGCGAGAGGTTGCTGAGACCCTCGGAGTCTCGCCGACCATTCAACGCAGGATTTCCCGCCGAGAGGCGGCAGCGTCTCGTCTCGCGATGCGGCAGGGGCACAGCCGCTAGCCGTCACGGTCCGCAAGCTCGGCGAGCGCGTGGAGCAGCTCGGCCTTCATGGCGGCGAAGTCGCGAATCATGGCGGCCTTCTCGGCAGAGCTCCCTCCGGCCTCCTGAAGGTCCACGAGCGCCCAGTAGGCCGCGTGCGCGATCGACTCGGGAAGGGGCTCCTCGGCCGGGCGTAGGGCGATGCGGGCGCGTATCTCTTCGGGCGTCATGGCGTTGACGATAGCGAAGGGCGGCGCGCGACGCTGTACGCCTCCCACAATGACGAAAGGCCCCCGACTGAGCGAGGAGCTCGGCCGGGGGCCTTTCGTGCGCGAGCGGGGCGCGAGGGATTTGTCGGGGACGTTTATGGCTGCGGCACGCCTGGACGTATCGCGCGGTTGTCGCGCTGACGTTCGCGCGCCGTACGAAGGGGGCGCCGAAAGACGCGCGCCGACTCCCAGAGCACTCGGCGCCGAGCGAAGGGCATGTCGCCGCGAGCCCACGCACCAAAACGGTCGATCGTGTCCTGGTGGTAGGCGAAGGCGTCGTCTCGAACGGTAGCGATATCGTCGGGCCGGTCGCGCTGGACTTCTATCAGCGCGTACTGCACTCGCTGGATTCGTCGAGCGAGCCACTGGCCGATAGCCAGCGCTGAGGGGTCAGTGAGCTGAAGCGCGGCAGGCGGAACCGGTCGCCGAGACGAGACGCTGAGCGTCGTCGCTACTTCAGCGATCGTTTGCTGGAGCGTGCCGCTGAGGACTTCCTCGGCCCACTCCCTCCGAGCGGCCACGAGAGCGTCCTTCGACTTCCAGCGGCGGCCGAGAAGGGCGCCGCCAAACGCACCCACCAGGGCGAACAGCCCCGCGATCACTGCCTCGAACATAGGCGAATCCTACCGATGGAGGGCCTGGCGTCGTGGCCGGACAGATCGCGGGCCGTGCGTCGAAGGCGCTCCCACGCCGCTCCACGAAAGTCTCGTCCGCGCTCGATAACATCCGTACATGACGCTCTTCGCCATATGGCCCTCGTTCGGCTTCCGAGAGAACCCTTACAGTCAGGACACCCTGCCCGCGGCCGAGGAGGGGGACATGCTGATCGTCGGGCGAGACAGCGAGATTCAGGCGCTCCAGCGGGCGATCGGGTCTGGCGGAGCCCATCCTTCCGTTGAGGGGCCCGTCGGCGTAGGGAAGACCAGCTTGATCAACGTCGCAACCTATCGCATGGCGAAGCAGTGCATGGAAGCTCGTGAGCGAGTGCTCTTCATTCCCGCGGTCCGGACCTTTCAGCCGACCGACACGGCAGCCGCGTTCGAGCACGAGCTGTTTCGGGGCATAGCCCAGACTCTCCTGAAGTACCGTGGGTCCTTCTCCCATGTCGGCTTGCCTGAGCCTGAGACGGACGGCTGGGAAGAGTGGCTGACGCGACCGGTCTTCGAGAATGTCTCTGGCGGCGGCGGCGTCGCCACAGTGAGCGTCCAGATGGGCTATGGGTCCGAGCCGAATACTTCGGACGGGTACACGGCGTCAGGGTTCCAGGAAGAGATTCGCAGGCAGCTCGCTCTCGTGTTCGGTGAGAACGGCGGCGGCATCGTCTGTGTCCTAGACAACCTGGAGGTCCTGGAGTCGGTAGGCAACGCGCGCACGACGCTCGATCAGCTACGTGATCGGGTGTTCAATATTCCGGGAATTCGGTGGGTTCTGTGTGGGTCGAGAGGAATTGTCTCTCGCGCTCGGACAGAGCGCCTCAGCGGCGTGATCCGCTCGGCCATGCAAGTCCGCGCCCTCGACGATGAGTCCGCAGTGGAAGCTATCCATCGCCGCATCAGCTACTTCGGCGAAACCACGGCCGAAGCTCCTGTGACGCCGGAGGGCTTCGAGTTCCTGTACCAGGCGCTGCATCGCAACCTCCGCAACGCGCTGGAATTCGCGCAGGAGTTTTCTGACTGGCTTGCGCAAGAGTATCTCGACTCAGGAAAGGACCTTCCTGGTCCTGACGAGCGCGATGCCCTTCTCCAGGCGTGGCTTGTCGAAAAGGCGGAACAGGCTCGATCGGATGCGAGCGGCGTTCAGCCGAGAGTCTGGCAGTTCTTCGTTGACCTGTGCGCGAAGAACGGGCGCGCGGGTTCGAGTGAGTTCGAGGAATACGGATTCGTCAACCAGCAGCAGCTCACGAGTTCAGTCACGGCGCTCGTTGACTGCAACCTCGTAGTCCGCGAGACGGACCCCGAGAACGGAACGCGGACGATCAACTCGGTCACGGCACTCGGGTGGCTTGTCTTCTTCTACAAGGAGCAGGTGGAGCTTCCCGGAGCAACTTCATAGGCGGAGCGGACTCGGCATACCGAAGCTATGCGATCTCCCGGCCTGTGAGGTAGGTATCCGAGGCCTCCGGCCGGACGAGAGTTGCGGCGTCTTCGAGGGCCGCCTCTGCGTGGGGAGCTCCTCGTCTTCGAGCGTTTCGGCCGGGAGGCCGAGGCGCTCCCTCAACTCTGCCACAGCGGTTCTAACGCCTAGAACGGGGGACCAGTGTCGTCATCGCTCGCCCGCTCTCCTGAAGCCTTCCCACGCAGCTCTCCGCGGAGGCGCGCTTCGATCTCCGCGCGTTTGACGCTGGGGAGCTCCGCCATGAGAGCGAGATAGGCAGCGCGGGCGAGGCGTTGACGGTCGTCGGGGAGAGCTGCGTTGAGCTCCGCATATTCGAGGGCTGAGTCGGCAACGGCTTCCGGCGACCATCCGCCGACGGCGCGACCGGGCTGCCACGCTGGAAGCGCGCCAGACCGACCGCGCGGCATGACGGTGAGGACGTCTCGCTCGCTGGGAGCACGAGCTGGGCGCCTCATTTCGCGTACCTCGCCTGCGCTGCGCGGCGGCCTCGCTGCGAGTTAGTCATGGGGCCGGCTGTTGCCGGGACGAGACGGGCGAGGATGCTCGCCGAGGCGACCCGGGCTAGTCGAGCCTCCGCGACCGCGGGGTGGACGATCGTCTGTCCCATCGAGCCGAGGGCGACCATGCCCGCGGCGACGCTGACCTCGTCGAGGCGCTCCGCAGAGGAGTGAAGGGCTGCGGCTTGCTCCAGGGCGCCGAGCTCGGCGCCTGCGAGGTCCGGACGCTGCTCGATCACGCTCAGGAAGAGATCGCGAGCTCCGTCGGTCCAGTCGGCCGGGAGCTCCCAGACTTCCGCTTCGGGGTGGATGTCTGTCATATGTGGGCCTTTCCAAAAAACGGAGCGCTACCGGCAGCGACAGGCAGGCGCCATGCCGGACCGATCCGCGAGGGACGGGGGAGGGGGGAGGGGGGTGCCCAGGGTCTGGTCGTGTCGGCGCCCTCGATGTGACATAGGCAGGCGCCATACTCGATGACAGAGACGTCAGAGGAGGACGAATGGCAGACCGATATGAAGTGCTAGCAACAGTGATCGAGCGCGCCGCCTGGGAGAACCAGGAGGAGCTCGGCTACCTCGTGGACATACTGCACGCTATGCACGACTTCGAGGCCGAGGGGCGGACCGATCCGAAGGAGCTAAGCGACGCGATCTTCGACCGCCTGGCGAAGGCCTACGCGACGGTGAGCTTCTCGGAGGATGACGCCGAGGTCACGGCATCGGATACACGGGACCGGCAAGACGTCTGAACCAGACGACCCCCTCGGCTACGGCGGAGGGGGTCGTCTGATTAATGGGGGCGGGGGTTTGTCATCTAGCGAGTGGCGGCACTTCGCTTCTGCTTCGCGCGGTGCCCCGAGGCGTAGGCGATCGCGGGACGGTGGCTACGCGCAGTCAGCCACTCGCCACAGCCGCACGCGCAGGCGACGAACCATGACGCCGTCGGAGGCATGATCTCGGAGGCCACGGCTGACGCATCGGGGGCGACCGCTGATTCGGCGGGCGTCACCCCTCGCTCTTCTCTACGCCGAGCAAGGCGGCGCGCCTTCCGATCCCGTTCGGTCGAAAGGTTCTCCTTCAGTAGACGCTCGAAGAGATGATCGGCTCGCTCGCGATCGGACATCACTAGCCACTGCTCGCGGCTAAGCGAGCCGAGGAGCCGCTCTGGCGTGATTTCCGCGTGGGTGGCACGGGTCAGGTAGTCGAGCCGTCGAGCGCCTCGTCGGGTCCGCTCGGTGGTCGCCTCGATCACGCTCGGGGAGAGGGTGATGTGACTGTTAGCGTTCATGGGGCGCGGGTGTCCATCCCGCGGCGCGGCCTGTAGCGCTCGCGCCCGTAGGGGTCGGCCGGGTGCGGTCCGGCCGGGGTTGTTAGCCGCCGAGGAGGTACTTCCAGGCGGCGAGGAAGACGCCGACGACGCGGATAAGGGCGCCGACAGTGACGAGAGCGAGGACGGTCGCACCGATCGCACGGCCGACGAGGTAACTCCGGACGCGACGGCCGACGCCACGCTCGCGAGCGATGATCTCGGCGAAGCGGGCGTCGACGTCGTCCGGCGTCAGAGGTTCCACTCGTCCAGGAGCGGGATCGGCTCGGCGCCGCCCTCGTGCTCCGTGCCGTCGGCGTTCACCGCGGGGGCGTAGAGGGTGCCGTCGAAGAGGTTCGGTGTGCCTGTCATCCGCGGGTCGCCAGGGCGAGCGCGCGAGCCTCTGCCAGGTCGGCTCGGGTGGCCTTCCGCTCGGCAACCGCGCTCGCGTACAGGGCCTCAGGCTCGACGCCCTGTGCGCGTGCCATTCGCGTTACGCGGCGCTGCGTCTGGGCGTCGTTCTCGGCGAGGGTCGCCGGGAAAGGTGATCGCTCCAGGACGTCATCGACGAGCGCGGAGATCGCGGCGCGGTTCATGCGTGACCCCTTCCCGCGAGAGCCTCCAGTGCGCGCGTGTCGAAGGCGTCGATCATCGTCTGGAAGTACCGTTCTGCGTCCTGTCGCGTCGAGGTAAGCGGCGTGTAAACGAGGCGCTCCCACGGGCGGCCGGGAGCGCCTGCCTTCTCGAAGGCGTTCTGGCGCTCCGCCGCCGCTGAGAGGAGCTCAGCCCACGCAGACTTCAGGCGCGCGTGAGCTTCGAGCGCGACGGGGGCCATGAGCCGCTCACGGATGCCGCGGAGCTCAGGCTCATGCGCCGCGTCGTCGAAGTTCTTCAGTGCGGCCAGGGAGCGCGACGTCTGACGCTGCGCGGCCTGCTCAGCCTCTCGCTCGCGCAGTCGGGCGGCGTCGACGTCGTCGACGGAGACGCCGGGGCGTCGCCGCGGGCTACCGTCTCGGGTGTCGATGCCGTCGAAGAGCGCGATCCGCTCGCTTGCCGCCGAGCTCCACGCCGAGGCGAGCTCAGCGCCCTTCGTGTTCTCGGCCTGCCATGCCTGATAGAGCTCTCCGAGCTCGGGGACGGCGTTCACGAGTTCGATCGGCGGGTGAGCCGATGGAAGCGCGTAGGAGGCCTGTCCGTGGCCGGAACGGTAGCGAGAGCCGTCGTCGCTCGGCTTCGGTCGGCGCGCGGCGCGCTCGGCACGCTCGGTACGAGCTCGCTCGGCGTCGGCTGCGAGGGACTCGCTCATAGCCTGGGAGATCGAGCGCTCCATCGCGTCGGCGCGCTCGGCGTCCGTCTGGGGTCGAAGTTCACTCATTGGTGCTTCCTTTCAAATGGCGCCGGGCGGGACTGCCTGGCGAGGGCTGGGGAGCGCTCAGCGCTCGGGGAGTACGCGGCGGGCCTCGGCGAGAACCTCGTCGAGCTCGGGCTCTGAAGCGCCTTCGATCACGGCTCGCGTGAGGCGGCCGAGGAGGTCAGCGCCGAGGCGACGGAGCTCGGCGTCCTCCTGGTGAGCGGCGGCCCGACGTTCGCGCCAGTCGGCGGCACGGTGGGCGGTCGAGCAGAATCGGTGTCCGGCGCGCTCCGCCTCGAACAGGGCTCCACAATGGGCGCAGCTCGCGATGTAAGTTGCCACGGTGCCTCCCGGCGTTCGAACGTGTAGTCGGCAAAAGAAAAGCGGCCCGCCGAAGCCGACGGGCCGAAGTGGTGGGCGCGCGTCCCATATGAGCCGACAGGAGATCGGCTCGCGCACCCGGCGCGGTGATCCCTCGCCGCGCGTGCTCCGCCACTCAGAGGGCAGGAGCTCGGCGCTCAGATCGCGCCGGTAGGAGAAGACCTAGGGGCCTCACTAGTAGAGAGGGCCAGCCCTACGCGGACACATCCCTCACCAGTAGAGAGGGCCAGGGTTACCTCTGACTCTCCGCCCTCACTAGTTGAGAGGGCCAGGGTTACGTCTTCTCCGTCTCACTAGGTGAGAGGGCCAGACGCCGGGTGCGTCGCTCGACCGCCGAAACACAACGCCCGTCCCCGCACGCGCCCTCGGCGGTCGGAGCGGGTCACTAGTAGAGAGGGCAAGGGCGCCGGATCGGCTCGGACGACTTCGCGGGGGCGGGCGCCGCCCTCGGTACGACTGGCCGCCGTATGGCGGTGGCTGACGAACATGACGTTTCAAACGTCATTCTCTGTTCCATTCATAAGAGAGAGACTCGTTATGCAAGGAATAGGGAGATAGACCCCGAATCGTCAGGAAAGATCGAATCCGAGACTCTTTTCCCAGGTCAGGAGCCAAATCGGCGCCCTGACGTTTCGTCAGTCATTCACCATGAAACGTCAGGCGTCGCCGCCGCCCGGCGCCAGGACCGGCGCACTGGGCCCCCGCGTGCGTCTCAGCGCAGGCGAATCTTCAGCGCGCCGGAGGCCGACTCGGGGAGGGCGGCGGGTTCGTCGAGCTCGAAGCCGTGGTCGGCGTTCCAGACGAGGCGCACGCGCTCGGCGTCCAGCGGCGCCCGAGTGCCGTTGCGGGCGGTCCGCTTCACGACAACGCCGGTAACGACCTGCCGCAGGTGCTCGCGGCGTCCGTCGAGATCGTCGCCGAGCTCGGCCCAGACTTCGGCGAGCGTGCGACCGGTCGGTCGGAGCTCGACCTCGGTTGAGGAGGGGAGCTCGCGGAGTGCGGTCCGCCGCGTTTTCAGCTCTTCGAGCTGGCGCGAAAGTGTCGGGAGGTCGGCGCCGTCGCGCCCCATGGCGGACAGCGTGTCCTGGATCGCCTGGGCTACGTCTCGCGCCTCCTGCGCCACGTCCGGGGCGATGACGCGCTCGACGCGCTCCAGCTCCGGATGCGATCCCGCCGCACGGAGGAAGGCGGCCTCGACGTACTCTTCCAGCCGGTCAACGCGAACCGTCGCGGGCGCCGTGCACGGCTCCAGGACGTAGCCCTTTTGGGCGCAGCGGAAGTACAGCGCCTCTTCTCCGCGACGGCGGACTTTCTGCGCGTAGAGCTTGCCGCCGCACCCGGCGCAGCGCGCGACGTTCGTAAGCCAGGAGACCGTCCGGCGCGGCTGTACGCGGCCGACCTGGGGGAGGCGCGCCTGGAGCTGCGCGTAGGTATCGAAGTCGAGGATCGGCTCCCAGCGCTGGATAGGGAGCCCGGCGTCGTCGACGACTGTTCGCGTCTCGTACTTCGGGCGGCCGTCGGCGCCGATGAGTGGTTGACCGTCTGCGCCTCGGATCGGCTGCTTCTGCGTTGTCCGGCCGATAAGGGTCTCCGATCGCCAGAGGTTGCGGACGGTCGTCACGCGCCATGCGCCGCGGTGGAGTCCGTCCATCGGTGCTCCGGCCTGTCGTGCGCGTCGGGCGGGGCTCTGTGGCGTCGGTACGCCCTCGGCGTCGAGCCAGAGCGTCGCCTTCGTCAGAGTCTCGCCAGCGACCAGGCGTGCGGCGACCTCGCGGACGACGTGGGCCTCGTACTCGTCGACCGCGAGCGCCTTCCCGGGACCATGCGGGTTCGGCACGGGCCGATAGCCGAACGGAGCGCGACCGCCGAGGAAGCGTTGCTCCTCGGGCGCAGTCTTGCTCAGGTGCGCGGCGCGAGCCGCAAGGATTCGCGCGGATGTGTTCTCGGCCTCCATCGCCGCCACCTCCGCGAGCACGGACGCGATGATCCGCCAGGCGGGCTGATCAGAGCGGAGGCCGTCCTTCTTCGCGTAGAAGCGCGCCGACTTCCGCTCGCGCATAACCTCGATCAGGTCCGCGACGGCTCGAAGACCCTGGCGACTCCAGCGGTCGAACGCCCACACAAGTAGAGTGTCTGCGGTTCCGGATCGCAGCATGTCGAGGGCGCGCGTTGCTTCCGCTCGATCCTTCGTGCCGCTCTTCCCGTCGTCCGTGATGACGTCGACGACGTCCCAGCCTTCGAGCTCGCACAGCTTCTCCAGGTCCCGGCGCTGACGTTCCAGCGAGACGCTCTCCTCGGTGGTGCGGCTGATGCGGCAGTACAGGACGGCGCGGCGTCGGGTGGGCTTGCTCATGGCTAGAAGTGTAACTAGGTGATGCTCGACGAGGCGGCCGAGTTTCCCGCGAGCGTACTGGACGCCCTGCGGCAGCCGCTGGAGTCCGGGGGGATCACGATCCATCGGGCGAACGGCACGGCGGCGTTCCCGGCGCGCTTCCAGCTGGTGCTCGCCTCCAACCCCTGCCCCTGCGGCCGTTACGGTTCGGCCGACGAGGAGTGCAGCTGCACGCCGATCGCGCGCCGCCGCTACTTCGCGCGGCTGTCCGGACCGCTGCTCGACCGCATCGACCTGCGGCTCACGGTGCGCCGCCTCGGCCTGGGCGCGCTGCGGACCGGGTCCGACGGCTCGGCTCCGACTCGTACGAGCGCAGAACTCCGATCGCGCGTGGAGCGCGCCAGGGCGACGGCGGCCGAACGGCTCGCCGGAACCGGCTGGAGCACCAATGCGCAAGCAGCAGGACCGTGGCTGCGCTCCGCACAGCGGCGCGTGCCCCCCGCCGCCCGCGCGTCACTGGACCGGGCGCTGGAGCGCGGCGCCGTGACCATGCGCGGCTACGACCGCACCCTCCGGGTCGCCTGGACGATCGCCGACCTCGACGGCGCTTCCAGCCCCACCGCCGATCACATCGGCCGGGCACTCTATCTGCGGCGAGGGGCCGGGGCGTGACGGCGGCGCTGCAGAGGATCGCCGGGCTCACGTCGCGTGAGCTGGCATCGCTCGTCGCATCGACGGCGCCGGGCGATGCTTACCAGCATGAAGGCGCCGCCGTCGCTGCTGTGGCCCGGGTCGCGTTATCGGCGGCCTGCGAGCCGGGAGACACTGACGCCGTGGCGCTCGTCGGGGCGCTGGGTGCGCCGAGCGTGCTGGAGGCGCTGACGAGCGGCGCGACGCCGGAGCAGGTCAGAGCGGCCGTCGATGCGACAGCGACACCTCCCGGTCTGTCGATCGCCCGGTTGCGCGACGCCCTGGCGCGCTGGCGAGGGCGGCTTCCGGCCGGACCGGTCTGGGCGCCCGTCGAACGGGGCGGCCGCCTCGGCGCCCGGTTCGTGACGCCGGAGCACCCGCTCTGGCCCGCGCCCGTCGATGATCTCGAGCACGGCGCTCCGCTGGCGCTGTGGGTGCGCGGCGACCCGGCGCGGTTGCCGCTGCTCTCGCGCTCGGTCGCGCTGGTGGGTGCGCGAGCCGCGAGCGGCTACGGCGAGCATGTGACGCTCGACAGTGCGGCAGGGCTCAGCGATCGCGGCTTCGCGATCGTCTCCGGCGGTGCGTACGGGGTGGACGCGGCGGCCCACCGCGCTGCGCTCTCGAGCGAGCAGCTGACCGCCGCCTTCCTCGCCGGCGGCGTCGACCGCCTCTACCCGGCGGGCAACGACGATCTCCTCCGGCGCGTGGCGCGCGAAGGCCTGCTCATCGCCGAACTTCCCCCGGGCTCCACGCCCACACGGTGGCGCTTCCTGATGCGCAACAGGTTGATCGCGGCAGCCAGCAGTGCGACCGTCGTCGTGGAAGCGGGCGCGCGCTCGGGATCCTTGAACACCGCCGGGCACGCGGCGCAGCTCGGACGCCCCCTCGGCGCGGTGCCCGGACCGGTCACGTCCAAAGCGTCCGAGGGCTGCCACCGCCTCATCCGCGAATACGCGGCCACGTGCGTGACGACACCGGACGAGATGGCCGAGCTGGCCGAACCGTACGGAGCGGTGGCCGACGCAGGTGCGTGAGTTGCGGGGGCGGACGAACGATCTGAATCGCGGCGGCGCGGTCCCGGCCTGCGGCGCCGGGAAGGATCGGGAAGGAACGAGCGCGGGCACCAGCGGGTCGCCCCACGCGGGCACCTCGGGTCGACCACCGCGTCGCTCTCGTGCATCGCCGATCGCAATCCGTCCGGTTCCGGTGCGCCGCGGCATCCTCGGGGCGACCGGTGTCGCATGCTGGGAGCGTGGATCTCCGGCTCGCGGTCGACGGCTACTTGCGCCATCTGGCGGTCGAGCGCGGTTACTCCCCGCAGACGGTGCGCGCGTACCGGTCCGACCTGACGCAGTTGGAGCAGTTCGCCCGGGAGCGTCGGGTGACGGCCACGGAGCACCTGACCCTCGACCTGTTCCGCGACTGGCTGTGGGACGGCTCCCAGCGGCAACTCGCCAAAGCGACGCTCGCCCGCCGCTCCGCCGCCGCCCGCGGGTTCAGCTCCTGGACCGCTCGCAACGGTTCCACGGCCGGCCGCGATTCGGGTCACGCCGACGGCTCGCCGCAGATCGGCTCTGCGCAGCCCGACGGATCCCCGCAGATCGGCTCTGCGCAGC
>NZ_CAMFLC010000041.1 GCF_945957465.1 uncultured Leifsonia sp.
TCGCGCGGTACTCGACGCGCGAGCTCTGACCCTTGTTGGGCTTGTAGAGCGGCACCCGCACCAGCGCCGACCGGTTGTTGTGGCCCCAGCAGACGAAGCTCGGCGCCTCGTCACCGCCCCACAGCCGCTTGTAGGAGTTGACGAACTGGTTGGTGACGGCCGTGATCTCGGGCGCGTGCTTGAGGAGGCCGGCGATGAAGTGGCGGCCCACCTTGGACAGCTGGTACTGCGCCCCTGCCTCGAAGAAGGCGTTGGCGTCGCCCTCGAACAGCGACATGTGGGTGTGCATGCCCGAGCCCGGGTGGCCCGAGAGCGGCTTCGGCATGAAGGTCGCGTACACGCCCTGCTCGATCGCCACCTCCTTGATCACCGTGCGGAAGGTCATGATGTTGTCGGCGGTCGTCAACGCATCGGCGTAGCGCAGATCGATCTCGTTCTGTCCCGGCCCGGCCTCGTGGTGGCTGAACTCCACCGAGATCCCGAGGTCTTCGAGCATCCGCACCGAGCGACGGCGGAAGTCGTGGGCCGTGCCGCCTGGCACGTTGTCGAAGTAGCCGGCCGAGTCGACGGGCTCCGGGCCCTCGTCGCCGAAGGTGGAGGACTTGAGCAGGTAGAACTCGATCTCCGGGTGCGTGTAGAAGGTGAACCCGCGGTCGGCGGCCTTCTCGAGCGTGCGCTTGAGCACGTTGCGCGGGTCGGAGACCGACGGCTGCCCGTCGGGAGTCGTGATGTCGCAGAACATGCGGGCGGTCGGGTCGACCTCCCCGCGCCAGGGCAGGATCTGGAAGGTGGTGGGATCGGGGTGCGCCAGCAGATCCGATTCGAACGCGCGCGTCAGACCCTCGATGGCCGAGCCGTCGAAACCGAGGCCCTCACTGAACGCGCCCTCGACCTCCGCGGGGGCGATGGCCACCGATTTGAGGGTGCCGACGACGTCGGTGAACCACAGCCTCACGAACTTGACGCCGCGCTCCTCGATGGTCCGAAGAACGAAGTCGCGCTGCTTGTCCATCCTGCCCCTTTCGTCAGCTTTCCCAGACTAGTGGCTTCCCGCTCGGATACCAGCCGCATCGTCGCGTCGGCCGCCCACTCGCCCGTCACTAGACTGAGGCGCATGAGCGAGCAGTCCCCTGTGCCCTCCGTCCACCCCGCCACCCCGTCGATGGAGTCGCTGAAGCGGGTGCGGACCCGTCACTTCCAGGCGGCGAAGGAGGAGGGCGCTCCGTTCACCGGGCTGACCAGCTACGACATGCTGACCGCCCAGATCTTCGACGAGGCCGGGATCGACTTCCTGCTGGTCGGCGACTCGGCGGGCAACAACGTCCTCGGCTACGACACCACGCTCCCGGTGACGGTCGACGACCTCATCCCGCTGACCCGGGCGGTGGCCAAGGCGGTCAAGCGTGCTTTCGTGGTCGCGGACATGCCGTTCGGCTCGTACGAGACCGGCGCACAGGAGGCTCTGCACACCGCGGTGCGGTTCATGAAGGAGACCGGCGCGCACGCGGTGAAGCTGGAGGGCGGCGAGCGCAGTGCGAAGCAGATCCGTCGCATCGTCGACGCCGGCATCCCGGTGATGGCGCACATCGGCTTCACTCCGCAGAGCGAGCACGGGCTCGGCGGGCACATCGTGCAGGGACGCGGTGCGGGAGCGGAGCAGGTGCTCGCCGACGCGCACGCGGTCGAGGACGCGGGCGCTTTCGCGGTGGTCCTGGAGATGGTCCCGGCCGATGTCGCCCAGCGTGTGACGCAGGAGCTGCGCATCCCGACCATCGGCGTCGGCGCCGGCCCTCATGTCGACGGCCAGCTGCTGGTGTGGACGGACTGGGCGGGCTTCACGACCGGCCGCATCCCCCGGTTCGTCAAGCAGTACGCCGACCTGAAGGGCGTCCTGTCCGAGGCCGCTCGCGCCTACAAGGACGAGGTCACGGGCGGTCGTTTCCCGACCGCCGAGCACAGCTTCTAGTCCGACGCGGCCGCGCTTTCGTCACGAATCACGTGATTCGTGCCACGAAAGTCGTGATTCGTCACGAATGTGCCCTCGGTGTGAAAGGTCAGCGGCCTTCTTCGGCGTCCTCTTCGGCCCACTTCGCGCTGTTCTCGCGGAGCTTCTCGAGAGCGTGCTCGGCCTCGACACGCGTGTCGAACGGGCCGACGCGGTCGGGAGCGGGCGACAGGAAGCCCTGCTCGACCTGGCCGGTCTTCATGTTGTACCAGTACTTGTGCTCGGCATCCTGACGGATCCCGTAGTCGTTCTCGCCGGTCATAAGGTTGATCCTATGCCCAAGGATTCCGCCGGTCACCTGATCCCCGGCCGCGTCACCGCGACGCGCGCCGTCCCCTCGCGCATCCCGCGGCCGGAGTACGTCGGCAAGCCCGGCCCGACGCCCTCGGACCGCGGCGACGTCTACTCGCCGGAGGAGATCGAGCTGATCCGGGAGTCCGGCCGGATCGCGGCGCGGGCGATCGAGCGCGTCGGCGAGGCCGTCCGGCCGGGCATCACCACCGAGGCGCTGGATGCGATCGGCCACGAGTTCCTGATCGAGCACGACGCCTATCCCTCGACCCTCGGTTACCGGGGCTATCCCAAGTCGATCTGCAGCTCGGTCAACGAAGTGATCTGCCACGGCATCCCCGATGACACCGTCCTCGAAGACGGCGACATCGTGAACATCGACATCACCGCGTACACGAACGGGTTCCACGGCGACAGCAATCAGACGTTCATCGTGGGCACGGCCTCCCAGGAGGTCACCCTGCTCGTCGAGCGCACCCGGGAGGCCCTCAACCGCGGCATCAAAGCCGTCGCCCCCGGGCGTCAGGTCAATGTGATCGGCAGGGCGATCGAGTCGTATGCCAAACGCTACGGATACGGCGTCGTGCGCGACTTCACCGGGCACGGCGTGGGGGCGACGTTCCACTCGGGCCTCATCATCCCCCACTACGACGCGGCGCCCGCGTTCGACGATGTGATGGAGGTCGGGATGGTCTTCACGATCGAGCCCATGCTGACACTGGGCGCGTACGAGTGGGACATGTGGGCGGACGACTGGACGGTCGTCACGCGCGACCGGAGCATCACGGCCCAGTTCGAGCACACGCTCGTGGTCACCGAGCGGGGCGCGGAGATCCTGACGCTGCCGTGACGCCGGCGGGCGACGACACGAGCGTCTCCATCGTCGAAGACGCCTTCCTCCCCCTCGCCACCCGGGGCGCGAGTGCAGGGTAGATTCGTGCACATGAGCGCGCAGAACCACGCAATCGGAATCGACATCGGCGGAACGGGCATCAAGGGGGCGCTGGTCGATCTCGAGACCGGCGAGCTCGTCAGCGATCGCGTCAAGCTGCCGACTCCCGAGGGCGGCAAGCCCGACGACATCGTGGAGACGACGAAGGAGATCGTCGAGCGGCTCGCCGCGGAGGAACCCGACGCACCGGTGGGCGTCTGCTTCCCCGCGATCGTCAGCCACGGCGTCACCCTGTCGGCGGCCAACGTCTCGAAGAAGTGGATCGGCCTGCACGCCGAGGAGCTCTTCGAGAAGGGGCTCGGGCGCGACATCCACTTCGTGAACGACGCGGACGCGGCCGGCTACGCGGAGACCCGCTTCGGTGCGGCGAAAGGCAGGGACGGCCTGGTCATCATGACCACCCTCGGCACCGGGATCGGGTCCGCCCTCATCTACGACGGCGTGCTCATCCCGAACGCCGAGCTCGGGCACCTGGAGATCGACGGCCACGACGCGGAGTCGCGTGCGGCCTACTCGGCGAAGGAGCGCGAAGACCTGTCGTGGGAGAAGTGGGCCAAGCGGCTCCAGAAGTACTACTCGACGGTGGAGTTCCTGTTCACCCCCGACCTCTTCATCGTCGGCGGCGGCGTGTCGAAGAACTACCAGGAGTTCCTGCCGCTGCTCGATTTGAAGACCGAGATCGTGCCGGCGGTGCACCGCAACAATGCGGGCATCCTCGGGGCGGCGGCGCTGGCCGTCCGCGGCGAGCGCCGCGACGCCGGCGAGCGCGGGCGTTCGGCCGAGGTCGGCGTCTCCCCCGACGCCTGATCCGGGCGAAGCCACGCGGCCGGCGCGCACACCGTCAGCGATCCGCATGGATCCTGCGCCACTGCGTTAGGGAACCGTGAGGACGCTCGTCGCACCGCCCCTGCGGGTGTGAACTCTCTCCTGTCCGGCCGTCCGGTCGGGCTGTCCGGATGGATGGAGAGAGTCGTGCTTGACCTCGTCTACCTTCTCGCCGTCGCTGTGCTGGCGCTCGTCGTCGCACTGGTCGGCCGGGGGGTCGAGAAACTGTGATCGTCATCACCCTGATCGCCGCCCTGCTCGGCATCGCGGCGATCGGCTACCTCGTGGTCGCCCTGGTGAAACCGGAGCGGTTCTGACATGGGGGTCTGGCTGTTCGTCGCCCAGCTGGCGACACTCGTCCTCCTGCTCGCGATCGCCTACCGCCCCGTGGGCGACTACCTGGCCCGGGTCTTCACCTCGGACAAGGACCTGGCCGTCGAGCGGGGGGTCTACCGGCTGATCGGTATCGATCCGCGCGCGGAGCAGTCCTGGCCCGCGTACCTGCGCGGAGTCCTCGCGTTCTCCGTCGTCGGCATCCTCATCGTCTACGGTCTTCAGCGGCTGCAGCAGTTCCTGCCCTACAGCCTGGGCTTCCCGGCGGTGCCGGAAGGGACGGCGTTCAACACGGCGGTCTCCTTCGTCACGAACACGAACTGGCAGTCGTACTCACCGGACGTCACGCTCGGCTACACGGTTCAGTTCGCAGCCCTGGCCGTGCAGAACTTCGTCTCGGCGGCCGTGGGCATCGCGGTGGCGATCGCGCTGGTCCGCGGCTTCGCCGCGCGGCGGAGCGCCGGCACATTCACGCAGGCGGGCATCGGCAACTTCTGGGTCGACCTGATCCGCGCGACGGGCCGCGTCCTGCTGCCGTTCGCGCTGGTGTCGGCGATCGTGCTGATCGCCGGAGGCGTCATCCAGAACCTCACGGGCTTCACCGACGTCCACACGCTCGCCGGCGCGACGCAGTCGATCCCCGGTGGGCCGGTCGCGTCCCAGGAGGCGATCAAGCTGCTCGGCACGAACGGCGGAGGCTTCTTCAACGTCAACTCCTCCCACCCGTTCGAGAACCCGACCGCGTGGACGAACCTGTTCGAGATCTTCCTGATCCTCGTCATCCCGTTCTCGCTCCCCCGCACGTTCGGCACGATGGTCGGCGACAAACGGCAGGGCTACGCGATCCTGGCGACGATGGGCTCGCTGTTCCTGATCTCGCTCATCGCCATGACCCTCTTCGAGGTCGGCGGCTCGATGGAGGGCAAGGAGACCGTGTTCGGCATCCTCGGCTCGACGCTCTTCAACACGGCGAGCACGACGACCTCCACCGGCGCCGTCAACTCGATGATGGACAGCTACAGTCCGCTCGGCGGGATGATGGCGATGATCAACATGATGCTGGGCGAGACCGTCCCGGGCGGCGTCGGCTCCGGACTCTACGGGATCCTCGTGATCGCGGTGATCGCCGTGTTCCTCGCCGGCCTGATGGTCGGGCGCACGCCCGAATACCTCGGCAAGAAGCTCGGCCCGCGCGAGATCAAGCTCGCGAGCCTGTACATCCTGACCACGCCGGCGATCGTTCTGCTCGGAACCGGCCTCAGCTTCGCGATCCCGGCCGTCCGCGCCGACGTCGAGAAGACCTCGATCCTCAACCCCGGGCTGCACGGCTTCAGCGAGGTGCTCTACGCGTTCACCTCGGCGGGGAACAACAACGGCTCGGCTTTCGCCGGTCTGACAGCCGCGACGCCCTGGTTCAACACGGCGCTCGGCGTGGCGATGTTCCTCGGCCGCTTCGTGCCGATCGTCTTCGTGCTCGCCCTGGCCGGCTCGCTCGCCTCCCAGAACAAGGTGCCCGCCACCGCGGGCACCCTCCCCACGCACCGCCCGCAGTTCGTCGGCCTCATGGCCGGCACGATCCTGCTGGTCTCCGCGCTCACCTACTTCCCTGTTCTCGCGCTGGGTCCCCTGGCGGAAGGGCTGAACTGACATGACCACCACCCATTCGACTTCGACCCGCGCGTCGTCCACACCCGCCGGCGCCTTCTCGGCCGGGCAGCTGGTCGCCGCGCTGCCGGGAGCCGTGCGCAAGCTCGACCCGCGCTTCATGTGGCGCAACCCGGTGATGTTCATCGTGGAGGTCGGCGCGGCGCTCACGACCGTGATCGCTGTCGCCCAGCCGTTCCTGGGATCCGGCGGCGCGGGTCCCGCGACCCTCGCCTTCACCTGGAGCATCGCCGTGTGGCTGTGGCTCACCGTGCTCTTCGCGAATCTCGCCGAATCGGTCGCCGAGGGACGCGGCAAGGCCCAGGCCGCCACCCTGCGCAAGACGCGGTCGACCACCGTCGCGAGCCGGGTCGCCGGCTATGACGAGACCGGCGACCCGGAGGCTCTGGCCGCGACGACCGAGACGGTCGCGTCGAGCGAGCTCCGGCTCGGCGACGTGGTCGTGGTCACGGCGGGAGAGCTGATCCCGGGCGACGGAGATGTCATCCGCGGCATCGCCACGGTCGACGAGTCGGCGATCACCGGCGAGTCCGCGCCGGTCGTGCGGGAGTCCGGCGGCGACCGCAGCGCGGTGACCGGAGGGACCCGGGTGCTCTCCGACCGCATCGTCGTGCGCATCACCAGCAAGCCGGGCGAGACCTTCGTCGACCGGATGATCGCCCTGGTGGAGGGCGCCTCCCGGCAGAAGACGCCGAACGAGATCGCACTGAACATCCTGCTGGCCAGCCTGTCGATCATCTTCGTGATCGTCGTGCTCGTGCTGCAGCCGGTGGCCGGCTACTCCGAGGTCTCGCCGACGGTGCCCGTGCTGGTGGCGCTGCTGGTCTGCCTCATCCCCACGACCATCGGGGCGCTCATCTCGGCCATCGGCATCGCCGGCATGGATCGCCTCGTGCAGCACAATGTGCTCGCTATGTCCGGCCGGGCTGTCGAGGCCGCCGGTGACGTGACGACGCTGCTGCTCGACAAGACCGGCACGATCACCTATGGAAACCGCCGCGCGAGCGAGTTCACCGCCGTGGGCGGCACCGACGGCGGGGAGCTGGTGCGGGCGGCGGCGCTGTCCTCCCTCAGCGACCCGACTCCGGAAGGCGTGTCGGTCGTCGAGCTCGCCGAGACGCTGGGCTACGAGCGGCCGCAGCACATCGCAGGCGAAATCGTCCCCTTCACCGCGCAGACGCGCATGAGCGGCCTCGACCTGCCCGACGGCTCCCAGGTGCGCAAGGGCGCCGCGAGCGCCGTGGTGGCGTGGGTCCGCGAGACGACGCCGCCCTCGGCCGCCGCCCTCGCCGAGCTCGACCAGGAGGTCGAGCGGATCTCGCAGGTCGGCGGCACGCCGTTGGCCGTCGCGACACGCGACGCGGACGGCAGCGCCCGTCTGCTCGGTGTCGTCTACCTGAAGGACATCGTCAAGGAGGGGCTCGCCGAACGGTTCGCCGATCTCCGGAAGATGGGCATCCGCACCGTCATGGTCACCGGCGACAACCCGCTGACCGCGAAGGCGATCGCGGCGGAGGCCGGCGTCGACGACTTCCTCGCCGAGGCGAAGCCAGAGGACAAGCTCGCGCTCATCCGGCGGGAGCAGGAAGGCGGCGCGCTCGTCGCGATGACCGGGGACGGCACGAACGACGCCCCCGCGCTCGCCCAGGCCGACGTCGGCGTGGCGATGAACACCGGGACCTCTGCGGCGAAGGAAGCCGGCAACATGGTCGACCTCGACTCCGACCCGACCAAGCTGATCGACATCGTCCGCATCGGCAAGCAGCTGCTCATCACCCGCGGCGCGCTCACGACCTTCTCGATCGCGAACGACGTGGCCAAGTACTTCGCCATCATCCCCGCCATGTTCGTCGGCGCCTTCCCCGGACTCGCCGCGCTCAACGTGATGGGCCTCCACTCCCCCGCCTCGGCGATCCTCTCCGCCGTGATCTTCAACGCGATCGTCATCGTGCTGCTGATCCCGCTGGCCCTGCGCGGCGTGCGCTACCGGCCGTCGGCGGCCTCATCGCTGCTGGGGCGCAACCTCCTCATCTACGGGCTCGGCGGGATCATCGCGCCGTTCATCGGCATCAAGCTGATCGACCTGCTGGTCGCCCTCATCCCCGGCTTCTGACCCGGACCGACCGAAAGGCAATCGAACGATGAACCGCCTCCGCGGCGCCTGGCGCCACTACTGGGTCGCCCTGCGCGCGATGATCCTGCTCACCGTGGTGCTCGGGATCGGCTACACCTTCGTCGTCACCGGCATCGGGCAGGCCGTCATGCCGGCCCAGGCGAACGGCTCGATGATCACCTCCGGCGGGAGAGCCGCGGGCTCGGCCCTGATCGGCCAGGCCTTCACCGACGCGAAGGGGAAGCCGCTGCCCCAGTGGTTCCAGTCGCGTCCGTCGGCGGCGACCGCGAACGGACCCGCCGGCTACGACGCGGCTGCGTCCTCCGGCAGCAACCTCGCCACCGGCAACCCGGTGCAGGTGAAAGCCGTGAAAGACCGGACGGCCGCGATCGCGAAACTCGACGGCGTGCCCGAGTCCGCCGTCCCGTCGGACGCCGTCACGGCCTCCGCGTCGGGTCTCGACGCACACATCTCGCCCGACTACGCGCTGCTCCAGGTGAAGCGTGTCGCCGACGCGCGCGGCCTCCCCGAAGCAACCGTGAAGAAGCTCGTCGAGTCTAAGATTCAGGGACGGGACCTCGGCTACCTCGGGGACCCGACCGTCAACGTGCTCCAGCTCAATCTGGCGCTGGCCCAGCTCGGCCGCTGACCCGGCCGGCATCGAGAGTAGGGATCGAGAGCCCATGTCGCGTGGCCACCTTCGGGTCATGCTCGGCGCGGCGCCCGGCGTCGGCAAGACCTACGCCATGCTCGAAGAGGGGCGGCGTCTCCAGGCGCTGGGCAAGGACGTGGTGGTCGCGGTCGTGGAGACCCACGGCCGCGCCGCCACCGCCGCCCTCGTCGAGGGTCTGGAGGTCGTGCCGAGGCGCACCGTCGAGCATCGAGGGGTGGAGCTGACCGAGCTCGACCTCGACGCCGTGCTCGCCCGCCGGCCGCAGCTCGCCCTCGTCGACGAGCTCGCCCACACCAACGCCCCCGGCCTGGCCAACGAGAAGCGCTGGGAGGACGTGGAGGCGATGCTCGCCGCCGGCATCGACGTGATGTCGACGGTCAACATCCAGCACATCGAATCCCTGAACGACGTGGTCGAGCAGATCACGGGCGTTCAGCAGCGCGAGACCATTCCGGACGCGGTGCTGCGGCGCGCCGACCAGATCGAGGTCGTCGACCTCGCGCCGCAGGCGCTGCGCGACCGGCTCGCCGAGGGCGTCGTCTACCCCGCTGCGCGCGTGGACGCAGCTCTGTCGAACTACTTCCGGCTCGGCAACCTCACCGCGCTGCGCGAGCTCGCACTGCTCTGGCTGGCCGACGAGGTCGACAGCGCCCTGCAGAAGTACCGCGCCGAGCACGGCATCGCCGGCAAGTGGGAGGCCCGCGAACGGGTGGTGGTCGCCCTCACCGGCGGCCCGGAGGGCGAGACGCTGCTGCGGCGCGGTGCGCGCATCGCCGCCCGGTCGGCCGGTGGCGAGCTGCTGGCGGTCCACATCACCAGCCAGGACGGCTTGCGCGCGGGGAATCCGGGTACTCTCACCGCCCAGCGCGCGCTGGTCGAGCAGCTCGGCGGCAGCTACCACCAGGTGGTCGGCAGCGATATCCCGCGCGCGCTCGTCGACTTCGCCCGCGGCGAGAACGCGACGCAGCTGGTCATCGGTGTTTCGCGCCGCAGCCGCCTGGCCGCTCTGCTCACGGGGCCGGGGATCGGCGCGACGGTGATCCGGGAGTCGGGCGACATCGACGTGCATATCGTGTCGCACTCCCGAGCCGGCGGCCGCTTCTCGCTGCCCCGCCCGCGGGGCGGCCTCACCGTGCGCCGACGCGTCTACGGCTTCCTCCTCGCCTTGGTCGGCGGCCCCTTGCTGACGCTGCTGCTGGTGAACGTCCGGTCGGACCAGGCGATGACGGCCGACGTGCTGAGCTACCAGTTGCTCGTCGTGATCGTCGCGCTGGTCGGCGGGATCTGGCCCGCCCTGTTCGCTGCGCTGCTCTCCGGGCTCACGCTCGACTTCTTCTTCGTCGACCCGCTCTACACGATCACCATCGCCGAGCCGCTGCACCTGCTGGCGCTCGTGCTGTACCTCGTGATCGCCGCCCTGGTCAGCATCGTGGTCGACCAGGCGGCCCGCCGTTCCCGCGCGGCGCGGCGGGCGACGGCCGAGGCGGAGCTGCTGGCGACCGTCGCCGGCGGCGTCATCCGCGGCGAGGACGCCCTGCAGGCGCTGGTCACACGCACGCGCGAGGCGTTCGGGCTGACCGGGGTGCGCCTCCTCGACGGCGACGAGGTCATCTCGACCGACGGCGAGCCCGCCGATCCGGCGCACACGCAGCAGCTGCCCGTCGGCGACCGCGGGACGCTCGAGCTCTCCGGGCGCGACCTGGAGGCCGCCGACCGACGCCTGCTGGCCGCGATCGTCGCCCAGCTCGACGCCGCGCTCGAGCACCGGGAGCTCGCGGCGACGGCGAGCGAGCTCGGCCCGCTCGCCGAGGCGGACCGGGTCCGCAGCGCGTTGCTGGCGGCCGTCGGGCACGACCTCCGCCGGCCGCTGGCCGCCGCGACGGCGGCCGTCACCACGCTGCGGCAGATCGACATCGCGCTGAGCGACGCGGACCGGGAAACCCTCCTGGAGACTGCGGAGGACAGCCTCCACGGGCTGGCGACCCTCGTCACCAACCTGCTCGACGCGAGCCGCGTGGAGGCCGGCGTGCTCGGGGTCTCGCTGGCGCCGACCGAGATCGACGACGTCATCCCGCCGGCTCTCGACGAACTGGGGATCGGCCCCGCAGAGGTCGGGCTCGACCTGGCCGAAGTGCCCCCGGTGCTCGCCGACGGCGTGCTCCTGCAGCGCGTCCTGGTGAACCTGCTGGGCAACGCGCTGCGCTTCTCTCCGCCCGACCGGCCTCCGGTGATCGCGGCCAGCGAGTTCGGCGGTTCCGTGCAGCTGCGGGTCATCGATCACGGGCCGGGCATCTCCGGCGAGCGCCGCGAGGCCGTCTTCCAGCCGTTCCAGCGGCTCGGCGACACGGACAACGACACCGGAATCGGGCTGGGGCTCGCCCTGTCCAAGGGTTTCGCCGAAGGGATGGGTGGCACCCTGGAGGCCGAGGACACGCCGGGTGGCGGCCTCACGATGGTGGTCTCGCTCCCCGCGGCCACCGGCGACACCACCGCAGACCGCACGGAAGGACAGCGATGAGGATCCTGATCGCCGACGACGACCAGCAGATCCTCCGGGCGCTGCGCATCCTGCTCGGCGCCCGCGGCTACGAGGTGCTCACGGCCACGACCGGTGCCGAGGCGCTCTCGCAGGCGGTCGAGCACCATCCCGACCTGGTCATGCTCGACCTGGGTATGCCGGAGCTGAACGGCATCGAGGTCATCGAGGCACTGCGCGGGTGGACGTCGGTGCCGATCCTGGTCGTCTCCGGCCGCACCGGCTCCGCCGACAAAGTGGACGCCCTCGATGCCGGAGCCGACGACTACGTCACCAAGCCGTTCGCGGCGGACGAGCTGCTGGCCCGCATCCGCGCGCTCACCCGGCGGCAGTCCGGTTCGGCCGACGAGCCGGCGGTGCGGTTCGGCGACGTCACGGTCGACCTCGCGGCACGCCAGGTCGTCAAGAGCACCGCCGACGGCGAGAGCCCCATCCGGCTGACTCCGACCGAGTGGGCGATCCTGGAGGTGCTGCTGCGAAACCCGCGCCGGCTGGTGACCCGGCAGGCCCTGCTGACACAGGTGTGGGGGCCGCAGTACACGAGCGACACCGGCTATTTGCGCTTGTACCTGGCGCAGCTGCGCAAGAAGCTCGAACCGGTGCCTTCCGCGCCGCGCTACCTGCTCACGGAGGCCGGAATGGGCTACCGCTTCTCCCCCGACCCGGAGTCGGACCCCGACCCAACCTCCGCCCCCGCCTCCGATCCCGCCTCATGAACCGCCCGAAGGGCGGCCGAGGGGCGTCTGAATGCCCCTAAAACGGGGTTTTAGGGGCGTTGACGCGCCCCTCGGCGAGTGCTGTGCCGGGGTGAAGGGAACGGGACGGCCGATACGCCGGGTTCTGTCACGACGCTTGCGCGCCGCGGACGGCCATCTCTCTCGGGACGACGTCGCCGCCGCCCTCCAGCGGTCTACCCGGGGACGAGGCGAGCCACCTCATGGTCCCCTGTCTGACCTTGCTCCGGGTGAGGTTTACCCAGCCGGCCGGGTCACCCCGGCCGCTGGTGGTCTCTTACACCACCGTTTCACCCTTACCGCGCACTCGCGTGCGAGGCGGTCTGCTTTCTGTTGCACTTTCTCGCGGGTCACCCCGGGTGGGTGTTGCCCACCACCCTGCTCTGCGGAGCCCGGACGTTCCTCGGCGGCCCGCTTGCGCGGACCGACGCGACCGTCTGGCCGTCCCGTTCCGGGGTCAACCCTAGCGCAGAGGGCGCGTCAGAGTCCCGACTCCTCGTTGCGGATGAGGATGGCGCCGCTGTCCGGGCACAGCACGACGTCGTCGTCGGCCGCTCGGCGGATCTCGGCGAGATCGGACTCGGTGAGCGTGACGTTGGACCCCATCGACACCCCGCGCAGCAGAAGCGCCGCACCGATGCCGTAGCGCGAGCGCTGCCGTTCGTAGAGGGCGACCAGCTCGTCAGGGAGCGCCGCGGCGATCGTGGCGCGGTCGCGGGCGAGGGCGTCGCGCTGGGTGCCGACGGTTCCGGCCTCGGCATCGCGTGCGGCCTCCAGGGCCTGCACCCGGCTGTCGAGCTCGGCGCGCTCGGCCTCGATGGCCGCCAACGCGCTCTCCAGGCCCTCGACGCGCTCCATGACCGTCAGCTCGATCTCCTCGAGATCGTTCTGGCGCTTGTCGAGCGCGGCGAGCTCGGCCTCGAGCGCCTGCACGTCCTTCATCGACGACGTCTGCTGCAGGCGCTCGGTGTCGCGACGCTTGCGTGCCTCCACGAGCTCGACGTCCGACTCGACGCGCGTGAGCTCCGCCCTGGCATCCTCGACCTCGCCCGTCGCCGCGATCCAGCGCGCGCGGAGGGCGTCGACTTCCGGCTGCAACGCGGCGAGCTCGGCGGCCTGCGGGGGGTTCTTGAGGGCGTGGTCGAGCTGGCTCAGCCGCGTGTCGGCGGTCTGCAGCCTCAGGAGCTCGTTCTGGTCGGAGGGGCTGGCTTTCACGGTGCTCTGCTCTCTGCTGGGTCGTTCGTCGCGGTGTTCATCGTCGCTGCTGGAGGCTCATTGCAGGATGGCAAAATCCCACGGATCGGTACGCAGCTCGCTGACGACGACCTCCACCCCGGGCAGGGCGTCGCGCAGGGCCGCCGCAGCCGTGTCGAGCCACAGCCACTCGCTCGCCCAGTGCGACACGTCGAGCAGGGCCGGGCCGCCGCCGAGCGCGGCCTGTTCCCGCGCCTCCGAGGCGGGATGGTGACGCAGATCGGCGGTGATGTAGACGTCGGCCCCGCGGACCGCCTCCGCGGCGAGCAGCGAGTCGCCCGCACCGCCGCAGACGGCGACGCGCGAGATCGGCTGATGGTAGTCGCCCGCCGCGCGCACGCCGCCGGCGGTGGGCGGGAGCAAGTCGGCAACGACGCGCGCGAGCGCACCGAGCGTGGTGGGCTGTGCGAGCGTGCCGACCCTTCCGATGCCGGTGACGCCGTCGGGGCCGGGGGCGATCGGCTCCGTGTCGGCGAGGCCGAGGGCCGCCGCCAGCACGGCGCTCGTGCCGTCGGCCACGACATCGGCGTTCGTGTGCGCGGCGATGAGCGCGCAGTCGGCGCGGATCAGCGTCGCCAGCAGGGCGCCCTTGTAGCGGTCTTCGGCGATGGAGGTCACGCCGCGCAGCAGCAGCGGATGGTGCGCGAGCAGTAGGTCGGCATCGAGCCCGACGGCTTCGTCGACGGTGGCGGCCAGGGCGTCCACGGTGAGGAGGATGCGGTCGACCGGGGCGTGCGGATCGCCCGAGATCAGCCCGGGCGCATCCCACTCTTCCGCTCCGGCGATCGGCCAGAGCGATTCGACGACCTCGCAGACGGAACGGAGAGTGTTCGGCACGCTCTAGAGCCTACGGGATCGCCGCCTAGGTCGTTTAGTGTCCGGCCGTGCCGGAGCGGAATCATCCATGAGACCCTGCCGAATCCTCAATTCGCCGTCGAAAGCTGTCGCCACGCCTGGAACCTCTGACAAAGTCCTTGGTCCAGGCGATGACCGTGCTGAGGAATGTATCAAACGAATATTTGATTCAGTACAATGTAAGCATTGGGCAGCCTACGCACCAGTTGGTAACATGCAAAGCGGTGTTTGAAGAAGCACTGAAAGAGAGCCGGAATCGTTCCGACCTGACCAACTAGGAGGAAACCCGATTGAGTTCATCAAGCATGCCCGTTGGCCGTCGCAGCACTCGCTCAAGGATCATCGCTGCTGCAGGCGCCGCACTGCTGGCGACGGGGATCGGACTGGCCGCAGCAACGCCGGCCCACGCGGCCGGCGACAAGACCATCTACGGAAATATCAAGTGCACTGCCGCCCCTGTCATCACGATTGGGACGACTGCAACCGCTAAGGGCGACGTCTCGTTCTCGCTGAACACATACAACAACACAGGAAGCCTCGGCACGGTAAATCTGGGGTACTCCTCCGCGTACGCCGCATGGGGTTGGAAGTGGTGGTCGAGCCAGGCTGGGACCTTCAACGCCCACGCGGGCGGGTCAGTCGGTGCCGTCTCGGCTGTCAACCGGTACTGCCAGAACATGTTTTCGTGACGCGACTCGGCGCCCTTGCGGTCGGGTTTGCGGCACTGGTCGTGCTTACGGGGTGCTCGCAGGCGACACAGCCTGGGAGCACCTCTCCACCCCTGAAGAGTGACCGCGAGATCAACAGGGCACGTTTCGATTGTCTGCAGGACAAGGGTTGGCCAGTTCGCCTGGAAGACGGGGCGATCTCGGTGGATATACCTGAGGCACAGCAGCCGCGGTATCGGGCCGACGCGGAGGAGTGCTTGCGTGCAGCCGGAGTCGATCCCGATGCCCCACTTTCAGACGCACAGTTCAATCAGATCTTCGAGTCCTATAGCTCGATACAGAAGTGCCTCGAGAAGAACGGATGGTCGACGCCTCCTCGCCCTTCAATTGACGCATTCAAGGCGAACTACGACTCTGACCCGTGGATCCCTTGGAGCGAGATTCCGGGGCCGGAACTGCCTGAAGCCGGCACGAAATGCCCTGCAATGGTGGGAGGAAATGGCTAATGCGCGACCGGCACCCCATGGGCGAACCTGGTATCGCGAAACCCCGGACTGTGTCTTTCCCGGTTCGGGCGCTCGCCTTGGTTACCGCGATGGCTCTGGGTGCAGCAGGAGGTGCCTGGGCGAATGCCGTACTTTTCCAACCTCCTTACGAACCCGCGGCCGAAGCGAACTTCACCACTGCGGTCGCACGCGTCGGGTCAGTCGAATCATCGATGCGGCTGACTGTCAACGCAAATTGGGAGAAGACTTTTTCCGCGCCTAATCAAGCCTCGGGCACCGTCACCTCGATAGCGATCACACCCGGCCAGGAGCTTCGCGAAGGAGATGTTCTCTTCAGTGTCGATTTGAGGCCAGTTCGGATCGCTCTCGGCAGTACACCTTCGTTCAGGGCGCTCTCGCTCGGCGCCAAGGGCCCGGACGTCAAGCAGCTGCTTGAGCTGATGGCGGTCCTCGGGTATTACGACGGCACCCCAGATGAGTCGTTCGGGTCTCAAGCACAACGAGCGGTCAAGGAGTATCAGCGCAACCAGCACCTCGCCGAGGATGGGGTAATCCAGATGGGCGACGTCGTCTATGTACCCTCACTTCCCGCGCGGGTGCTTCTTGACTCCGAAGTCATTTCCGTTGGTACGCCCGTAAGCGGGGGCGAACGAGGCATCGCAACGTTGGCAGCCGTTCCAGTATTTTCGATTCCGCTATCCGAGAGCCAGGCAACGACAGTCAAACCTGGATCAGCCGTAGAGATTGAGACGGGAAACGGACTTTGGAAAGCGACCGTCGCGAATCAAGAGCCTTCGGCTGACCCTGCAAGCCGCGACCTGAGGGCGATCCTTGCACCAATCAGTGATACGCCGATTTGCGCCGACAGTTGCGCAATTGTTCCTGCAGGTGGGGCGTCGCGCTTCTCCGCGAAGTTGGTAATCCAGGCTGCAGTCGAAGGCACGGTGATCCCCAGTGTCGCCATTCAGACCTCCTCCACAGGCGATACGTTCCTCATCGACACAGCCGGTCGCCGCTTGCCAGTGGAGATCGTCGCACGTGCGAAGGGCATGACCGTGGTCTCTGGGATCAGTCCAGGCACGAGAGTTCGCCTTCAACCTTCGACTCAGACCAAGTCGAGTTAAGCCCGTGTCACTCGAAGTCCGCAGCGTTCAGTTCGCCTTCGGAAGCGGATCGCCGCTGTTCGATGATTACTCGGCCGTCTACAGCGAGGGCGAAATGGTGGCTCTGACGGGGCACTCTGGACGGGGTAAGTCCACCCTGCTCTACATATTGGGGCTGATGCTGAAGCCCACAGGAGGAAGCATTCGACTCGATGGTCGAGACACCTCAACGATGCCCGACGCGGCACGTGCTCGGCTACGGGCTGCGCTTTTCGGTTTCGTCTTCCAAGACGCTGCGCTTGACTCCACCAGGAGCGTACTCGACAACGTTCTGGAGTCGTCGCTTTACCGACGAACCTCCCGCGCCGCAGAGCGCCCGTATGCGCTCTCCCTCATGAATCGGTTAGGAGTAGCTGCCAGAGCCGATGCCAAGCCGGGGCAGCTTTCGGGAGGACAGGCTCAGCGAATCGCGCTATGCCGTGCTCTTGTCAGCAGGCCACGATTCGTGCTCGCCGACGAGCCGACCGGCAACCTGGACGCAAGCACCGGCGACGTCGTTGTCGAAGCACTCAGGCACCAGGCACAATCAGGGTCACTCGTCATCATCGCCACCCACGATCCGCGAGTCGTAGCCAAGTGCGACCGAGTCGTCAGCCTATGACCTCGCACCAGACGCCCGAACGCGCACTTTGGCGGTCACGAGCCCTACTGCGGGAGGCAGGCGCATCTGCATTCTCAGCTCCGGTCATTTCAGCTCTCGTTGTCATCATGATCGGTAGCATGTGCGCCGCCATTGTCCTAACAAATGGCCGGTCAGTCGCTTCTGAACGGGCAGTCCTTGCGACGATTGACAACGCCGGAACACGCTCGATCACAATCACAGCTCGGTCGGGCGAGACATTCGATTCCGGCTTAGTAGAACGGGTTCTGTCGCTGACGGAAATTGAATGGGTGGGAGCCAGCCAATTCATATCCGACGCTTCCAACTCACAGATCCTTGACGGTCACACCGTTGGTGTGCGCCGGCTTTGGGCCTCTTCATGGAAGAGGATCGGGTTGCCGTCGCCTCAAAACGGGTCCGCCAGTGTCTACGCCACTGATGCCACTCTGGCGAGCCTTGGGCTAGCGGACGGAGTAGGTACGATTAGGGCCCGAGACGGCATCGAGTGGTTCGTCGCGGGCACCGCACAGCTCCCGTCCTTCTTAGCAGCGCTGGGCTCTAGTGTGCTCATACTGGAGAAGGAACGAACGACGACCGAGAGATTTGATCAGATAACGGTCCTCACTCGATCCACAAGTCACATCGAAGCCATAGCCAATGTATTGGGAACCCTGGTTAACCTCGACGATCCCTCAAAGTTCACAATATCTGCGAGCCAACAGCTCGCCGAAGTTCGCTCCGCCGTCCGAGGCCAACTCAGCGAGTTTGGTCGGAACCTCGCGCTTGGTATCACATCCATCACATCCGTGTTGACCTGTTCTGTCATGATTCTTTCCGTAATGCAGCGAAGGCGAGATTTCGGTCGACGTCGTGCGCTGGGCGCGACCCGCTCGCTCATAGCGGCTCTTATCGTCGCGCAGACTGGAGGGTTGTCGGCAATCGGTGCGATCGCAGGCATAGGAGTCGCATCCACGGTCCTGATGACGACCGATGCACCGACACCCCCCCTTGATTACCTCGCCGCGGTCGCCGTGCTCGCTATCCAGGTGTCATTAGTCGCAGCCATTGTTCCAGCGATATTGGCGTCACGCAGAGATCCAATAAGAGAGCTTCGCGTCCCATAGCGCAGCGCGGAGTGAATGAAGCGAGCTATCGGCCATGCCTACGACTCGATTCATTCGCGGACCTCTGCTCTCGCGGCGTCCGCCACGACTACCGACACCGCAACGCCGTCACGAGCGCGGGATCGCCACGCCGCCCTAGCGCGTCTTCGTTGTAGTGCCCAGATCGGTTGGTTGATGTGTGACGACTCGACATGATGAAGACCTCCGGTGGAGGGCGGAGCTGTCTAGTTCACCATGAACCACCGCCGGAGGTCTTCGTTTCTCACCGTAAAGCTGCTCTGACGCCTGTACAACGTCTTCGCCTGGCTCGTCTGATCGTTGATGATGGATGACCGCTCGCTCATGCAAAGGTGGTCCTTCAGATCGTGCACTTGCGATGGAAGCGGCTGGAGCCGGTCGCGATCGTCGCGACCTCTGGGGCGTAGCTACGCCTGCGCCCTCTCCTGCCTGCGCACAGCGGGGACACCCGACACGATCGGTGTGAAGAGGCCCAGGGCCAGCGCGAGCACGACCCCGATGTTGCTCGCCCCGATCCCCGCGTTCGGGTCGGCGCCCAGCAGCCGGAACAGGTAGCCCTCCCAGGTCAGCCAGGGCAGCGACGAACTCACGAAGCCGAGGCCCACGGCGGTGGCGACCAGGAGCATGGCCAGGTTCGTCCAGCGCCAGTCCGGGTAGACGCCGCCGCGATTGACCAGCGACGGCTGATGGAATCGGCGTGTGCGGAGCATCATCTCGCCCGCGAACAACCCGGCCCAGGCCGCCACCGGCACAGCGAGCGTCGTGGGCACTCCGCGGACGACGTCGTCGAGGTCGCGGACGGTGAGCGAGAGCGCGACTCCGGCCACCGCGATGGCCGCAGCGACGACCACGGTGCTCCACCGCCGCCCGAGCCGGACGCCCAGGGCATCGAGTGTGAAGCCTCCCGAGTACATCGTCAGCACCAGGGCGGAGATGAGGCTGAGTCCGACCGCCAGCAGCAGGGGCACAGGACACCAGACCGGCAGGCCGAGCCGGGTGAGTCCCGCGACGGGGTCGCGGGCGATGTCGTCGGCCAGTCCCGGATCCGAGGCCGCCAGGAGCCCGCCGTACGACACGAGCACGAAGGGCGGGACCCCGGCCCCGAACGTCGCCCAGAGCATCCCCGCGGCGCCGGAGGACTTCGGACGCTGATACCGCGCGACCTCGGCACTGCTCATCGCCCAGGCGAGCCCGACGTAGCTGAAGACGAGCACGGCACCGGTCACGACGTGCGTCCAGAGCGCATCCGGCACGCCCAGTGCCCGGGTGAGGTCGACGTGGCGCCAGGTGGCCGCGATCATCACGACGATCAGCACCGCGGACGCGATCGTCAACACCAGCTGAACGCGCGCCAGGAGTCCGTAGCCGAAGTAGGCGACGACGCCGGCGACACCCACCGTGACCAGGAGCGCGAAGGTGGTCGGGCCGAGGCCGAGCCGCGACCAGCCGCCGGCGATCGCGACCGAACCGGCGGCCGACCCCGCCAGCCAGAGCAGCACGGCGCCCCAGAACACCTTGGTCACCAGGGCGAGACCGGTCGGGACGGCGTTGCCGAGCAGGCCGAAGGTCGCCCGGGAGACGACCATCGTCGGCTGTCCGCTCCACTTGCCGGCGAGCGTCCCCAGCCCCAGCGGCAGGAAGGAGAGGGCGACGCCGACCAGGGTCGCCACGAGCAGCTGGCGGAGGCTGAGCCCGAGCAGGAACAGGGTGGCGCCGACGCCGATGCTGATCAGCGAGGACGTTCCGGCGAACCAGAGCCAGAACAGGCGGGACGCCCGCCCCGCCCGGTGCTCCAGCGGCGCAGGGTCCAGATCGGTGGTCTCGGGGACGAACGGCGCCGGCGTCGCCGGCGCGGCGCCGAAGAGCACGGAGCCGTCGAGCAGTCGCGGTGTCCCCACCGGCGCAGGTGCTCCGTCGCGCACGTCGTCGGCGTCGTCGGGGATGTCTGCGTCGATGTGCTCGGGGCGCGCGGTCGTCGCGCCCAGGTCGCGGGCGACCAGCGGCTGGTCCGCGGTCAGCGGGACCATGGGGGCGGGTTCGGCCGCGGGCGCCGGAGCCGGCGGGCTCGCCACGAGAGGGACGGGCTGGGAGTCGCGTGGGGCCAGCTCGTGCGGAACCAGTCCGAGCGGCTCGACGCGGGCGACGCGCGAACTCCCCTCTTCGGGCGCCGGGGTCGCGGGCGCCTCCATCGCGACCGTCGGGAACTTCGGCGGAACGGGGTGCGGGGACTCGGCCACCGGCGTGTTCGGCGGTGCGGTCGGCGGTGCGGTCGGCGGTGCGGTCGGCGGTGCGGTCGGCGCTGCGGTCGGCGCTGCGGCCTGCTCTGCGGCCTGCGCTCCGCCCTGCGCCGCGGGCGGCCGGACCGCGGCCGCCACCCAGGCGCTGTAGGTCGGCTGCGGACCGTCGACCCGCCTCCGCACGGGGAGGTCGTCGAAGCTGATCGACTGCGTCGGAGGACCGACCCGGTCATCGTCGACGCCGGCGTCCTCCTCGCCGTCCTCTTCGGCGTCGTCGAGCGCCGCGGCGCCGTGCCGCACCACGGTCGACCCGGGGATGATCGGGATCGCCGCGGTGACGCGATCCACCTCGGCCTGCAAGGCGTCGGCGAGCTCGTCGTCGCTGTGGCGGATCCCGCGGTCCGGCCCGGCGACGCCCTCCCCGTCCACGTCATCGGCCATGCTCGAAGCCTACGACGGTAACGTCCGGCGGGTCAGAGGGGTCTTCCCGTCCCGCGGCGAAGTACCATCGTCTCGATGAGCACGCCGATCCCGACCCCGTACGAAGACCTGCTGCGCGACGTCCTCGCGAACGGCAGCCACAAATCCGATCGCACGGGCACAGGCACGCGCAGCGTGTTCGGTCGCCAGCTGCGGTTCGACCTCGCAGAGGGGTTCCCCCTGATCACCACCAAGCGTGTCCACTTCAAGTCGATCGCCTACGAGCTGCTCTGGTTCCTGCGCGGTGAGAGCAACGTGGGCTGGCTGCGCGACAACGGCGTGACCATCTGGGACGAGTGGGCGGACGAGCGCGGCGAACTCGGCCCGGTCTACGGCGTGCAGTGGAGGTCATGGCCCGCCCCGGACGGGACGCACATCGACCAGATCCAGCAGGTCATCGACACCCTCCGCCACGACCCGGACTCCCGACGCATCATCGTCTCGGCGTGGAATGTGGCCGACATCCCGAACATGGCGCTCGCCCCCTGCCACGCCTTCTTCCAGTTCTACGTCGCGGACGGCCGCCTCTCCTGCCAGCTCTACCAGCGCAGCGCGGACATGTTCCTCGGGGTCCCTTTCAACATCGCCAGTTACGCGCTGCTAACGCTCATGGTCGCGCAACAGGTCGGCCTGGAGCCCGGCGAGTTCGTCTGGACGGGCGGCGACTGCCACATCTACGACAACCACGTGGAGCAGGTGACGGAGCAGCTCACCCGCGACCCGTTCCCCGCCCCGACGCTGCGCTTCACCCGCACGCCCGAGAGCATCTTCGACTACCGGTTCGAGGACTTCGAGGTCGAGGGCTACCAGCACCACCCGGCGATCCGCGCGGCCGTCGCGGTATGAGCCTCGCGCTCATCTGGGCTCAGGCCCACGACCGCGTAATCGGCGCAGGAGGCGCGATGCCGTGGCACCTGCCGGAAGACCTCCGGCACTTCCGCGACCTCACCGCGGCCGACCCGGTCGTGATGGGGCGGCGCACCTGGGAGTCGTTGCCCGAGCGTTTCCGGCCGCTCCCCGGTCGCGACAACATTGTCGTCACCCGGCGCCGGGACTTCGACGCGCCGGGAGCGACGGTCGTCCATTCGCTGGACGAGGCCCTGCGCGCCGGGGAGGGCTCGACCGCTTGGGTGATCGGCGGCGCTGACCTCTACGGCCAGGCGCTCGCGCTGGCCGACCGTGTCGAGGTCACCGAGATCGACCTCGACGTCGCAGGCGATACGTTCGCGCCCGTGCTCGGGCCCGAATGGCAGGGCGCTCCCGGGTCGTGGCAGGACGCCGCGAACGGGATGCGCTACCGCTTCGTCCGCTACGTCAGGTGAGGCCCGCGACCAGGTTCACGGTCGCGGCGACGATCACGGTGCCGAAGAGGTACGACAGCAGCGTGTGACGGAGGATCGCCCGGCGGAGATACGAGCTGGAGATGTTCGTGTCCGAAACCTGGAACGTCATGCCGAGGGTGAGCGAGAGGTACGCGAAGTCGCTGTACTGGGGCGGCTCGTCCTGGTTGAAGTCCACGCCGCCGTCGTTGCGATAGTAGATGCGCGCGTACCGGAGCATGTAGATGGTGTGGACGAGCAGCCACGACAGCGCGACGCTCACGACGGCGAGTAGCGCGACCCCCAGCTGCGCGGCGCCCTTCAGGTTGCGCGCGTCCACGAGGACCCACACCACAGCCACGACGCTCGCGAGCGCCGCGATGAGCAGCACGAGGTCCGCGGTCCTGCGGCCGGGATCCTCGAGTGTCGCGTGATCGCGGGTCGTCGGGGAGTCCATGCGCCACACGCTCGTCCAGATCCACACGATGTAAACCAGGCACGCCGCCGCCCACCCGGCGATGACGGCGTGATGGACGGCGTCGACGAACGATGTCGCGACCGCGACCACGATCCCGACGGCCAGAGCGATGTACATCTTGACGCGGGTGTGACCGCGGCCGCGCTTCAGTTCGTTCGTCACACTCCGGATGTTCGCACAGCGCGACCGGGCGTCCCGGCCAGCACGCCGCTACGATCGGATTGTGACCACCGCTCCCGCCCCCCTCGCCGACCTCGACACCGAAGCGCTGCGCGCCGCCCACACGGAGTTCGCCCGCGCCTACGACGACCTCACGGCACGCGGCCTCGCGCTCGACATCACGCGGGGCAAGCCGTCGGCCGAGCAGCTCGACCTCTCCGACGACCTGCTGCACCTGCCCGACGGCGCGTTCCGCGACGCCGCGGGAACCGACCTGCGCAACTACGGAGGTCCCAACGGCCTGCCCGAGTTGCGCGCGATCTTCGCCGAGGCGCTGCGGGTGCCGCCCGCGCAGCTCCTCGCTCTCGGCAACTCGAGCCTGACGATCATGCACGACACCGTCGTCCAGGCGCTGCTGCACGGCGTACCGGGCGGCGACCTGCCCTGGGGGCGCCAGGCGATCTCGTTCCTGACGCCCGTGCCGGGCTACGACCGTCACTTCACGATCCTGGAGCGCTTCGGCATCCGCATGATCGCCGTACCCATGAACGACGACGGCCCCGACGTCGCGACCGTCGAGACGCTGCTGGCGACCGACGACAGCATCAAGGGCATGTGGTGCGTGCCGGTGTACTCCAACCCCACCGGCGCCGTCTACAGCGAAGCGGTGGCGCGCGCGCTCGTCTCCCTGCCGGCCGCACCCGACTTCCGGCTCTTCTGGGACAACGCGTATGTCGTGCACCACCTCTCCGACGAGCGACCGGAGCCGATCGACATCCTGGCGCTGGCCGCCGAGGCGGGCAACCCCGACCGGCCGCTGATCTTCGCCTCCACGTCCAAGGTCACGTATCCGGGCGCCGGCGTCGCCTTCATCGGCGCGTCGGAGGCGAACATCGCGTGGTTCCAGCACAACTCGGCCGCGCAGAGCATCGGCCCCGACAAGCTGAACCAGCTCCGTCACGTCCAGCTGCTCCGCGACGCCGACGGGCTTGCGGCGCACATGGAGAAGCACCGCGCCATCCTCGCCCCGAAGTTCGCCGCGGTCGACGAAGCCTTCCGCGCGCGCCTGGAGCCGTGGGGTGCCGGCTCGTGGAATGCTCCGCTCGGCGGCTACTTCGTCAGCCTCGACGTCCTGGACGGCTGTGCCAAGCGTGCCGTCGAGCTCGCCAAGGAGGCCGGGATCGCGGTCACACCGGCCGGTGCGACCTTCCCCTACGGCGAAGACCCGCGGGATGCGAACATCCGGATCGCGCCGACGTTCCCGCCCCTGGCCGAGTTGCGCGAAGCCCTCGACGGGCTGTGCACGGCGATCCTGCTCGCCGAGACCGAAGCACTCCTGGCCGAGCGGAACTGATGACGGCCGGCCGGGACGACACGGCGGACGGGATCACCTGGGAGGTCCGACCGGCTGTCGAGTCCGACTGGCCGGCGTACCGCGCGATCCGGCTCGAGATGCTCGAGGACACGCCCATCGCGTTCCTCGAGACGCTCGAGGCGGCTCGCGCCCATCCCGACGAGCACTGGCGACGCCGCACGGCGAACGCGTCAGCCGCCAGCGAACTGTTCGGCGCGGTGACCCCGGATGGTCGCTGGATCGGCACCATGGGCGGCTTTCACGCCGTCAGCTCGCCCGACCCGCACCTGGTCGGCGTCTACGTGACGCCCGCACAGCGCGGCCGCGAGAACGGCGTCGCCGACGCCCTCCTCGCCGCCGTCATCGCCTGGGCGCGCCCGCGGTCCGACCGGCTGCTGCTGGAGGTCCACGAGAGCAACCTGCCTGCGATCCGCTACTACGAGAGGCACGGCTTCGCCTTCACCGGGCGGACGCAGCCGTATCCTCTCGATCGCACGGCGCTCGAGCTGGAGATGGCGGTCGAGCTGTGACCCGCGGCGGTCGAGCTCTGACGGCGGCTCCGGCCGGTCAGACCTCTCCGAACCCGCTCTCGACGAGCTCCACCAGCGCGTCGACGGCGGTGTCGCCCCCGTCGTCCGTCGACGCGATGGTCGCCGTCGCACCGGCCGTCAGGCCCAGGGACATGACGCCCAGCAGGCTCTTCGCGTCCTTGCCGTTGACGGTCACCTTCATCGGGAAGGTGTTCGCGAGCTTCACGAACTCGGCCGCCGGCCGCGCGTGCAGGCCCTGGGGGTTGCGCACCAGCACCTCCCGCGCGTAGCCGGCTTCGCCGCGCTCCGCTGCGGCAGGCGCGGCAGGCGGAGCCGATTCCGCGGGCGCCTCGACGGCGCCCCACGCCGAGCGTGCTCCCTCGACCGCGGCCGCAACACCATCCAGGTCGGCCCCCGTCTCTGCGGCCACCGCCGCCGCCACGCCGCCCTCGATGAACGGACCGTCGACGACGCGCACACGTGCGCGCTCGTCGTCCGGCAGCAGGTCCAGCACGGTCTCGGCCGTCAGGAGCGCCGAGCCGAGGTCGCTCACGACGACGACACCCGCGCCGCCGTCCGCCTCGCCGACCGCGGCCATGACCTTGCCGAAGCTCGTCCCGATGCCGTCGTCGTCGGTCCCTCCCGCAGCCAGCAGCGTCACCGACGGCGCCATCTGCCCGGCGAGGGCGACGGCGCCGGCGGCGAGCTGCGAGCTGTGCGAGACGAAGACGATCCCGACCGTGCCGCTCATCCGGCTGTCCCGGCGGCGGCCCGCAGGATCAGCGCCGTCGACTGCGCTCCGGGGTCCCGGTGGCCGGCGGAGCGTTCACCGAGGTAGCTGGCACGGCCCTTGCGCGCCACCAGCGGGATGGTCGCATCCGAGCCCTGTTCGGCCGCGTCGGCCGCCGCCGACAGAATCGCCGCCGGGTCGGCCCCCGCGGCGAGTGCGGCCGTGGCCGCCTCCACCGCGGGGGTCCAGGCGTCGATCATCGTCTTGTCGCCCGGCTCCGCCTTCCCGCGCGACACGATGCCGTCGCGCGCCGCCGTGAGCAGTGCCACGAGCGACTCCGCGTCGATGGCCTCCGCCGCGCCCACCGGCTCGGCCGCCTTGAGGAAGGCGGTGCCGTAGAGCGGCCCGGACGCCCCGCCGACGGTGGAGATGAGGGTCATCGCGATCGAGCGCAGCACCGCGGAGGGTGTCGCGTCGTCCGGCAGCTTCGCGAGCGCGTCGACGGACGCGCGCATGCCGCGGTCCATGTTCTCGCCGTGGTCGCCGTCGCCGATCTCCCGGTCGAGCGTGTTCAGCTCGCCTTTGTGCTCGGCCACGGCGTCCGCCGCGGCCGAAATCCAGGACGAGACCCACTTCGTGTCCAACGCCATGCGTGTTTCCTTCCTCGTACTGTCCGTGTCGTTCGTTTCGTCTGCGGGCGTTGCGCCGGAGCCGGGCCCGGCCGGCGCTCTCAGACGCCCCAGCGGAGCGCCGCGGTGTGCACCGGGGCGTCCCAGAGCGCCGTGAGCTCGTCGTCCAGCTTGAGCACGGAGATGGAGGCGCCCTGCATCTCGAGGGAGGTGACGTAGCTGCCTACCAGCGACCGGCCGAGCACGATCCCCTTCTCGTCCAGGATCTCGGCAGCACGCCGGAACAGGATGTAGAGCTCCGACAGCGGCGTGCCGCCCATCCCGTTCACGAACAGCAGCACGGTGTCGCCGGATGCGAACGGCAGGTCGGTGAGGATGGCGTCCATCATCCGGTCGACGAGGCGGTCGGCCGGCTCGATCTTGATGCGCTCGCGCCCCGGCTCGCCGTGGATGCCGACGCCGAACTCGATCTCGTCCTCCGGGAGCACGAACCCGGGCTCGCCCGCGTGCGGCACGGTGCCGTCGGTCAGAGCGAGACCGATGGAGCGGACGTTGGCGTTGACCTTCTCGGCGATCGCCGTCACGGCGTCGAGGTCGTCGCCGCGCTCGGCAGCGGCGCCGGCGATCTTCTCGACGAGGACGGTGCCCGCCACGCCACGACGTCCTGCCGTGTAGAGCGAGTCCTGAACGGCGACGTCGTCGTTGGTCACGACCGCGCGCACCGTGATGCCCTCCGCGCCGACCAGATCGGCGGCCGTCTCGAAGTTCAGCACATCGCCCGTGTAGTTCTTGACGATGTGCAGCACTCCGGCGCCGCCGTCCGCGGCCTTGGTGGCCTCCACGATCGGCATCGGCGTCGGGGAGGTGAACACCTCGCCCGGAACCGCGGCGTCCAGCATCCCCATGCCCACGAAACCGGCGTGGAGCGGCTCGTGGCCGCTGCCGCCGCCGCTGACCAGGCCGACCTTGCCGCGCACCGGGCCGTCGGCCCGGGAGACGAAGCGGGGGTCCTGCGACACCGAGACGATGTCCGCGTGAGCCCGGCCGAAGCCCGCCAGGGACTCCGCCACGACGTCGGGTACGTCGTTGATGAGCTTCTTCATTGAAAACCCTTCCTTCCACTTGCTGTCGGTGGTTGCTACATCAGCGGGTTGCCGCCACCCATTCCTCGAGCTTCGCGGCCGCGGCCCCGGAGTCGATCGCCTGGGCGGCGACCGCCATGTGCGAACGGAACCGATCCAGGATGGATTCCTGGACCCTCGACGGGTCGGACGCGAGCTCGTACGACACGAGCCCGGCCGCCGCGTTGAGCAACACGATGTCGCGCACAGGGCCATCCTGGCCCGCAAGCACGGCGCGCACCACAGCCGCGTTGTACGCGGCGTCCTTTCCGAGCAGGTCGTCGATCCTGGCGCGCGGGATCCCCAGGTCGCGCGGATCGATGTCGTGCTCGGTGACGAGGCCTCTGGAGATCTCCCAGACGTGGCTGTGACCGGTGGTCGACAGCTCGTCGAGGCCGTCGTCGCCGCGGAAGACCAGCGCGGTCGCGCCACGGGTCTGGAACACGCCGACGAACAGCGGGATGCGGTCGAGCGTCGCCACGCCGACCGCCGACGCCTCGGGGCGCGCCGGGTTGCACAGCGGGCCCAGGTAGTTGAACACCGTCGGCACCCCGAGCTGCGAGCGCACGGGGCCGGCATTGGCGAAACCGGGATGGAAGGCGCTGGCGAAGGCGAAGGTGATGCCCGTCCGGCGGAGGACCTCGGCGACGCGCTCCGGGGGCAGCGTCAGGTCGATCCCCAGCGCGGCCAACACATCGGACGATCCCGACGACGAGCTCGCCGCCCGGTTGCCGTGCTTGATCACGGGCACACCGGACGCGGCGGCGACGATGGCGGCCGTCGTGGACACGTTGACGGTGCCGAAGCGGTCGCCGCCCGTGCCCACGATGTCCAGGGCCATGGGGTCGACAGGCAGCGGCACGGCGTGGTCGAGGATCGCGTCGCGGAAGCCGACGATCTCGTCGACGGTCTCGCCCTTGGCACGCAGCGCGATGAGGAACGCGGCGAGCTGGGCCTCCGTCGCCTCCCCCGACATCACCTGGTCCATGGCCCACGCGGCGTCCGCCACGCTGAGGTCCTCACGGGCCAGAAGCGAGGTGAGCACCGACGACCAGGAGTGCGATTCCGTCATACAGCGATCCTATTGGGAGGCGACACGCCACGGGGAGCCGGGGGTTTGTACCAGGCCGCGGGCGGCACTTTCCTGAATCGAGGCGAATTCGTGCCTTTCAGGTGAGAAAACCACGGCTTCTTTTCAGCCATAATGGGATTTGTGACGAGCACCTCCATTACCCCTGCAACGAGTGCGCCGGCGATCAACCGGCCCAATGTCGTGGCCGTCGGCACGATCGTCTGGCTCGGCTCCGAGGTGATGTTCTTCGCGGGTCTGTTCGCGATCTACTTCACGCTCAAGTCGACCTCGCCCGCTCTGTGGGCCGCCGAGACGGCGCACCTCAACGTCCCGTACGCGCTCACCAACACGATCATCCTGGTGCTGAGCTCGGTGACCTGCCAGTTCGGTGTGTTCGCCGCGGAGCGCCTCCAGCCGCGGCGCGCCGGAGGCGTCTTCCAGTTCTGGAAGTGGGGCATGGTCGAGTGGTTCGCCCTCTCGTACGTGCTCGGCGCCATCTTCGTCTCCGGTCAGGTCATGGAGTACGCGACGCTCGTCTCCGAGGGGATCGCCTTCGACTCCAACGCCTACGGCTCCGCCTTCTATCTGACGACCGGCTTCCACGCCCTGCACGTCACCGGCGGCCTCATCGCCTTCCTGCTCGTCATCGGCCGCGCGTTCGCGGTCAAGACCTTCGGCCACAAAGAGGCCACGAGCGCCATCGTCGTGTCGTACTACTGGCACTTCGTCGACGTCGTGTGGATCGGACTGTTCGCGGTCATCTACA
>NZ_CAMFLC010000042.1 GCF_945957465.1 uncultured Leifsonia sp.
TCGTGATCGCGATCGGACTGCTCATCGTGGCGGCCGTCGTGTTCGTCGAGCAGTCTCAGCGCCGCATCCCGGTGCAATACGCCAAACGGATGGTCGGCCGCCGCACGTACGGCGGCAACAACACGTACATTCCGATCAAGGTGAACATGGCGGGCGTCGTGCCGGTCATCTTCGCGTCGTCGCTGCTGTACCTGCCCGCGCTCATCGCCCAGTTCAACCAGCCGGCGGCGGGCAAGGCACCGGCGCCGTGGGTGACCTGGATCACGAACTACCTGACCAAGGGCGACCACCCGCTCTACATGCTCCTGTACTTCCTCCTGATCGTGGGCTTCACGTACTTCTATGTCGCCATCACCTTCAACCCGGAGGAGGTCGCGGACAACATGAAGAAGTACGGCGGCTTCATCCCGGGTATCCGCGCCGGCCGCCCGACCGCGGAGTACCTCGACTACGTGCTCACGCGCGTGACCCTGCCCGGCTCGATCTACCTCGGTATCATCGCGCTGATCCCACTGGTCGCCTTCGCGTTGCTCGGCGCCAGCCAGAACTTCATGTTCGGCGGCACGTCCATCCTCATCATCGTCGGTGTGGGACTGGAGACGGTCAAGCAGATCGACTCGCAGCTCCAGCAGCGTCACTACGAAGGGCTTCTGCGTTGACCCGTATGTTGATCGTCGGTCCTCCCGGAGCGGGCAAGGGCACTCAGGCCTCCCGCATCACTGCCGCATACGGGATCCCCGACATCTCCACGGGCGACATCTTCCGGGCGAACATCAAGAACGAGACCCCCCTCGGCAAAGAGGTCAAGGCCATCGTCGATGCGGGCGACTACGTTCCGGACAGCCTCACGAACAAGCTGGTCACCGACCGACTCGCCGAGGACGACGCCAAGAACGGCTTCCTGCTCGACGGCTACCCGCGCACGCTCGACCAGGTGAAGTACCTCGATGAGTTGCTCGCGTCGCAGGGTCAGGAGCTCGGCGCCGTGATCCGGCTGGTCGCCGACCAGGACGAGATCGTCGCCCGGCTGACCAAGCGCGCGCAGGAGCAGGGACGCGCCGACGACTCCGAGGAGGCCATCCGGCACCGTCAGGAGGTGTACGTCCGCGAGACGTCGCCGCTGATCGATGTGTACCGGGAGCGCGGTCTGCTCGTCGAGGTCGACGGACTCGGGGGTGTGGACGAGGTCGCGGCGCGCATCCGCTCCGCCCTCGCGGACCGTGGCATCCGTCCCCTCGCCGGGGCCGACGAGCCCGTCGCGTAACGACCGTGGCCTTCAAGCGGACGATCTACAAGACGCCCGCCCAGCTGCGTGAGATGGTCGCGCCGGGGCGGGCGACAGCCGCATCCCTCGAGGCCGTCGCTGCGGCGGTCGCACCGGGGCTGACCACGCTGCAGCTCGACCAGATTGCCGAGGCTGCGATCGAACGGGCAGGCGGTCGATCGAACTTCAAGCTCGAGGCCGGGTACCACCACACGATCTGCGCGTCGGTGAACGACGAAGTGGTGCACGGCATCCCAGGTTCACGCATCCTGCTTCCCGGTGACATCGTCTCGATCGACAGCGGCGCCATCGTGACCGGTGCCGACGGCTCCGGCTGGAACGGCGACGCCGCGCGCACGTTCGTGCTGCCCGACCCGGCGCACCCCGAGCGCGTCGCCGAGCGGCAGCGGCTCTCGGACGTCACCGAGCAGTCGCTCTGGCACGGCATCGCACGCCTCGCGACCGCCCGCCACCTGAACGAGGTGGGCGAGGCGATCGAGGACCACATCCTCTCGCAGGGCGACTACGACATCCTGACCGATTACATCGGGCACGGTATCGGCCGGAAGATGCACGAGGAGCCTCCTGTGTTCAACTACCGGGTGCGCTCGAAGGGGCCGGAGGTCCGGCCCGGCCTCGTGGTCGCCATCGAGCCGATGGTGGTGCTGGGCGACCAGGACACCTACGTGAAGGACGACGGCTGGACGGTCGCGACGGAGGACGGTTCCGCTGCGGCTCACTGGGAGCACAGCGTCGCCGTCCACGCCGGCGGCATCTGGGTCCTCACCGCCGTGGACGGGGGAGCCGCCGGGTTGGCACCGTTCGGGATCAGTCCGACCCCGATCGCGTGACGCCACCCTGTCCGCCGCCGTCCGTTCGCTCTGAGCACGCGCGGATGATAACCCAGAATTGGCGAAATGCGCCGGCATCCCATAAGATTGATCCTTGGTGTCTTAGGCGTGCTTGCTGCATGCCTATCGCCGGTGTAAACGCACGACCAGCAAACCCCAACGACTAGCGACAGTGAGGCTATGGCCAAAAAAGACGGTGTCATCGAGATCGAAGGATCTGTGATCGAGGCGCTCCCCAACGCGATGTTCCGCGTCGAGCTCACCAACGGTCACAAGGTTCTTGCCCACATCTCCGGCAAGATGCGCCAGCACTACATCCGCATCCTCCCCGAGGACCGCGTGATCGTGGAGCTGAGCCCTTACGATCTGACCCGCGGCCGGATCGTCTACCGCTACAAGTAAGGGTCTGCTGTAAGTAACGGCCCCGCCACCGGGTAGCCCCTGGCGAGGTACGAGGACAGCGAACAAAGGTAACAGCACAATGAAGGTCAACCCCTCCGTCAAGAAGATCTGCGACAAGTGCAAGGTCATCCGTCGCAACGGCCGGGTCATGGTCATCTGCGAGAACCCGCGCCACAAGCAGCGCCAGGGCTGATCGCAGCAGCACGACAGCACGACTCAACTCAATAACGAAGCGATCCCAGAACCCGCCACCATCCAGCGTGGAGGCGGGGGACACCCTCGGAGGAGGCCGGGGCACCGGGACCGCTGAAGACCTCCACTCATCACAGGAGAAGCCACAACCATGGCACGTCTAGCAGGCGTCGACATCCCGCGCGAGAAGCGCGTGGAGGTCGCACTCACCTACATCTACGGCGTCGGGCGCACGCGTGCGCTGCAGACCCTTCGCGAGACCGGGATCTCCGGCGACATCCGCGTCAAGGACCTGACCGACGACCAGCTCGTCGCACTGCGCGACTTCATCGAGGGCAACTTCAAGGTCGAGGGCGACCTCCGCCGCGAGGTCGCCGCCGACATCCGCCGCAAGGTCGAGATCGGCAGCTACGAGGGCATCCGCCACCGCAAGGGCCTCCCGGTCCGCGGCCAGCGAACCAAGACGAACGCGCGCACCCGCAAGGGCCCGAAGCGCACCGTCGCCGGTAAGAAGAAGGCTCGCTAGGCCGACACCAGGACTGAAGGAGAAAGAAAATGGCAGCACCCAAGTCGGCCGCTCGCAAGCCGCGCAAGAAGGAAAAGAAGAACATCGCTGTGGGCCAGGCCCACATCAAGAGCACCTTCAACAACACGATCGTCTCGATCACCGACACCACCGGTGCGGTCATCTGCTGGGCCTCGTCCGGCGGCGTCGGGTTCAAGGGCTCGCGCAAGTCGACCCCGTTCGCCGCTCAGCTGGCCGCCGAGTCGGCCGCCCGCCAGGCGCAGGAGCACGGGATGAAGAAGGTCGACGTCTTCGTCAAGGGTCCGGGTTCGGGCCGCGAGACCGCGATCCGCTCGCTGCAGGCCGCAGGCCTCGAGGTGGGCTCGATCAACGACGTCACCCCGCAGGCGCACAACGGATGCCGCCCGCCGAAGCGTCGCCGCGTCTAGTTCTCTTCCACGTCCGCCCAGGCGGCGGTCCTCACCGGGCCGCCGCCTGACGGCGTGACGAACCCCACCTCACTCACGCGAGTGTCATATAGCGGACACTCAGCCGAAAGGAATCAACAGTGCTCATTGCACAGCGTCCTACGCTTACCGAAGAGAACATCTCCGAGTTCCGTTCGCGGTTCGTCATCGAGCCGCTCGAGCCGGGCTTCGGCTACACGCTCGGAAACTCGCTGCGTCGCACCCTGCTCTCGTCCATCCCGGGTGCGGCCGTCACCAGCATCCGCATCGATGGCGTGCTGCACGAGTTCAGCACGGTTCCCGGTGTCAAGGAGGATGTCACCGAGATCATCCTGAACATCAAGGGCCTCGTCGTCTCCAGCGAGCACGACGAGCCGATCACCGCCTACCTGCGTAAGACGGGTGCCGGCCAGGTCACGGCCGCCGACATCTCGGCTCCGGCGGGCGTGGAGATCCACAACCCCGAGCTCGTCATCGCCACCCTGAACGACAAGGCGAAGTTCGAGGTCGAGCTGACCATCGAGCGCGGCCGCGGCTACGTGTCGGCCCAGCAGAACCGTAACGAGTACAGCGAAGCGGGCCAGATCCCGATCGACTCGATCTACTCTCCGGTCCTCAAGGTCACCTACCGTGTCGAGGCCACCCGTGCCGGTGAGCGCACCGACTTCGACCGCCTCGTCGTCGACGTCGAGACGAAGCCGGCGATCAGCCCGCGCGACGCCATCGCCTCGGCCGGCCGCACGCTGACCGAGCTGTTCGGCCTCGCCCGCGAGCTCAACAGCGCCGCCGAGGGCATCGAGATCGGCCCGGCGCCGGTCGACCAGGTGCTCAGCTCCGAGCTGTCGATGCCGATCGAGGACCTCGACCTCTCGGTGCGCTCGTACAACTGCCTCAAGCGTGAGGGCATCAACACGGTCAGCGAGCTCGTTTCGCTGTCGGAGACGCAGCTCATGAACATCCGCAACTTCGGTCAGAAGTCGGTGGATGAGGTCAAGGACAAGCTGACCGAGATGGGTCTGTCGCTCAAGGACTCGGTCCCCGGGTTCGACGGCGCCCACTTCTACAGCGGGTACGAAGAAGACGAGTCCACCATCTGAGGCCGCGTCAGCGAAGCCTTCGACTTTTCACTACTGGAGATAACCGATCATGCCTAAGCCCACGAAGGGCCCCCGCCTCGGAGGCGGTCCCGCGCACGAGCGCCTGATGCTCGCCAACCTGGCCGCCGCGCTCTTCACCCACAAGAGCATCAAGACGACCGAGACCAAGGCCAAGCGCCTGCGTCCCTACGCCGAGCGCCTGATCACGTTCGCGAAGCGCGGCGACCTGCACGCCCGCCGTCGCGTGCTCGCGGTCATCGGCGACAAGTCCGTCGTGCACGAGCTCTTCACCGAGATCGCGCCGCTGGTCGCCGAGCGCGAGGGCGGCTACACCCGCATCACCAAGCTCGGCTACCGCAAGGGCGACAACGCCCCGATGGCGCAGATCGAGCTCGTGCTCGAGCCGGTCGCCCCGAAGGCCAAGCCGGCCAAGAAGGCTGAGGCCCCGAAGGCCGCTCCCGCCGCGGAGCCGGTCGTCGAGGAGGAGGCCGCCGAGGAGCCCGCCGCCGACGAGGCCGCGACCGAGGAGACCACCGCCGCTGAGGCGGAGGTCGTCGAGGACGCCACCGGCGACGCCGAGGCCGCCGGTGAGACCACCGCTGAGGACGAGGCCGAGAAGGCCTGAGCCGTCCGCTTCTCGCTTCACCGTCGAGACGCCCCGCATCCATCCGGATGCGGGGCGTCTCGCTGTCTGCGGGAGGTGACGGCCGTCCGTGTCCGCGTCAACCGGAGGCGTGCTGTGCCGTCAGCCGCACGGGCGTGTTGCCCGCGCCGAACCCGGTGTACCCGTGCCGGCGTTCCACAAGTTCGAAGAACACGGTACCGACGGTCTCGGTGTAGCAGTGCAGGTACTCGCCCGATTCGTCCCTGTCGTACAGCAGTCCTGCCGACTGGAGCAGAGTCAGTTGGGCGTCGGAGAGGTCGTGTCGCGCGGCGAGGTCGTCGTAGTAGTTGGCCGACACCGGCACGGTGCGCAGCCCTCGGGCCCGCGCTCGCGCGACGAGCGATGGCAGATCGCGGCACGCGATGGCGATGTGTTGCGCGTGACGCACAGCGCCGGGGCGCAGCTCGGAGAGGGGCGGGACGACGTTGAGAGCCAGCCGCAGAGGTGCGTCACGGGAACGGAGCGCGTGGCTGCGGACCAGGCCTGCGGGTCCCGCAAGCTCCGCTGTCGAGTCTCGGACGAGTCCCAGAGCCGTACCGTAGAAGAGCAGCGCCTCCTCGATGTCGGCGACCGGTTCGGTGAGGTTGATGTGATCGATGCCGAGGATCTCGGGTTCGGGTTCGCCGTGACCACCGGAGAACTCCCGGGGCCAGTGTGCGCCGGTCTCAGGGCCGCTGAACAGGATCTCGGTTCCGTCGGGCGCCAGCATCGCGGGGAGGTCGGCTTCGCCGGCGAGCACCCGCCTGTGGCTGCGGCGCGCACCGAGCCGCTCTGCGCGTTCGGCAGCCGCGAGGGGCTCCTCGCAGCGAAGTCCGAACCCGGCGATGTGGGGTTCCCTGCCCGACGCATTGTGCTCGTTGAGGACGAACAGCGCATCGCCGGCCGCGTAGAGCCACGCGTCCTTGGACAGATGGCGGCCGCGCGACGCGAAGCCGACCCGTTCGAGGAGCGCGGCGATCCCGTCGGTGTCCTGCGCCTTGAGCTCCACCTGGTCGAGCTCGACCGGCTGCGCGGCGGGGACCCGGCCGAGGCCGAGCGCGTCGTGCAGGACCGTCAGCGATCGGCGCGCGTGAACCGCCGTCCGCGTGGGGTCCGTCTGGCGGTAGACATCGTTGAACACTTCGAGTGACAGCGGGCCGGTGTAACCGGCACGCACGGTGTGCTCGACGAACGCGGGCAGGTCGAATCCCCCTTCGCCGGGGAACAGCCGGTGGTGGCGGCTCCACGAGAGCACATCCATGGACAGGATCGGTGCGTCCGCCAGCTGGACGAAGAAGATCTTCTCGCCCGGAATCGCCTCGATCGACTTCGGATCGTGGCCACGGGAGAGGATGTGGAAGCTGTCCAGGCAGACCCCGAGCGCGGGATGGTCCGCACGCTCCACGATGCGCCAGGCCCGACGGTAGTCGTCGATGTATCGGCCCCACGCGAGCGCCTCGAATGCGATCCGCTTGCCATATCCGTGGGCGCGCTCGGCCAGGCGCGTGAGCTGATCGGCCGACACGGCGTCATCGTCGATCGTGGCCGTGGCGACGTTGCTGCACACCAGCACCGTGTCGACCCCGAGCCGGTCCATGAGCTGGAACTTCGCCTCCGCTCTGTGCAGGACGCGAGCGAATTCCGGCTCTTGGATACCCTCCGCGTCGCGGAAGGGTTGATAGAGCGAGATCCCGAGACCACGACGGTCGCAGAGGGCGCGGATCTCCTCTGGAGACTGTGGCGCCGCGATCAGATCGGGTTCGAAGATCTCGACGTCGTCGAAACCGGCGTCGGCGATGGCGTGCAGCTTGTCGACCAGAGCGCCTGACAGGCAGACCGTCGCGATCGAGGTGCGCATCAGCGACCCTCCCTCGTGCCCTCGGATCCGGTCGTCTCCCGGTGCACCATCTCCAGGAAGTGGTCACGCATCCGCTCGCGGTCGGGCTCGACACCCGTGATCAATCGGAAGGCGTCCGCGGCCTGACCGACGGCCATGCGGCCGCCGTCGAGGACGCGACAACCGGCTCGCCGCGCAGCATCGAGGAGTGCGGTTTCGATGGGGCGGTAGACGATGTCCGCGACCCAGAGCTCGGGCCGGAGCAGGGAAGAGTCGATCGGGATGCCGGGATGGGTGTGCATCCCGACGAAGCTGGCGTTCACGAGGCCGGTGACGGTGGGCGTGCCGTCCTTCAGCCGTTCGGTCACTGCGTCCGCCGCGGCGCCGGTGACGGCAGCCCGCGGAAACCGCGCGGCGAGGGAGGCCGCCAGGGTCTCTGCGCGCCCTCGATCCAGATCGACAACGGTCAGACGTGCCGCTCCGGCCTCCAGCAGCGCGCAGGCGACGGCAGCGCCCGCGCCGCCCGCGCCGATGACGACGACGTCCGTCAGGTCCGCGCCGGGCAGGCCGTCCCGAAGTGCGGACGCGAAACCGGTCACATCGGTGTTGTGACCGATCCGGCGTCCGGCGACGAGCAACACGGTGTTCACCGACCCGATGGCCGCCGCGGAGGGCGAGACTTCGTCCAGCTGTGCGACGACGCGCTGCTTGCCCGGGTGGGTGACATTGAGCGCACTGAAGCCGAGATCGGCCGCGGAGGCGAGGAGCCTGCCGAGCGTCGCATCGAGATCGTCTTCCGGCCGGTCGAGAGCGAGGAGATCGATCGGGCGGTAGAGGTAGCGCAGACCGTGCCGGTCGGCCTCCCGCTCATGCAGGGGCGGCGTGAGCGAGGGGCGGACCCCCTCGCCCACGAGACCGACCAGGTATGACTCTCCGACCATGCTCATGCGTCCTCCTCGACCAGCGACCGCCGGCGCGGCTTGACAAACGCCTGGCGGGTTCTTAACGTACCAGATAGTTCATTAACGCGAGGAGGCGGGATGCCGCTACGGGATCACGAAAGGATCCGCGACGCCGAGCGCACGCGGGCCGAGATCCTCGCGGTCGCGACACAGGAGTTCGCCGACCGCGGTTTCTCCGGAGCGCGGGTGGACGAGATCGCGCGGCGCATGAGCACCACCAAGCGCATGATCTACTACTACTTCGGTGGCAAGGAGCAGCTCTACGTGAGCGTACTCGAGGCGGCCTACGCTGAAATGCGCGGGTACGAGCAGCAGCTCGACGTCTCGGATCTGGATCCTGTCGCAGCCATCCGTGCCATCGCAGAGCGCACCTTCGACCACCACACGAGCAGGCAGGACTTCGTCCGTCTTGTCGCGATCGAGAACATCCATCGCGCGGCGTTCCTGCGCGAGGTCGGCGAGCCCGAGAGCCTGGCGCTGCCGGCACTCGAACTGATCGACGAGGTGCTGCGACGCGGCAGGGCCGCAGGCGACTTCCGCGATGACATCGACGCGACGGACGTGCACATGGCGATCAGTTCCTTCTGCGTCTTCCCGGTGGCCAACCGCCACACGTTCGGGTATCTCTTCGGCCGCGATCTGCTGAACCAGTCGCGCGCCGGTCATTACCGGCGGATGCTCGGCGACATGATCGTCGCGCTCCTCGCACCGGACCGGTGATCCGCATCCCGGACGCCCGGGACGGATCGAAGCTACACAACAGAAACGAGAGTCGACGATGACCGCCCTCGCCCCTTCCTCCACGCGTGCGCGAACACCTGTACGAGCAGCTTTCGCCGGCTTCCTCGGATCGGCCGTGGAGTACTACGACTTCTTCATCTTCGGGTCGGCTGCAGCGCTGATCTTTCCGCACGTGTTCTTCCCCGACGCCGATACGACTGCGCGCGTGATGTCGTTCGCGACGTTCGGGTTCGCGTACGTGGCCCGCCCGATCGGCGCCGTGATCCTCGGCCATTTCGGCGACAGGATCGGTCGTCGGAAAGTGCTCGTGTTCACCCTCGCGCTGATGGGCTTCTCCACTTTCGCGATCGGTTGCCTGCCCACGTTCGAGACCATCGGGTGGCTCGCCCCGATCCTGCTGGTGTTCTGCCGACTGCTCCAGGGGCTGTCGGCCGCGGGCGAGCAGGCAGGTGCCAGCTCGATGACGCTGGAGCACGCTCCCGAGGCGCGTCGGGCCTTCTTCACGTCGTGGACGCTGACGGGCACGCAGGGAGGCCAGGTGCTCGCGGCCATCGCCTTCATCCCGGTGATGGCGCTGCCGGAGGATGTCCTGTACTCGGTCGGCTGGCGCATCCCGTTCTGGCTGTCCGCCATCGTCGTCATCGTCGCGTTCGTCGTGCGTCGGTCGCTGCCGGAGTCGCCGGAGTTCGTCAGCGCCGCAGAGGGCGGAGAGATCGAGAAACTTCCTCTCGTCGGCCTGTTGCGCTCCAACTGGCGCGATGTGCTGCGCGTGGTGGTGCTCGCCATGATCGCCGCGGTCTCGACCGTGTTCGGCAACCTGGCGATCGCCTACGGCACGGATGCCGGACTGAGCGCGGCCGTCACGCTCTGGCTGGTCGTCGTCGCGAACATCGTCGCATTGGGCACACAGCCGCTGTTCGGGATGCTCGCCGACCGGATCGGGCGCAAGCCCGTGTTCGTCTACGGCGCGCTGTCGAGCGCGGTGATCATGCCGTTCTACCTGCGGTCGATGTCCGGGTCGGAGGTCTGGGTCACCTTCCTCCTCGCCGTCGCGGTGTTCTCGTGCGGGTACGCCGCTGCCAACGCCGTCTGGCCGTCGTTCTACAACGAGATGTTCCCGCGTGAGGTGCGCTTCTCCGGCGTCGCGATCGGCACCCAGCTCGGCTTCCTCATGGCCGGTTTCGCCCCGAGCATCGTCACTGCGATGGGCGGCACCGGACCAGACGGCTGGATCGTGATCTCCCTGTTCACCGCGGTCATCGCCGTGGTCGTGACACTGGCGGCGCTCACCGCGCGGGAGACCGCGCGCACGCCCACTGCGGAACTCGGGCGGCGACCCGAAGTGCGACGCCGTTAGGCTGGCGTGATGCCGGAGCCTGAATCCATCGCCTCCACCCTTCAACCGCTGAACGAGCGCGTGGAGGCACCGCCGACGTACGAACCGCATCATCCCCTCGTCGCGGAGTGGCGTCCGATCACCTGGGACGATGTCGACTCCGTGCACGCGGTGCTGAGAGCGAGCGACGCCGTCGACCACCCCAACTACCTCACCACGCGCGAGGAGGTCGAGGACGACCTCGGCTACAGCTTCATCGACCTCGAACGCGACACCCTCCTCGCGATCGGTCACGACGGCGCCGTGCTCGCGGTCGGCTCGATCCTGGAACCGCCGCGGCAGATCACGCTGGTGCGCGAGTTCCTGAACGGCACCGTGCACCCCGGCCATCGTGGCCGGGGAATCGGCCGCGAGTTGATCGCCTGGCAGCGGGCGCGGGCCGAGCAGAAGCTCGCCGCGCTGGACAAGCGTCTTCCCGGCTGGCTGGTGGGGTACGCCGACCGACGTGCGCCCGACCGCGAGCGGCTGCTCACCGCGGCGGGACTCGAGGCCGTGCGCTGGTTCCACACCATGGAGCGCGACCTGGGGGAGCCGATCCCGGAGGTCGTGCCGACGGAGGACGTGCGGATCGTCCCGTACGCGGCCGAGCTGGCGGACGCGGTGCACGCGGCCCGCGACGAGGCCTTCCTCGACCACTGGGGCAGCCAACCCCTGAGCGATGAGCAGTGGACCTCCCTCATCGGCGGCACTTTCGCCCCCGAGGTGTCGTTCGTGGCGCTCGCCGGCGACGACGTCGCCGGTGTCGTGCTCAGCGACGTCAACGAGGACGACTGGGCGGCGCAGGGCTTCTCCGGCCCCTACATCTCGACGGTCGCCGTCACTCGCGCGCATCGCGGCCGGCGGATCGCGCCGGCGCTGCTGCGCGCGGTGCTGGCCGAGAGCGCGCGGCGCGGCTGGCAGAAGGCGGTCCTCGACGTCGACGCGGACAACCCCACAGGGGCGCGCGGACTCTACACCGGCATGGGCTTCGTGACGACTTTCTCCGAGACCGGACTCGTGCGGGCGTACTGACGCGGTCCGCGTCGACACCGGTCAGCGCTTCCCTAGAATCGAGGGATGACCGACGAGGCGACGCGATTCCGGCTCGACATCGCCTACCAGGGCACCGACTTCAACGGCTGGGGGCGGCAGCCCGCCCTCCGCACCGTGCAGGGCGAGCTGGAGGCTGCGCTCGCGACGATCTTCCGCCGAGCGGGGGAGCCGCCCCTGCTCACGGTCGCCGGGCGCACCGACGCGGGCGTCCACGCCCGTGGTCAGGTCGCCCAAGTCGACCTCTCGCCCGAGCAGACGGCCGTGCTGCGGAAGCCTCACGGAAAGCGCCCGCCCCTCGATGCCGACGAGGCGCTCGCTCGGCGGGTCAACGGCGTGCTTGGCCCCGTCTCGGATGTCGTCGTGCTGCGCGCGAGCGAGGCGCCGGTCGGCTTCGACGCCCGGTTCTCGGCTCTGTGGCGCCGCTACGAGTACCGGGTGGCCGACCGGAGCGCGCTGCGGGACCCGCTGCAGCGGCACCGCACGGCGTGGGTCTCGGCCGTCCTGGACGCGCGGGCGATGGACGTGGCGGCGCACGGCCTCCTGGGCCTCCACGATTTCGCCTCCTACTGCAAGGCCCGGGAGGGGGCGACGACGATCCGCACGCTCCTCGACTTCTCGTGGCGGCGCGACGACGAGGGCGTGCTGGTGGGCGAGGTGGTGGCAGACGCGTTCTGCCACAGCATGGTCCGCGCGCTCGTCGGCGCCTGCGTGGAGGTGGGGGAGGGGTCGTTGGCCCCCGGCGACCTGGTCGACCTGCGCGACGCGCGCGAGCGCACGAGCGCCTTCAAGGTGATGCCGGCCCGCGGGCTGACGTTGATGGAGGTCGGCTACCCAGGCGACGCGGAGCTCGCGCTGCGGGCGGAGCAGACGCGCGGGCTGAGGACGCTGTGATCCGGCGGAGGCGGCCGGAGTCCGCCCCGGTTTGACCCCCTCCGGGCGTGTCGCGTAGTATTGACCCTTGGTGTCTGCGCCTCCTGCGGCGTGACACACGAACGTGAGCCCTCCACCGGCCCCGGTTCCCATCCTTTCGGGATGGAAACCCCCATCGGAGCGGGATTCACGAACTCCTCCGTTCGATACAGAAAGCAGCCACTACTGTGACGCGCACCTACACCCCGAAGGCAGACGAGATCCAGCGCGACTGGGTCGTCATCGACGCGACCGATGTCGTGCTCGGCCGTCTCGCCAGCCACACCGCCGCCCTCCTCCGCGGCAAGCACAAGCCGACGTTCGCCCCGCACATGGACAGCGGCGACTTCGTGATCATCATCAACGCCGACAAGGTGGCCCTCACCGGTCAGAAGGCGGCTCAGAAGAAGGCCTACCGCCACTCGGGTTACCCGGGCGGCCTCAAGGCCACCACCTACTCCGAGCTGCTCGAGAAGAACCCGGTCCGGGCCGTCGAGAAGGCCGTCCGCGGCATGCTGCCGAAGAACTCCCTCGGCCGCGCTCAGCTCCGCAAGCTGAAGGTCTACACCGGAAGCGAGCACCCGCACGCCGCCCAGCAGCCGAAGCAGTACACGCTCGGCCAGGTCGCCCAGTAAGCGATCCACGACCTTCACGACTGACTTAAGACAAAGGATTATCACCACCGTGGCGAAGATCGCAGACAGCATCGACTCGGCTCAGGTCGAGAACGTCGAGTCCTACTCGACCGAGACCCCCGAGAGCGCGGCCCCCGCGGCCCCGCGTCCCGTCCTCTCCGTTCCGGGCGCGGCCGTCGGCCGTCGCAAGGAGGCCATCGCGCGCGTGCGCCTGGTCCCGGGCTCCGGAACCCTCACGGTCAACGGCCGTGAGTTCGCGGACTACTTCCCGAACAAGCTGCACCAGCAGCTCATCACCGACCCGTTCAAGGTCCTCGACCTCGTCGGCGCGTACGACGTCGTCGCCCGCATCACCGGCGGCGGCCCGTCGGGTCAGGCCGGCGCGCTCCGTCTCGCCATCGCCCGTGCGCTCAACGAGATCGACCGCGAGAACAACCGTCCGACCCTCAAGAAGGCCGGCTTCCTCACTCGGGACGCCCGCGTCACCGAGCGCAAGAAGGCCGGTCTCAAGAAGGCGCGCAAGGCTTCGCAGTTCTCCAAGCGCTGATCCTCGTCAGCGTTTAGGCTTCGGTTCATGCCCCGCCTTTTCGGAACCGACGGAGTCCGCGGACTCGCGAACGGTACGCTCACCGCCGACCTCGCGCTCGGCCTCGCTCAGGCAGCTGCTGCTGTCCTGACGCGAGGCCGCAGCGCGGAGGCTCGGCGCGCCGCGGGCAAGCGCCCGCTGGCGATCGTCGCCCGTGACCCCCGGGTCTCCGGCGAATTCCTCTCGGCCGCCGTCGCGGCCGGGCTGGCCAGCTCCGGCATCGACGTCTACGACGCCGGTGTCATCCCCACGCCGGCCACCGCCTTCCTGATCGCCGACTTCGACGCGGACTTCGGCGTGATGGTCTCGGCCTCGCACAACCCCGCCCCCGACAACGGGATCAAGATCTTCGCCCGGGGCGGCACCAAGCTCCCGGACGTCGTCGAGGACCGCATCGAGCAGCACCTCGACATGGAGAAGCTCACGCCGACCGGCGCCGACGTCGGCCGCATCCGCCGTTTCGCGGATGCAGAAGACCGCTACGTCGTGCACTTGCTCGCGAGCCTCCCGCACCGCCTCGACGGCATCCACGTCGTGCTCGACTGCGCACACGGCGCGGCCGCCGGCATCTCGCCCGAGGTGTTCACCGACGCCGGCGCGCGGGTGACCGTGATCGGCGACTCGCCCGACGGCATGAACATCAACGACGGAGTCGGCTCCACGCACCTCGACAAGCTCGCCGAGGCCGTCCTCGCCGCCGGCGCCGACGTCGGCATCGCCCACGACGGCGACGCGGACCGCTGCCTCGCGATCGACGCCGACGGCAACATCGTCGACGGCGACCAGATCATGGCGATCCTCGCCGTGGGGATGAAGGAACGCGGCAAGCTCACGGACGACACGCTCGTGGCGACCGTGATGAGCAACCTCGGCCTCAAGATCGCCATGCGCGAGCACGGCATCCGCGTCGTCGAGACAGCGGTCGGCGACCGCTACGTGCTCGAGGAGATGAACCGGAACGACTTCGCGCTGGGCGGCGAGCAGTCCGGCCACGTCATCATGCGCGAGTTCGCGACCACCGGCGACGGCATCCTCACGGGGCTTCACCTCCTCAGCGAGATGGCACGGCAGCGCAAACCACTGTCGGAGCTGGCGAAGGTCATGACCGTCTACCCGCAGGTCATGGTGAACGTGAAGGGCGTCGACCACCACGGCGTGCACACCGACGAACCGCTCCGGCTCGCTGTGCAGACGGCCGAAGCCGCCCTCGGCGACAGCGGCCGGGTACTGTTGCGTCCGTCCGGCACCGAGCCGCTGGTGCGTGTCATGGTGGAGGCCGCCGACCAGCCCACGGCAGAGCGACTGGCCAACGAACTCGCCGACGTGGTGCGCGAGCGTCTCGGCGCGTAGCGGGCGGGCCGACGAGCTCCTCCCGGTCGCGGGGGGCGTCAGGGCGTTTCAGCCGTGACGGCGCCTCTCCTGTTCCCGACGGAACTCCGACGCGGTGAACGGCCGCGAGTCCTCGGGCAGGAGTTCGCGATCGTCGAGCCCGGCAAGGAGCTCCCCGGGTTGCACGCCGAGCCGCACGGAGAGACGCAGCAGGGTGAGGAGCGTCGGATTACCGATGCCCCGTTCGAGTCGTCCGTAGTTCGCGGCGTCGATCATGCTGTCATGGGCGAGGTCGTACTGGTTCAACCCCAGAGCGTTGCGAGCGTCGCGCAAGCGGCCTCCGAGGATGCGCAAGGCTTCGAAGCTCGGTGTGGGCATGCGTTCACTCTGCGGTCATCCGGGGTCGCATCCCAGTGGCCAGGAACGTCCGGCTTCGATGCGTGACGCATTCAGGCGTCGGGATACGGGTTCTCCGAGAACGCGCGCGGTTCAGTTGGCGCTCGCGCCAGTCCGTCCTCGGCGCTGCTGCTCGCGGACGAAATCGGAGGCGGTGAAGGCGTGGACCCGTTCCGGGAGCAGACTGCTCTCGGCCAAGCCGTCGAGGAGCGAGGTCGGCTCGATCTCGAGGGTGACCGCGAGTTGCAGGAGCGTCGTCAGCGTCGGGTTGCCCACGCCCCGCTCGACTTTGCCGTAATTCGCGAGGTCCACCTGGCTCAGGCTCGCCACCTCGTACTGGGAGAGTCCGAGGGCTATGCGCCGGTCGCGGAGCCGATCGCCAAGAATACGGGCTGCTTCGAAGCGTGGGGACGGCATGCTTCTAGCGTGGTTGTTCTCGGGATCTTGTCCCAGAGGAAACGATCCACATGCTTTGAATCCTCAGGTGTATGAACGCTCGGCGATCGGTGTTCTCGGTCCGGCCTCAGCTTGGCACCGACGGCCGACATGTCCCCTCGGTGTTTCGAGCGCGGTGGGCCGCGACGAAGTCCGATACCGAGTAGGCGTGCTCGCGATCGGGGAGCATGTCCTCTCCGACGAGTCCGCCGACCAGAGCACAGGGATCGACCTCGAGGGCGGTCGCCAGGCGGACGATGGTGTGGAGCTCGGAGTTCGCTTCTCCGCGTTCGACACGACCGTAGTTGGTCACGTGCATGTCGGCGCGGACCGCGATGGCCTCCTGGCTGACGCCGAGAGACATCCGTGCCCTTCGCACACGTTGTCCGAAGAGGAGCGCAGCGCGAGAACGAGGTGTTGCCATGCTTCATGACTACGGGACAACCCCGTCGCGAGCCAGAGCGTCGGGACATGGATCGCCGGTGCGCGATGCACCTGCGCATCGGTCCGATACATCAGGATTTCGGAGTCGGCCGGTTGCCGCTGCCTACAGCTTGCGCAGCAGCACCGAGCTCACGGTGTGGTCGGCGTCCTTGCGCAGGACGAGCTTGGCGCGCGAGCGCGTCGGCCGGATGTTCTGCACCAGGTTGGGCTCGTTGATCGCCGACCAGATCGCGGCGGCGCGTTCGCGGGCCTGACTTTCGGTGAGCTGCGCGTACCGATGGAAGTACGACTTGGGGTTCGCGAACGCGCCGCGCTGCAGTTTGAGGAAGCGCTCCTCGTACCAGCGGGCGATATCCCGAGTGCGGGCATCGACATAGACGCTGAAGTCGAACAGGTCGCTCACCGCCAGCCGGTTGCCGCCGCCCGCGGGCTGGAGGACGTTGAGGCCCTCGACGATGAGGACGTCGGGGCGGCGCACCACGATCTCGGCATCCGGCACGATGTCGTAGCTGAGGTGCGAGTAGAAGGGGGCGCGAACCTCGGGTGCGCCGCTCTTGACCGCGGTGACGAAACGCAGCAGGGCGCGCCGGTCGTACGACTCCGGGAAGCCCTTGCGCTCCATGAGTCCACGCCGTTCCAGCTCGGCGTTCGGCAGGAGGAAGCCGTCGGTGGTGACGAGTTCGACGCGCGGAGTGTCGTCCCACCGCGACAGGAGCTCGCGCATCAGGCGGGCGATGCTCGACTTGCCGACGGCGACCGAGCCGGCGACTCCGATCACGAAAGGGGTGGGCTGTGCGCGCTCGCCCAGGAAGTCGCTGGTGACACGATGCAGCTGCTTGGTGCCGCCCACGTAGAGATTGAGCAGGCGGCTCAGCGGCAGATAGACCTCCTCCACCTCGCGCAGATCCAGCGGGTCGCCCAGGCCCCGGAGCTGGACGATCTCGGTCTCCTGGAGCGGCAGCCGGGTGTTCTGCGCCAGCTCGGCCCAGTCGGCGCGGCTCAGCTCCACATAAGGGGTGCTGGACTCGCCGTTCGCCGGGGATCCGCCGCGAGCGGCGCCGTTCTCAGCCATAGGCCTCAAGTCTAGACAGGCTCGTCGCAGCCGGGGCCGCCGTGCAGCCGTGGCGGTCCCGCACGCCGGCCTGAGCGATGACGGGCAGCGCGATCGTGTCCCGTAGAATCGAGCGCATGTGTGGAATCGTGGGATACGTCGGCACCGACCGCAGCCTGGAGGTGCTGCTCGGCGGCTTGAAGCGCCTGGAGTACCGCGGATACGACTCCGCGGGCATCGCGGTGATCGACCCCGACGGGCAGCTGGGAACGGCCAAGAAGGCCGGCAAGCTCGCCGTGCTGTCCGACGAGCTCAAGGCGCACCCGATCCCCGACGGCGGCACCGGAATCGGCCACACCCGCTGGGCGACCCACGGCGGGCCGACCGATCGCAACGCGCACCCGCACCTCGGCGATGAGGGCCGGCTGGCCGTCATCCACAACGGGATCATCGAGAACTTCGCCACGCTGAAGGACGAGCTGCTCGCGGACGGCTTCTCGTTCGAATCCGAGACCGACACCGAGGTGGCCGCGGTCCTCCTCGGCCGCGAGTACCGCGCCACGAACGACCTCGGTGAGGCGTTCCAGCGGGTCGTCTCGCGTCTCGAGGGTGCCTTCACCCTGCTCGCCCTGCACCAGGACCAGCCGCACGTCGTCGTCGGCGCCCGCCGCAACTCGCCGCTGGTGATCGGGCTCGGCGAGGGCGAGAACTTCCTCGGCTCGGATGTGGCCGCGTTCGTCGAGCACACCCGCCGCGCGGTCGCGATCGGGCAGGACCAGATCGTCACGATCACCCCGGACTCGGTCACCGTGACCGACTTCGCGGGCGCGACCGTCGAGGTCGAGCCCTTCGAAGTGGCGTGGGACGCCTCCGCGGCCGAGAAGGGCGGCTGGTCGTCGTTCATGGCGAAGGAGATCGCCGAAGAGCCCGACGCCGTGGCGAACACGCTGCGCGGGCGCGTCCTCGACGGCACCGTGCACATCCCCGAGCTCGACGCGTTGGGCGACGACTTCCTCGCCGGAGTCGACCGCATCACGATCGTGGCCTGCGGCACCGCGGCCTACGCCGGCCTGGTCGGCAGCTACGCGATCGAGAAGTGGTCGCGCGTGCCCGTGACTGTCGAGCTCTCCCACGAGTTCCGTTACCGCGAGCCCGTCATCACCGACGGCACCCTCGTGATCTCGATCAGCCAGTCCGGCGAGACGATGGACACGCTCATGGCCGTCAAGTATGCGCGCGACGCCGGCGCCAAGGCGATCTCGGTCTGCAACACCCAGGGCGCGACGATCCCACGCGAGTCCGACGCGGCCCTCTACACGCACGCCGGCCCGGAGGTCGCCGTCGCCTCCACCAAGGCATTCGTCGCCCAGATCACGGCGCTCTACCTGTTCGGCCTGCACCTGGGCCGCGTGCGCGGTACCCTGTCGGACGCGCAGCAGCGCGATGCCGTCGAGGAGCTGCAGGCCGTGCCGGAGAAGATCGCCACCGTGCTCGAGGCGCACGCGACGATCGCCCAGCTCGCCCACTGGATGTCCGACACCCGGTCCGTGCTGTTCCTCGGCCGCCATGTCGGATACCCGATCGCCCTGGAGGGTGCGCTCAAGCTCAAGGAGCTGGCCTACATCCACGCCGAAGGTTTCGCCGCCGGCGAGCTCAAGCACGGTCCGATCGCCCTCATCGAGCCGGGTCAGCCCGTCTTCGTCGTCGTCCCCAGCCCGCGCTGGTCCGACGAGCTGCACAAGAAGGTCGTCTCCAACATCCAGGAGATCCGTGCCCGCGGCGCTCGCGTCATCGCGATCGCCGAGGCCGGCGACGCCGCGGTGCTGCCGTTCGCCGACGAGGTCATCCGCATCCCGCTGGCCGCTCCGCTGTTCGAGCCGTTGCTCTCGGTCGTTCCGCTGCAGATCTTCGCAATGGAGCTCTCGGCGGCCAAGGGCCTCGACGTCGACCAGCCGCGCAACCTGGCCAAGTCCGTCACCGTCGAGTAGGAGCGTCGTGATCGCGGGCATCGGGGTCGACGTCGTCGACCTGGCGCGCTTCGCCCGATCGCTGGAACGCACGCCCCGACTGCGGGAGCGCCTCTTCACAGCGGCCGAGCGCGGCTTGCCCGTGCACTCGCTGGCCGCACGGTTCGCGGCGAAGGAGGCCCTGATCAAGGCGCTGGGCGGCTCCGAGGGCGTGCGCTGGCACGACATGGAGATCGTGCCGGACGCGGCGAGGAATCCGGGATTCGTCCTGCACAACGTGGTCGGTCGTCAGGTCGCGGAGCGCGGCATCGCGCACATCCACGTGTCGATGTCGCATGATGCGGGCCTCGCCACGGCGTTCGTCGTCCTGGAGCGAGCATGAGCGACGCCTTTCGGGAAGCGGTCGTCGACCTCGACGCGGTGACCGCGAACGTCCGCAGGCTGCGCGAGATCGTCGGAACGCCGCACGCGATGGCGGTCGTCAAGGCGAACGCCTACGGTCACGGGGCCGTGGAGTGCGCCAGGGCCGCGCTCGCCGGAGGGGCGGACTGGCTCGGCGTCGCGGAGATCCCCGAGGCGCTGCAGTTGCGCGCCGCCGGCATCGACGCACCGGTGCTGGCGTGGCTGCACGATCCCGACGCGGACTTCGCCGAGGCGGTGGCGGCCCGGATCGACCTGGGCATCTCGTCCCTCGTCCAGCTCGAGGCCGCCGCGGCCGCGGGCTCCGCCGAGACGCCGGCTTTCGTGCAGCTGAAGCTCGAGACCGGGCTCAGCCGCAACGGGATCCCGGCGTCGGATTGGGAGGCCGCTGTCGCGCGGGCACGTGAACTCGAAGAGACCGGCGCCCTGGTCGTGCGCGGAGTGTTCAGCCATCTCTCCAACGCGTCTCCTGAAGACGACCGGGCGGCGATCGGCGTGTTCACCCGCGGCGTGGAGCAGGCGCACGCCGCCGGGCTGCGTCCGGACCTCCGTCACATCGCGGCCAGCGCGGCGGCATTGAGCCTGCCCGAGTCGCGCTTCGACCTGGTCCGCCTCGGCCTCGCGGTCTACGGGCTCAGCCCGTTCGGCCCGGCCTCGGCCGTCGAGCTCGGACTGCGACCGGCGATGACGCTGCGCGGACGGGTGGCCGCCGTGCGCCGCGTGCCCGCCGGTACGGGGGTCTCCTACGACTACACGTATCGGACCACCGATGAGACGACGCTCGCGCTCGTGCCCCTCGGATACGCCGAGGGGATTCCGCGGCACGCCTCCGGTCGTGGCCCCGTGTCGATCGCAGGGGAGTGGTACCGCATCGCCGGCCGCGTCGCGATGGACCAGTTCGTCGTCGATGTGGGCGATGCCGATGTGGCGGTGGGCGACGAGGTCGTGCTGTTCGGCGACCCTGCCACCGGTGTTCCCGGGGCCGACGATTGGGCGGAGGCCGCAGACACGATCAGCTACGAGATCGTCACGCGCCTCGGCGGCCGGTTGCGGCGCAGCTATCGCGGAGGCGCGGAGTGACGGGGCGCGTCCTCATCGACCGCGCCGTCCCGACCGCCGGCGACATGCACGAGTTGGGGATCGAGCTGGCGCGACTGTTGCGCGCCGGCGACCTCCTGGTGCTGACCGGGCCGCTCGGAGCGGGCAAGACCACGCTCACCCGCGGCATCGGCGAGGGCCTGGGCGTGCGCGGGCCGGTCACCAGTCCGACGTTCGTGCTCGCCCGCACGCATCCGAGCCTCGACGGCGGTTCTCCGCTGGTGCACGTGGACGCCTACCGACTCTCCAGCGCTCTGGAGCTCGACGATCTCGACATCGACTTCGCCCGTTCGATCGTGGTGGTCGAGTGGGGCAGCGGGATGCTGGACGGCGTCGCCGAATCGTGGCTGGAGGTCGAGATCGTCCGTCCCACCGGCGCGTCCGAGGGCGTCGCGGAGCCGGAGTCCGACGCCGATGAGCCGCGTTCGGTGACCGTGACCGGGTTCGGGCCGCGCTGGCAGTCCGAGGACTGACGGTCGAGGGGCGCATAAGCGCCCTCATCGAAGCGTCTTGAGGGCGCTTGGGCGCCCCTCGACGAGCTTCGGGGGTGCGCGCGCTTAGGCTGGAGTCATGCTTCTCGCCATCGACACGTCCGCCGGAACGAGCGTCGCCGTCGTCGACCGCGACGGCGGCATCCTGGCCGAGGTGGGCGAGACCGACACCATGCGCCATGCCGAGGTCGTCGGCGACCTCATCGCTGCGGCGCTCGACGCATCCGGCACCGGTGTTTCCGCGCTCTCGGGCGTGGTGGCGGGGATGGGCCCCGGCCCGTTCACCGGGCTGCGCGTCGGCATCGCCGCCGCCGCCGCGTTCGCCTTCGGAGCCGGCAGGCCGCTCGTCCCGGTCGTGAGCCACGACGCCGTCGCGTACGAACGCTACCTCGCCGGGCACACCGGTCCGCTGCTCGTCGTCACCGACGCGCGGCGGCGGGAGCGCTACTGGACGGCGTACGCAGGGGTCGACGAGCACGGCCTCCCGGTGCGTCTCGACGGACCCGGACTGAGCAAGCCGGACGACATCCCGCACGCCGATCTCGCACGCGAGGCCGCCGTCGAGGTGTCGGCCGGGATGCTCGGGATGATCGCAGAGCTCCGCTTCGCCGCCGGCCTGCCGTTCGACCGCGACGAGCCGCTCTACCTGCGCTCCCCCGACGTCACCCTGTCGGCCGGCCCGAAGCGGGTGAGCGCGTGACTGATCCGAACCCGGAGGCCGCGGGTGCCGCGTCGTGGCAGCTGCGGCGCGCCACCGAGCGCGACCTCGACGCCATCATGGCGATCGAGCGGTCGACATTCGTCACCGACGCGTGGTCGTCTGACACGATGCGCAGCGAGCTGGCGGCCGCGCACGGGTATTACCTGGTCGCCGTCCCCGTCGACGACGGCGACCGCGTCGACGGCTACGGCGGCCTGCTGGCGCCGAGGGGTGCCGGGGAGGCCGACATCCAGACCATCGCCGTCGTGCCGCACGCGCGGCGGCACGGACTCGGCAGGGCGCTCATGCTCGCACTGATCGGCGAAGCCCGCCATCGCGGCGCGAGCGAGGTGTTCCTCGAGGTGCGTGCCGACAACCCCGGCGCCCAGACGCTCTACCGCACGCTCGGCTTCGAGGAGATCGGTGTGCGTCCGCGCTACTACCAGCCCGACGAGGTGGATGCGATCGTCATGCGCCTGACCGTCACGACCCCGGAGACCACGATCGCATGAACGCGAGTTCCTTCCTGCCCTCCGCCGACGGCGCGGGGCCGCTCGTCCTCGGCATCGAGACGTCGTGCGATGAGACCGGTGTGGGCATCGTGCGGGGCACGACCCTGCTCTCCAACACGATCGCCTCCTCGATGGAGGAGCACGCCCGCTATGGCGGCGTCGTGCCGGAGGTCGCGGCCCGCGCCCATCTCGAGGCGCTGACCCCGACCCTCCGCACGGCGGTCGCGGATGCCGGGATCGAGCTCGCCGACCTCGACGCGATCGCCGTGACCAGCGGACCGGGTCTCTCGGGAGCGCTGATGGTCGGAGTCGGCGCGGCCAAAGCGCTCGCGCTCTCGCTCGGCAAGCCTCTCTATGCCGTCAACCATCTCGTCGGCCATGTCGGCGCCGACGTCCTCGACGCGGCCGGCGGCCCGGGCCAGCCGGTCGAGGTGCCGACCGTCGCGCTGCTCGTGTCGGGAGGCCACACCTCGCTCCTGCTCGTCCGCGACCTGGTGTCCGACGTGGAGCTCCTGGGCGAGACCATCGACGACGCGGCGGGCGAGGCGTTCGACAAGGTCGCACGCGTCCTCGGCCTCCCGTATCCCGGCGGTCCGCAGATCGACAGGGTCGCCGCGGACGGCGACCCGCGCGCCATCCGCTTCCCCCGGGGGCTCACCAAGCCCAAGGACCTCGAGCGGCACCGCTACGATTTCTCGTTCTCCGGCCTCAAGACCGCGGTCGCCCGGTGGGTCGAGCAGCGCCAGGACGCGGGGGAGGACGTGCCTATCGCCGACGTGGCGGCCTCGTTCCGGGAGGCCGTGGCCGACGTGCTCCTCACCAAGGCGATCGCCGCGTGCCTCGACCACGGCGTGCCGAGGCTGCTGCTGGGCGGCGGCGTCGTCGCGAACGCACGGGTGCGCCAACTCGCCGTCCAGCGCGCGGCCGAAGCCGGCGTGACACTGCGCATTCCGGCGCTCTCGCTGTGCACCGACAACGGGGCGATGATCGCGGCACTCGGAGCGCAGCTCATCCTGGCCGGTCGGCAGCCCAGCCGGCTGGACTTCGGGGCCGACTCCACCCTCCCCGTGACCGAGATCCAGGTGGCCGAGGCCTGAACCCGGGAGCAGACGAGGGGGAACGAGGTCGAGACCGCCCGGCGCCGGCCGGTGACACCCGCGGACACCGGGCGTTGACACGCCGGTGGCCCACTGCGACGATTGAGGTGGTACAGCGTTTTCCCAGCAAGCCACCAGAGAGGGAGATGGGCAGAATGTCCGATCCGAACACCCCGTCAGGCGCAGCCGAGCCCGAAGGAACGGAAGGAACTCCCGCTCAGCCGGTTCCGCCGCCGTCCGACATCCCGGCACCGGTACCGGACGGCGTGCCGCCCGTTCCACCGGTCGCGCCGCCCGCACCCCCGGTGCCGCCGGCCGCTCCCGGATACGGTGCTCCGCAGCAGCCGTACGGCCAGCAGCCACAGCAGCCCTACGGGCAGCAGCCGTACGGGCAGCAGCCGCAGCAGCCCTATGGGCAGCAGCCGCCCGCTCCGGGCTACGGCCAGCCCGCCTACGGTCAGCCGGCGCCCGGCTATGCGCAGCCCTACGCGCAGCCGGCAGCCAAGTCGCCGATCCTCAGCATCCTGTCGCTCGTCGGCGGCATCGTCGGCATCGTGCTCACGTTCGCGTGGGGCATCGGGTTCCTGTTCGGCGTCGCCGCGATCGTGCTCGGCTTCATCGGCCGCAGCAAGGAGCCGCAGGCCAAGGGGTTCTGGCTGACCGGGATCATCCTGGGCTTCGTCAGCGTGGCCATCGCGATCATCTTCTGGATCGTGCTGGGCATCATCCTCGCGAACTTCAACGCGACCTACCGGTACTGACGCGCACGACCCGCGCTCGCCGGACGGCTGTCAGAGTCGTTCGGCGAGCAGAGCCGTGTGCTTGCCGCCGACCCGGGTCAGGATCACGGTCGCCGGGCGCGATCCCGTGAGCTTGAGCCGGGTTCGCAGTGCCGCGGGGTCGACGTCCACCCCGCGCTTCTTGATCTCCAGGGTGCCGACGTCGCGGGCCCGCAGCGCCTTCTTCAGCTCCTTCTCGGCGAACGGGAGCGTCTCGAGGATGCGGAATCCGGCGGCGAACGGCGTCTGCGCCGGCTCGTCCGCCGTGATGTAGGCGATGCCGTCGCCGAGCATCCGGCCGCCGAGCCGTCGGGCCAGGTCGCCGATCAGGCGAGCGCGGATGACCGCGCCGTCCGGCTCGAAGAGGTACTCGCCGAGATCGCCGGTCTCGGCGTCTTCGCTGTCGGCCTCCGCGCTGAGCTCGTGCGCGTCGTCGCCGCGGATCACGAGCGCCGCTCGCCGGATCCCGGGTCGCGCCAGCGCTCCGAACCAGAGCCCGAGCTCCACGACCTGACCGTCGGCCGACACCCACTGCGCTTCGGCGGTGGACGGGATGAGATCGCGGTCGAACCCGGGCCCGAGTTTGAGGCCCACCGAGCGGCCCGTCGCCAGTTCGTACGCGAAGCCGAGGGACGGCGTGTAGTCGTCGGGATCGGTCAGACGGTCGGTGTCGGTGTGCCCGGCAGTGCGCCGGGCGGGGTCGAGGAAGACGCCGTCGACGGAGCGCAGGCTCACGTCCTCCGCGCGGCGGTGCTCGACCGTCGCCGACGGGAAGGGCGCCAGGTTGAACGCGGCGATCGCGGCGGTGACCTCATCGGCGTCGACCGCGGTGACCTCCAGGTCGAGCGCGGCGATGGCGAGAGCGTCGCCGCCGATCCCGCAGCCGAGGTCGGCGATGCGCGTCAACCCCGCAGCCCGGAAGCGACCGGCGTGGCGCGCAGCGACCGACAAACGCGTCGCCTGCTCGAGCCCGGCCTCGGTGAAGAGCATCCGGGAGGCGAACTCGCCGAACTTGCCCGCCGCCTTCTTGCGCAGTTTCGCCTGGGTGAGCACGGCGGCCACGAGCCCGGGGGAGTGTCCCTGCTTGCGCAGCGAGGTGACCATGCCGAGCACGTCCTTCTCGGACCGGTAGGGAGGCAGGGAGTCGAGCAGCCGTAGCCCTTCGGGGCTCAGCAGTTCGACGAGTTCCGACCGATCCATGTGCACCACGGTACCTTCTGGCACTCACGTTGCGGGACTGCTAACGCACCCCCTAGACTCGTGTTAGCACTCTCCGTGCGAGTTTGCTAACGCAAACCGCACTCCACCTGAGTTCGCAAAGACTGAGTTCACCAAAGAAAGAGGTCAACCGTGTCGGTCTCCATCAAGCCGCTCGAAGATCGCATCGTCATCAAGCAGGTCGAGGCTGAGCAGACCACTGCTTCCGGTCTGGTCATCCCCGACACCGCCAAGGAGAAGCCCCAGGAGGGCGAGGTCGTCGCCGTCGGACCGGGCCGCATCGACGACAACGGCAACCGCGTGCCGCTCGACGTCGCCGTCGGCGACAAGGTGATCTACTCCAAGTACGGGGGCACCGAGGTCAAGTTCGGCGGCGAGGACTACCTCGTCCTGTCGGCCCGCGACGTTCTCGCGGTCGTCGTCCGCTGACGATACTCTCTCGACGAAGCCCGGGTGCCCAGCACCCGGGCTTCGTCAGTTCCGGAGCGGGAGTGCCGCTCCACCGCGCGGACCGGAGTGTCCGCGGCGCGGAGTAGTGTCGTGGGAGTGTCACAGCCCCTCACCGAACACCGCCGGTCCGGCCTGATCTACGCGATCTCCGCCTACGTCCTCTGGGGTATCCTCCCCATCTACTTCCTCGCCCTCGCTCCGGCGAGCGCGTGGGAGATCGTGGCCTGGCGCGTGATCTTCTCGCTGGCCTTCTGCGCCATCGCGATCGCGGTCACGCGATCCTGGCGCGCCTTCGGTGCTCTGCTGAAAGACCGGCGCGTCCTGTTCACCATGGGTCTCGCCGGCGCACTCATCTACGTCAACTGGCAGACGTACGTGCTCGCAACGGTGAGCGGGCACGTGGTGGAGGCCGCGCTCGGCTACTTCATCAACCCGATCGTCACCGTGTTCCTCGGGGTGATCGTGCAGCGCGAACGGCTGCGCATCGCCCAGTGGGTGGCCGTCGGCGTGAGCGTCGTCGCCGTGATCGTGCTCGCCGTCGGCTACGGGCAGATCCCCTGGATCGCGCTCATCCTCGCCTTCTCGTTCGGCTTCTACGGGCTCATCAAGAAGCGGGTGGGCGGGCGCGTGGACGCCGTGTCCGGGCTCACGCTCGAGACGATGTGGCTGACTCCGGTCGCGATCGTCCAGCTCGTCGTGGTCTCCGTCACCGCCGGCCTGACCATCGGCAGCGGGGGGCCGTGGCACGCCGTGCTGCTCGTGGGCGCCGGTGTCATCACGGCGGTGCCGCTGCTGTTCTTCGCCGCTGCCTCCCGGAGGCTGCCGCTGGTCTACATGGGGTTCATCCAGTACTTCGCGCCCTTCATCCAGTTCCTGGTCGGCGTCGTGCTCCTGAACGAGGCGATGCCGCCCGAGCGGTGGATCGGCTTCGGAATCGTGTGGCTCGCCCTCGCCGTCCTGAGCGTCGACATGATCGTCGCGGCACGACAGGGGCGCAGGCAGGCCGAGCTCGACCTCGCACCGGTGGAGTGACCCGCCCGCCCGCGGAATAGACCACCAGGTTCTCCCGTTACCATTGGACATCCACACTCGCGCGACCTTGATAGGGGTGAAATGGACCAGGCGGATCCGTTCGGATTCATCGGTTTGACCTACGACGACGTCATGCTCCTCCCCGGGCACACCGACGTCATCCCGAGCGAGGCGGACACCTCGACTCGCCTGACCAAGCGGATCACCATGGCGACACCGTTGCTGTCCAGCGCCATGGACACCGTGACCGAGTCGCGCATGGCCGTCGCAATGGCCCGTCACGGCGGCATCGGCATCATCCACCGCAACCTGTCCATCGAGGATCAGGCGACCAATGTCGACAAGGTCAAGCGCTCCGAGTCGGGCATGATCACCAACCCGGTGACCACCACTCCGGACGCCACCGTGGAGGAGGTCGACGCCCTCTGCGGGCAGTTCCGTGTCTCCGGCCTTCCGGTCGTCGAGGGCGACGGCAAGCTCGTCGGCATCATCACCAACCGCGACATGCGGTTCGTCTCGCCGTTCGAGCGGTCGACGACGCTCGTCCGCGACGTGATGACGCGCATGCCGCTCATTACCGCGCCCGTCGGCATCGACCCGGACGCGGCCGTCGCGATCTTCGCCGAGCACAAGATCGAGAAGCTCCCGCTCGTGGATGCCGACGGTCGGCTGCGCGGCCTGATCACCGTCAAGGACTTCGACAAGAGCGAGAAGTACCCCAACGCCACCAAGGACGACGAGGGCCGCCTGCGGGTCGGCGCCGCGATCGGGTTCTTCGGCGACGCCTGGGACCGCGCGATGACCCTCGTCGACGCGGGTGTGGACGTCATCGTGGTGGATACCGCCAACGGCGACTCGGCCGGCGTGCTCGACATCATCCGCCGCCTCAAGCACGAGCCGCGCGCCTCGCACGTCGACGTGATCGGTGGCAACGTGGCCACCCGCGCGGGCGCCCAGGCGCTCATCGACGCGGGCGCCGACGCCATCAAGGTCGGTGTCGGCCCGGGCTCCATCTGCACCACGCGCGTCGTCGCCGGCGTCGGCGTGCCGCAGGTGACCGCTGTGTACGAGGCGTCGCTGGCCGCCCGCTCCGCGAACGTGCCGCTGATCGCCGACGGAGGCCTCCAGTACTCGGGCGACATCGCCAAGGCGCTCGTCGCCGGCGCGGACAGCGTCATGCTGGGGTCGCTGCTGGCCGGTACGGCCGAGTCGCCTGGTGAGCTGGTGTTCGTCAACGGCAAGCAGTTCAAGAACTACCGCGGCATGGGCTCCCTCGGCGCCCTGCAGACCCGCGGCAAGAAGACCTCCTACTCGCGTGACCGCTACTTCCAGGCCGACGTGCCGAGCGATGAGCAGCTGATCGCCGAGGGCATCGAGGG
>NZ_CAMFLC010000043.1 GCF_945957465.1 uncultured Leifsonia sp.
CTGCCGATGGCGAAGCCCGGCATCGCGGCGACGGCGATCTTCATGTTCTTCAACTCGTGGAACGACTACTACGGCCCGCTGCTCTACACCTCCGAGAACCCGGCCGCGTGGCCGGTCGCCTACGGGCTCGCCTCCTTCCGCGGCGTGCACGGCACCGACTGGGGTCTCACCATGGCGATGACGATGCTCGTCACCGTCCCGGTCGTCATCATCTTCTTCTTCGCCCAACGCGTCTTCGTGGAGGGCATCACACTCACCGGCGTGAAGGGATAACGCGTGAAACTGGCTGTCGTGGGCGGAGGCTCCACCTATACCCCCGAACTCGTGGACGGATTCGCGCGGTTGCGCGAGCTGCTGCCGATCGAGGAGCTCTGGCTCGTCGACACCGATCCGGAGCGGCTGCGGCTGGTCGGCGGGGTCAGCGAGCGCATGTTCCGCGCGGCGGGCCATCCGGGCCGGATCGTCCCGACCTCCGACCTGGTCGCCGGAGTCGCCGACGCGGACGCCGTGCTGATCCAGCTGCGGGTCGGCGGGCAGGCCGCCCGGCACGGCGACGAGACCTTCCCGCACGAGTGCGGGTGCATCGGGCAGGAGACCACCGGTCCGGGCGGATTCGCCAAGGCGCTGCGGACGGTGCCCGTCGTGCTCTCGGTGGCCGAGGTCGTGCGCACGCACGCCAAGCCCGGCGCGTGGATCGTCGACTTCACCAACCCGGTCGGCATCGTCACGCGCGCCCTGCTGCAGGAGGGTCACCGTGCCGTCGGGCTCTGCAACGTCGCGATCGGCTTCCAGCGCCGGTTCGCCGCCATGCTCGACGTGTCCCCCGGCGAGGTCGCCCTCGGCCACGTCGGCCTCAACCACCTGACCTGGGAGCGATCGGTCACCGTCGGCGGCCGGGACGTCCTGCCCGAGCTGCTGTCCACGCGGCTCCCCCAGCTCGCCGAGGAGATCGAGCTCCCGGCCTCCCTGCTGCGGCTGCTCGGGAACTTGCCGAGCTACTACCTGCGCTACTACTACGCCCACGACGAGGTGCTGCGCGAGCAGCTCGACGCGCCGACCAGGGCGGAGGCCGTGCAGCAGGTCGAACGCGAGCTGCTCGAGCTCTACGCGGACCCGGCGGTCGACCGCAAACCGGAGCAACTGGCCCAGCGCGGCGGCGCGTTCTACTCCGAGGCGGCGGTCGACCTGCTCGCCTCGCTGACGAGCGACCGCGGCGACGTGCAGGTGGTCAACCTGCGCAACGACGGCACACTGCCGTTCCTGCCCGACGACCACGTGATCGAGGTGCCGGCGACCGTCGGCGCCGGCGGGGTGCATGCTCGCCCCGTCGCTCCCCTGCCTGCCGACCTGGCGGGGCTCATCGGCCACGTGGCGGGATACGAGCGGCTCGCGCTCGACGCCGCCGTGCACGGAGGACGCGAGCGCGTCGTGCGAGCGATGCTCGCGCACCCGCTGGTCGGGCAGTACGACCGCGCCGAGAAGCTGACCGACCTGCTGATCGCCCGCAATCACGATCACCTGGCGTGGGCGCGATGACCGACGTTACGCCTGGTGCGCCGATCGTCGTCGCGGTCGACGGAGGCGGCTCCAAGACGGATGCCGTCGCACTGGGGCTGGACGGCACTGTGGTCGCGGCGGTGCGCGGCGCGACGTCCAGCCCGCACCTGATCGGGATGGCCGCGACGGCGGCCCTCGTCGACGAGCTGATCGAGCGGCTGCTGGTCGAGACGGGGCCGCGGCCGCTGGCGAGCGTCAACATCTACCTCTCCGGGCTGGACCTGCCGGCGGAGGTCGCCGAGTTCCGCGCCGGGATCGCCGGCTATGCGTGGGCGGACGCCGTCGTGGACAACGACCTCTTCGCGCTGCTCCGTGCCGGCACGAGCGAACCCGACGCGGTCGCGGTGGTCTGCGGCACCGGCATCAACTGCGTCGGCGTCCGCGCCGACGGCGCCGTGGTGCGCTATCCCTCGCTCGGGATGACCTCCGGCGACTGGGGCGGCGGCTGGCACCTGGGCGAGCAGGCGCTCTGGCATGCGGCACGCGCCGTCGACGGCCGCGGGCCGGCCACCCGCCTCGCTTCGATGATCCCGGCGGTCTTCGGTCTGACGGGCATACCCGACGTCATCGAAGCCCTGCACTTCGGGCGCATCGCGAGCAGTGAACTGGCACGCCTCGCGCCGTCCGTTCTCGCCGCGTCCCGTGCGGGCGATCCCGTCGCCCAGGGTCTCGTGGACCGGCAGGCGGAGGAGGTCGTCCTCTTCGCCGTCACGACGCTGCGGCGGTTGGCGCTCCTGGACCGTCCGGTCCCGGTGGTCCTCGGCGGCGGAGTGATCGGCTCGCGCGACGAGCGCCTCCTGAACGCGGTGCGGAACGGGCTGGCCGATCGGGCTCCGCTCGCGCGGGTCACCGTGGTGACCGCGGCTCCGATCCTGGGAGCGGCGCTGCTGGCGCTCGAGGCCGCCGGAGCCGCACCCGAGGCGCTCGACGCCGCCGCATCCAGCCTTCAGGATCGGCAGGCCGTGGTGGTTCAATAGGCCTCACGAACAGGGAATTCGCCGCAGAACGGGAGCGGATGGTCGAGGAGCAGCTCGTCCGCCGCGGGATCGAGGACCAGCGCGTGCTCGACGCGATGCGGCGCGTGCCGCGGCACGAGTTCGTCCCGGAGGGTTCGGAGCGCTACGCCTACGAGGATCATCCGATGCCGATCGGCGACGGGCAGACGATCTCACAGCCGTTCATCGTGGCGCTCATGCTGGAGGCCGCCCGGATCGGTCCGGAGGACAGCGTTCTGGACGTGGGAACGGGTTCCGGGTATGCCGCCGCGGTCGCCGCCGAGCTCGGTCACCGGGTCGTCGGCATCGAGCGCCATCCGGGCCTGGCGATCGCAGCCGCCGCGACGCTGGAGGCGCTCGGCTACCGGGTGGAGGTCGTGACCGGCGACGGCACCCTGGGCTGGCCGCAGGGCGCCCCCTACGATGTGATCGTCGCCGCGGCCACGGGCCCCGCGTTGCCGAAGGCGTGGCCCGACCAGCTCAGCCGACACGGCCGGATCGTGATGCCGATCGGTCGCCCGGGCCGCGCTCAGCACCTGGTCGTGTTCGAGCGCGGAGCCGACGGCGGCCTCCACGAGCGCGATCTGGGCGCCGTCACCTTCGTCCCCCTCGTCGGCGACGACGGCTGGAACCCCTGACCCCCGCGCCTGACGACATTCGTCACGAATCCGCTCATTCGTGGCACGAATCTCGACATTCGTGACGAATCTCGCAGGGTCAGGCGGCGGCAGCGGCGGCGGCAGGGGCGACAGCAGCGGCGGCGGTGCGGGTGCGGAGGGCGCCGAGCAGCGCGGCGAGCTGGCCGGCGGGGGCCGCGGGATCCTCCGGGTGCCACTGCACCGCGACGATCGGGGCCGACTCGTGCTCGATCGCCTCGACGTGCCCGTCCGGAGCCCGGCCGGTCACACGGAGTCCGGACCCGACCAGGTCGACCGCCTGGTGGTGGGCGCTGCGGACGGAGACGACCGGACCGCCGAGCAGCTCCTCGACCCGGCTCCCCGGCTCCAGCAGCACGGGATGGGTGGTCAGCACGTCCGGGATCGGCACGCCGCGACGCACGTGGTCGCTCTCGCCGAGGTCCTGGATGAGCGTGCCGCCGAGCGCGACGTTGACGATCTGGAGGCCGCGGCAGATTCCGAGCAGCGGCACTCCGCGCTCGATCGACCGGTGCACGAGCGCGAGTTGGGCCGCGTCCGCGGTCTCACGGTGCAGGCTCTCGTGCGGGTAGCCTCCCGACGCGCCGTAGAACCGCGGTGCGATGTCCTCCCCGCCCACGATCACCACCGCGTGCGCACGGTCGGTCGAAGCGAGCAGCGCGTCGGTTCCGGCGTCGGCGGCCAGCCGCGCCACGGTCCAGCCGGCAGCCTCCGCCGCCCGGACGACTCCGCCGACCAGCACCTGCACGTACGCGTGGTACTCCGGGTCGTGGCCCCGGAAGCGCGTCGCCTCGACGACGGCGAGGGTGCGGGCGACCGGAGGCATAGGAGCCATTGTGGGCGGCGACGGCGGCGCAGCGCATCCGTGGTGTAACAGGCCGAAACAGTGACACGGCTCCTGGCCGGTCAATAGACTCGGCTGAATGACAGCTGGGCTCGGGAGAGTGGGTGGATGCCTGTGCGTCGTGTCCTGACCGCGTTCCTGCTCGCCCTCGGCATCGCGGGCGCACCCCTCGCGCTCGGCGCCTCCGCGGCCGTGGCCGCCGACCCGGTGGACCTCGGCCCTGGCCGCGTCGTCGATCAGGCGGGCGTGCTCTCCACGGCCGACATCGACACCATCGAGTCGGCGACCGCCGACCTGAAGAAGAACCACCACATCACGCTCTCCGTGGTGTTCGTCGACCACTTCACCGATCCTGCCGACGCCGAGGACTGGGCCAACGAGACGGCCGCTCGCAACGACCTCGGGCCCACCGACTACCTCCTGGCCATCGCGACCGATACCGGTTCGTACTACCTCTCCGGCGATGACAGCGGCCCCGTCAGCGACCAGGAGCTCACCGCGATCGAGCAGCAGCAGGTCGCCCCCAAGGTGCACACCCAGGACTGGACGCAGGCCGCGGTGGCCGCAGCCCACGGCCTCGGCGACGCGGTCGGCACCGGACCCGGCCCGTGGTTCGTCTGGCTCCTCGTCGTCGGGCTCATCGTGGTCGCGGCCGTCGTCGCGCTGCTGATCCGCCGGCAGCGCAGGGTGCGCAGCCGCAGGTCGCTGACGCCATGACGCCATGAGACCGACGTCGCCATGACACCGAACCGGAAGGAGAGAGGATGAGCCCCGCTTCGTTCCTCGTCGTCCCCCAGTGGCAGGGCTCCGGCTCGTCACGCGCGATGCGCCTCATCGACGGCGCCGACGCCATCCGCGGCGACCTGCCCACGACGGCGACACACAGCGTCGCGGTGCCGGCGGCCGCCGGCGAAGCACTCGGCACAGGGGTGCTGCGCTACTCGTCGCTGACACTCGTCCGCGAACTCGCCGAGGCCGAGCTGGCAGTGCTCGAGGAGCCCGTCGTCACCATCGGGGGCGACTGCGCCGCGGATCTGGCGAGCGTACAGCACGCCGTATCGTCGCACCCGTCAGGATCGGTGGCGGTGGTCTGGTTCGACGCGCACGGCGACCTCAACAGCGTCTCGACCTCGCCATCCGGAGCCTTCCACGGCATGGTCGTGCGCGCCCTGCTCGGCGACGGCCCCGACGGCCTCGCCGCCACCGGGCCGGCGCGCCTCCATCACGAGCAGCTCGTGCTCGCCGGGACACGCGCACTCGACGACGGCGAGTCGGCATTCGTCGAGCGGATGGGCATCCGGCTGGTCGGGCCGGACGGGTTCGACGACCCGCAGACGCTCGTCGATGCCGTCGAGGCCACGGGGGCGACGTCCGTGTACCTGCACATCGATCTCGACGTTCTCGATCCGTCCGCCGTCGACGGCGTCGGCTACCCGGAGCCGTTCGGCGTCACGCCGGCTCAGCTGGCCGACGCGATCCGTGCGCTGCGCGCCCGCTTCGAGCTCGCCGGAGCGGCTATCACCGAGTTCGCCCCCGAGTCGCCGGAAGCGGCCGGTCGCGATCTGCCGGTGATCCTGCGGATCCTCGGCTCGCTCACGGGCCCACTGCGTGACGCCGGCTGATCGCGGCCGGTAGCGTTGGCGGTATGAGCGAACCCAGGATCCTGACCGAGCAGCGCGGGCACGTCCTCCTCATCGGCCTCAACCGGCCCGAGAAGCGCAACGCGGCGGACTTCGAGCTCCTGACCGGGCTCGCCGAAGCCTACGGACAGCTGGAGCGCGATCCGGAGCTCCGCGTCGGCCTGGTCTACGCCGTCGGCGACCACTTCACGGGCGGGCTCGACCTGGCCGACATCGGGCCCCGGATCGGCGCGGACGGCATCTCCTTCGTGTCCGACACCGGCGTCGACCCCTGGGCCGTCTCCGGGCAGCAGCGCACCAAGCCGGTGGTCATCGCCGTGCAGGGCACCTGCCTGACCTTCGGCATCGAGCTGATCCTCGCCTCCGATGTCGCCGTCGCGGCGCGGTCGACGCGGTTCGGCCAGATCGAGGTCGCACGCGGCATCCTCCCGTTCGGCGGAGCGACGATCCGGTTCCCGCGGGCCGCGGGCTGGGGCAACGCCATGCGCTACATCCTCACGGGCGACCTGTTCGACGCCGAGGAGGCGTACCGGATCGGACTCGTGCAGGAGGTCGTCGACGACGGAGCACAGTTCGACGCGGCCCTGAGCATCGCCGAACGGATCGCGGCACAGGCGCCGCTGGCCGTGCAGGCCGCGCTCGCGAACGCGTTCACGGCGGTGCGGGAGGGCGATGCAGTGGCGGAGGCCGGGCTGCAGCCGGCGCTCGCGCGACTGGCCGCGAGCGAAGACGCCCGAATCGGCCTGCAGGCCTTCCTGTCGCGCACCCCGGCCGAGTTCGTCGGGCGCTGACCGCGCGTACGCTCCATACGACCACAGACCGAACAGCGGGAGGAATCATGGCAGCAGCCGCCGAGTACGACGTCATCGTGATCGGAGCGGGAGCCGTCGGTGAGAACGTCGCCGACCGCGCAGCACAGGGCGGCCTGCGCACCGTCATCGTGGAGGCGGAGCTCGTCGGGGGCGAGTGCTCGTTCTGGGCCTGCATCCCGTCCAAGACCCTCCTGCGATCGGCCGCGGCACTCCGGGCGGCCCAGCGGGTGGGCGGGGCACGGGAGGCGGTCACCGGGCCGCTCGACGTCTCCGCCGTGCTGCGCCGCCGCGACTACATGACCAGCGACTGGAAGGACGACGGTCAGGTGGAGTGGCTGCGCGGTGCCGGGATCGACCTGGTCAGGGGCTGGGGCACGATCACCGCGCCCAAGGAGGTGACGGTGACCGCGGAGGACGGCACGGTCACGGTGCTCACAGCGCGGCACGCCGTCGCCGTCTGCACCGGCTCGGCCTCGCTGCTCCCGAACATCCCGGGGCTGCGCGACAGCGAGCCGTGGACGAGCCGCGACGCGACCAGTGTGCAGCGTGTGCCGGTGTCGCTCGCCATCCTGGGCGGCGGCACCGTGGGATGCGAGATGGCGACGGCGTACGCGGGCTTCGGCACCGACGTGCACCTCATCGCGCGCAGCGGGCTGCTGGGCACCGAGGAGCCGTTCGCCGGCGAGCAGGTGGCGGCGTCGCTGAAGGAGCTGGGCGCGCACGTCCACCTCGACGTCACCACCGAGTCCGTCGAGCGGACCGACGATGATCGGTTCCGCATCCGGCTGGGCGACGGCAGCGTCGTCGAGACGGACGAGCTGCTGGTGGCGACCGGGCGATTGCCGCGGACATCCGGGCTCGGCCTCGACGCCTTCGGCCTCGAGGATGGCGCGTGGCTGAGCGTCGACGACAGCATGCGCGTGCTCGGCACCGACGGCGAACCGATCGACGACGGCTGGCTGTACGGCGTCGGCGACGTGAACCACCGAGCCCTGCTCACGCACCAGGGCAAGTACCAGGCGCGCGCCGCCGGCGACGCGATCGCCGCACGGGCGCATGGCCGCGAGGTGTCGCTCGCGCCGTGGGGGGCCTTCGTCGCGACGGCCGACCACCAGGCGGTCCCCCAGGTCACGTTCACCGAGCCGGAGGTCGCCTCCGTCGGCCTCACCGCTGCCGCAGCCGAGAAGGCCGGGCACCGCATCCGCGTCGTCGACTACCCGATCGGCTCGGTCAGCGGGGCGTACGTGGTGGCGGACGACTACTCGGGCACCGCCCGGATGGTCATCGACGAGGACAGGAAGGTGGTGGTCGGCGCGACGTTCGTGGGCCAGGACGTCGGCGAGCTGCTGCACTCGGCCACGATCGCCGTCGTCGGGGAGGTTCCCCTCGATCGGCTCTGGCACGCCGTGCCGTCGTATCCGACGATCAGCGAGGTCTGGCTCCGCCTCCTGGAGGCCTACGGGCGCCCGGAGAAGTGACGATGGCCGCGCGCCGCCCCGACGGCCTCCTCGCCTCCCTCTTCCTCGACTCGCCGATCAGCCGGCTCGGCTACCTGTACGCGACCTCCGTCGGCTTCGTCTGGGGCTTCATCTGGAGCACGGGCCGTGTCGAACGCCGGGCCGGGCTCTTCGTCTTCCGTGGGATGCCGAGACGCACGTTCGGACGCGGTGGCTCGTGCGTCGGCGGTTGCTACCTGACCGACCGGAACGTGACCGACGACGTGCTCGAGCACGAAGTCGTCCACAAGCGCCAATGGCGGCGCTACGGGATGCTGTTCCCGTTCCTCTACCTGCTGGCGGGACGCGACCCGCTGCGCAATCGCTTCGAGATCGAGGCCGGTCTCGAGAAGGGCGGCTACCGATGACGGACACGGGACGAACGATCGTCGTCACCGGCGCAAGCTCCGGGATCGGCGCCGTGGCAGCGGAGCGGCTGGCCGCCGGCGGCGACCGGGTCGCGGTGGTCGGACGCGACGCCGAGCGCACGCGGGCGGTCGCCGAGCGGATCGGAGCGACGGCGTTCATCGCCGACTTCGAGCGACTGGACGACGTGCGCGCTCTCGCCTCCGCCCTCCTGGATCGCTACGACGGCATCGATGTGCTGGCCAACAATGCGGGCGGCCTGTACCACGAGCGGGGTCTGACGGCCGATGGGCACGAACGGACCATCCAGGTCAACCACCTGGCGCCGTTCCTGCTGACGCGGCTGCTCCGGCCGCGGCTCGTGCAGACCGCCAAGGACGGGCGGGATGTCCGCGTCGTCTCGACCGCCAGCATGGCCAACCGGTTCGGACGGCTGCGTCTCGACGATCTCGACTGGTCGCGTCGGCCCTGGCGCGGCGGCTGGCAGGCGTACGGCACGTCGAAGCTGGCGACGATCCTGTTCGCGGTCGAGCTCGGCGAGCAGTTCACGGGCATGGGAGTCGGTGCATACTCGTTCCATCCGGGCACGGTCGCGACACGCTTCGGCGGCAGCTCCCCGCTGATCCGGTTCGGCAATGCCGTGACGGGAGGCCGCTACGGCGTGACCGCGGAGGCCGGCGCCGCACCGTTGGAGCGGCTGGCCGGGCCGCTCCCGGTCGGTGCGCCGACCGGCACCTACTTCGACCGGTTCCGGGCCAACGGCCGCACGGCCGCGCAGGCGAAAGACGCTCAGCTCGGACGTGACCTGTGGCGGATCAGCGAGGCCCTGACGGCAGACTGACGGCGCCCGGCTCCATGCCGGCGCACTCCACGAGGTGCTCCCCCACCTCGGTGGCCAGCGGCCACGCGCCGGTCACGATCGCGCGCGTGCTCCCGGGCCCGTCACAGAGCATCTCGGCCGTCCAGGCGCGGACGGCGCGCGTCGCCGCCTCGCCACGCGCGCACGGCTGCGCGGTTCCCGGCCGGCCGGAGCGCTCGGAGCGGACCAGCCAGGTGACCGTCATGCGCATCGGCGCGGCGAGCGGGACGATCTCGGCCGGCTCGCCGACCTCCACGAAGACACGTCCACGCGCGCACAGCGGCAGCAGCGCGAGCTCCGCCTCCAGCTCGGTCAGCGACGTCTCGTCGCCCACGACGAGGAACTGCGCGCGGTCGTCGTGGTGCGCGGTGGCGGCGGTGTGCGCGGCGTGGTCGGGTCGGTGCATATCCCCTCGAGTATAGGTCAGGCTTACCTAACCTCCGGCTGAGTGTCCGTCGTTCGCAGCGCCCTCCCTGCTGCAGCGCCCTTCCGGTGCCGGGCCGTGCACGGCATGATCGAGACATGCTTCCGACCGCGGACTCCCCCGTCGCCCCGATGCTCGCCAAGGCCGTCCCCGCCGTACCGGAGCAGGACTCCGTACCGGGCGGGCTCAGCTTCGAACCCAAATGGGACGGCTTCCGCGCCATCGTCTACGCCGCCGACGCCGGCGACGGCACCGTCGGCGACGTGCAGATCGGCAGCAGGGGCTCCAAGATGCTCACGCGCTACTTCCCCGAGCTCGTCGCGGCCTTCCGCGAGCTGCTGCCCTCCCCCTGCGTCCTCGACGGCGAGATCGTCGTGCCGACAGGCGAGCCCGGCAGCCAGCGGCTGGACTGGGAGGCGCTCTCGCAGCGCATCCACCCCGCAGCCAGCCGGGTGACGCTGCTCTCCGAGCAGACTCCCGCGACCTTCGTGGCGTTCGACCTGCTCGGGCTGGGCGACGAATCGTACCTCGACCGGCCGTTCGCCGAGCGCCGTGCGGCGCTGGAGGAGTTCGCGAGCGACCTCCCGGCTCCGCTGCGGATCACCCGGACGACCACCGACGTCGAGCTGGCGCGGACCTGGCTCGTCGAGTTCGAAGGCGCCGGACTCGACGGGGTCGTGGCGAAGCCGCTCGCCGGCGCCTACGCGCCGAACAAGCGCACCATGCTCAAGATCAAGCACCACCGCACCGCGGACGTCGTGGTGCTCGGCTACCGCGTGCACGCCAGCGGACGCGGTGTGGGCTCCCTGCTCGTCGGGCTGTACGGCGATGACGGCGTGCTGCGCAACGTGGGAGGCGTGTCCGCCTTCAGCGACAAGGTGCGCATGCAACTCGTCGACGACCTGGAGCCGCTGGTGGAACGGGACGAGAACGGCGCCGCGGTGAGGGGCGCGACCGACCGCAGCAGGTTCTCGGCCAGCAAGGACGTCTCGTTCGTGCGGCTGCGGCCCGAGCGCGTGCTCGAGGTCCGCTACGACCAGATGGAGGGCATGCGCTTCCGGCACACCGCCCAGTTCGAGCGCTGGCGCCCGGACCGCGACCCGGCCTCCTGCACCTACGACCAGCTCGACCGCCCGATCGCCTACGACCTCGCGGACGTCATGTCCTGACTCGGTCGCTTCCGGAGCAATGCACGCGACATGCCGGCGGAGGCGTGCACAGGTCCGGGAGGGACTGTGCGTCAGAGCTGCTTCGTCAGAGCTGCTTCGTCAGAGCTGCTTCGTCAGGGCTTCTTCGTCAGGGCTTCTTGGCTCGGGACGGCTGCACGCGCGGCGGCTCGCCGGGCATCTTGGGGTAGTCGGGCGGGAAGGGGAGCTCGCCGAGCCCGTCGTCGAGGTCGCGCTGCCACCACTCGAGCAGGGCATCGATGCGGCCGGGGCGCTCACCGAAGTCCTGCCACGGGTCGCCGACCTTCCGCAGCCGCTCGGGCATGGTGAGCACGGTGAACTCGCGCGGATCGGCCTCCGGGAGCTCGTCCCAGGCGACCGGCGCCGAGACCGGCGCGTGCGCGAGCGCTCGCGGGCTGTATGCACCGGCCATCGTGCGGTCGCGGTTGGCCTGGTTGAAGTCGACGAAGACCTTCTCGCCGCGCTCCTCCTTCCACCACGCCGTCGTGACCGCGTCCGGCATCCGACGCTCCAGCTCCCGGGCGGCCGCGATCACCGCGTGCCGCACGTCGAGGAACTCGCGCACCGGCTCGATGGGGGCGAACACGTGCAGGCCACGGTTGCCCGATGTCTTGATGTACGCCTCCAGCCCGACCTCCGCGAGCACGGCTCGCAGCTCGATCGCGGCCGGAACGGCGTCGGTGAAGCCGGTTCCCGGCTGCGGGTCGAGGTCGATGCGCAGCTGGTCGGGGTTGTCGGAGTCCTCCGCGCGCGACGGCCACGGGTGGAAGACGATCGTGTTCATCTGCACGGCCCAGACTGCCGCGGCCGGCTCGTCGATCACGAGCTGGGGATGCGAGCGCGCGCTCGGATACACGACAGGGACCGACCGCACGAAGTCGGGCGTGCCGCGCGGCGGGTTCTTCGAGAAGAACTCCTCCCCGCCGATTCCCTCCGGGAACCGCTGCAGCGACACCGGGCGGTCGCCGTTGGCGCGGACGAACGCGTCGCCCACCTCGACGATGTAGTTCGCGAGGTCGAGCTTGGTGATTCCCAGCTCGGGATACAGCACGCGACCGGGGCTCGAGATGCGGACTTCCCGATCACCGTGCGGACCGGGGACGGTGAGAACGACTGCATCGCCTGCCATGCCACCACCGTACCGGTCCAACGGGTGATGACCAGGGTGTGAATTCCGTGTGGGATACGGGAGGTCGGCGTCCAGCCGTCTGAGAAGTGGGTCAGAATGAACGATGTCCGTCCGTGGACGACGAACAGTGCGAGGAGGTGGGTGGCCCTGCGGATCATCAGCTACAACCTGCGCAAGCACGCCGCCGGTCACGAGCTCGAAGACATCGCCAGGACGTACGACGTGGACGCGTTGTGCCTGCAGGAGTGCGACAGCGAGATGCTCTCGCCCCGGCTGCACGACCTGCAGCTCGCCGACGCGACGCGCGCCAACCGCCTCGGCCTCGCCGTGTACGTGCGTGACGAGCGCTACGAAGTGCTGGACACCCAGGTGTTCGCCGTGCACAAGTCGATCCACGACCGCGTCCTCGCTCCCGCGAACGAGCGGCTGCTGGCCGCGCTGCTGCGCGACCGCGACTCCGGCGAGCGCGTGCTGGTCGGTTCGTTCCATGCGGCACCGCTGACGGCCTCCAACTCGTTGCGCCGCAAGCAGATCGCCGCGGCTCACGACGGGATGCGCTCGCTCGCCCCCGATACGCCGGCGATCATGGTCGGCGACTTCAACTACCCGTGGTTCATCCGCGGACTGGAGCGTCACCTGACCACGGCGGGCTACACCCTCAAGCGCAGCGACGAGCCGACCTACCTGCGCTACAAGTTCTTCACCGGCTACTTCGACTTCGTGACTTCGACGGGCTTCGAGGTGGAGCGGGTGGACGTGCTGCCGGCCGGCGCCTCGGACCACCGCGCCATCCGGCTCGACGCCGAACTCGCCGCGTAGTCAGCGCCCTTCCGGCGGCGTACGCTGTCGGGCGTACCGCGATCGTGTCGAGGTGATGACCGTTGGACGCGCTGGGCTGGCTGGCCGGGCCCGACTACACGATCGCGCGTGAGATCCTCCAGCGCGGAGTCGCGGCGCTCTACGTCGTCGCATTCCTGTCCGCCGTCGCCCAGTTCCCCGCGCTGCTCGGCGAGCACGGTCTGCTGCCCGCACCGCGATACTTGCGGAACAGCTACGCCCGGCGTCAGCCGACGCTCTTCCGGCTGCGGTACTCCGATCGGCTCCTTCGTGCCGTCGCGTGGACAGGTGCGGTGCTGTCGGCCCTCATCGTCGTCGGCGTGCTCCAGCTGACGCCGTCGTACATCTTCATCCCGGTGTTCCTGATCGTGTGGTTCCTCTACCTGTCGATCGTGCACATCGGGCAGACCTTCTACAGCTTCGGCTGGGAGAGCCTGATCTGCGAGGCGGGGTTCACGGTCGCCTTCCTCGGGTCGTGGGACACCGCTCCCCCGATCACGATCGTCATCCTGGTGCGCTGGCTGGTCTTCCGGCTGGAGTTCGGAGCCGGGATGATCAAGATGCGCGGCGACCGCTCCTGGCGCGACCTCACCGCGCTCTTCTACCACCACGAGACGCAGCCGATGCCGAACCCGTTGAGCCGCACGGCCCACCTGCTGCCGAGGTGGTGGCATCGCGTGGAGGTGCTGGGCAACCATTTCGCGCAGCTGATCGTTCCCTGGCTGCTGTTCCTTCCGCAACCGGTCGCGAGCATCGCCGCGGCCGTCGTCATCCTGACGCAGCTCTGGCTCGTGGCGACCGGGAACTTCGCGTGGCTCAACTGGATCACCATCGTTCTCGCGTTCGCCGGGGTGGGCGATGGGGCGTGGCGCTGGCTGACGGGCGGCGCGGTGAGCGGCGGAATCGGGGCGACCGAGGTGCCGCTCTGGTACGCGGTGCCGGTACTCCTCGTGAGCGCTCTGCTGGTGGCGCTGAGCTGGTGGCCGCTGCGCAACCTGTTCCGGCGTCGTCAGCTGATGAACGCGAGCTTCAACCGCTGGCACCTGGTGAACGCCTACGGCGCGTTCGGCAGCGTGACCAAGGAGCGCTACGAGGTCGTGGTGGAGGGAACGGAGGACGACCCGCACGACCCCGCGGCCCGCTGGCTCGAGTACGGCTTCAAGGGCAAGCCGGGCGACGTGCGGCGACTGCCGCGCCAGTACGCCCCGTACCATCTGCGACTCGACTGGCTGATGTGGTTCCTCGCTCTCGGGTCGCGCGACTCGCCCTGGTTCGAGGTGTTCCTGCTGCGGCTTCTGGAGGCCGACCGGCCGACGCTGCGGCTGCTGCGGCTCGACCCGTTCGGCGGTACCCCTCCCCGTTCGGTGCGGGCGCGGATGTTCCTCTACCGCTTCGCGACTCACGCCGAGAAGCGGGTGACCGGCGACCGGTGGGTTCGCACGGAGGTGGGGACGCTGGTGCCGCCGGTGGGGTTGCGCGGGTGAAGCGTCCGCCGAAGGTGCAGCGGGCACGATGAACGGCAACTAGACGATACGGCGGAGCCGGAGCGACGAGTTGAGATACGCCGCAGACAGTGCCAAGGAGAAGACGATCGAAAGGACGTACAGGGGTGCATAGTGAGGCGCGTCTGCCGCGCTGGCTGCGGTGGTGAGCGCTTGGAGGAAGAAGAGCGCGGCGATGACGAATCCCGCGACCGGCTTGGTAGTCATCCTCCACATCGGGCGCGACGCGTGCACGTCTTCTGCCTCACCGCGGAAGGTACGCGCGCCAACGAGCACGAGGACGAGGACCACCGCACCGTATGCGAACAGCCCTGCCGACACGTTCAGCAGGAGTGCACCAACGACCGCCACTGTGAGGGCGGCAATGTATCCCAGGACAACAAACACGACTTTGGTCTGCGGCGAGGTAATTCGAAGCGGCATGGGTGAAGCTCCTTGCGCGGATGATGTCGCGCCGAGAGCGCGACGTCGAACGCATCACGAGTCAACCAGACCAGGAGTAATTCTGTACAGGGTATGACGAATTTATAATGCTTTCATAGTTCATCGGCTGCCACTCAGTACCCGGTCCGCTCCTCCTGCAACCGCGCCAGGTCGCGCCAGATCAGCAGCTTGAGGCGCGCCGGCTTCTCGCGTTCGTAGTCGGCGCGCAGAGCCTCCACGCCCGAGAACGCGTCCAGGGCCGCCCCGATCGCCCGGCCGACCTCGTCCCACGCGTCGATGCGGCCGCGTTCCACCAGCGCGAGCAGGTCTTCCTCCGAGTCCGCCTTCGACCGGAGCGCGTCCGCGAGCGCGATCGCGGCGTCCCGGCGCAGTCGCAGGTTGGCCACGTCGATGTCGCGGTAGTCGTGCGGGTGCATCGCGTCGCCGCGCAGACCCTGCGCGGCCTCCAGGTCCTCCTCGATCCGGCCGGCGGCCTCCCCCTGCTCGGCGGCGAGCTCGCGGAGCATGTGCGCCGCCTCCTCCGTGTGCCGGGCGGGGTCGAAGTCGTTGCCGTACTGGATGGTGTCGACCACGATGTGGTTCTTCACCGCCATGCGGGTGGCGTATTCCGCGAGCAGCATGCCTTCCTCGACCGTCTGCTCGAGGGTGGGCGCGGCGGGCTCGGGCAGGGCGTCCTCGTCGAAGGGGCGCGTGCGCACCGTCTTGACGGGGCGCTTCCTGAGCCAGTCCGGCCAGCGCATGGCCACAGCCTTTCGATCGAGAAGCGGTAGGCGCCGACGTCGGCGCCTCCTCCATTCTCACCGATCGGGCTCAGCCGGACGCGCGCGCGGCGAAGAATGCGTTGGCTCGGCGCGTGTAGAGCAGCGACAGCATGACCACGGCCCAGAGGATCTCCAGGATGCCGCTGAAGAACTGGAGGCTGAACAGCAGCAGGACACCGCTGACCGCGTTGAGGATCATGACGACCGTCACGAGCCCGCGCGCGAACCGGCTGCCGTTCAGCAGCCCGCGCGCGACGATCAGGATGACGATGCCGAGGATGATCGAAAGGATCGCCGCCGTGGTGATCCCGGCCAGCGCTCCGGCGTCGGATGACGCCACCATCGAATTGCGGGCGAACAGCGTCACGACGCCGCCGACGATGTTCAGGACGCCGTTGATGTAGGCCAGCACGGCCACGAAGGTGACGGAACCGGGACGGGTGGGCATGGGGGCCTCCTGACGTTGTTGCGAGAATAGCGCGGGCCGGCCCCGTGCGGGCAGGGTGGGCCTGCGCGGCGGGCACGAATGTCGGAGGGCCGTGCGAAAGTGGGCTCATGGCCGGCGTGCGCTACGAGTTCGAGACCGAGCTGTTCCGGTGGGAGGCGCGGCGCGACCTCTGGGTGTTCGCGCGGCTCCCCGACGACGTCTCGGAGGAGATCCGGCTGCAGCCGCACCCGCCCGCGGGGTTCGGATCGGTCAAGGTGATGGTGACGCTGGGGTCGTCGCGCTGGTCGACGTCCGTGTTCCCCGAGACGGCGGACGGCGCCTACGTGGTCGCGATCAAGGGCGAGGTGCGGCGACGGGAAGGCGTCGATCTGGGCGACCGCGTCGTACTCGGGGTGGAGACGCTGCTGTAGGCGGCGGCGCCGTGGGAGCCCTTCGGCTCAGAGAACCCTCCGCCGGTCGACGAGCTGGCGGTGCTGGGCGGTCTGCCGGAGCGCCGAGAGCAGTGTGAAGCCGGAGAGCGCATCCCAGCCCCCGGTCCAGCTCAGCCCGGACGCGACCTCCCACACCGTGGCGCCTGTGCTCGCGGCGACCTCCTTGGTGCGGCGCAGGTGGTGCGCGGCAAGGGCGGCACAGCGCTCCCGGACCCCTGTGAACGGGTCTTCGTGGCCGGGGAGCGCCCGAAGCGCGCCCGTGTCGAGCGCGGCGACACGATCGAGGGAGGCCAGGTAGTCGGCGATCGGGTTGGTATCGGCGGGGCCGCCGAGCCCCAGACCGGAGTTGACCGTCGGCAACACGTGATCGCCTGTGAAGAGGAGGCCGGCCTCCTCGTCGAGCAGGCAGAGATGGCCGTCGGTGTGGCCGGGTGTCCCGATCGTCCGAAGACGTCGCCCCGGGATGTCGAGCAGCTGCGCGTCGGCCAGGACTCCGCCGAGGACCTCGTCGAGGAGCTCGGCGGCGGGTGCGGTGGGCGCCGCGGCGGCGGCGAGGAGCTCAGCACGGCGGTCCTGCGGAACACCCCACACGCCGAAGTCCGGCGCGGGCACGCCGACCACGATGCGGCCGAGGGCCGCGCGCTCGCGTTCGTGCAGCAGCACGCGGGCGCCGGTGCGGACGCGCAGGGCGGCCGCGCCGCCGGCGTGATCGGCGTGCAGGTGGGTGAGGACGATCGAGCCGACCTCCGCCTCGCCGATCGCCGCCTCCAGCACCGCGATCGCCTCCGCTGTCGCCGAGCCCGGGTCGACGACGTGCACGCGACCGTCGGCATCGTCGACCAGGTAGGCGTTGCTGAACGGCAGACCGGTGCCGGCGGGCATCGGGACGCGCACCCGGCGGACGCCCTCGGCGATCGGCTCGGAGGACCTCTCGGCGGAGGTCTCGGGCGGCGTCTCGGGCGGCGTCTCGGGCGCGGGGGTCATGCGCTCACGCTAGCCGACCATGCCGAAGCGGACCGCGCGCTCGGGTGGCACGCGGTCCGCTCTCGGTGTGGCTGTCAGCCCGGAAGCGTCAGCCGGCGAGGAGGCCGAGCGTGTCGACGACGCGGTTGGAGAAGCCCCACTCGTTGTCGTACCAGGCGACCACCTTGACGTGGCGCCCGTCGACGCGGGTGAGCGCGGAGTCGAAGATCGAGGACGCCGGGTTGCCCGTGATGTCGGAGGACACCAGGGCGTCCTCCGAGTACTCCAGGATGCCGGCCAGTGCGCCCTCGGCTGCGGCCTTGTACGCGGCGATGACGTCGTCCCGGGTCACGTCGCGGGAGACGACCGTGTTCAGTTCGACGATCGAGCCGACCGGGACCGGCACGCGGATCGAGTCGCCCGACAGCTTGCCGTCGAGGTTCGGCAGCACCAGGCCGATGGCCTTCGCGGCGCCGGTGGTGGTCGGGACGATGTTGACCGCGGCGGCGCGGGCGCGGCGCGGGTCGCGGTGCGGGCCGTCCTGGAGGTTCTGCTCCTGCGTGTACGCGTGCACGGTCGTCATGAAGCCGTGCTCGATGCCGGCGAGGTCGTCGAGGACGGCCGCCAGCGGGGCGAGGGCGTTCGTGGTGCAGGACGCGTTGGAGACGATGGTGTGGATCGCCGGGTCGTAGGCGTCGGTGTTCACACCGAAGGCCAGGGTCACGTCGGCGCCGTCGGCGGGCGCACTCACGAGCACCTTCTTCGCCCCGGCCTCCAGATGGGCGCGCGCCGCCGTGGCGGAGGTGAAACGCCCGGTCGACTCGAGCACGATGTCGACGCCGAGCTCGCCCCAGGGCAGCTGCGCCGGCTCGCGCTCGGCGAGCACGCGGATGCGGCGCCCGTCGACCACGAGCACGTCGCCGTCGACGGAGACCGGGCGGCCGAGCCGGCCGGCGGTGGAGTCGAAGGCGAGAAGCTTGGCGAGCGCGGCCGGCTCGGTGAGGTCGTTGACGGCGACCACCTCGAGGTCGCTGTCGCGCTCCAGGAGGGCGCGGAGCACGTTACGGCCGATGCGGCCGAATCCGTTGATGGCGATGCGGGTCATGCGGAGGAATCCTTTCGATCGCCTCAAGCCTCCCCGCTGCCGTCGTCACCCACCAGCGGCGCGAACGCCACTGTTCGAAAGGATCCCGCCACGCGCGTCGCACTGCGCGCGCTGCGACATTCGTCACGAATGTCGAGATTCGTGCCACGAATGTCGGGATTCGTCACGAATGTCGGTGACGCCGCTCGATTCGGCGGCGCTGCGGCGGACGGCGCGGCTACTCGGCGCCCGCGAAGGTGCGGCGGTACTCGCTGGGGGTCGTGCCGAGGATGCGCTGGAAGTGCAGCCGCAGGTTGGCCCCGGTGCCGAGGCCCACGTCGGCCGCGATCTGCTCGACACTGCGCTCGGACCGCTCCAGCAGCTCGCGGGCGACATCGATGCGGGCGCGCATGACCCACTGCATGGGTGTGTAGCCGGTGTCCTCCACGAACCGGCGGGAGAACGTGCGCGGCGACACCGCCGCGCGCTGGGCGAGCACGTCGAGTGTGAGGGGCTCTTCCAGCCGGTGCAGCGCCCACTCGCGCACCGCCGCGAACCGCTCGCCGAGCGGCTCAGGCACGCTCCGCGGCACGTACTGCGCCTGGCCGCCGCTGCGGTAGGGCGCGGCCACCAGCCGCCGGGCGGCGTGGTTGGCGGCCGCGATGCCGAGGTCGCCGCGCAGCACGTGCAGGCACAGATCGATTCCGCTGGCAGCGCCCGCCGAGGTGAGCACCTCCCCCTCGTCGACGAACAGCACGTTCTCGTCCACCCTGATCAGCGGGTAGCGCTGGGCGAGCGCGCGCGTGTAATGCCAGTGGGTCGTCGCACGCTTGCCGTTCAGCAGGCCGGTGGCAGCGAGGGCGAACGCGCCGGTGGAGATCGCCGCGAGCCGGGCGCCGCGCTCGTGCGATCGGCGCAGCGCATCCACCACGGCCGCAGGAGGGTCGTCGCGGTCGGGATGCCGATAGCCGGGCAGGAACACGATGTCGGCCCACTCGAGCGCCTCGAGACCGTGCGCGACGTGGTACGAGAGCCCGTCGCCTCCGGTGACCAGACCAGGCGCGGCGCCGCAGACACGCACCTCGTACGGCATGCTCGCGCGCGTGGTGAAGACCTGCGCGGGGATGCCGACGTCGAGCGGTTTGGCGCCCTCCAGCACGAGGACGGCGACGCGATGCAGGCGGTCAGGCACGGGAACAGGCTAGCGCCGCGAGAACGGGGTCGCCGTGCGGCGCATCCCGATCGAATCCGTGCAGGCCGCGACGCCCCCGACGCGCCTACCCTGGAACCTGTCAACGCCGACTCCCGGAGCCGACGCCCGAACGACGATCGGAGCGGAACCATGGGATGGAGAATGAAGAACCTGACGACGGCGACGTCGGGAGCGCCGCTCGCCGTCTACCAGCCGACGGGGTGGCTGTTCGCACAGTTCACGCGGCACGTCGTCTTCCAGGGGTACACCCCCACCGGCGGAGGCGACGGCCAGCTGTACGAGCTCTACTGCAGCGCGAGCGACGCCTGGAACGCGAAGAACCTCGTCTCGGAAGCCGACGGCGCCGCCGTCGGCACGAACGCCAACGGCTACATCTGGGCCCATCAGGGGTCGCAGCATGTCGTCTACCAGGGCCTCCGGCTCGACGGCCGGGTCCACGAGCTCTGGTACACCGAGGACGACGGCTGGAACCACAACGACCTCACTTCGGCCGGGCATGCGCCGCTCACCCTCTCGCAGCCGTTCGGTTACGAGACGTACTACGACGGCTCGCAGCGCGTCGTCTACCACGCCCAGGCGATCGGCGGAGGCGGCGTGCATGAGCTGCGCAACGCGGGCAACGGCTGGCACGACACCGATCTCACCACGCCGATCGGCGCCCCGGCGTGCGCGGCCGACGCCGCACCGACCGGCTACGCCTTCGAAGACCAGAGTACGGCCCACGTGCTCTATCGCACCGGCCAGGGGCACATCGTCGAGCTCTGGGAGGACGGCTCCGGCTGGCACTGGGGCGATCTCACCGCGATCACCGGCGCACCGGTCTGCAGCGATGCCGAGACCGTGACCGGCTACGTGTTCCGGGGTCAGGGTACCCAGCACATCGACTACGTCGGCGGCGACGGCCACCTCCACGAGCTCTGGTGGGCCTCCGACGGCTGGCACCACAACGACCTCACCGCCGCGGCCGGCGCGGCGCTTCCGTACGCGACCTCCACCCCTGCGGGCTACGCGTTCGAGGCGGGGCCGTTCCAGCCGGTGGCGACGCAGCACGTGATCTTCACCGGGCACGACGAGCTCGTGCACGAGCTCTGGTGGAGCGAAGGGATCTGGCACACCAACGACATCGGCTCCCGCGTCGGGGCTCCCCCGATCGTCGGCGACCCTGTGGCGTACGTGGAGGTCGACGAGGGCACGCAGAACGTCTTCTATCTCAGCGACGCCCACCAGATCATCGAGCTGCGCTGGACGCCCTGAGCGAGTGGCACCGCCCCGCGGGTCAGAACCGCACGTCCGCCGTCGCCGCGACAGCGAACTCCTGCCCGGGGTAGCGCAGACCGGAGAAGTACCGGTTGGTGTGCGCGACGATCTGCTCCGCCGTGATCGTCAGGCCCTCCCATTCGGCGTCGGTGGTGGTGTGCGCGTCGCCGACGAGCACGACGTCGTAGCCGCGCACGGCCGCGCTCTGCGTCGTGGTGCGGATGCAGTAGTCGCTCTGCGCGCCCGCGACCACCAGACGGGTGGCGTCGAACGACTCGAGCACCTCGTCGAGGTCGGTGGCGGCGAACGCGTCGCGGTACTCCTTGCGGACCAGCGGCTCGCCCGCCGCCGGGACGAGGCCGTCGGCGAGCTGCCACGGCGCGCTCTCCCAGGGGAGGTCCTCCGCCTCGTGCTGCACCCAGACCACGGGGGTGCCGGCGGCGCGGGCACGGTCGACGAGGGCCGCGGCCCGTTCCACGACACCGTCGGCGTCGGCGCAGCCGGGGAGCACCCCCTTCTGCAGGTCGATGACGAGCAGGACGGTCGCGTTCGTGTCGGTCACGGTTCCATCCTGGCATCCGCGGCAGGGCAGGATGGGAGGGTGCCAGCACCCGTCCTCCCCATCGTCGTCGTCGCCGCCGTGATCGTCCGCGACGAGGACGACGGCGACCGCGCCGTGCTGGCCTGCCGTCGCGCGCGGCACAAGGACGCCGCCGGGCTGTGGGAGTTCCCCGGCGGCAAGGTCGAGGCGGGTGAGACGCCGCAGGAGGCGCTGGTTCGCGAACTGCGCGAAGAGCTGGGCGTCGACGTGCGGGTCGGAGCGCTGCTCGACCGGACGGTGACAGGCCGGGTCGACCTCGCCTGCTACGCGGCGACCCTCGTCGGCCCGCCGCCCACAGCCTCCACGGATCACGACGCGCTCGAGTGGCGCCGGCCGGATGCGCTCGGCGGGCTCGACGCGCTCGGCGGGCTCGACGCGCTCGACGCGCTCGATTGGGCGCCGGCGGACCGGCCTGCGGTGGCCGTGCTCAACAGGCTGCCGTGGGCGTCTCTCGTGACGGCCGCAACGGCTCCGGGCGTCGACAGTCCGGGTCGCGGCCCGGCCGAGGAGGAGACACGATGAAGGCGCTGTACTACGAGACGTTCTCCGGGCCGATCGCGGTCGCCGACGTGCCGGTTCCGGAGGCGCCCGAGGGTGGAGCGGTCGTCCGCGTCGGCGCGTCCGGGCTGTGCCGCAGCGACTGGCACGCGTGGGCGGGCCATGACGACACCGTGCAGCTCCCGCACGTGCCGGGTCACGAGTTCGCCGGCGTCGTGGAGGCCGTCGGCCCCGGCGTCACCGGTTGGCGGCCGGGCGACCGGGTGACCGCGCCGTTCGTGAACGGGTGCGGCCAGTGCGAGTGGTGCCGCACCGGCCAGGCCCAGGTCTGCCCCCAGCAGACGCAGCCCGGCTTCACGCACTGGGGTTCGCACGCGGAGTTCGTCGTCGTGCGCGCGGCCGACCGCAACCTGGTGGCGCTGCCCGACGACCTCCCCGACTCCGCTGCTGCGGCGCTCGGCTGCCGGTTCGCCACCGCGTACCGGGCGTTGACGGCCCGTGCGGCTCTCCGCCCCGGGGAATGGGTGGCGGTCTACGGCGCGGGCGGCGTGGGACTCAGCGCCGTCGCGATCGCAAGCGCCCTCGGCGCCCGGCCGATCGTGGTGGACCGCTCTCCCGCGGCTCTGGACGCCGCGAGGCGGGTGGGCGCCGAGCACGTGGTTTCCGCCGGACCGGCCGTCGAGGATGCGGTCGTCGAGCTGACCTCCGGGGGCGCTCACGTCTCCGTCGACGCCGTCGGCACGGCCGAGACCGCGGTGGCGGGCGTGCGATCGCTGCGGCGCCGCGGCCGGCACGTGCAGATCGGGCTGCTCACCGGGATGCCGGCCCTGCCGCTGGACCGTGTGATCGGCTGGGAGCTGGATGTGCTCGGCAGCCACGGGATGGCCGCGGCCGACTACCCGGGCATGCTCGCGCTCGTGGCCGCCGGAGACCTCCGCCCCGATCGGCTGGTGGGCCGCACGGTCGGTCTGGCGGAGGCGGCGCGCTCGCTCCCCCTGACCGAGTCGGCGCCGTCGGTCGGCATCACCGTGCTCGACCCGAGCCTCCCGTAGCTGCGCCCGGAACTCCGGAGATCCAACGTCACCGGGGGCGCAGACTCCGGAACTCCGGACACTGTGGTGGCGTGTCGCGGGCGAACTCGGGAATCACCGACCACGAAGTCGGCCGGACTTCGACGACACCCGGCCGGATCTTTGCGGCACGACGGGTCAGGATGATTCCATGCGCTTGACCGACATCACCGTTCCCGACACTGCGGCCGCCCGCGCCGCGCGGGAGCTTGCCACCGAATACCACACGCCCTCCCTCCTCAACCACGTGCTGCGGTCGTGGCTGTGGGCGGAGGGCTTCGCCACGGTGGAGGGCCTCCACGGCATCGATCGCGAGCTGCTGTACGTCTCGGCCGTCCTCCACGACATCGGGATCGTCCCCGCGTTCGACAACCACACTCTGGCGTACGAAGACGCCGGCGGCCACGTGGCCGAGGCGCTCACGGCCGGCGCCGGGTGGGGGCCGGAACGGCGGACCCGTGCCCACGAGGTGATCGTGCGGCACAACTGGCCGGAGGTCGATCCCGTGTTCGATCCGGAAGGCCACCTTCTGGAGGTCGCCACGGCGCTGGACATCTCGGGAGTGCGTCCGGAGGCGCTTCCGGCGGAGTTCCTGCGCGAGGTGGTGGCCGCCCATCCGCGACTCGACCTGGCGGGCGAGTTCACCGCGTGTGTCATCGATCAGGCCGAGCGCAAACCCATGACGGCCGCCCGGCGCATCGTGGACCGCGGGGTCGCCGAGAAGCTGCGCCGCAATCCGCTGGAGTCGCTCGGCTGACGGGCACGTATCCTCGACGGGTGACCATTCCGCACTCCGCGCTGCCGAGCGCGCACTGGCGCGCCCGCGCCGAGGCGCACGCCGAGCGCGCCGACGCGCTCACCGCCGGGCACCGCGCCCGCGCGGCGCGGGGCGAGAAGCACCCCATCGAGGATTTCCTGTTCACGTACTACGCGTACTCGCCCTCCGTGCTGCGGCGCTGGCATCCGGGCGCGGGCGTCGAGCTGCTGGACGCCGCAGGCGACGCCCGGGTGTCCTGGCGCTGGTACGCCGCCGGCTCGACACCCGGCTCGCTCGTGGTCGACCGCGCAGCGATGGAGACCGAGAAGGCGCCGCTGCTGGCGACCATCGAGCGGATCCTCCGGTCGACGGCGGCGCGACCCGGCCGGTTCGGGTGCTTCGGCCTCCACGAGTGGGCCATGGTGTACCGGCAGCGCGACCATCGTCACGACGTGCCGCTTCGCCTCGGGCAGGCGGCGACCGACGCCGTCGTGGAGGCCGGCGAGCTGCGCTGCACCCACATCGACGCCTTCCGGTTCTTCACGCCGGAGGCCGTGCCGCTCAACCGGTTCGCGCCGACCCGGGAGACCCAGCCGGAGCTGGAGCAGCCGGGCTGCCTCCACGCCGGGATGGACGTGTACAAGTGGGCGATGAAGCTGGGGCCGCTCGTTCCTGGCGAGCTGCTGCTCGACGCGTTCGAGCTCGCGCGCGACATCCGGCTGCTCGACATGCAGGCCTCCCCGTACGACATGCGGCCGTGGGGCGCCGAGCCCGTGCGGATCGAGACCCCTGACGGCAAGGCCGAGTACGTGCGCCGCCAGCGCAGTTTCGCGGAGCGGTCGAACGCGCTGCGTGGCCGGCTGCTGGTCGCGTGGCGCGGGGAAGAGCTCGCGGCGACGGCTTAGCCGCCGGTGCCCCCACCGCCCGCGCCGCCGCCCGTGCCACCGGCGCCGCCGGTACCTCCACCGCCGCCGCCCTTCGTCGGCTGAGGCGTGGGCGTCGCAGACGGGCCGCTCGTGGGCGGGCCGGACGTCGGCTGACCGGAGCTCACCTGGATGGTGACGCTCGAGCCGCTGTAGACGGACGCGCCGGCGGACGGGTTGGTGCCCGCGACGGCGCCCGCCGGCTGATCGCTGGCCACCGGAGTCGGGTCGACGGTCACCGACAGGCCGAGGCTCTGCAGCAGCTGGGTCGCCTGGTCGGTGGTCTTGCCCGACACGTCGGGGATGGTGATCCGGCTGCCGTAGAGCAGTGAGCTGTCGGGCTTCGCGAACGCGTCGCCTCCGTAGACCGTGTCGAGGGCCTTGAGGATGGGCCTCGCAATCGAGAACTTGACGTTGCCGCCGTTGATCCCGTTGAAACTGAGACTGCGCAGAGGCGTCTGGCCGGAAACGTTGCCGACCCAGGTGGCCTGCGCGACCTTCGTCGTGGAGGTGATCATCCAGTTCTGCAACGAGTTGTCGGTGGTGCCGGTCTTGCCCATGATCGGCGTGCCGTCGTACGGATTGGCGCTCGAGGCGGTCCCACCCCCGCGCATGACGCCCTGCAGCGCGTAGGTGATGCCGTTCGCGATGTTCTTCGGCAGTCCCTGCGTGCAGGTGGACGGGCTCACCGTGTGCGGGGTCCCGTCGGCGTTGACCACCTTGTCGATGGCGATCGGCGTGCACACGGTGCCGTTGTTCGCGATGCCGGCGTACGCGGTGGCCATCGTCAACGGCGCGATGTCGTTCGTGCCGAGGATCATCGACGGGTAGGAGTTGAGCTGGGCGCCGGTCTTGGCGGGGTGCACGCCCAGGTTCTGCGCCGCCTTGAGGATCGAGCACAGGTCGGTCTTGGTCGCCATCATCGCGAACGCGGTGTTGACGGACTGGGCCGTCGCCGCCATCACCGACAGCCGGCTCGCGGCCCCCTCGTCGTTCGACACCGGCCAGTCCGGGCCGTCGACCGGCCCGCAACTGCTCGAGAAGTCGGACATCGGGAAGACGTGGTGGGAGGCGTCCACGGTCTCGTAGAGGCTGTGACCGCCCTCCAGCCAGCCGGCGAGGTCGAACGCCTTGAACGTCGAGCCGGTCTGGAAGCCCTGCGAGCCTCCGTAGGCTTCGTCGGTGTTGTAGTTCACCGCGGTCGTGCCGTCCTGCGGCTGATCGGTGTTGTTGAACGCCCGGTTCTCGACCATGGTGACGATGCGGCCGGTGCCGACCTCCACCGAGACGTTGGAGGCTCCGATGTCGATGCCGGGCCGCGAGCCGGGGATGTACTTCGACAGCGACTGCTGCGCCACGGCCTGGAGATCGAGGTTCAATGTCGTGTAGATCTTCAGGCCGCCGCGGTTCAGGGTGGCCCAGCGGTCGGCGCTCGTCTTGCCGTAGGCCGGGTCGTTGAGGATCACATCGCGTACGTAGTCGCAGAAGAAGGCGGCATCGACGTTCGCCGCAGTGGCGCACCCGGAGGTCGTCGGCGTGATCACCGGCGTGATCGGGGTCTTCTTGGCGGCGTCGCGGTCGGCAGCGGTGATCTTGTGGTGGACGTACATGCGATCGAGCACGTAGTCGCGGCGGGCCTTGGTGAGCGCGTAGCCGTTGGCGGCGCCGTTGTCCTTGTTCTTCGGCTCGTCGATCCGCAGGTTGGACGGGTTGTTGACGATGGCGACCAGGGTCGCCGCCTGCGGCAGGGTGAGCTTCGCAGCCGTGGTGTTGAAGTAGTACTCGGCCGCCGCCTCGATGCCGTACACCTGGCCGCCGAAGCCGACCACGTTGAGGTAGCCGAGCAGGATGTCCTGCTTGCTGTACTTCTTCTCGAGGCCCACCGCGTAGCGCATCTCCTGCACCTTGCGCTGCAGGGTGACTCCAGCCGCATCCGTGTAACAGGCCTGCACCTGCTTCTGGTCGGTCAGCGCCTCGCACTTCTCGACCTCGACGTTCTTGACGTACTGCTGGGTGATCGAGGAGCCGCCCTGCACATCGCCTCCGACGACGGTCGAGAGCGCACCGCGCACCGTACCGAGGAGGTCGACGGCGCCCTCGCTGTAGAACCGCGGGTCCTCGGCCGACGTGGTCGCGTCCTTGACGACCTGGGCCACGGCATCCCAGCCGACGTCTTTGCGGTTCTGCGCGTAGAACTGCGCGATCGGCACCGGGGTGCCGCCCTTGGTGGCGTACACCGTGGAGTTCTGCGCGAACTGCTGGATCTTCAGATCGGCCGGCAGCTTGTTGAAGTCGCTCACGCCTGCAGCGGCCGCGATGCCGGCTCCCAGGAAACCCGGAAGAAAGAACAGGGCGGCGAGCACGGCGGCCACTACGGCGAGCGCGACGAACTGCAGGATCGCCCCGTTGCGGGTGCGCGGCGTGCGCAGCTCGAAGCGCTTCAGCGGCTCGAGGCGGTCGTCGATCGCTTGAAGGCGCGGGGAATTCTGGAATCTGTCCGGGATGGGCACGGGTCCACGCTTCCAGGGTCTGCTGTGCGAGCGGTTGGCACCAGCACAGTACCCCTATGTGGATTTTCAGGAACCACCCACAAAGAAGTGGTCCCGACACGCCGCCGCGCGCTGGGCGGCGACGGCGTGTCGGGACGAATGGACTTACGCGGCGGCGGCGAACACCGCGTGAGGGCGCACGGTGAGGGCGCCGTCTGCGGCATCGACGACCACGGTGCCGCCGTCGGCGACCTCTCCGTTCACCAGCAGTTCGGCGATGCGGTCGTCGACCTCGCGCTGGATGACGCGGCGCAGCGGGCGGGCACCGTACTCCGGCTCGTAGCCCGCGTCGGCGATCCACTGGACCGCCGCGTCCGTCACCTCGAAGCCGATGCTCCGGTGGGCCAGGCGAGCCGCCGTCGCCTGAAGCAGCAGGCGGACGATGTCGCGCAGCTGTTCGGCGTCCAGCTTGCGGAACAGCACGATCTCGTCGATGCGGTTGAGGAACTCGGGACGCATGGCTTCCCGGAGCTTGCCCATCACGCGGTCGCGGATGTCCTTGTCGGAAGCGAACCCGTCCGAGCCGGCGGGCACGAAGCCCAGCGCTCCGCTGCGGGACGCCAGGAACTCCGAACCGAGGTTGGAGGTCATGATGACGACCGCGTTGCGGAAGTCGACCGTGCGGCCCTGGCCGTCGGTGAGACGCCCGTCGTCGAGCACCTGCAGCAGCAGGTTGAACACGTCGGGGTGCGCCTTCTCGATCTCGTCGAACAGCACGACCGAGTACGGGTTGCGGCGCACGCGCT
>NZ_CAMFLC010000044.1 GCF_945957465.1 uncultured Leifsonia sp.
AAGGGTTGCCGAGGGGCGCGTAGGCGCCCTTAGAGTGCCCGTTTGAGGGCGTTTGAGCGCCCTTCGTGCGCCCTTCGTGCGCCCTTCGCGCGCCCTTCGAGCGCGCCTCGTGCACGCTCGCGGCGGCGCGGCGCCCGGCGTCAGCCGGGGTAGCGCTCGCCGACGGGGATCTCGACGGGGAGGGTGTTGCCCGCCTGCGCGAGCGGGCATGCCCAGGCCGGGTCGTACGCGCACGACGGGTTGTATGCGAAGTTGAAGTCGAGGACGAGGGTCGCCTCCCCGTCGTCTGCCGACATCCCGAGGTCGGCGCCTTTGATGCTGTCGATCAGGTAGCGGCCGCCGCCGTAGGTACCTCCGCGTTTGCCGGCCAGGGCGTCTTTGACCGGCACGAACAGGCCGCCGCCGTAGGAGGCCAGCTTCCACACGTCGAGCGTGCCGGCGAGCGGCACGCGCACGGTGCCGAGCAGTTCGAACGGCACGACGCCGTCGGTGCCGGTCTCCACCTCCATCCGCTTCGGTTCGGCGGGTGCGTGCACAGGGAGCTCGAAGCGCCAGTCGGGGTCGTACGGCGACACCGGCAGACCGGTGAAGCGGTCGCGGTCGGCGTCGAGCAGGGGGGAGGCCGGATGCGACGAGAAGAGATCGTTGCGGCAGGAGATCCAGTGCGCGTGCGCGGCGGCCGGGTCGCTCGCGGCGATCCGGCGCACCGACGCGTACAGCGCGAACACGCTGCGCCGCCAGTCCGCGGTCTGGACCACCGTCGCAGCGCGACCCTGGCCGGGGTCGACCGCCGATGCGGGCTCGGGGGTGAGAGTGCTCATGCTGCTGCCTCCGTCTCGGAGTCGGATCTCGGTGCGCTGTTCGCCGGGTCGCCGGTCGCCGGGTCGCCGCTCGGGGCGGCGGGGATGTCGTCGATCCGGTCGTCCGGCGTGGGGGGATCGTATGCCCAGGTGGGCGCGAGGCGCCGCAGGCGCACGCCGCGCCACTGCCAGAACGCCCACAGTCCGTACCAGGCGAGCGGCGTGACGACGCCCGCCCGCACGATCAGGCGGTCGCGGTAGAGGGTCCGCAGCCGGCCGTCGGGGCCGGGCCCTGCCGGGTCGGGGGCGACCGCCATCCGGTGGTCGAGCCGCGGCATCGCGGACAGGATCCCGCCGGTGCCGCCGCCGCTGTCGCGCAGGATGCGCGTGGCGCTCTCCCGCGGATCGGTGGAGCGCAGCGTGTCGAGCCGGATCGCCTGCGTCCCGACGGTGAAGGCACCGAGCGCACGCACGGTGACTCTGTGCTCCGCGTCGTCCCAGGTCGTCGGGAACCCCGCGGGCTCGTCCGACCGGAAGTCCACCCACGGCATCGCCACCTCGCGGAACGCCGTCGGGCTCTGCAGGGCGCGCCAGGCGGCGTCCGGGTCGCAGTCGAGCAGCAGCTTGAGGAGGACTCTCACGCTCCCAGTGTCACGCATCGCAGCCGCCGCGGGGCAGAGCGGGGCCGCATTCTCGGGCCACTCCCGGATCGGGAGGGCCGTGCCGGGCGTCCCGCCCTACCGCCCGCCCCCTCGACCCGCTGCCGCCGCGTCGGCCGCCCGCGCGAGCAGCAGCGTCCGCTCCCGCGCGTTCGCCGTCATCGACGCCGCCCGCTCGAACTCCAGTTCGGCTTCGGCGTGCCGCCCCACCTTGAACAGCAGGTCGGCGCGCACCGACGGAAGCAGGTGGTACGACTCCAGCGCGCCGTCCTCCACGAGCCGGTCGACGACCTCGAGCGCCGCGTCCGGGCCGGAGGCCATCGAGACGGCGACGGCGCGGTTGAGCTCCACGACGGCGGAGGGGCGGACGGCCGCGAGCGCGCCGTAGAGGGCGACGATCTCCTCCCAGTCGGTGTCCTCGAGGGTGGGAGCCGTCGCATGGCAGGCGGCGATGGCGGCCTGCAGCGTGTACGGGCCGCGCCCGCGGGCGCCGAGCAGCCGGTCGGCGCGGTCGAGGGCTGCGACACCGCGGCCGATGAGGATGCGGTCCCAGCGGGTGCGGTCCTGGTCCTGCAGCAGGATCGGTTCGCCGTCGGCCGTGGCACGGGCGGGGAGCCGCGAGGCCTGGAACTCCATCAGCGCGACCAGGCCGTGCACCTCCGGTTCCCGCGGGGTGAGCTCGGCGAGCACCCGGCCCAGGCGCAGAGCCTCCTGGCAGAGGTCGGGGCGCATCCAGTCGTCGCCTGCGGTCGCCGAGTAGCCTTCGTTGAAGATCAGGTAGACGACCTCCAGCACCGACGACAGCCGTTCGGGAAAGTCGGCGCGATCGGGCACTTCGAACGGTACGTGGGCCGCGGTCAGTGTGCGCTTGGCGCGCACGATGCGCTGGGCGATGGTCGGCACGGGCACGAGGAACGCCCGCGCGATCTCGTCGGTCGTCAGCCCGCCAAGCAGCTTGAGGGTCAACGCGACCCGTGCCCCGGGTGCGAGCACGGGGTGGCAGGACACGAAGACCAGCCGGAGGAGGTCGTCCTGGATCTCCTCCTCGACGGCCGCGGCGGGGTCGTCGTCGTCCTGCTGCTCCAGGTCGCGGGCCAGTGCGGCGTACCGCTCGTCGAGGCGGTCGCGGCGGCGCCAGCCGTCGATCGCGCGCCGCTTGGCGACCGTCGTCAGCCAGGCGCCGGGAGTGCGCGGCACCCCGCTCTGCGGCCACTGCTCGAGCGCGGCGACCAACGCATCCTGCGCCAGCTCCTCGGCCAGGCCGACATCGCCGGTCCACCGGGCGAGCGCGGCGACGAGCTTGCCCGACTCGATGCGCCACACCGCTTCCACGGCGCGGCGCGCTTCCGCGGCCCGGCGCGCTTCGTCGGCCGCCCGGTCGTCAGACTCCGCCACCCGCATCCCTCCCGCGTCCATGCCGTCGTACCTGCCCGCGCCGTTCACACCAGCGCCGCCGCGCCGTTCAGGATGCGGCGCACCTCGACTCTGCCACGATCCAGCGGCAGGCGCCTCGCCCACTCGACCGCCTCCGCCCGGTCCGCCGTCTGGACGATCCACACCGCGGTCGGCCGCCCCGTCGCGCGCGGGGCATCGACGACGCGGCAGGGGCCGTCGTCGACGAGCTCGATCAGGAGGGCGTCGTCGGCGAGCAGCTCACCGGCGAGCAGCACGCCGGCACGGATCAGGTCGACCGTGTACCGCTGCAGCACGGCGGCCGGCGGTGTCGGGTCCGTCATCAGCACGAGGAGATAGCGCATGCGGGTCCTTCCGTCGCGGGGCGCTCATGGACACGTCGACCGGCGCGCGCGGGATTCGACACGCTGCAGGTTCTGCGGATGTCGGCCCTGTGCGCTAGAACGGGAGCATGGCGATCCGCTATTGGCTGGGCGTGGTTCAGCACGACCACGTGCTCCGCGGCGTGGCGGGCGGCTTCGCGCAGGTGAATCACGGGGCCCGCGCGCCGCTCGAGCGGATGGGCGCCGCCGACGGCTTCGTGTATTACTCGCCGCGCGAGTCGTACCCCGACGGCGACCCCCTGAAGCAGTTCACCGCTGTCGGGAGGCTGGCCGACGCCGACGTCTACCAGGCGACGCAGGGCATGCAGCCGGGAGCGGGGCAACGGCGCAACGCGTCAGCCGATCTGATCGCGTGGCGCCGCCGCGTCGACTGGGACCATGACGCCGTCGCCACGCCCATCCGGCCGCTGCTGTCCTCGCTCGACTTCACGCGCGGCACACCCGACTGGGGCTATCAGCTGCGCGCCGGGCTGATCGAGCTCACACGCCACGACTTCGAGCTCATCCGGGAGCAGATGCGCCCGGCGTCGGCGCGCGAACGCGAGCACGAGCTGCGTCACCGGGCGCAACACGCGTCGGCCGCCTCCGGCCGCCCGGATACGCTGAGGCGGTGACTTCCGCCCACGTCGAACCCTCGGCCGTTCCCGCCGCCCACCGTCAGGCCAAGTACCAGGTGCGTCTCGACTGGGCGTCAGGCGGCGCGTCGGCGATCGTGGCGGATGCCGACGTGGTCGTCTGGGTGGACGCGCTCGCCGACGAGGGGCCGGGGCTCGCCCTCGAGCTCGTACCCGGTACGGCCGCCGTCGTCGCCGCCGGACTGACCGACGCGCCCGCGGTCGCCCGCTGGATCCTCGACGAGCAGGTGCGGTTGGGCCGCCGGGCGATGGTCGCCCTGGTCGCGGCCGGGGCCACGGCGGCGGACGGCGGCACACGGTTCGCTGTGGAGGACCTCCTCGCCGCCGGCGCCGTCGTCGACGCGCTCGCCGGCGTCGGGATCGACTACAGCTCGCCGGAGGCTGCTGCGGCGTGCGCGGCCTTCACGGGGCTGCGCGGGGCCGTCGCCCACCTGCTGACCGCCTCCGTGTCCGGGCAGGAGCGGATCGCCGCGGGCGCCGACCCCGCCGAGCTGGCACGCTCCGGGCGACTCGACACCGTGTCCGAGGTGCGGATCCTGCGAGCACCCTGAGTCGTCCCTCCCCGAAGCCGGCGCGCGCGTTCGAACCTGGGCACTCGACGGGAGTCGCGGGCGGCGGCGGCGGAATGATCCGGGAGACCCGGGTGTTCACTGGCGTCAGGAGGTTTCATCCATGAAAGCTGTTCTGAACGACACCGTCATCGCCGAGGCTCCCACCGAGGACCTCATCCGCATCGAGGGCAACTGGTACTTCCCGCCCGCGAGCGTCAACGCCGAGTACCTGGTGGCGTCCGACACCCCGTACACCTGCCCGTGGAAGGGCGAGTGCCAGTACTTCTCGGTGAAGGACGGCGATTCCCTGCTCCAGGATCGCGCCTGGAGCTACCCGACCCCGTATCCGAGCTCGTTCGACCGTGTCGGCAAGGACTACAGCAACTACGTCGCGTTCTGGAAGGACGTTCGCGTCATCGATTGACGTGACCCCCCCGCATTGGGGTACGGTCCGTGTCCGCATTTATGCGGACTGGCCCTCGAAAACGGGGTACAACCGTGCTTCCGACCGGACGGTCGGAATTGGTAGACAGGTAGTGCGAGAGAACCTCCCGGAACCCGAACCGGGAGGCGCGCGAGGGCTCACCCGGCCCGTCCTTCGGCGCGCGAACCCGAACTCACGCGTACCCGAAACCCGATCGCCTTGCTTCGTCGCGTCCTTCAGCATGTCCGCAATTCGTTTCGCAGCACCAGTACCGGCACCGGCACCCGCCGCAGCCGGCCGCCCGCGCACCGCGCGGACCACCGGGGAGCGTCGGCCGCCGCACCGCGGCTGGGGCTCCTCGGCGCGCTGAGCGTCGCGACCGTCGTCGCACTGATCGGCGGAGGCGTGGTCGCCGCCCCGGCGCTCGCCGCCGATGCGGCGCTGACCGTCGACAAGACCGTCGGCGACAACCAGAAGGCCGCCACGGTGCTCAAGGGTGCCGAGTTCACCTACAAGATCGAGGTGGGCTGCGACGACAACGACTGCGTCGACGCCAAGCTGGTGGACACCCTTCCTGCCGACTTCGCCGGGTTCTCGATCCTCGACACCACCGTCCAGCCCAGCGGCAAGCCCGTCGCCACGAGCCTGGCCGGCTGCACCGACACCGTCACCGCGTCGTGCGCGCTCACCGTGCAGTTCCAGGAGCCGGTGGCCGGTGGAGTGGGCATCCCCGCGGGCGGTACCTACCTGGTGATGGTCACGCTGAAGGCGCCGCAGACGCTCACGCCGCAGTCGTCCGCGGTCAACCACGCCGTGACGAACACCGCGGTCGGAACCTTCGCCGGCTCGCCCACGCCGGTCTCCAGCAGCGCCGACGTGACCGTGAACGTGCCGACCTCGGTGGATGTCGCCGTCGGCAAGACCTGGACGCCGACCAGTCAGCAGTACCTCCCCGGCGCCCGGTCGACGGTCTCGCTCTCCGCGCAGAACACCTCCAACGTCCCCGCGTCCGCTCTGACGCTGCAAGACCCGGCGACCGCCGCCGACGGCTCGACCACTCTGGACGCCGCCAACCCCTTCGCAATCGTGGACTTCGCCGGCTTCGGCGGGGTCGTGCTGCCGCAGGGGGCGACCACGGTGCAGGTCGACGCGTACGTGCGCGACACTGCCACGGGCGCCTGGGCGTGGCACACCGGCCCGCCCGCCGACCCGTCGGCGATCGCGCTGCCCACCGGAGTTCAGAGCAGTGACGTCGGCGGCCTCCGCTTCACCTTCGCCGGTCCGGACGGCACCGCGCTGACCGCCGCGGGCGCCGCGGGCTCCGTCGGCGTGCTGGTCGCCCAGCGCTCCACCGACCGTGAGACCGGCGCAGCCCTGGTCACGGGGGCGAGCGTCACCAACCGCGTCGCCGGCACCGTCTCGGTCGAGGGCCAGACCCCCGTGACGAAGACGGCGACCGCACCCTTCGCCGTGGGCGGACTGACCGTCGCCGTCACGCCCGGCAAGCAGATCTCGCCCGCGCGCATCCCGGCCGGCACGACCGCCACCGCGACGATCTCCGGCAAGAACTCCTCCAACGGCCCGCTCGACACGCTGACCCTCTCCGATCTGGGCTATTTCACCGATAACCTCCGCTTCGGCGGTTTCGCGGCCGGAGTCTCCTACCCGTCGGGCGCGACCGCCGCGCAGGCGGTGTGGCACTTCTCCGACGGGTCCACGCAGACGTCGTCGTTCGCGGACGGCGCGACCCCGGTGGCGCCGGCCGCGCCGTCCGGAACGTACCTGAGCGGCATCGAACTGTCCTTCAGCGGGTCGATCGCCGTGGGGACGGTCGCGAACGCGCAGTTCCTGATCGCCCCCACCTCCGACATCGCGGCGCAGGGCGCGCACGTCGACACCACCAACACCCTGACGGTCACGGGCACGAACGCCGCCGGCACGGCGACCCGGCAGGCGACGGCCCCGCTGTCGATCTTCTATCCGGACATCGAGCTCACGCTCGCCAAGACCATCACGCCGTCCGCGCCGGTCTCTCCCGGCGCCACCGTCACGGCACAGCTCCCCGCGACGACGTCGAGCGACTCGGCTTACGTGCGCCCGACCAGCATCGTGGTGGAGGATGTCTGGCGACCCGGCACCGCGAACGACTTCTTCAACGGCTTCGACCCGATCGGCATCGCGCCGACGCAGGTGCTGAAAGGCTCGACCCTGACGGTCGAGTACACGACCGACGGCGGCACCTGGACGGTCCTCGACACGGTCGACGCGACCGCCGCCGCCACCGTCTACCGCGCGGCGTCGCTGCCCGCCGGCGTCGTCGGCCTGCGCTTCACCTTCGCCGACGCCGCCGGCTTCGCCCAGGGCACGACGGTGCGGCCGTCGATCACGGCTCAGGCGCGTGCGACGCTGCGGGACGGCAGCGGACCCACCTCCACCGCGGGTGCCGCCGCGAGCACGTACACGAACCACGCGGTCGCCGACACCCAGGGATCCGTCGACGGCGCGGTCGTCACGGGTGCCCGGAAGACGGCCGACGCGAACGGCAAGATCCAGTCGACCACGGGCGCGGGGTCGCTCGGCATCGCCAAGAAGTGGACGAAGACCGACCTCACCGGAGATGTCACCGACCTTCCGTCGCAGTCCGGCGACAAGGCGGGCACGCTGCTCAGCTGGGGCGTCACCGACACCGGCTACAGCTCGGTCACGCTGACCGATCCGGCAGGCGACCCGGCGCATCCCGAGTCGACGGTGTTCCAGTCGTTCGATCTGATGGCCGTCTCTCCCATCCCGTACAGCGCCGACCCGCTGCTGCGCTGGGACGCCGTGAGCACGGTCGAGCTGTTCCGCGGCGGAGCGTGGACGACGGTTCCGGCACCGGCCGGCGGCTGGATGAACGGGGCGGGCTTCGTCGGCTACGCACTGACCCCGGCCCAGACCGCCGACACGACGGGTGTGCGCATCACGGTCGTGCCGAACGACAGCGCCCGGGCGCAGGCGACGGACCCGACCGCACCTCCTGCCGGCTCGGGAGTCGCGACCGTCGCGTTCGGTCAGTCCCGTCCCATCGGGCTGGTCTGGCAGTTGCGCAACGTGCAGCGGGTGCCGGCCGATCCTGCCCACCCGTGGGTCACGGCGGGCACGGCCGGTTCGGTCGACAACGTCGCGCAAGCGGACGGCGTCCAGGGCGGCAGCCCGGTTCCGCCCGTCACCGGCCACGACACCGTCACGCTGATCGACCAGCCGCCGGCGGTGAGCCTGACGAAGACCAGTTCGCGCTCGACGATCGTCGTGCCGCACCTCGGCGACGTCGACCCTGCGGACTATCCCACGAACACCTTCACGCTGACCGCTGAGAACACGTCGACGTCGCGCGCATCCTACGTGCGGGTGACCGACCCGTCGCCGTGCGACGCGGGAGCGGAGACCGCCTGCCTGTCGGGTGCGAGCGCGTGGGGAGCCGATCCCTTCGCGGGGGCGACCTACACCGACGCCAGCCCCTTCGAGCGTCTCGACCTGACCAGGATCAGGTTCACGGTGCCGGCGGGCCAGGTCGACCAGGACGCCTCGCAGGTCACGTTGTGGCACCGCGCGGCCGACGGCACGACCTCCACCAGCGTCGTCTCGCTGCGGACGGCGGCCGCCCTCCAGCCGGCCGATCTCGCCGACGTGATCGGCGTGAGTGTGGTCTACCAGGGCGCCGGCCCGCAGACGACCGGCGGCACGATCGCCTCCGGACAGGCGCTCACGCTCGACCTCGACACCCGTGTCCGCGCGGTCACCCGCACGTCGGGGGCGGCCGTCACGGCGTTCCGGATCGACAACCACGGCTTCACGCAAGGGTACGACCCGGTTCTGTTCCCCTCCGGACAGGGATCGCAGCCGTTCGCCTCGGCCGACGCGGCACTGACGCTCACCACCGGAACCCTCGGCGTGACCGCGGGCAAGACCATCTCGCCGAGCACGCTGCTCGAGCGCGATCGCACCGCCCCGGTGACCGTCACACTGACCGCGACGCCGGGTGCCGCCACCGCGGCGACGCACCAGGTCGTCATCACCGACGACGACACCGCGTTCTGGAACCGCTTCGCGCTGACCGGCCTGAGCGCCGGCGACGTGACCCTCCCGGCCGGAGCCGACCAGGTCCGCGTGGATGCGCAGACCGGCGGCAGCGGCACCTGGATCATCGGCACCCCTGCGGCGACGGCCGCTCTGCCGACGGCCGCCACCGGGCAGGTGACCGGCCTGCGGTTCACGTTCCTCCGCGCCGACGGCGGGCTCTTCAGCCGAAGCGCCGTGCCCGCGGGCTTCACCGCGTCGGTCGTGCTGCACGTCTCGCTCCTGGCGGTCGCACGCGACGGCTCGGCGATCCCGTTCCCGGGCAGCGTGAGCGACACCGTCCACACGGTGAGCCACCGCACGGACGTGCCCACGGTCTACGCCGACGCCACGGCCGACGCGTCCGCCGGGATGCAGCTCGCGCCGGGGACGGCCTCCCTGGACGTCTCCAAGACGCCCGCCGACAACGTGCACACCGTCTCGGTCGGCGACAGCGTCCCGTGGACGCTGACGTTCGCCAGCACCGGCACCGGCTACCTCGACCTCACCGGGCTGACCGACACGCTGCCCGCGTCGCTCGTCTGGGACGGCGAGGCGCCCGCCTTCTCGACCAGCGCGGGCGGGACCCTCTCGACCGCTCCGGCGGTGGCCTACGACGCCGCGACCGGACGGTTCGGCCTCACCTGGCCGGCGGGCGGGTCGCGGATGTCGCCGGGCGAGCGGTTCACGGTCGTCCTCGGCCTCATCCTCAAGCCGGGCCTGAGCTCCGGCGATCGGGCGACCAACCAGTTCGTCGTGTCGACGGTCCAGACCCTCACGGCCTGCACCAACGGCTCGGGCAACGGTCAGGGCACGCTGAGCGGCCTCCCCGCCACCGAGTGCGGCACGACCAACTACGTGCAGCCGGTCAACGGCCCGTCGCTGTACACCACGAAGGGCGTTCAGGGCGACGTCGTCGGCCGCACGGTCTCCGGCGCGCTCAACCTGACCGACCCCGGCGCGACCTGCCGCACCGACGCCGACGGCTACTACGCCTCGCCGTGCGCGGCCAACACCGTGGTCGGCGGCACCGATCAGTGGAGGCTGAACGCGCTCAACACGGGAACGGTGGACTACACCTCGCTCGTCTTCGTCGACCCGTTGCCGACGATCGGCGACCGCATGCTCGCGACCGGAGGCTCGCGCGGCTCGACGTTCCGTCCCGTCTTCGACGGCGCGGCCGGTGTCACGGTGCAGGACGTTCCGGCCGGGACGGCCGTGACCTGGGAGGTGACCACCGAGCCGGGCGTCTGCCTGGCGGGGAGCACCACCGCCTGGCCGAGCGACCCGACCTGTTCGACGCACCCGGCCTCCTGGACGGCGTCGGGCGCCTTCACCGGCGACTGGGCAGACGTGACCGGCATCCGCGTGACGCTCGACTTCGCCGCGACGGCGAACGGGGCGCTGCGCGGCGGGGAGGGCGCGACCGTGCTCTACCGCACGATCGACCGCCCGGCCACGGCGGCCGCGCCGGACGGCGCCCCGGTGTCGCTGCCTGCGTCGCCGACCGCGTCGCCTGCCGTGGCGTGGAACCAGTTCGGCGCGACCGCGTCGCTCGCCGGGGGCGGGATGGTGCGCCGTGCTCCGGTCAAGGCCGGCGTGGCGATCGCCACCGGCCCGCTGCAGATCGACAAGGTCGTCACCGGCGCCGCGGCGGCCGCGGCTCCGGACGAGTTCGGTGCCGACGTGGCGTGCACGGTCGCGGGCGTCCCCGTCGACCTGGGCGCGGCGGCGCACACGGTGCTGGCGCGTTCGGCCGGCTTCACCGCCCGCCTCGACGGCCTCCCGATCGGTTCCGACTGCACGGTCGTCGAGTCGGGAGCGGCCGGCAGCTACGGGGAGGCCTCCCGTGCGGTCGCCAACGGCAGCGTCCACATCGGGTCGGCTGCGGTGCAGGGGGTCGTGCCGCCCGCGCAGGTGACCACGCTCACCAACACGTTCGAGTACGGGAGGCTCGAGTTCGGCAAGCGGGCCTCGGCCTCCGTGGTCGGGCTGAACGAGAAGGTGACGTACACGGTCACGGTCACCAACATCGGAGCGCTCGACGCCACCGGGTTCGACGTGGTCGACACTCTTCCGGCGGGTGCGACCTTCGTGTCGGCCGACCAGGGCGGCACGTTCGCCGCCGGTGCCGGAAAAGGGGCCGGCACGGTCACCTGGCCGATCGCCGAGCTGGCCGCGGGCGCGAGCGTCGACCTCCACGTCGTGGTGACCTACGCCGCGGAGGGCTACCCGGTCAACTCGGTGACGGTGACGACCCCGCCGACCGGGCCGTGGCAGCCGCCGGCGGTCGACGGCCCGTGCGCCGACGACCCGGCCTCGGCGTGCTCGACGATCTACGTCGACCCGCCCGTGACGGCGCCGTCGGGCGGTCTGGCCAGCACCGGAAGCACAGGAGACTACCTCCTCGTCGCGTTCTGGGCCGGGCTGCTGACCCTGCTGGGCGCTGCGTTCGTGGGCCGGCGCCGCCGCCGGGCCTGACCCGCACCCGCCGGTGGCGGCACCGGGTTCCGGCGTTCCGGAACCCGGTGCCGCCAGTCGCCGGAGATCGCATCGGTCTAGCATGGGGCGCGTGAGGGGAGGCACGATGCGCCGGATGCTGCACGCACGCCTCCTGGCCGTCTGCGCGGTCGTCCTCGCGTTCACGGCCTGCACGACCCCGGCTCCCGCCCCCACCCCCACGCACACGTCCTCGGCACCACGCCCCACCGCGTCCGTCCCGGCGGTCGCCGCCATCCCGTGGCAGCCCGGAGCGCAGACCGTGCTCGAGACCGGTCTCGATGCGCCCTGGTCCGTCCTCCGGCTGCCCAGCGGCTCCGCGCTGATCAGCCAACGCGACGACGGCCGGGTGATCGAGCGGCTCCCGCAGGGCGGCCTGCGTCAGGTGGGCACCGTGCCGGGCGTCGTGCACCAGGGGGAGGGCGGCCTCCTCGGCCTCGCCGTCCAGGCGGTCGCGGCGCCGCCGTTCCTCTACGCCTACCTGACCACCCGGAGCGACAACCGCGTGGTGCGGATGCCGCTGAGCGGCGTGCCCGGCTCCTACGCGCTCGGCCCTCCCGAGCCGGTGCTGACCGGCGTGCCCGAAGCCGCCAACCATGACGGCGGTCGCATCGCCTTCGGCCCCGACGGCATGCTCTATGTCGGCACCGGGGATGCCTCCGACAGCGCGAACGCCCAAGACCTGGCCTCCCTGGGCGGCAAGATCCTGCGGCTCACCCCGGACGGCCAGGTGCCGCACGACAACCCGTTCCCCGGTTCTCCCGTCTGGTCGTACGGGCACCGCAACGTCCAGGGCTTGGGCTGGGATGCCCACGGCACGCTCTGGGCGAGCGAGTTCGGCCAGAACACGTGGGACGAGCTGAACGTCATCCGGCCGGGTGCGAACTACGGCTGGCCGGTCGTCGAGGGGATCGGCGACAACCCGAAATACGCCGACCCGGTCGTGCAGTGGCCGACCGACGAGGCCAGCCCCAGCGGTCTGGCCGTCGCCGGCGACACCATCTTCCTCGCCGCACTGCGCGGCGAACGGCTCTGGACCGCCTGGTCGACGGCCGGCCACACCCCCGTGACGACCCGGGCGTTCCTCGAGGGCGACCTCGGGAGGCTGCGCGACGTGATCGTCGTCGGCGACCGTCTCTGGCTGCTGACCAACAACACCGACGGGCGCGGATCCCCGCAGGCCGGTGATGACAAGCTCGTCGAAGTCCGGCTGATCCCCGCTCAGGACACGCGGCAGCCCGGGTAACCCGCCTGGGACCACTACTCTGGAAGGAACCGCACGACCTGGGAGCCGACCCTGAGCATCATCCTCGGATACGATCCGTCCACGCTCCGCGAGCGTGTCGATCTGCGTGCCGCCGAGGAGCGGCTCGACGAGCTCGGCAGCCTCCGGAGCCTGAGCGCGCTCAACGAGAAGACGGTCCTGCTGCGCCTGCTCGGCCGGCTCGACGAAGCGATCGTGGTCGGCAACGAAGCCGTCCGCCAGGCCCGGTTCACCGGCGATCGCGAGCAACTGCTGGGGGCGCGGATCCGCCGCGCGCAGGTTCTGCAATACCAGGGCAAGCTCGATGAGGCGATCGTCGAGCTCACCGGGTGCGTCGACGAGGCCCGCGGTCGCGACTGGAGCGCACTCGAGGCGTTCGCCGTGCAGAACCGCGGCAAGTGCCATTTCGATCAGGCCGACTACGAGAACGCGCTCTCGGACATGACGGCAGCGGTGTTCCTGCGCGAGAAGCTCGGCGCCTCCCCGGCCGAGATCGAGGGAGCCCTCACCGCCGTCGCAGTGGTGCAGCGCTTTCTGGAGGCGCAGCGGGCAGCGTCCGGCGGGGTGGCGCCGGGCGAGGATAACGGCGTCGCTCCGGCGTAGGATGCGGGGCATGAGTCGTCCGGGGAGGCTGCGGTGATGGCGGAGCTCGAACGTGTGCGTCGCTGGGCGGACGCTCTGATCGCCCTCCACCTCGACCCCGCGGTGTGGAGCTTCGACTTCGACAACGCCAAGACCCGCGCCGGCCTCTGCAATTACACGGCGAAGCGCATCACCGTGTCGCGTTACCTCGCGGCACGCTATGAGGACGACGACATCCATCAGATCCTGCTGCACGAGGTCGCGCACGCGCTCGCCGGCTCACGCGCGGGACACGGCCCGCGTTGGCGGGCGATCGCGCTCGACCTCGGGTACGAGGGCAAACGGCTGCACGGCGGCGCCATCGCCGACGACCTCGCGCCGTGGGTCGGCACCTGCCCCAGCGGGCACACCCACTACCGGTACCGCAAGCCCGCCAGAGCACTGGCCTGCGGGGCGTGCAGCCGCCGGTTCGATTCCGCCAACCTCATCTCCTGGGTGCACAGGGAGGTGTCGGTCGCGCAGCGCCGGATGGCGGCCGCCGCCGCGACCGAAGCGCTCGACCCGCGCTCCCTCGAGCGGGACTGACCCCGGCGTTCAGGCGTCGGTGAGCGCCAGTCGCGCGTCGAGCGCGTCGCGCACGGCCGGCCACTCCTCCCGGAGCACCGAGTAGACGGCGGTGTCGCGCCAGGTGCCGTCGGCGCGCAGCTGGGTGTGCCGCAGCACGCCCTCGAACGTCGCGCCGAGGCGCAGGATCGCGGCCCGCGAGCGCTCGTTGAGCACGTCGGCCTGCAGCTTGACGCGCTCGAAGCCGTTGCCGAATGCGGCGCCGAGCAGCAGGCGCTTGGTCTCGGCGTTGACGCGCGTGCCCCAGACCTCGGGCGCGTAGGCGGTCCAGCCGATGTGCGCCGAGCCGTTGGCGAGGTCGAAGTCGCCGAGCGTGGTCGTCCCCACCAGGCGGTCGCCGTCGCGCAGGCACACCGCGGTGACGTTGCCGGTGTTCCAGGCGAGGTAGCCCAGGATGAAGTCGCGCCATTCCTCGTAGGTGTCGCGGTAGGCCGCGGGACCGCCGCCCCAGCCGCCGGCGAACACCTCCGGGTGGCCGATCGCGTCATGCAGATCGGGCAGGTCGTCCGTCGTGAGCGGGCGCAGGCGCACCGTCGCGCCGTCGAGGACGGCGGCGGGGTCGGGGCGGGTCGCGTTCATCCGCTCAGTATCCCACCCGGGGTGCACGCCGGACGGCCGTGCAGTTGGTCGGGCCGGCCGCCCCGGCCCCTCCGCCCGGTTCGGGGTGTCGCCGATAACCGACTAAATTGGTTCGGTGCCTACCGACGTCCTCCTTCCCCGTGGAACCGGTCAGTGGATGGACGACTCCGACGGGATGCGCTGGTGGTTCGACTCCGGCTCGCTCGCTCTCGACTTCTCGTACACCGGCGGTCTCGACGAACCGGACAACGCCGAGTGGAGGTCCGTCGACGACGCGGAGGCGCTCGGCGGCTGGCTCCAGGAGCGCTTCCCCGAGGTCGCCGCGACGACGGGGGAGCGGGAGTTCCGCGACGCCGAGATGCTGCGCCTCGCCATCGGCCGGCTGGCGCGCCAGGCGAGCCGGGGCGACGCTCTGGCGCCCGGCGACGTGGACGTGGTGAACCTCTTCGCGGCCACACCCGACATCCCGCCCGCGCTGGCAGGTGGAGGACGACAGGCGGGACGCACGCTGGCGCGGCCCCACCAGGCGCTCGGCACCGTCGCTCGCGACGCGGTCCGGCTCTTCGGCCCCGACGCGGACGGCCGCATCCGCGAGTGCTCGGCCGACGACTGCCGGCTGGTCTACCTCGACACGTCGCGCAGCGGCAACCGCCGCTGGTGCTCGATGCAGCGCTGCGGCAACCGTGCGAAGGTCCGCGCGCACCGCGCCCGTGCCGCCGGTGCGAGGGCATCGGCCGGTATCGCAGAATAGGGGGATGGAGCCCATCGTCGAGCGGCGCACCGTCGACCTCAACTGCGACCTCGGCGAGTCGTTCGGCGCCTGGACGGTGGGCGACGATGCCGCGATGCTGCGGCTGGTGACGAGCGCGAACGTGGCGTGCGGGTTCCACGGCGGCGACCCGTCCACGATGCTGGCGACGTGTCGTGTCGCGGCCGAGAACGGCGTGTCCGTCGGAGCGCACGTCTCCTACCGCGACCTGGCCGGGTTCGGCCGGCGCAGCATGGACGTGCCGGTAGCCGAACTGCGCGACGAGGTGCTGTACCAGCTGGCGGCGCTCGCCGGGATGGCGCGCGTGGCCGGCTCCACCGTGCGTTACGTCAAACCGCACGGGGCGTTGTACAACCGCATCGTGGTCGATGAGGCGCATGCGGTCGCCGTCGTGGAGGCCGTCGCCGCGTTCGATCCGGCGCTGCCGCTGCTCGGCCTCCCTGGCTCGGTCGTGGAGCGGGTCGCCGTCGACCGGGGGTTGCGGTACGTGCGCGAGGCGTTCGTCGACCGCGGCTACCGCGCGGACGGCACCCTCGTGCCCCGCACGCAGGCGGGCGCACTGCTGACGGACGTCGGCACGATAGCGACGCGGGCGGTGCGGATGGCTGCCGAGGGCGCCGTGGAGGCGGTCGACGGCACCGGGATCGGCGTCGCTGCCGACTCCCTGTGCGTCCACGGCGACACTCCGGGGGCCGTGGCGATGGCGGAGGCCGTGCGGCGCGGACTCGACGACGCGGGCATCGCCGTGGAAGCGTTCGTATGATCGTGCGGGCGAATCCGCGGGCGCCCATCCGCGTCGTGGCGTACGGCGACCGTGCCCTGCTCATCGAAGTGGACGCGGAGCAGACCGGCCCGACAGAGCCCGGTCGCGCCCGCGGCGCTGAGCCGGACACCGTGCTCGGCCTCTTCCGCGCGCTCGACCGCGACCGCCCGCCCGGTGTCGTGGACATCGTGCCGGCGGCCCGCACGATCGCCGTCGTCGTCGATCCGCGCGTCCTGTCGCTCGCCGCCGCACGTGGCTGGATCGAGCGGACGGCTCCGGAGCCTGCGCTGGCGGCATCGCACGAGGTCGTCGAACTCCCGGTGCGGTACGACGGCGACGACCTGGTGGAGGTGGCGGCCCTGCTCGGCATCACGCCGCGGGAGGTCGCCGAACGGCACAGCGCTTCGCGGTGGCGGGTCGCGTTCGGCGGGTTCGCACCCGGTTTCGCCTACCTGGTGACGGACCACGACGGGCTGCACGTGCCGCGGCGGGCGACGCCGCGCACCGCCGTCCCGGCCGGCTCGGTCGGCCTGGCCGGCGCGTTCAGCGGCGTGTATCCCCGGTCCAGCCCCGGCGGCTGGCAGCTCATCGGCCGCACCGACGCGGTGCTGTGGGATGCGGCAGCCGACGCTCCCGCCCTGCTGCGCCCGGGCGTGGAGGTGCGTTTCGTGCCGGTGGCGCCGTGAGCGCCGCAGCCGACAGCGGGCCCCTGCGGATCGTCGAGCCCGGACCGCTGGCACTCGTCGAGGATCTCGGCCGGCCGGGGTTCGCGTCGGTGGGGGTGAGTCCGTCCGGAGCACTCGACCGCGGTGCGCTCCGCCTGGCGAACCGGCTCGTCGGAAACGCCGAGTCGGCAGCCGGCGTCGAGATCCTCCTGGGCGGCTTCGCGGCGCGCTTCGAGGGCCCGGCGTGGTTCGCCGTGTGCGGCGCCCCGTCCCGGCTGCTCCTCGACGGGCATCCGCTGGATCCGCACACCGCCGCGCTCGCCGCACCCGGAGCCGAACTGCGCGTCGCGCAGCCGTCCGAAGGCGTGCGCAGCTATCTCGCGGTGCGCGGCGGAGTCGACGTGGAGGCCGTGCTCGGCTCCCGCTCGCGCGACACCCTCTCCGGGCTCGGGCCCGAACCGCTGCGGGCGGGCGACCTCCTGCCGATCGGCGCCGAGCCGCCGACGCCGGTGCCCGCGGTCGACTTCGTCCCGTTCGTGGAGCCGGGTGACGGGCCCGTCGAGCTGCGGGCGTATCGCGGCCCTCGCGCCGACTGGTTCACCGCGGCGGCGCTCGACGCGTTCTTCACGGCCGAGTGGCGGGTGAGCGGCGACGGCGACCGCGTCGGAGTGCGGCTCGACCCTCCGCGCGTCCCGTCGCACGCCGCCGGCGTGGATCCCGCGCCGCCCCTCCTGCTGGAGCGCACGGTGACGCGCGAACTGCCGAGCGAGCCGATGGTCGCCGGCGGGGTGCAGGTCTCACCCGACGGCCGGCCGACCGTCCTCCTCGCCGACCACCCCGTGACCGGCGGCTATCCGGTCATCGCGGTCGTCGCCGACCGCTCCCTCGACGCCTTCGCACAACTCCGTCCCGGCAGCACCGTGCTCTTCCGCCACGCCTGACCGTCCGGCGCCAGAGGGGACGCGACACGCCGCCACACGCCGCGCCACGCGGCGTGTTGCGTCCCGCATCGGCGGCACCCCGCGCTAATCGCGGCGCGTGCCCGACTGGAAGATGCTGCGCGCGGGCGGAGGCGACGGAACGCTGGTCTGGTCGGTCACGATGGGTGCGCCGGCCGCGAAGGTGCGCAGTTCCTCGCCCGCCACGGCCTTGGCCGGGTGCGGCCCGCTCGCCAGCAGGCGGGGAAGCCACTCCAGCGGGAGCGGTGAGTTCGACCCGACCAGCACCACGTTGCCGAAGCGCCGACCCTTCAGCACCTGCGTCTCCGCCAGCGCCGCCACGTTCTCCACCACCGCGCCGAGGGTGGCGACCTGGCTGCGCGCGAACGTCAGGGGAGGCCCGTCCGCCACGTTCACGAGCACGATGCCGTCCGGCTTCAGCAGCGACACGGCCGAGCGGTAGAACTCGACACTCGTCACGTGCGCCGGGGTGCGTGCCCCGCTGAAGATGTCGACGACCAGCAGGTCGACCTCGCCGCGCAGACCGGCGGGCAGCTTGCCCACGACCTCGCGGGCGTCGCCGTGCCGGATGCGGATCTGTGCGTACCGCGGCAGCGGCAGGTTCTCGCGGACCAGGTCGACGAGCCGGCTCTCCAGCTCCACGACCTGCTGCCGCGATCCCGGCCGGGTGTAGGCCACATAGCGCGGAAGCGTCAGCGCGCCGGCGCCGAGGTGGACGGCCGTGATCGGCTGTCCCGGCTCGCCGATCAGGTCGATGACGTTGCCCATCCGCTGCACGTACTCGAAGAACAGCCGGCCGGGGTCGTCCAGGTCGACGTGCGACTGCGGCGTGCCGTCGACGACCAGCTGGTAGGCCCCGGGGACGAACCGGTCCGGTTCGATGCTGGCGAGGTAGCCGCTCTCGGCGAGGACGACCGACGGGACCGACGGGTTCTGGGGCACGGCTCCAGCGTAGCCCGCTGCTCGAGCAGCGCCCCCGGGCCGGCCTCCACCCGATCTCCACCCGCGTCTCCACCCGGTCTCCGCCGCCGGGAGGTCCCGCCCGGCACGCGCGACGGCGACGCTGGGGATGTGGCCGGATCCGCCGGCCGGAAGGACCTGACCTCATGACCGTCCAGACGCTCACCAACGCGATCCTCATCCTGCTGCTGATCTGCTGGATCGGTTACCGGCAGCTCACCTGGCGGCCGGTCGCGATCTCGAAGATGTGGCGTTTCCCCGCGATCATGGCGGTCGTCGGGCTCGTGACGATCGGGCAGCAGGTCCCGTCGTCGTCGCTCACCCCGCTCGACCTCGCCATCGTCGCGGGCGAGATCGTGCTCTCGCTCGGCGTCGGCGCGTGGATGGGCGGCATCGCCCAGTTCCGCAAGCTGGAGACGCCGGTGCAGGTCGGCAAGGACGCCAGGGACGTGGCCGTCTACGAATCACGCACCGGGGTGTTCGGGATGGTGCTCTGGCTGGTCGTGCTCGCCGTCCGCATCGGGGTCGACATCATCGCCTCCGCCTCCGGGGCCCACCTGGTGACGGCGACCGGCGTCATCCTCCTCGTCTTCGCCGCCAACCGGGCCGCCCGGACCGCCGTCTTCGCGGCGCGTCTCGATCGGCACGCCGCGCTCGCCGCATGATGGTCTCGTGGACTTCTGGACCAGACCGGGCCTGCTCGCCCTCGTACTGAACCTGCTCGGCTGCGTCGCCGTCGGCTGGTCCCTGCTGCGCACCCACACCGCGGACCGGCCGGTGTGGGTGCTCGTGGTCGCCCTGGCGTCCGTGGCCGCCTGGCTGCTGCGCGCCGTGCTCGCCTTCGCAGGATCGCGGCGCGCGTCGCTCGCACTCAGCATCGTCGCGGCGGTCGCCGGCAGCGTGGTCGCACCGGCGACCGACGGACTCGCGATCGTGCCGGCCGCGGTCTCCGTTCTCTACCTGATCGCCGACACCGACCGTCCGGTCCAGCTCGGGGGAGCGGTCGCCGCGGGGTCCGCCGCCCTGGTGGCCGTCGGCGCCGTGCCGTTCGGCTCGCCCGTCGCGGCGGTGCTGGGCGAGATGGCCGGCATCGTCCTCGCCGCGTTCGCGGGACTCAGCCGTCGTCAGTTCCGCACCACCGAGCAGCAGGCGGTGCTGCTGCGCGAGCGCGACCTCGAGATGCGCGAGGAGGCTGCGCGGGTCGCCATCGCGCGCGACCTGCACGACGTGCTCGCCCACAGCCTCGGCGGTCTCGTCATCCAGCTCGACGCGGTCGACGCCCTGCTGGAGGCCGGTGACGCGACCGCGGCGCGGGACCGTGTCGTGGTCGCCCGCGGGCTGGCAGCGGACGGGCTCGCCGAAGCGCGGCGGGCCGTCGCCGCGCTGCGCGATCCCGACCTCTCCACTGCCGAGGGGACGGTGACGCCCGCCGAGTTGCGTGCCGCCCTCGACGACCTCGTCGCCGCGCACCGCACGCTGGGAGGCACGGCCGACCTCCGTGTCGTCGGCGAGCCGCAGCCGCTCGGCGCGGGCCAGGCGACCGCCCTCCAGCGTGCGCTGCAGGAGGCGCTGAGCAATGCGCGCAAGCACGCGCCCGGCGCTCCCGTGGATGCCGAGCTCGACTGGCAGACTGGGCGGGTGCTGCTCACCGTCTCCACACCGCTGGTCGCGTCTCCCGCCGCCGGGGTCCCGCCGCGCGCCGACGGCCTCGCGACCTCGGGAGGCGGTCACGGCCTGGAGGGCATGCGCGAACGGTTCGCCGCCCTCCCGCTCGGCGGGGCCGTCACCGCGACCTCCCGCGACGGGCGCTTCACCGTGACGGCCGAGGCGACGCTGGCATGAGCGCGGGCGAGGGCGGCGGCGCAGGCGGCGGGCTCGACGTCGAGTCCCGCATCCGCGTCGTGGTCGCCGACGACCAGGCGATCATCCGCGACGGGCTGGTCACCGTGCTCGGCCTGCTGCCCGACGTGGAGGTCGTCGGCGCCGCCGCGGACGGGGCCGAGGCGGTGGAGCTCGCCGTGTCCGAACGCCCGGACGTCGTGCTGATGGATCTGCGGATGCCGGTGCTCGACGGTGTCGGCGCGACCGAGCGGATCACCCGGGAGGCGCCGGGCACGGCCGTGCTGGTGCTGACGACCTTCGCGGACGACGAGTCCATCCTGACCGCGCTGCGCGCCGGCGCCCGCGGCTACCTGACCAAGGACGCCGGCCGCGCCGAGCTGGCCGCGGCGGTGCGCGCCGTCGCGCGCGGGCAGTCGACCTTCGCGCCGGAGGTCGGGGCGCGCATCGTCGGCTCGCTGACCGCCGCGTCGCCGGCCCGGCCGGCCGATCGCCCCGACGCCCTGGTCGCGCGCTTCCCGTCGCTCACCCGGCGGGAGGCCGAGGTGCTCGCCCTGGTCGGCGACGGTCTCAGCAACGGTGAGATCGCCTCAGCACTGTTCGTCGGCGGCTCGACCGTCAAGACGCACATCAACGCCATCTTCGCCAAGCTCGGCGTGCAGTCCCGCGCCCAGGCCATCGCCCTCGTCCGCAGCTAGCCCGCAGCCGGCCGGCGGGGGAGGATGTCGTCATGACGGATCGCGTGCTGGTGACGGGCGGGTCGGGTTTCGTGGGGGCGCACTGCGTGCTGGCGCTGCTGGAGGCGGGCTACCAGGTCCGCACGACCATCCGCTCGCCGCAGCGGGCGGCCGACGTGCGCTCCCAGCTGGCCGCGGGAGGCATCCCGGATGCGGGCGACCGCCTGGAGTTCGCCGTCGCCGACCTCCTCGACGACGCCGGCTGGGCGGAGGCGGTCGCCGGCTGCCGGTTCGTGCTGCACGTCGCATCGCCGTTCCCGATGACGGAGCCGAAGGACCCGGACGAGCTGGTGCGCCCCGCCCGGGAGGGCGCACTGCGCGTGCTGCGCGCCGCCCGGGACGCCGGGGTGGAGCGGGTCGTCCTGACCTCGTCGTTCGCCGCGATCGGCTACGGGCACGCGCCCACCGACCGGCCCTTCACCGAGGCCGACTGGACGGAGCTCGACAGCGGCCGCCCGATCAGCGCGTACGTGCGCTCCAAGACGCTGGCCGAGCGTGCCGCCTGGGACTTCGTCGCCCAGGAGGGGAACGCGCTCCAGCTGGCCACGGTGAACCCGGTCGGCATCCTCGGCCCGGTGCTCGGTCCCGACTATTCGAGCTCGGTCGAGCTCGTGAAGCTGGTTCGGGAGGGGCGCCTCCCGCGGCTGCCCGACGTGTACTTCGGCGTCGTCGACGTGCGCGACGTCGCCGGCCTCCACCTGCTCGCCATGACGAAGCCGGAGGCCGCGGGCGAGCGGTTCCTCGCGACCGCGGGGGATGCCCTGAGCGCCCCTGAGCTCGCGCTGCTGATCCGTGGCCACCTCGGCTCGCCGGCGGGCGACCGGGTGCGCACCGGGCTCATGCCGACCTGGGTGCTCAAGGCGGCCGCTCCGTTCAGCAGGCGGGTCCGCGGCTCGCTGCCCGATATCGGCGTCTTCCGCAACGGATCGTCCGAGAAGGCGAGGACCGTGCTCGGCTGGCAGCCGCGATCCCGCGAGGAGGCCGTCTTCGCCACGGTCGACTCGTTGCCGCCCCGGCTGCGCTGACCGGGACCGTGCCGACCGGGACAGCGCCGACCGGGCTGCGCCGACCGGGCTGCGCCGACCGGGCTGCGCCGACTGGACTGCGCCGACCTGGCAATCCGCCCAGAGAATCACCCGGCGAAAACCGGGAATACCTGGCCGTCCGCGCGGTTATACACCGAGACTGCGCTTCGGGTCAAGAAAAGACTGGACACGGCGCGTCAGTTTGACATATAGTGGTTCTTTGCGCTCCCAGCGCACACCCTTGCCTTCATATTGCGGTCGGCTCTGACTTTCTCCCGCGCGCGTCTGGGCCCGGTTCACCGGGTCAGATACGGCGCCGCGCGACGTGTCTGGGAGTCCTCGTCCCTCATAACACCACATCTCGACCGACAGTAACTGGCCCGACGGGGCCCACGGAGGTTATTTCCTTGGCTGCTGCGCGCAACGCAACCAACACCGACAAGACACCCAAGAACGGACGAGCCGCATCTCGTCTTTCGTTCGCCAAGATCACGGACACCCTCACCGTTCCCGATCTGCTCGCACTGCAGACGGAGAGCTTCGACTGGCTGGTCGGAAACGACGCGTGGAAGGCACGCGTCGCCGAAGCCGAGGCCCAGGGTCGTCAGGATCTGCCCGCCAACACGGGCCTCGAGGAGATCTTCGAAGAGATCTCGCCCATCGAGGACCTCGGCGAGACCATGCAGCTCTCGTTCACGAACCCGTTCCTCGAAGAGAAGAAGTACTCGATCGACGAGTGCAAGGAGAAGGGCAAGACCTACGCTGCCCCGCTCTACGTCGAGGCCGAGTTCATGAACCACCTCACCGGTGAGATCAAGACCCAGACGGTCTTCATGGGCGACTTCCCGCTCATGACCGAGAAGGGCACCTTCATCATCAACGGCACCGAGCGTGTCGTCGTCTCGCAGCTCGTCCGCTCGCCGGGCGTCTACTTCGAGGCCGCCGCCGACAAGACGTCCGACAAGGACATCTACTCGGCTCGCGTCATCCCGAGCCGCGGCGCGTGGCTCGAGTTCGAGATCGACAAGCGCGACCAGGTCGGCGTCCGCATCGACCGCAAGCGCAAGCAGTCGGTCACCGTCTTCCTCAAGGCCCTCGGCCTGACGAGCGAAGAGATCCTCAGCGAGTTCGCCGGCTACCAGTCGATCGAGCTGACCCTCGAGAAGGACGCCATCCTCACCAAGGAGGAGGCGCTGAAGGACATCTACCGCAAGCTGCGTCCGGGCGAGCAGGTCGCAGCCGAGGCCGCGCGTGCGCTGCTGGACAACTTCTACTTCAACCCGAAGCGCTACGACCTCGCCAAGGTCGGCCGGTACAAGATCAACCGCAAGCTCGGCCTCGAGGCCCCGCTGACGGACTCGGTCCTGACCGTCCAGGACATCCTGGCGACGATCAAGTACCTGGTCGCCCTGCACGACGGCCAGACCACGATCAAGGGGCTGCGCAACGGTGTCGAGACCGACATCCGTCTCGACGTGGACGACATCGACCACTTCGGCAACCGTCGCATCCGCGCCGTCGGCGAGCTCATCCAGAACCAGGTCCGCACCGGTCTGTCGCGCATGGAGCGCGTCGTCCGCGAGCGCATGACCACGCAGGACATCGAGGCGATCACCCCGCAGACCCTGATCAACGTGCGACCCGTCGTCGCCGCGATCAAGGAGTTCTTCGGAACGTCGCAGCTGTCGCAGTTCATGGACCAGAACAACCCGCTCGCGGGTCTGACCCACAAGCGCCGCCTCTCGGCGCTCGGCCCGGGTGGTCTGAGCCGTGAGCGCGCCGGCGTCGAGGTGCGAGACGTCCACCCCTCGCACTACGGCCGCATGTGCCCGATCGAGACCCCGGAAGGCCCGAACATCGGTCTGATCGGCTCGCTCGCGTCGTTCGCGCGGATCAACTCGTTCGGTTTCATCGAGACCCCGTACCGCAAGGTCGTCGACGGTCGCGTGACCGAGCAGATCGACTACCTCACCGCTTCGGAGGAGGACGACTTCGTCGTCGCGCAGGCCAACGCCCCGCTCGACGCGAACGGCCACTTCGTCGAGGAGCGCGTGCTGGCGCGTCAGAAGGGCGGCGAGGTCGACCTGATCCCCGCCGACGAGATCGGCTACATGGACGTCTCCCCGCGCCAGATGGTGTCGGTGGGTACCTCCCTCATCCCGTTCCTCGAGCACGACGACGCCAACCGAGCCCTCATGGGTGCGAACATGCAGCGCCAGGCGGTGCCGCTGCTCCGCTCGGAGAGCCCGGTCGTCGGAACCGGTATGGAGGGCTACGCGGCCATCGACGCCGGTGACGTGGTCATCGCCGAGAAGTCCGGCGTGGTCTCCGAGGTCTCGGCCGACGCGGTCACCGTTCAGGCGGACGACGGCACGATCAAGACCTACTACCTGCGCAAGTTCGACCGCTCGAACCAGGGAACCTCGTACAACCACCGCGTGGTCGTCGACGAGGGCGACCGGATCGAGGCGGGCGAGGTCGTCGCAGACGGCCCGGCCACCGAGAACGGCGAGCTCGCGCTCGGCAAGAACCTGCTCGTGGCGTTCATGCCGTGGGAGGGTCACAACTTCGAGGACGCGATCATCCTCAGCCAGAACCTGGTGAAGGACGACACCCTCTCCTCGATCCACATCGAGGAGTACGAGGTCGACGCCCGCGACACCAAGCTGGGCAAGGAGGAGATCACCCGCGACCTGCCGAACGTCAGCCCGGACCTCCTGGCCGACCTCGACGAGCGCGGCATCATCCGCATCGGCGCCGAGGTGCGCCCCGGCGACATCCTCGTCGGCAAGGTCACGCCGAAGGGCGAGACCGAGCTGTCGGCCGAGGAGCGCCTGCTCCGCGCGATCTTCAACGAGAAGAGCCGCGAGGTGCGCGACACTTCCCTGAAGGTCCCGCACGGCGAGGAGGGCACCATCATCGGTGTCAAGGTCTTCGACGCGCAGGACGGCGACGACGAGCTCGGCTCCGGCGTGAACCAGCGCGTGGTGGTCTACATCGCCCAGAAGCGCAAGATCACCGCGGGTGACAAGCTCGCCGGCCGTCACGGCAACAAGGGCGTCATCTCCAAGATCCTCCCGGTGGAGGACATGCCGTTCCTCGCGGACGGCACGCCGGTCGACGTCATCCTGAACCCGCTGGGCGTGCCCGGTCGAATGAACTTCGGCCAGGTCCTCGAGATCCACCTCGGCTGGATCGCGAAGAACGGCTGGGAGATCTCCGGCAAGCCCAAGTGGGCGGCGGAGCTTCCCGAGTCCGCGTACGCCGCGGCCCCGAACACCAAGGTCGCGACCCCGGTGTTCGACGGTGCCAAGGAGGATGAGATCGCGGGTCTGCTCGACTCGACGCTCCCGACGCGCGACGGCGACCGCCTGATCGGCTCGTCCGGCAAGACGCAGCTGTTCGACGGCCGCTCCGGCGAGCCCTACCCGGACCCGGTGTCGGTCGGCTACATGTACATCCTGAAGCTGCACCACCTGGTCGACGACAAGATCCACGCGCGTTCGACCGGCCCGTACTCGATGATCACCCAGCAGCCGCTCGGTGGTAAGGCGCAGTTCGGTGGTCAGCGCTTCGGTGAGATGGAGGTGTGGGCCCTCGAGGCCTATGGAGCCGCGTACGCGCTCCAGGAGCTCCTGACCATCAAGTCGGATGACATCCTCGGCCGCGTCAAGGTCTACGAGGCCATCGTCAAGGGTGAGAACATCCAGGAGCCGGGCATCCCGGAGTCCTTCAAGGTCCTCATCAAGGAGATGCAGTCGCTCTGCCTGAACGTGGAGGTCCTCTCGGCCGACGGTCAGGCGGTCAGCCTGCGCGACGCCGACGACGAGGCCTTCCGCGCCGCGGAGGAGCTCGGCATCAACATCTCCTCGCGCTTCGAGTCGTCGTCGATCGACGAGATCTAAGCAGCAGCCAGACCCAACTGACGAATTTCCCTGAGGAGAGAGTGAACATTGCTCGACGCAACAACTTTTGACGAGCTTCGTATCGGCCTGGCCACTGCTGACGACATCCGTCGCTGGAGCTACGGCGAGGTCAAGAAGCCCGAGACGATCAACTACCGCACGCTGAAGCCCGAGAAGGACGGCCTGTTCGGAGAGCAGATCTTCGGCCCGTCCCGCGACTGGGAGTGCTCGTGCGGCAAGTACAAGCGCGTGCGCTTCAAGGGCATCGTGTGCGAGCGCTGCGGCGTGGAGGTCACCAAGTCCTCCGTGCGCCGTGAGCGCATGGGCCACATCGAGCTCGCCGCGCCGGTCACGCACATCTGGTACTTCAAGGGTGTGCCCAGCCGCCTCGGCTACCTGCTCGACATGGCGCCGAAGGACCTCGAGAAGGTCATCTACTTCGCCGCCTACATGGTGATCGAGGTCGACGAGGACGGCCGCCACGCCGACCTCCCTGGCCTCGAGAACGAGCTGCGCCTGGAGATCAAGACGCTGTCCGACCAGCGCGACGCCCGCGTCGCCGAGCGTCTGCAGCGCCTGGAGACCGATCTCGCCGCCCTCGAGGAGGAAGGTGCCAAGGCCGACCAGAAGCGTCGCGTCAAGGACACCTCCGAGAAGGAGATGGGCCAGATCCGCAAGTCCTACGACGAGGACATCGCCCGTCTCGAGCGCGTGTGGGAGTCCTTCCGCACCCTCAAGGTCGGCGACCTCAAGCCGGAGGACGCGGACTTCAACGAGCTCGTCGACCGCTACGGCCTGTACTTCGAGGCCTTCATGGGCGCCGAGGCGATCAAGCGCCGCCTGCAGTCCTTCGACCTGAACGCCGAGGCCGACCTGCTCCGCGAGCAGATCGCCACCGGCAAGGGCCAGAAGAAGATCCGCGCGATCAAGCGCCTGCGCGTGGTGTCGTCGTTCCTGGCGACCGGCAACTCGCCGGCCGCGATGGTCCTCGACGTCGTCCCGGTCATCCCGCCGGAGCTGCGCCCGATGGTCCAGCTCGACGGCGGCCGCTTCGCGACCTCCGACCTGAACGACCTGTACCGTCGCGTGATCAACCGCAACAACCGTCTGCGCCGCCTGCTCGACCTCGGTGCTCCCGAGATCATCGTGAACAACGAGAAGCGCATGCTCCAGGAGGCCGTCGACGCGCTGTTCGACAACGGCCGCCGCGGCCGCCCGGTCACGGGCACCGGCAACCGCGCGCTCAAGTCCCTCAGCGACATGCTGAAGGGCAAGCAGGGCCGGTTCCGCCAGAACCTGCTCGGCAAGCGCGTGGACTACTCGGGCCGTTCGGTCATCATCGTGGGTCCGCAGCTCAAGCTGCACCAGTGCGGTCTGCCCAAGCAGATGGCGCTGGAGCTGTTCAAGCCGTTCGTGATCAAGCGCCTGATCGACCTGAGCCACGCTCAGAACATCAAGGCGGCCAAGCGCATGGTGGAGCGTTCGCGCCCGCAGGTCTGGGACGTCCTCGAGGAGATCATCCGCGAGCGCCCGGTCCTCCTGAACCGCGCCCCCACCCTGCACCGTCTCGGCATCCAGGCCTTCGAGCCGCAGCTCGTCGAGGGCAAGGCCATCCAGCTCCACCCGCTGGTGTGCGCCGCCTTCAACGCGGACTTCGACGGCGACCAGATGGCCGTGCACCTGCCGCTGTCGGTGGAGGCCCAGGCCGAGGCCCGCATCCTGATGCTCGCCTCGAACAACATCCTGAAGCCGTCCGACGGCCGCCCGGTCACCCTGCCCTCGCAGGACATGATCATCGGTC
>NZ_CAMFLC010000045.1 GCF_945957465.1 uncultured Leifsonia sp.
GATCGGCTTGCGGCGGTCGCCGCTCGACTTTCCAGCCATGATTTCCTTTGCTTTCCGCCTGACGCGGCTCTGGCCTGTCAGGCAAACTCAGTTATAAGGACCCGTTAGAACGGGGTCTCGTCGTTGTAGGAGCCCGGAGTGTTCCACACGTCTGCGCCCGCGGACGGGTCAGCCGGCGCGGACGCGGCCCACGGCTCCTCGACAGCGGGAGCACCGCCGCCGAAGCCGCCAGGGCCACGAGACGACTGCGTACGAGTCACCTGGGCGGTGGCGTAACGCAGCGACGGGCCGATCTCATCGATCTCGAGCTCGATCGAGGTGCGCTTCTCGCCCTCTTTCGTCTCGTAGGACCGCTGCTTGAGCCGACCCTGGGCGATCACCCGGGACCCCTTGGTCAGCGAGCCTGCGACGTGCTCGGCGAACTCGCGCCAGACGCTCGCACGCAGGAACAGTGCCTCACCGTCCTTCCACTCGTTCGCCTGACGGTCGAACGTGCGGGGCGTGGATGCGATGGTGAAGTTGGCGACAGCCAGCCCGTTCTGCGTATAGCGCAGCTCGGGGTCGGCCGTGAGGTTGCCCACCACGGTGATGACGGTCTCGCCGGCCATCGGACTAGGCGCCGGCCTTCTCGGAGGAGGAAGCGGCCTTGCGGGCGGCCTTCTCGTCGGCGCGCTGCTGAGCGGCGGCGACCTGGGCGATGGCCTCCTCGGCGCGGAGCACCTTGGTGCGCATGACGGCCTCGCTGAGCTTCAGCTGGCGGTCGAGCTCCTTCGTGGTGTCACCGGTCGCGGTGAGCTGCACGACGGCGTAGATGCCCTCGGACTTCTTGTTGATCTCGTACGCCAGGCGGCGGCGGCCCCAGATGTCGACGTTGTCGATCGTTCCGCCGTCGTTACGAACGACGTTGAGGAACTTGTCAAGGCTGGGAGCAACGGTGCGCTCATCGATCTCGGGATCGAGGATGACCATCAACTCGTACTGATGCATGACTAACCCACCTCCTCTGGTCTCAGCGGCTGCAGACGTTCTGCAGCAGGAGGGTTGTACATCGGTTGCGTGGGCAGGACTCCGCCCGGGCAACTTACCAAGGGTAGCGGATGCGGTTGTTCCGCGCCAACCGGGGCGCTGCGTGCAGGTGTCTGTCGTGCTCATGCACCCAGCTTCGCGACCCCACCGGCCGTACGACGCGGCTCGGCCCGAATCCGTGGAGAACTCGGACCACGACCTCACTGTGCAGGAGATTGCTGCGCGGTCCACCACGCGTGGAGGCGTCGCGTGGCCTCCTCCTCGCCGAGAGGACCCTCGTCGAGGCGCAGCTCGAGAAGGAAACGGAGCGCCTGCCCGACCTCGCGCCCGGGCCGCAGGCCCAGGATGCGCATGACCTGCTCCCCGTCCAGGTCAGGGCGGACGGCGTCGAGCTCCTCCTGGGCCTTGAGCTCGGCGATCCGCCGTTCCAGGTCGTCGTAGGCGAATCCGAGCCGATCGGCTTTGCGGCGATTGCGCGTCGTCACGTCGGCCCTGGTCAGCATGTGCAGCCGCTCCAGCTCGCCGCCCGCATCCCGCACGTACCGACGGACCGCAGAGTCGGTCCAGTGGGCGTCGGAGTAGCCGAAGAAGCGGAGGTGCAGCTCGATCAGGCGCGCAACGGAATCGATGGTCGACTTGTCGAAACGCAGCGCCGTCAGGCGCTTCTTCGCGAGCTTCGCCCCCACGAGGTCGTGGTGATAGAAGCTGACGGCCCCACCGGGCTCGAAACGGCGGGTGGCCGGCTTGCCGATGTCGTGCAGCAGCGCAGCCAGACGCAGCACCAGATCGGGGGCCGTTCCGGGATGGCGTTCCTTCTCATAGCCGATCGCCTGGTCGAGCACCGTCAGACTGTGCTGGTACACATCCTTGTGGTGGTGGTGCTCGTCGACCTCGAGTCGCAGCGCGGGCACCTCGGGGAGGACGTGGTCGGCCAGTCCCGTCTCGACGAGCAGCTCGATGCCGGGCCTCGGCTCATCGGCCTGCACGAGCTTCGTCAGCTCATCGCGCACCCGCTCCGCACTCACGATCCCGATGCGCTCCGCCATGTCCGTCATCGCCGCGCGCGTCTCGTCGTCGACGACGAAGCCGAGTTGGGCGGCGAAGCGCGCCGCGCGCATCATCCGCAGGGGATCGTCTCCGAACGAGACCGCCGGGGTCGACGGAGTGGTGATGCGCCGGGCGATGAGGTCCTCCACGCCACCGGACGGGTCGATGAGCCGCACCTCCGGAAGCCGGAGGGCCAGGGCGTTGACGGTGAAGTCGCGGCGCAGGAGATCGCCCTCGAGCGTGTCGCCGAACTGCACCTCCGGCTTACGGCTGGCGCCGTCGTAGCTGTCGCTCCGGTAGGTCGTGATCTCGACGGTGTCGTCGCCGATCCGCGCGCCGATCGTTCCGAAGGCGCGGCCGATGTCCCAGACCGCGTCGGCGAGCGGATCGACGACCCGCAGGATGTCCTCCGGCCGCGCGTCCGTGGTGAAGTCGAGATCGTGCACGTCGCGGCCCAGGAGTGCGTCGCGCACCGGGCCCCCCACGAGGGAGAGCTCGTGACCGGCCGTCGCGAACGCCTGTGCGAGGCGGTCCACGGTCGGTGTCGTCGCCAGGGCGCCGAGACGTTCGAGGGATTCGGCGACGGACTGCATGGTGCCTCATTTTAACGGGAGCCGTGGACGTGCGCCCGCTCTGCGCGTCCGCGGTGCTCGTCGGGCTCACAGGGGGCGGCCTCTAGAATCGTCGACATGGAGGCGGAACCGGGATCGTGCGTGGGCGCATGAGGGTACCCGGCCTCTCCCTTCGGGGCACCCGATTCCGTGCTGCGCTCACCGGCGCCGCGGTGGTGCTGGCGACCCTTCTCTCGACCGCTGCGGCCCCCGGCACGGCGGCGACGACGACCACGACGCTCTCCTCGCCCGTCCGCGCAGCAGCCGGAGCGTCGATCACCGCCACGATCTCCACCTCGGGCGCGGGAATCCTGTCGCCCGGGCAGGATCTGATCGCCACCGTCGCGGTGAGCAACCCGACGAGCGCCGCTTACACGGCCGGATCGGTGACACTCTGGTACGACCCCGAGCCACGGGCCTCACGCAACGAGCTGAGCTCCTGGCTGTCGTCGACCTCCCAGGTCAGTGACCGCGTCCAGCTCGGGCGGGTCTCCGTTCCCGTCCTCGAGCCGGGATCGAACACCGACGTGCGTGTCCCGGTTCCCGCGGCTGCCGTGCCCTTCGGCTCCCGTCCGACATCCGCCGTCTTCGGGATCGGGGCGACGGTCGCAGAGGGCGATCGCACCGTCGAGGCGCGCGGATCCGTGGTCTGGTACCCGGGCGGGGCGGCGACGCGCGCAGAGATCGGGGTCGTCATGCCCGTCGTGAGCCCGTCCACCGGGGACGGGCTCATCTCCGCGCAGGACCTCGCCACCTACACGGGGCCGACCGGCGTGCTCACGCGCGACCTCGACGGCCTGGAGAACCACAGCACCGTCACGGTCGGCATCGACCCGATGATCATCGCCTCGATCCGCGCTCTCGGCAATGCCGCCCCGGCGAGCGCGACGGCGTGGCTCGGACGCCTGAGCGCGCTCCCCAATGACACCTTCTCTCTCGGTTACGGGGATGCCGACGTCACCGGCCAGATCCAGGCGGGCCTCCCGGCGCCGTTGCAGCCGACCGCGCTCGGTTACGCGGTCGACCCCAAGAACTTCAACCCGACGCCCACGGCGATCGGCGAGCCGCAGACGCCGACCGCGACACCCGCGGCGACGCCCAGCCCCACTCCGACACCCGGCGCTGGACCGACTCTTCCGACGCTCTCTCGTCTGCTCGCGTGGGACTACACCCTCGCGGGCGTCGCCTGGCCGGGCGACGGGACGACCCGTGCCGCCGACCTCGCCCCTCTGGCAGCCGCCGGTCTCGGGACGGTGATCGTCTCGGGGAGCAACACGAATTCGGCGAAGCTCGACTCCACCCCCAACGCCCCGACCCGCTCGGGATCCTCCACTCTCGCGGTCACCGACCAGCGCCTGTCCGACGCCCTCCGCCAGGCTGTCTCCGCACCGAGCGACCTCGCGTGGAACGCCGCCATGTCGAAGCTGAACGCGCAGTTGCAGCTCATCAGCTCCGAAGGCTCCGCCCCGCGTCACCTCCTCATCGCACTCGACCGGTCCTGGCCGTCGAGCGGCACCCAACTCCAGCGGACGCTCGACGCCCTGTTCTCCAACCCCTGGTCGACGCCGTCCACGTTCCCGGCCGTGCTGGCCGCACAGCAGTCGTCCGAGCTCGCGCTCGCCGACTCCCCCGAGTCGCAGGCGCGGATCGACGCCATCCGCACCCTGCTTCAGGACGAGAAGTCCATCGACCAGTTCGCGTCCATCCTCGCCGATCCGTCCACGTTGACAGGCCGCACGCGCGCGCAGCTCCTCACCTTGCTCGCCGTCTCGTGGCAGAGTCCGCGGTCGGATTGGACGGCGGCGGTGGCGGCGAGCAGAAGAACGACGGTCAGGACGCTGCACGCCGTGCACATCCTTCCCACCGAGAACATCAATCTCGTGAGCGCGCAGGGCTCGATTCCATTCACCGTGAGCAACGAGCTGCCGAACGAAGCCGTCACCGTCGTCCTCAACGCCTCGCCGTCCAACAGCCGCCTCGAGATCGACCAGTCCACGAGCAAGACCATCCCCCAGGATTCCCGGGCGACGATGCTCGTACCGGTGAAAGCCAAGGTGGGCAACGGGCAGGTGGTGCTCTCGCTGCAGTTGTACAGTCCGACGGGCGTTCCCATCGGCGACCCGAGTTCGGTCACGGTGGAGGTCCACGCGGACTGGGAGGGCATCGGCGCGCTCATCTTCGGCGTGCTGGTGGTGCTGCTCTTCGGTTTCGGGATCGTGCGCAACATCCTCCGCCGTCGTGATCAGCGACGAACCGCCGACGACGCAGAGGGCCGCGACGCAGAGGGCCGCGACGACGAGAGCCCCGACGACGAGAGCCCCGACGATGAGAGCTCCGACGATGAGGCCGGCGACGCGGACGCCGCCGAGACGACCGCCGCGCGCGAACGCCGCACACCCTCCGATCCGGGAGGATCGAATGGCTAGCGTGGGTCGCGCGAGCGCGATGCTCGCCTCCGGAACCCTCGTGTCGAGGCTCCTCGGTTTCGCCAAGGCCTGGCTGCTCGTGCAGGCGATCGGGGCGGTGTCGTTCGCCGCGAACGCGTACGGCACGGCGACCGCCATTCCGAACAGTCTGTACGCGATCATCGCTCAGGGCATCCTGAACGCGATCCTGGTGCCGCAGATCGTACGTGCGTCGGTGAATCCCGATGGCGGACGTGCCTACATCAACAAGCTCGTAACGCTCGGCATGGTCGTGTTCGCCGTGACGGCGGTGGTCGCGACCTTCCTCGCTCCCGCGCTGATCGCTCTCTTCGGCGTCCCTCCCGAGCAGCGCGATCTCGCCACGGCGTTCGCCTACTGGTCGCTGCCGCAGATCTTCTTCCTGGGGCTGTACACCCTGCTGGGCGAGGTGCTCAACGCGCGCAAGTCGTTCGGCCCCTTCACCTGGGCGCCCGTCGTCAACAACATCGTCGCGATCACGTTGCTCGTGGCGTTCATCGCGGCTTTCGGCACGTCGTCGCGCGGCGCGCACGGCACGTCATGGTCGTTCTGGATGATCGCGCTCCTGGCGGGGGGAGCCACGCTCGGGATCGCCGTGCAGGCGCTGATCCTGTTCGTGTTCTGGCGGCGGGTCGGCCTCCGTTTCCGGTTCGACTTCGGATGGCGCGGAGTCAACCTCGGCACCGCAGGCAAGGCGGCGGGGTGGACGCTCGGGATGCTCATCGCGACGCAGCTCGCCGGCCTGATCGAGGTCAACGTCTCGAACTCCGCCGGCCCGCAGTTCGCCGGAACGTTCGTCATGCAGAACGCCTGGCTGATCTTCACGCTCCCGCACGGCATCATCGCGGTCTCGATCGTCACGGCCTTCTACACCCGGATGGCCGAGCACGCCCACGAGGGTGCGGTCGAGTCCTTCCGGCAGGACTTCTCCTCCGCCGCGCGCTCGATCATGCTGTTCATCGTGCTGTCGTCCGCGGTGCTCATCGTGGCGGCGTACCCGATCGCCCGAGTCTTCACGTCGGACTATCAGGCGATGGGCCTCGTCCTCATCGCCTATCTGATCGGCCTGGTCCCGTTCTCGCTGGTCTTCATGGCGCAGCGCGCGTTCTACTCACTCGGCGACACGCGCACGCCTTTTCTCTTCACGCTCGCCCAGGTCGGGGTGATCGTCGCCGGCGTGCTCGGCTGCTTCGCCGTCCCGCCGTCGGTGCGCGCGGCCTCCGTCGCGTTGGTCGTCTCGCTGGCGAGCCTTCTGCAGGCCGTTCTGGCGTTCTGGCTGCTGCGCCGGCGAACCGGGGGAGTGGACGGCACGCGGATCTTCGGTTCGCTGTGGCGGTTCCTCCTGGCGGCCGGCGCCGCGGTCGTCGCCGGCGCCGGCTTCCTCGTCATCCTCGGCGGGGTGTCGCCCGGAGCGTTCCCCGTCCGCAACCCGATCACGGCGATCGTCGCCTCCGCGGTGATCGGCATCGTCATGCTGATCGTCTACGTCGGCTCGCTCGGCATCCTCCGCTCGCGCGATCTGGAGGCCGGGCTGGCACCGGTTCTGGACCGCGCCGCTGCCCGTTCCGCAGCTCGCAGGTGACACGGAATAGCATCCGCCTAGGATGTGTTCTACAGGTCGGTGCCTCCGGTCGGGAGCACCGCAGACCATCAAGGAGTTCCGCCGTGCGGCAGATCATCATCATCGGTTCCGGCCCTGCCGGTTACACCGCGGCCATCTATGCCGCGCGCGCCAACCTCAAGCCGCTGCTGATCGCCTCCTCGGTCGAGGCCGGCGGCGAGCTCATGAACACCACCGAGGTCGAGAACTTCCCGGGTTTCCCCGACGGCATCATGGGCCCCGACCTCATGTTCAAGATGCAGGCTCAGGCCGAGAAGTTCGGCACCGAGGTGGTCCTGGACGACGTGGTGTCGGTCGACCTGTCGGGTGATGTCAAGACGGTGACGCTCGGATCGGGCGCCGTGCACGAGGCGCTGGCCGTGATCTTCGCGACCGGGTCCGCGTACCGCAAGCTCGGTCTCGAAGACGAAGACCGGTTGTCCGGTCACGGAGTGTCGTGGTGCGCCACCTGCGACGGCTTCTTCTTCCGCGAGCGCACGATCGCCGTGGTCGGCGGTGGTGACTCCGCGATGGAGGAGGCGAACTTCCTGACCCGCTTCGCGGACAAGGTGTACGTCATCCACCGTCGCGACTCGCTGCGCGCCTCCAAGATCATGCAGGACCGCGCGTTCGCCAACGAGAAGATCGAGTTCATCTGGAACTCCGAGGTCGTCGGCATCAACGGCGATGAGCAGGTCAGGAGCGTGACCCTCCGCGATCTGCAGACCGGCGAGCAGAGCGAGCTCGAGCTGCAGGGTCTGTTCATCGCGATCGGCAACGACCCGCGCGTGCACCTGGTGCACGGGCAGCTCGACCTGACTCCGGAGGGGACCATCGCGGTCGCCGGCCGGACGTCCAAGACGAAGGTCGCGGGCGTGTTCGCCGCGGGCGACGTGATCGACCCCAGCTACCGTCAGGCGGTCACCGCCGCGGCATCGGGCACGGTCGCGGCTCTCGACGCAGAGCACTATCTGACGACTCTTCCCGCAGACCTGCTGGAGCGCGCCGAGGGCGCATCCGGCGATCTCGAACTCACGACCACCGCATAAGGAGAATCACAACAATGTCAGCAGCACGTTCCGTGACGGACGCCACTTTCGAGCAGGACGTCCTCAACAGCGGAAAGACCGTCCTCGTCGACTTCTGGGCGGAGTGGTGCGGTCCCTGTCGCGCTGTCGGCCCGATCCTCGACCAGATCGCCGCCGAGCACGCGGACAAGATCGAGATCGTCAAGCTCAATGTGGACGAGAACCCGCAGACCGCGGCGAAGTACCAGATCACCTCCATCCCGGCGATGAAGGTGTACCAGGGCGGAGAGGTCGTCAAGACCGTCATCGGCGCCAAGCCGAAGCCCGCCCTCGAGCAGGATCTGGCCGCCTACCTGGCGTAGCGCGACCGCCAGGCAGCTCCCCGCACTGTCAGACCCGTCCGGCGCTCATCGCGCCGGACGGGTCTTCTGCGTTTCATGACCCCTTCGATTTCCAGAGGGATGCGTCGCCCCCCTAGCATGAATGAACGACACGAGAAACGGACCGATTCGTGACAGAACAGGGCAGCCCGCGTCAGCAGGGCAACAATTTGGACCCGTGGTACAACCACTACGCGCAGCGCACGGGCGGCCTGGCCGCCAGTGAGGTCCGAGCCTTGTTCGCCGTCGCCAGCCGCCCCGAGGTGGTTTCGCTGGCCGGCGGCATGCCGTACGTCGCGGCGTTACCCGACGACCTGGTGATGGGCGCGATGGAGCGGGTCATGCGCGAGCGGGGCCCCGTCGCCCTCCAGTACGGGTCCGGCCAGGGCGTTCCCGCTCTGCGCGAGCAGATCCTCGATGTGATGGCGCTCGAGGGGATCAGCGGCAGCGCGGATGACGTGATCGTGACCACCGGTTCCCAGCACGCTCTCGAGCTGTTCAGCAAGCTGTTCATCGACCCGGGCGATGTCGTGCTGGCGGAGGGTCCCAGCTATGTGACAGCCATGGTGATCTTCCGCTCCTACCAGGCGGAGGTCGACCACGTCCCGATGGACGAGCACGGTCTGATCCCCGAGGCGCTGCGGGAGCACATCGCCCGTCTCAAGGCCGCCGGACGACGAGTGAAGTTCCTCTACACCGTCCCGACCTTCCACAACCCGGCCGGTGTGACGCTGTCGTGGGAGCGCCGGCTCGAGATCCTCGAGATCGCACGGCAGAACGACATCCTCGTCTTGGAGGACAATCCTTACGGCCTGCTGTATTTCGGCGACAAGCCGCCCGCGGCGATGCGGTCCGTCGAACGCGAGGGTGTCGTGTACTTGGGCACCTTCTCGAAGACGCTGGCGCCCGGCTTCCGGGTGGGCTGGGCTCTTGCGCCGCACGCGATCCGCGAGAAGCTGATCCTGGCGAACGAGGCGGCCGTGCTCAGTCCGAGCTCGTTCAGTCAGCTCGTCATCTCCGAGTACTTGAACAACGCCGACTGGAGGGGGCAGATCGACACCTTCCGCGGTGTGTACCGTGAGCGCAAGGAGGCGATGATCTCCGCATTGCAGGAATACCTGCCCGAGCTGTCCTGGACCGATCCGAACGGCGGCTTCTACGTCTGGCTGACTCTTCCGTCCCACCTCGACTCCAAGGCGATGCTTCCGCGCGCGGTGACGGAGCTGGTCGCCTACACTCCCGGAACGGCCTTCTATGGCGACGGCTCCGGAGCCCAGAACATCCGGCTGTCGTTCTGCTATCCGACCCCCGAAAACATCAAGATCGGCGTGCGGCGCCTCGCCAATGTCATCAACGGCGAACAGGATCTTCTGGACACGTTCGCGGGGACCGGACCTTTGAGCGCGCCCCGCGGGAACCGTACGAGCTCGAATCCGCCGACAGACCTCCGCTGACTCCGCACTACACCCGACTGAGCCGCCCGCACCGGGATCTTCGCTAAAGAAAGAGCAGGTCATGGCCGAAAACCAAGAACTCGACATCGTCGTTCTCGCGGGCGGGATCTCCCACGAGCGCGATGTCTCGCTGCGCACAGGGCGACGCGTGGCGGACGGCTTGCAGTCGCTTGGCCACCGGGTGACGGTGCTTGAACCCGACGCTGCGCTGTTGGGCTATCTGCGAGACAGTCGTCCCGATGTCGTCTGGCCGGCCCTCCACGGGTCCAGCGGAGAGGACGGCGCCCTGCGTGCGCTCCTCGAACTGGCGGGCGTTCCTTTCGTGGGCTCGACTACGGATGCGGCGCGGCTTGCCTGGTCCAAGCCCACGGCGAAGACGATCGTCGCGCGAGCAGGCGTGGCAACCCCGGAATCCGTGACGCTGCCGAAGGAGACGTTCCGCGAGCTCGGCGCGAACAGTGTTCTCGAGACCGTTCTTTCCGCTTTCGCAATGCCTCTGGTCGTGAAACCCGCCCACGGCGGTTCGGCACAGGGGGTGACGGTCGTCACGGCCCCCGACGAACTGCCCCGTGCGATGGTGGACGCCTACACCTACGCCGATGTTGCCCTGATCGAGCGCAAGGTCGAGGGCGTCGAGGTGTCTGTGGCGGTCCTCGACACCGGCGACGGCCCTGTCGCGCTGCCTCCGGTGGAGATCGAGCCGATCGACGGGACCTACACATTCGACGCCCGCTATAACGCGGGGGAGACCCGCTTCTATGTCCCGGCGCGGCTGGAGCCCGACACGCTCGCAGCTGTCGCGGCCGCAGCCACGGCCGCGCACAGCGCGCTCGGCCTCAGGCACCTGTCGCGGGTCGACCTGATCGTCGATGCCGACGGTGTGCCCTGGTTCCTTGAAGCCAATGTTCTCCCGGGCCTGACCGAGACATCGATCATGCCTCAGGCAATCGCGGCATCCGGTCGCGACTTGGGCGATGTTTACGCAACGCTGGCTGCGGCGGCGATCGCTGACGCCTGACGTCGGGTTTCACGTGAAACGGGGTCAGTCCGACCAACTCGGCCCGACCGCGAAGACTACTTCAGGACAGTGGACCCGGCCGATCTCCGCGCGCTAGCGAACGAGAACGGCTTTTGAAACCGCGAACCGCCCGCTGTCGTCATCGACGTGCTTCGCGATGGTGAGGTTGGGCGTCGGTCCGGCGGGGGAGCCGCCGAAGCACGCGCCTTCTGCGTCAGCCGGCCGGTTGTCAGCGGCCGATGGACCGGTACGCGCCCGAAACCCCAGCAAGCCAAATCCGTCACCCGCGACGATCCAGAGTACAAAGCGTTTCATGGAACCCCCGGCCGACCCCGCTGGCCCAGCGCAATCGCGCCAGACGAGTGGACTCGGTGTTTCACGTGAAACGGACGGGCGAACTGTACGTCGGCTGACCGATCTCGTCCAGGATGCGATTCAGGTCCTGGATCGTAGCGAAGTCCACCACTATCTGTCCCTTCCGGGCTCCCAATGTGATCTTGACCCGAGTATTGAGTCGATCACCGAGACGCTCAGCCACCTCATCGAGGTGCCCACGGTGCTTTCCGGGGGAGGCCTTCGAGCGTGTCGGCTTAGGCGTCCGACTCGCGGCAGCCTCAGCAGCGCGCACCGATAGGTCTTCGTTCACGATCTTGTCGGCGAGGCGGACCATTGCCTCCTCGTCGTCACCGACCGAGAGAATCGCCCGCGCGTGACCTGCACTGAGCACGCCTGCAGCGACGCGCGACTGCACCGGCGCCGGAAGCTTGAGCAGCCGGATCGTGTTCGTGATCTGCGGGCGGGACCGCCCGATCCGGGTCGCCAGCTGCTCTTGCGTGATTCCGAAGTCCGCGAGCAACTGCTGATAAGCGGATGCCTCCTCCAGCGGGTTCAACTGAGAGCGATGCAGATTCTCGAGGAGCGCATCGCGAAGCATGTCCTCGTCGGCCGTCTCCTTGATGACCGCCGGAATCGTCTCGAGCCCGAGCTCCTTGGTCGCGCGCAGGCGGCGCTCGCCCATGATCAGCTCGTACTTGTCGGCCTGCCCCGAGACGGGACGGACCACTACCGGTTGCAGGACGCCGACCTCGCGAATACTCGCGACCAGCTCGTCGAGCGCCTCGCGGTCGAACTCAACGCGCGGCTGTACCGCGTTGGGCACGATGTCATTAGGGGAGAGGTTCGCCAAGCGGGCGCCGGGAACCGCCACGAGCGTCTCCGTCACCACCGCCGTGCTCTCCGGGAAGAACACATCGACCGGACGCGCGGACTGATCGCTCGTCGGGATGAGCGCTCCGATACCCCGTCCCAAACCCGTACGCTTCGCTGCCATTACCGGGGCACTCCTCTCCGTGCGATTTCGGCGGCCGCCTCCAGATATGAGAGCGAACCTGACGAATTGGCGTCATAGCTGATCACGCTCTGACCGTAGCTCGGGGCCTCAGAGATCCGAACAGAGCGGGGAATGATGGTGTCGAGCACCTCGTCGGGGAAGTGGGTACGGACGTCCTCGGCCACTTGGTGCGCGAGATTGGTTCGCGAGTCGTACATGGTCAGCAGGATCGTAGACACCCGCAGCTTGGGGTTGAGGTGCTTCTCGATCAGCTGGATGTTCTTGAGGAGCTGGCTCAGTCCTTCGAGCGCGTAATACTCGCACTGGATCGGGATGAGAACCTCGGTCGCAGCGACGAAGGCGTTGATCGTGAGCAGACCGAGCGACGGAGGGCAGTCGATCAGCACGTAATCGATGTCGAACTCGTCCAGGAACCGGCCCAGGGCGCGTGCAAGACGCTGTTCCCGGGCGACCATCGAAACAAGCTCGATCTCGGCGCCGGCGAGGTCGATGGTCGCGGGGATCACGAAGAGGCCCTCGAACTCGGGGCTTTTCTGGATGACTTCCTCGAGCTCCTTGTCGTTCACGATCACGTCGTACACGCTGGGCGTGCCCTCACGGTGCTCGACACTCAAGGCGGTGGACGCATTACCCTGCGGATCCAGATCAATGGCGAGGACGCGGGCGCCGGACTTTGCGAGTGCCGCAGCCAGATTCACGACGGTGGTAGTCTTCCCGACCCCACCCTTTTGATTCGAGATCGTAAAGATGCGTGTGCGCGACGGCAGGGGCAAGGTCGTCGAAGCAATTGCCTGCCTCCTCCTTGCCAGATCCTGGATTTCCCTGGCCAGGGGAGTGGACCCATCGAAGGACGTGTCACCCGCCCGAGCGGGAGCATCCTGATCAGGTTGTTTCACGTGAAACCTCGTCGCTTGTTTCGGTGCACGGCCTGGCCGCGGAACTAAGACAGGAGCGCGCAGCGCACCATTCGTCAACTCTAGCTTGCCCATCTGGCTGATCCATCCAGCACCGCGGAGGTGTGGAAAACCGGCGGTTTACTCAGCGGACAGTCGCCTTAATCACCCGTGTGATGTCCTGGAGGACACCTTCGCCGAGCGTGAGAACCTCGACATCGTGCACCGAGAACTTCCGCATCTCCTTCGTCGCGGCGTCCACCTCCGCTGCGGCGGCGGCACCCTTCATCAGGACGAGCTCACCGCCGTCTCGAAGCAGGGGAGCTGTCAGCGGGATCAGCTTACGGAACGCACTGACGGCGCGCGCGGTGACCTGGTCGAGGTGCTCAGGAAGACGGACGTCTTCGGCCCGACCGCGCACAACGGTGACGTTCGCCAAGCCCAGCTCGGCCACCTGCTCGTTCAGCCACGCGATGCGACGCTCCATCGGTTCGATGAGCACGAACTGAACATCAGGACGGGCGATAGCGAGCACCAACCCGGGAAGGCCGGCGCCGCTTCCAACGTCACCCACCGTGCCCGGCCGCAGCAACGGCGCCACGATGGCACAGTTGAGAATATGGCGCGACCAGATGCGGGGGAGCTCGAGCGGACCGATCAGCCCACGCTCCTCGCCCTGTTCGACCAGATTCGACGTGAACGCGCGCGCAAGATCGATTCGATCATCGAACAAGGTCTGCGCGACCGCCGGTTCGGTCTCGACGGAGTCAGTCACCGTTTCACGTGAAACTACGCAGCGGGCGTGATGACCGTGTGGCGATCACGACCCTCACCACGCGAGTTCGACACGTACCCGCGCTCCGACACGATGTCGTGGACGAGCTTGCGCTCATACGAGGACATCGACGGGAGGGCCGCCTCCGTCGCACCCTCTTCGATGCGGGCGATCGCCCGGTCGACCAGCGTCGCAAGCTCAGCCTGGCGCGCATCCCGTGAGCCGGCGATGTCAAGGATCAACCGGGAGAACTCGCCGGTCTGGTTCTGCACGGCGAGGCGGGTCAGCTCCTGAAGGGCGGTGACCGTATCCGGCTTCGAGAGAAGACGGAGATTCGTGCCCTCCTCGGCGTTCACCGAGATGTAGGCGCGCCCGTTGCGGGTGTCGATATCGATGTCACCGTCGATGTCGGCGATATCGAGCAGTTCTTCGATGTAGTCCGCTGCGATGTCACCTTCGCGGTCCAGGTCGTTTCCCGACCCCGACGCCGCCTCGCCAGCGGACTCCACCTCGTCCGCGGGGGAGTGGATGGCTTCCTCGTCGGAAGGCGTGAAATCGGTCTGCACGTCGGTCATGTCCCTACTTCTTTCCGGCCTGCTTCTTGGCCCGGTTCTTACTCACAGGCTGAGAACGCTGCGTGGTGGTCTTCTGCTGCGGGGCCTCGTCGACCGTCAAGACGACGGAGCCGTCCTGCACGAGCTTCCCTTTGCGTGCGAGTCGTGCCTCCCGCGCCTTCGCCGCATCGGAACCGGGAGTCGGCATGTTACGGATGACCAGGAACTGCTGTCCCATCGTCCACAGGTTCGAGGTGAGCCAGTAGAACATCACCCCGAGCGGGAAGGCGAAGCCGGAGAACAGGAAGACGAAGGGGAGGAGGTAGAGAAGGATGCGCTGCTGCTTGAACTGCGGGCTCGCCTTCGTCTCAGGCGACATGTTCTTCGAGACGATCTGCAGCTGAGTGAGGAACTGCGATCCCGTCATGAGCACGACCATCACCGCGGCGATCACCATGACCGCGACCTGCTGGGGGTGCGCGTTCAGGGCACCCTGGAAGCTCTGGTGCAGAGGGGCGACGCCGAAGAGTGTCGCGTTTCCGAACTGCTGCGCCAGCGTCGAGTTGAGCGGACCCACGCCGGCTTTGCCGCTCTGGGCGCCGTTCAGCACCTGGAACAGAGCGAAGAAGACCGGCATCTGCAGCAGCAGGGGGAGGCAGGAGCTCAGCGGGTTCGTGCCCGTCTTCTTGTAGAGCTCCATGGTCTCGCGAGACATCGCCTCACGTGAGAACTGGTCCTTCTTGCCCTTGTACTTGTCCTGGATCTTCTTGAGCTGCGGAGCGATCTCGAGCATCCGGCGCTGGTTCTTGATCTGCCGGACGAAGATCGGGATCAGCGCGGCACGGACGACGACGGTCAGACCGACGATCGAGAGCACCCAGGTGATGCCCGCCGCCGGATCCATCCCGACCGTCGTGAGCAGCCAATGCCACGCCACGAGGATGAGCTCGACGACCCACTTGATGGGCCAGAGGATCGTACCGATGATGTCCATGTCTGGTTGCTAGGCCTTTCCCTGGCTTGTCGCGACGACGAATCCGAACGGGGTGACCCGGTAACGGCGCTTCTTCTTGAGGGGAACGTCATCGACCCCTCCTGCCGCCCACGGGTGGCAGCGGATGATCCTGCGGACGCCGAGCACGCTGCCGACGATGACGCCGTGCTCCTGGATGGCCTGGAGCCCGTAGGCGGAGCAGGACGGGTAGTACCGGCACACGTCACCGTACAGAGGCGAGATCACCGCTCGATAGGCACGCAGCAACAACACGGCGACATTCCTCGGAATGAGGAGCACAGCAATGATCGCGGTGTTCATGGACGGACGTTGCCTTCGGTGGTGACGCTTCGACGTGTTTCGCGTGAACTGGTGGTGCGGCGGCGGAGGAACCGGTCTGCGGCGCCCGATACCTCTTCGTGCAGGGTAGCCCACCTCACTTGGGCGGACGCTGGCAAAGCCCGGATGACGATGTCGACTCCGGGACCATCCGCAGCAGCGGGCTCGAGTAGCGCCAGCACCTGGTACGCCGCGGCCTTGAGCCGCCGACGCACACGGTTACGCACCACCGCGTTGCCCACGGACTTGCTCACAATGAAACCGAATCGCACCACATCGGAGTCACGGTTCATCCGGACGTACGCGACGGTGTTCGCTCCGGTGAAGCGTGCACCTCGCCGCACTGTCGCCCGATAGTCCGCGCCCCGCGTGATGCGATGGGGTTTCGCGAGCACGCGCCGTGCCTATCCGCGAAGGATCAGGCCGAGAGCTTCTCGCGGCCCTTGGCGCGGCGAGCCGACAGGATGGCACGGCCGGCGCGGGTGCGCATGCGAAGGCGGAAGCCGTGGGTCTTGGCGCGCTTGCGGTTGTTCGGCTGGAACGTTCTCTTGCTCATATCAATCTCCGTGGTGGTCTCTTCACAGGCCGGTGCTGAAGGAAAAGGGCCAGCACGGGGAGGCCAGGAAAGTTTCTGGGCAGCCGAAACGGCTGAAGTCAACTGATTAAAACTACGTCCTGAGGCCGACCGAGGTCAAACCGATCGTCACGAAACCCTTGATTATGCACGGGATTGGCAGGAAGCGCGCCGACGACGCGCCGGAGTATTCCGCCAATCGAATTTGATCCCCACCTGTGGACAAGTTAGCGTGAGGGCGAAAGTTATCCCCAGGCCATCCCAAAAACGGCCGGAGATCGCTACGGTATTGCACACACAGCGGTGGATAACTCTGTGAATACCCCAGGGCGGCATCCCTTGCCGCCAGCCCGACGTGAGTCACACGGGGGACGACTCGTCTCACGGCGGGCCGACGGCATCCACGAATTTGAAGACGGGGAACGATGGCAGGCGGCGAAGAGTCCATTTCTGCGGCATGGCAGAACGTGCTCGACAAACTCGAGACGGACGACCGCATCACCCCCCAGCTTCACGGCTTCCTCAGCCTCGTCGAGCCCAAAGGGATCATGGCCGGCACCTTCTATCTCGAGGTGCCCAACGAGTTCACCCGCGGCATGATCGAGCAGCGCAGCCGCGTCCCCCTGCTCAACGCCATCGGCTCGCTCGACCAGACCCTCGAGGTCAACACGTTCGCGATCGTCGTCAACCCCGAGATCCAGCAGGAGTCGATGGCAGCGCCGTCCGAGCCTGAACCCGCTCCGTATCTCGACTCCGTCGCACCCATGGTGACGCCCTCGACCGAGATCACCGCACCGCCTCGCAACGGCGACACACGTCTCAATTCGAAGTACAGCTTCGACAACTTCGTCATCGGACAGTCCAACCGGTTCGCGCACGCCGCGGCGGTCGCGGTGGCCGAAGCGCCTGCGAAGGCGTACAACCCGCTGTTCATCTACGGCGACTCGGGTCTGGGCAAGACCCACCTCCTCCACGCCATCGGTCACTACGCCATGAGCCTCTACCCCGGCATCCGCGTGCGGTACGTCTCGAGTGAGGAGTTCACGAACGACTTCATCAACTCCATCGCGAACAACCGGGGCTCCTCCTTCCAGGCCCGCTACCGCAACATCGACATCCTGCTGATCGACGACATCCAATTCCTGCAACGAGCGGTCGAGACGCAGGAGGCCTTCTTCCACACGTTCAACACGCTCCACGACCACAACAAGCAGGTGGTCATCACGAGCGACCTGCCCCCCAAGATGCTGACGGGGTTCGAGGACCGCATGCGGTCGCGGTTCGAGTGGGGTCTGATCACCGACGTGCAGGTCCCCGACCTCGAGACCCGCATCGCCATCCTGCGCAAGAAGGCGCAGAGCGAGAAGATCCAGGTGCCCGACGACATCCTGGAGTTCATGGCGACGAAGGTGTCGAGCAACATCCGCGAACTCGAGGGAACCCTCATCCGCGTCACCGCGTTCGCCAGCCTGAATCGCACCCCGGTCGACATGCCGCTGGTGCAGACCGTGCTGAAGGATCTGATCACCCTCGACGACGACAATGTGATCGCGCCGACGGACATCATCACGAACACCGCCGAGTACTTCAAACTCAGCGTCGACGATCTCTACGGTTCCAGCAGGTCGCAGGCCGTCGCCACCGCTCGCCAGATCGCGATGTACCTGTGCCGCGAGCTCACCAATCTCTCGTTGCCGAAGATCGGCCAGCTGTTCGGCGGCCGCGACCACACGACGGTGATGTATGCGAACAAGAAGATCAGCGAACTCATGAAGGAGCGGCGCTCGATCTACAACCAGGTGACCGAGCTCACCAGCCGGATCAAGCAGAACCACCGCTACGGCAAGTGACCGCAGCGCGCCACGCCGTCGCGCCTCACAAAGTTATCCACAGATTGATCCCCAGAGTGGGGAGAGTCCGTTATTAACACCTGGGGATAACTTGTGGAGAAGTTCCGGAAAGTCGCTCGATTAATGGGGACGGACGGTCCGGCCCTGTGAAAAGCCGTTCGAACCGACGCTGATCGCCCGCGCTGTCAACAGCCGGACTCCACGGGTCATCAACAAGTCACGAGGCTGTAGTTCCCGCTGATTTCCTGGTATCCACCGAGTTATCCACATTCTCCACAGCGGTTAACACCATTAATGATTAACTCTTCTGAGTTAAGGCCGGCCGACAACCTCAAGCGGTTGCTCGAATGACAACTTCTGCGCCAGAGGCCAAGCGCTAGGATTTGTGACGTTCCGTATCCGAGCGCAGAGCCAGGGGAGACTTCGTGAAGTTCCAAGCCAATCGGGATGTCTTCAGTGAGGCCGTCTCCTTCGCTGTGAAGCTTCTTCCACAGCGCACGACCCTCCCCATCCTGAGCGGCGTGCTGATCGAGACCACCGACAGCGGCCTGCAGCTCTCCTCCTTCGACTACGAGGTCTCGGCTCAGACCGAGATCGCGGCCGAGGTCGAGGAACCCGGACGTGTCCTGGTCTCCGGGCGCCTCCTCGCCGAGATCGCGGCCAAACTGCCCAACGCGCCCGTGCAGTTCTCGACGGAGGAGTCGAAGATCGTCGTCCGTGCCGGATCGGCGAACTTCACGTTGCTTTCGATGCCCGTCGAGGAATACCCGAGCATCCCGCAGGTATCGGCTGAAGCCGGCCTCGTGCCAGCGGAGGAATTCGCAGAAGCCGTTGCGCAGGTGGGCGTTGCCGCCTCTCGTGACGACGTGACTCCGGTGATCACCGGTGTTCAGCTGGAGGTCGGCGACAACACGCTCGGGCTCGTCGCGACGGACCGTTACCGAGTGGCCGTCCGCGAGATCGACTGGGACAACGGCACGACCTCCGGCGAGACGCAGACCGCACTCGTGCCCGCGCGCACCCTGACAGAGATCGGCAAGACCTTCGGCCATTCGGGCACGGTGTCGATCGCGATCACCAACCGCGACGACCGCGAACTCATCGCCTTCACGGCCGACAAGAAGACCGTGACCTCGCTCCTGATCAAGGGCAACTTCCCGCCGGTGCGCCGGCTCTTCCCGGAGCAGGTCGACAACTACGCGGTCATCAACACCGCGGAGCTGATCGAGGCGACCCGACGCGTCGCGCTGGTCCTCGAGCGCGAAGCCGCGCTCCGCTACACCTTCACCGCCGACGGGCTGACGCTGGAAGCGATCGGCTCGGAGCAGGCTCAAGCATCCGAGAGCATCGACGCTCTCCTCACTGGCCAGGAGACCGTGGTTTCGTTGAAGCCGCAGTTCCTGCTCGATGGTCTCGGTGCCGTGCACTCGGAATTCGTGCGCATCTCCTTCACCAAGACCGAGAACCCCAACAAGCCGGGTCCGGTGCTCATCACGAGCCAGACGTCGAAGGACCAGTCCGGTTCGGACTCGTACAAGTACCTGCTGCAGCCCAACCTGCTGCTGCGCTAGGACCCGGTCCCGCTCCACGAGAGAAGAAGGACAATCATGCACATCGGCCTCATCGGTCTCGGACGTATGGGCAACAACATGCGCGCCCGCCTCGAGAAGAAGGGCATCGAGGTCACCGGCTACGACACCAATCCCGAGGTGTCGGACGTCGCGACGCTGGCCGACCTCGTCGCCGCGCTCCCGGCACCGCGCACCATCTGGGTCATGGTGCCGGCAGGCGCGATCACCGACGGCGTGATCACCGAGCTCGAGCCGCTGCTCGAGAAGGGCGACCTGGTCATCGACGGAGGCAACTCCAAGTTCACCGAAGACTTCAAGCACGCGGAGCTCCTTGCGCCCAAGGGCATCGATTTCATGGACGCGGGGGTCTCCGGCGGCATCTGGGGACTCGAGAACGGCTACGGTCTGATGGTCGGAGGCTCGAAGGAGCAGGTCGAGCGTGTCATGCCGGTCTTCGACGCACTGCGCCCCGAAGGTCCGCGCGACGAGGGCTTCGTGCACGTGGGCGAGGTCGGCGCCGGCCACTACGCCAAGATGGTGCACAACGGCATCGAGTACGCCCTGATGCAGGCGTATGCCGAGGGATACGAGCTCCTCGACACCCGCAAGGACATCATCAAGGACGTCACCGGCACCTTCAAGGCATGGCAGCGCGGTACGGTCGTGCGTTCGTGGCTGCTCGACCTGCTCGTCCGTGCTCTTGAGCAAGACCCGGAGTTCGAGCACATCGAGGGCTTCGTGCAGGATTCGGGCGAAGGCAGGTGGACCGTCGAGGAGGCGCTGAACAACGCGGTGCCCGTCCCGACGATCAGCGCATCGATCTTCGCGCGTTTCGTCTCGCGCCAGGAGGACTCGCCGGCGATGAAGGCCGTCGCGGCCCTGCGCAACCAGTTCGGCGGCCACGCTGTGAAGGCCGTGGACTAACCCTCGTTGAGAGTTACACATCTTTCCCTGACCGATTTCCGCAACTATCGCTCCGCGGAGGTCCCGTTCGCGGCCGGCGCCAATCTGTTCGTCGGCCGCAACGGTCAGGGGAAGACCAACCTCGTCGAGTCCCTCGGCTACCTGAGCACCTTGGGCTCGCATCGCGTGTCGAGCGATCAGGCGATGATCCGCAAGGGCGCCGACTCGGCGATCGTCCGCGCGCGCATCGAGCATGACGGCCGCGAGCTGCTGGTGGAGGTGCAGCTCAACCGGTCCTCGCCCAACCGCGCGCAGGTGAACCGTGGAGCGATCAAGCCACGCGAGCTTCCTCGTTACTTCTCGAGCGTGCTCTTCGCTCCGGAGGACCTCGCGCTCGTCCGCGGCGAGCCCGGGATCCGCAGGCGATTCCTGGATCAGCTGCTGATCCAGAGAAGTCCTCGCTTCTCGGCGATCATCTCGGACTACGAGCGGGTGCTCAAGCAGCGGAACACCCTGCTCAAATCAGCACGCGCCTCCCGGATCAAACCGGACCAGCTCGGGACGCTCGACATCTGGGACGAGCGGCTCGTCGCGCTGGGCACCGAGCTGATCGACGCCCGGCTCGATCTGGTGGCACGGTTGAGTGAACCGGTCGTGGCGGCGTATCGCTCCGTGGCCGGCGACGACCACCACCCCCGACTCCTGCCGCAGCTCACCATCCGCGGAGCCCACGTCGATGACGACGCGGACGACGCGGACGATTCCGTAACCATCTCAACTGGTGACACCGCGGAGGTGTTCCGTGGTGCGCTGGCCGCCGTCCGCCCGAAGGAGCTGGAGCGCGGGCTGACGCTCGTCGGGCCGCATCGCGACGACGTGCTCTTCGAGCTCAACGGCCTCCCGGCGAAGGGATACGCGAGTCATGGCGAGTCCTGGTCGTTCGCGCTCGCTCTCAAGCTGGCGTCGGCCGACCTCCTGCGCCAGGAGTCCTCCACAGGCGATCCTGTGCTGATCCTCGACGACGTCTTCGCGGAGCTCGATCAGGCACGCAGGCGAATGCTCGCAACCGCCGTAGCAGGTTACGAGCAGGTGCTCATCACCGCTGCCGTGCTGGACGACGTTCCGGAGGCCCTCGCCGCGCACACCGTGCGGATCGAGGCCGGGACTATCGTGGGATCGTGAGCGAGGCGGCGGCGGTCTACCTGCGGATGAAGGAGCTCTTCACCGGAACCCCCACTCGCAACCGCAGGGCCAAGCGCACCGAGGTCGACCCCACGGCATCGAAGCCTTTCGGGGCCGGCCGCGATCCCCGTGGACTCGGCGACGTCGTGGATGCGCTCGCAGCGCAACTCGGCTGGAGCAGCGCGCTCGCCAAGTCCGACCTCCTCGACGGATGGGAGGAGCTGGCCGGCGCTGAGACCGCTCGGCACGCCGTCCCCGACCAGATCGTCGACGGCGTGCTGGTGGTGCGCTGCGAGTCGACAGCGTGGGCGACCCAGTTGCGGATGATGCGTTCGGAGCTTCTCGTCCGGATCGGGGAGCGGTTCCCCGGCGCCGAGATCGACTCGATCCGATTTCAGGGGCCGGACGCCCCCTCCTGGAAACGCGGTCCCAGGTCGATTCCAGGGCGCGGTCCGCGCGATACTTACGGCTGACAGCACAAAAGAGGTCGCCTGAGCAAAGAAAACGCGTCAGAGGCGCGATTCCGGGTAATTCGGCTCCGCGTGCTTGGTAGAATGGAGAGTCACTGTTGAGTGCGGTCAGGAGCCTAATTTCATATGACGATGGAACCGAACAGGGCCGAGGCGGAACACGACTACGGCGCCAATGAGATCCAGATCCTCGAGGGTCTCGAAGCCGTCCGCAAGCGACCCGGAATGTACATCGGCTCCACCGGTCCCCGCGGACTCCACCACCTGGTCTATGAGATCGTCGACAACTCCGTCGACGAGGCGCTTGCAGGGCATGCCGACAACATCGAGGTGACGATCCTCCCCGATGGTGCTGTGCGCGTGGATGACAACGGTCGCGGCATCCCGGTCGACGAACACCCCACCGAGAAGAAGTCGACGGTGGAGGTCGTGCTGACGATCCTGCACGCGGGCGGCAAGTTCGGCGGCGGCGGATACGCCGTCTCCGGCGGCCTGCACGGTGTCGGCAGCTCCGTCGTGAACGCGCTTTCCAGCCGGCTCGACGTGGAAGTGCATCGACAGGGTCACGTGTGGCGCCAGAGCTATCGCAACGGAGTGCCCCAGGCGCCGCTCGAGCAGGGTGAAGAGTCGGATCGCACCGGAACGATCATCAGCTTCTGGCCGAGCCCCGACACGTTCGAGACCGTCGTCTTCGACTACGACACCCTTCGCACCCGCTTCCAGCAGATGGCCTTCCTGAACAAGGGCCTGCGCATCGCGATCACCGACCAGCGCGCACCCGAGGTGGAGCCCGTCGAGGGCGAAGTCGAAGAGGATGAGCAGGTTTTCGCATCCCGGTCCGAGGTCTTCCTCTACGAGCGCGGCCTGACCGACTACGTCCACTACCTCAACTCGGCCAAGAAGGCCGATGTCGTCCACGACGAGATCATCTCGTTCGAGTCGGAGGACACTGAGCGCAAAATCGCCCTTGAGGTCGCCATGCAGTGGACGACGAGCTACAACGAGTCCGTCTTCACCTATGCGAACACCATCAACACACACGAAGGCGGCACGCACGAGGAGGGTTTCCGCGCGGCGCTGACGACGCTCGTCAACCGCTATGCGCGCGAGAAGAACATCCTCAAGGAGAAGGACGACAACCTCTCCGGCGAGGATGTGCGTGAAGGCTTGACGGCCGTCGTGTCGGTGAAGCTGTCCGAACCGCAGTTCGAGGGCCAGACGAAGACGAAGCTCGGTAATACCGAAGCCAAGGCATTCGTGCAGAAGGTCGTGGGCGACCAGCTCGGCGACTGGTTCGACCGCAACCCGAACCAGGCGAAGGAGATCATCCGCAAGGCGCTCCAGGCCGCGACCGCGCGGCTCGCCGCCCGCAAGGCGCGCGAGACCGCCCGCCGCAAGGGTCTCCTCGAGAGCGGTGGAATGCCGGGCAAGCTCAAGGACTGCCAGTCGAAGGACCCGACGATCTCTGAGATCTTCATCGTCGAGGGCGACTCGGCCGGCGGTTCGGCCGTCCAGGGCCGCAACCCCGAGACGCAGGCGATACTTCCGTTGCGCGGCAAGATCCTCAACGTCGAGAAGGCCCGCCTGGACCGTGCACTCGCCAACAACGAAGTGCAGGCCATGATCACGGCGTTCGGCGCCGGAATCGGCGAGGACTTCAACCCGGAGAAGGCGCGATACCACAAGATCGTGCTGATGGCCGATGCCGATGTCGACGGTCAGCACATCACGACCCTGCTCCTCACGCTGCTGTTCCGGTACATGCGCCCGCTCGTCGAGCTCGGCTACGTGTATCTCGCGCAGCCGCCGCTCTACCGTCTCAAGTGGTCGAACGCCGAGCACGAGTACGTGTACTCCGACCGCGAGCGCGACGCCTTCCTGGCGGAGGGCCTCGCGGCGGGCAAACGCATCCCCAAAGACAACGGGGTGCAGCGCTACAAGGGTCTCGGTGAGATGGACTACAAGGAGCTGTGGGAGACCACGATGAACCCCGAGACGCGCACGCTGCTCCAGGTCACGTTGGACGACGCCGCTGCCGCCGACGAGATCTTCGCAACGCTGATGGGCGAGGACGTGGAGTCCCGTCGCTCGTTCATCCAGAAGAACGCCAAGGACGTCCGGTTCCTCGACATCTGAGGACCGCGACGAGAAGACCCCTCGGTTACGAGAAGAGAGCACTGTGACGGACGAGACCCCTACCGGCGAGAGCTTCGGCATCCACGGCAAGATCGACCAGGTCGACCTCCAGAAGGAGATGGAGCGGTCATACCTCGACTACGCGATGAGCGTCATCATCGGGCGCGCGCTGCCCGAGGTGCGCGATGGGTTGAAGCCCGTCCACCGTCGGGTGATCTACGCGATGTTCGACGGCGGCTACCGGCCGGACAAGGCGTTCTCGAAGTGCGCTCGCGTTGTCGGCGACGTGATGGGCCAGTTCCACCCGCACGGAGACTCGGCCATCTACGACGCCCTCGTGCGTCTCGTTCAACCGTGGAGCCTCCGCTACCCGCTCGCGCTCGGCCAGGGCAACTTCGGCTCACCCGGAAACGACGGCGCTGCCGCGCCGCGATACACCGAGACCAAGATGGCCCCGCTCGCTCTCGAGATGGTCCGCGACATCGACGAGGAGACCGTCGACTTCCAGGACAACTACGACGGTCGGACGCAGGAGCCGGCCGTCCTCCCGAGCCGCTTCCCGAACCTGCTCGTCAACGGTTCGGTCGGCATCGCGGTCGGCATGGCCACGAACATCCCGCCGCACAACCTGCGGGAGGTCGCAGACGGCGCGCTCTGGCACCTCGCCCACCCGGACGCCCCCCGCGAGGAGCTCCTGGAGGAGCTGATCAAGCGGATCAAGGGACCGGACTTCCCGACCGGCGCCCAGATCCTGGGCATCAAGGGCATTCAGGACACCTACCGCACCGGTCGCGGATCGATCACCATGCGCGCCGTGGTCAGCATCGAGGAGATCCAGGGCCGCGTCTGCCTGGTGGTCACCGAGCTGCCTTACCAGGTGAACCCGGACAACCTCGCGATCAAGATCGCCGAGCTCGTCAAGGACGGCCGCGTCGGAGGCATCGCCGACATCCGGGACGAGACCTCCGGACGCACCGGACAGCGCCTGGTCATCGTGCTGAAGCGCGACGCGGTCGCCAAGGTCGTGCTGAACAACCTGTACAAGCACACCCAGCTGCAGGAGAACTTCGGCGCGAACATGCTCGCGATCGTGGACAACGTTCCGCGCACGCTCGCTCTCGACGGCTTCATCACGGCGTGGGTCGACCACCAGATCGATGTGATCGTCCGCCGCACGCGTTTCCGCCTGCGTAAGAAGGAGGAGCGGGCGCACATCCTGCGCGGTTACCTCAAGGCCCTCGATGCGCTCGACGAGGTCATCGCGCTGATCCGCCGCTCGGCGACCGTCGAGGACGCCCGCGACGGCCTCAAGCAACTCCTCGACGTCGACGACGTGCAGGCCGACGCCATCCTCGCCATGCAGCTGCGCCGCCTCGCCGCCCTCGAGCGCCAGAAGATCATCGAGGAGCACGACCAGATCGAGCTCGAGATCCTCGACCTCAAGGCCATCCTCGAAGACCCGACGCGTCAGCGCTCGATCGTCAGCGAGGAGCTCACCGAGATCGTCGACCGCTTCGGCGACGACCGCCGCACCGAGATCATGTTCGGCTTCGACGGCGATATGAGCGTGGAAGACCTGATCCCCGAAGAGGAGATGGTGGTCACCGTCACGCGCGGCGGCTACATCAAGCGCACGCGCAGCGACAACTACCGCAGCCAGCACCGCGGCGGCAAGGGAGTCAAGGGCGCTCAGCTGCGCGGCGAGGACGTCGTGGACCACTTCTTCGTGACCACGACGCACCACTGGCTGCTCTTCTTCACCAACAAGGGGCGCGTGTATCGCGCCAAGGCGTATGAGGTGCAGGAGGCCGGGCGTGATGCCAAGGGCCAGCACGTCGCCAACCTGCTCGCCATGCAGCCGGACGAGGAGATCGCCGAGATCCTCGACATCCGCGACTACGCTGCCGCCAAGTATCTGGTGCTCGCGACCCGGGACGGTCTGATCAAGAAGACCGCTCTCGAGGAGTACGACACCAACCGCTCGGGCGGCATCATCGCGATCAAGCTGCGCGAAGACGATGAGTTGGTCTCTGCGCTGCTGGTCGAGGAGGACTCGGACCTCCTACTCGTCTCGCGCAAGGGCATGTCGATCCGGTTCACGGCGAGCGACGAGGCCCTCCGGCCGATGGGTCGCTCGACCTCCGGCGTCATCGGGATGCACTTCCGCGGCGACGACAGTCTGCTCGACGCAGCGGTCGTCTCCGACGAAGGCTACGTGTTCGTCGTGACGGAGGGCGGGTACGCCAAACGCACGTCGGCCGACCAGTACCGCTTGCAGAACCGCGGCGGTCTGGGCATCAAGGTGGCGAAACTGAGCGACGACCGGGGGGACCTCGTGGGTTCTCTCATCGTCGACGAAGACGACGAGGTCCTGGTGGTTCTTGCCAGCGGCAAGGTGGTACGCTCGGCCGTGGCCGAGGTTCCCGCCAAGGGCCGAGACACCATGGGTGTCGTTTTTGCACGTTTCGCCGAGTCCGACAAGATCATCGCTCTGGCGAAGAACACCGAGCGCAACCTCGATTCCCAGGTTTCCGATGCAGAATCGGATGCCGACGATGAGACCGGTCGTGCCGGGAAGGATGAAGCCGTAGATGAGCAGTAGCGTCGCCGAGAAACTCGCGCGGAAGTCGACACGTCGACCCGCCTCCGCCAAGCAGGTGCGGCTGAAGCTCGTGTACATCGACTTCTGGTCGACCGTGAAGCTCTCGTTCCTCGCGGGCATCTGCCTGGCGATCATCGCGATCGTGGGTTCGTTCCTGATCTGGACGGTCCTCGACCGCACGGGCATCTTCGACCAGTTGAACGGACTGGTCAAGGACATCTCGGGCGCCGGCGGAGGCGACCTCCGGTCGGTGCTCGGCCTCGGCCAGGTGATGGGCTTCTCGCTCGTCGTGGGCATCCTCGACATCGTCGTGGTGACCGCGCTCGGAGCCGTCTTCGCCCTGCTCTACAACCTCTCGGTGAAGATCACCGGGGGCCTGCTCGTCGGTTTCACGAACAACTGACGGGCCGGCGCCCTCGATTTCACACTCAGGGCCAGATCAGGTACCCTCTTATCTGTTGCCCATTCGGGGATATAGCTCAGGCGGTTAGAGCGCTTCGCTGATAAC
>NZ_CAMFLC010000046.1 GCF_945957465.1 uncultured Leifsonia sp.
CGGTGGCGAGTGAGGGATTCGAACCCCCGAAGGCTACGCCGGCTGATTTACAGTCAGATCCCTTTGGCCGCTTGGGTAACTCGCCATTCGCGCTCCCGACCACCAGTCAGCTGTTGACCGAAGGCGCCATGTAAGGATACTCGGCGCGCGCCGTCTCACGAAATCGGCACGGCCCCGCCAGGCGTCGCCGTCTGCCTGCCGCGAATTCGCACTCGGCAGAACCGCGCGACAACCGGATGCACGCGGTCGCAGGATGGCGCCATGACCACTCCCGACACCATGTCCCCTGTCCAGCGGCTGCTCGAGGAGCGCATCGTGTTCCTCGGCAGCGAAGTGAACGACGAGTCGGCCGGCGAGGTCTGCGCGCAGCTCCTGCTGCTGGACTCGATCGCCTCCGACCGCGACATCTATCTCTACATCAATTCGCCGGGCGGCTCCATCACCGCGGGCTTCGCGATCTACGACACCATGAACTTCGTCAAGGCCGACGTTGCGACGGTCGCACTCGGCTTCGCCGCCTCGATGGGCCAGTTCCTCCTGTCGTCGGGCGCGCCGGGCAAGCGCTACGCCCTCCCCAACTCGTCGGTCGTGATGCACCAGCCCCACGGCGGCTTCGGCGGCACGAGTGCGGACATCCAGACCCAGGCCAAGCAGATCCTCCACTTCAAGCGGCGGATGGCGGAGCTGACCAGTCAGCAGACCGGGAAGAGCGTCGAGCAGATCGTGGAGGACGGCGATCGCGACCGCTGGTTCACCGCCGACGAGGCTCGTGACTACGGGTTCGTCGACGAAGTCATCGGGTCGACGCGCGCGCTGGCGGGCTGAGCGACCCGAGGACGGGCGGCCGTCCGACGCCCGAAGCCGTCGGGCCGTCGTCAGGCGGCCAGCAGGACGGCGTGCGTGCTCTCGACGGCCTCGGGCGAGGCAGCCGCCTCAGCAGTGGAGTGCACCCGCTCCGGAAGCAGGCTCAGCACCTCGACGCGGGCGAACTCCGCCACGACCTGCGAGAGCAGCTCGCTCTCGGTCACGTCGAGGACTCGGCACAGGGCGGCCAGGATCTCCGACGACGCCTCCTTGCGGCCGCGCTCGATCTCCGAGAGGTACGGCACGCTGATGCGGGAGCTCTCCGAGAGCTCACGCAGGGTGGCGCCGCGCTCGGTCCGCAGCCGGCGGAGCACCGAGCCGATCGCGTGCCGCATCAACATGTGTGAAGCCTAAGCCGACCCCCATCGTCCACGCCCTGCGGGTTCCGCGATTCCGCCCACAGCAGAATCGCGGGCTCCTGCCTCCACTTCGCGACACACCCGCTCGCCTGACCCGGATGTCGGTGGCCTGGCGCACAATCGTCGGCATGAGGACGTTGGAGATTTGCGAACGGTGCGACGGAACCGGGGCCGACCCCGCGCAGCACAGCGAAGAGATCACCGTCTGTGTGGAGTGCGGCGGCGACGGCTGCCACGTCACCTACTACGTCGAGCTGCAGCAGACGGCCTGAGGGCGACGGGCGCGAGACCGCTCTGAGCTGACACGGGTCCGCGCCGGGTGCGTGTCCCGGACCGCCCGTAGACTGGAGTCCGTTCGGCGGCGCCGCCCGCTCGCCGGAATCCGCACGCGGGAAGGACAGAATCGTGGCAGACTCCTCGTTCGACGTCGTCAGCAAGGTCGACAAGATGGAGGCGGACAACGCCGTCAACCAGGCCCGCAAAGAGGTCGAGCAGCGCTACGACTTCAAGAACGTCGGCGCCTCGGTCGAGTGGAGCGGTGAGAAGGTACTGCTCAAGGCCAACACCGAGGAGCGCGTGAAAGCCGTGCTCGAGGTGGTCGAGTCCAAGTTCATCAAGCGCGGGATCACGCTCAAGTCGCTCGACACCGGCAAGCCGTATCCGTCGGGCAAAGAGTTCCGCATCGAGGTGGGGCTCAAGAACGGCATCGAGCAGGACGCCGCGAAGAAGATCAACAAGCTGATCCGCGACGAGGCGCCCAAGAGCGTCAAGTCGCAGATCCAGGGCGACGAACTGCGCGTGAGTTCTAAGAGCCGGGACGACCTCCAGGCGACGATGGCCCTGTTGAAGGGGGCCGACCTGGATGTGGCCCTGCAGTTCGTGAACTTCCGCTGACGGGCCCCCTGCCACCGAGCGGTCCTCTCCCTCCGCGCGGGCGGCTCCCGCTGAGCGCGCCGCGCAGCCACCGGGCCACCTCTCCGTAGGCCACCTCGCGCGCCTCCTGCCGGGACAGGAAGACATCGTGCAGCGCGCCCTCGATGCGTGCGACCGTCACGGTCGGTGCGAGTTTCAGGGCGCGGATGGCGATGTCCTGCACGAGGAGCACGACGTCGGAGCCGAGCATGTCGTCCGTCCAGTACGGCAGCAGCGTCGAGCGCGCCGACAGCAGCGTGAGCACCGGCACGTCGATCGAGAGCCCGGCGGCGACGCGCGTGTGCCCGGCGAGCACGGCGGTGAGCCAGGCCGGGTGCACCGGGAACCCCCGGACGGGCCGCCACGTCAGGTCGTAGTCCCACTCGCCGTCGAGCGTCCGCGAAACCGAGCGTGTGTAGAAGCCGAGATCGACGTTCGGCATCGCCGCCTTCGGGTCGAGGCGCGCGTGAAGGTCGATGAACGGGCTGATCATCGTCCGCCCGATCGAGTGCGCCTGGAACTCCAGCCACGGGCTGTTCAGGACGACCGCAGCCGCGCGCCCCGGATGGCGATCGGCCCAGAGGCTCAGCGTGAGGCCTCCCGTCGAGTGGCCCATCAGAATCAGCCGGCGGCGGGGAGGGCGCGGAGGCCGCGGCGGGCGCGGCGGACCCCCACGGCCCGGCTCGCTCGGCGCATCCTCGCCTCGATCGCCGTGGCCCATCGCCTCGAGCGCTGCTTCGATGTCCTCGTCGTAGGTGTCGAGGGAGTCGACGAAGCCGGGCGTCTGCCCGGCGCGCAGGCTGCGGCCGTACTTGCGCAGGTCGAGCGCGAAGAACCGCGCGCCCTGGTCGTGCCAGAACCGGGCCAGCTCGGTCTGGAAGAAGTAGTCCGACCAGCCGTGCACGTACAGCACGTCCGTCTCGTCGGCCGGGTGGCCCGGTCGCAGGTCGGCGAGCCGCGGCCACGGCTCGTAGCGCACGAGCGTCGCCACGACCTCACCCTCCGCGTCGGGTGCCAGCGCGAGCGTCGCCTGCTGGAACCCGGGTCCGAGGACGTCGGGACGCCATTCGACGGGAGTGCTCATGGCACCAGCGTGCCAGATGCGACCGCGGGACGGCAGGTCTACTCGGAGGCGCCGACCTCCACCGCAGCGCCGTTGGACACCCGGACCATCTCGTCGCGCGGCACGACCTTGATGCGGGCGCGACCGCGTTCGGCGCCGAGCGCCTGCTCGTGCTCGTCCAGGTTGTGCCAACCGTCCAGGTTCGTGTATTCCACACCCCGTTCGCGGAGCAGGTTCTCCACGGATTCTTCGGACGGGTCGGCGGGAGACCACCAGTTGCCCTGATCGTTGATCACATGTTTGATCGTCTCCATCGCATCCGACTTGGTGTGACCGATGAGGCCGACCGGCCCGCGTTTGATCCACCCCGTCGCGTACACGCCGTACATCCGCTCGTTGTCGCCCTTGCGCAGCACCTGGCCCTCGTGGTTCGGGATGATGCCGTGCTTCTTGTCGAACGGGATCCCGGGCAGCGGAGACCCGAAGTACCCGACCGCGCGATAGATCGCCTGGATCTCGAGCTCGCGGATCTCCCCGGTGCCGCGCACACCGCCCTCGCCGTCGGAAGCGGTGCGCTCATAGCGGATCGCCCGGACGTGGCCGTTGTCGTCCGCAAGCAACTCCAGCGGTTTGGCGTAGAAGTGCAGGTGCAGGCGGCGGGAGGCCGACCCGACCTCCCGCTGCCGCCACTGCTGCAGCACGCGGTCGATCACCATGACCTGCTTGTTGCTGGCGATCGCGGCCTTCGACTGCTCGTCGTAGTCGAAGTCCTCGTCGTAGAGGATCATGTCGACGTCGCGCAACTCACCGAGCTCCCGCAGTTCCAGGGGCGTGAACTTCACCTGCGCCGGTCCGCGGCGACCGAACACGTGCACATCCGTGACCGGGGAGTTCTTGAGGATCTCGTAGACGTTGTCCGGGATCTCCGTGGGCAGCAGATCGTCGGCGTGCTTGGCCAGGATGCGCGAGACGTCGAGGGCGACGTTGCCGTTGCCGATCACGGCGACCGACTTCGCCTCGAGCGGCCAGGTGCGGGGGACGTCGGGGTGGCCGTCGAACCAGCTGACGAAGTCGGCGGCGCCGTACGAGCCTTCGAGCTCGACGCCCGGGATGTCGAGCGCCGCGTCGTGGACGGCGCCGGTGGCGAAGATGACCGCGTTGTAGTGCCGCTTGAGGTCGTCGAGCGTGATGTCGACCCCGTAGGTCACATTGCCGAAGATGCGGATGTCACCGCGGTCGAGCACCTCGCGCAGTGCGGTGATGATGCCCTTGATCCGCGGGTGGTCGGGCGCGACTCCATAGCGCACGAGGCCGTACGGGGCGGGCAGCGACTCGAAGAGGTCGATCGACACCTCGAAGCCTCGCTCGGCCTTGAGCAGGATGTCCGCGGCGTAGATTCCGGCCGGGCCGGCACCGACGATCGCCAGTCGCAGTTTGGTCATGCGTTGATTCCTTCTTGCTCAGCTGGAGCGTTCGACGATGGTGTCCGCGAACCGCACCAGCGCCTTCTTGACTGCGCCGTCGGGCAGTGGCGCCAGCGCGTCCACCGCCTCCCTGGCCCAGCGGTGCGCCTCCTCGAGGGTCTGCGCCGTCACCTCGTGCTCGCGCAGCGCGGCGATCGCGGCCGTCGCCTCAGGGCTCACCTCGCCCTCCTCCGCGGTGCCGATGACGTCGCGCTCGAGGCGCTCCAGCAGAGCCCGGGCCTCCGGGTCGGCGTCCGCACGCTCGCGCAGCCGCAGCACCGGGAGGGTGGCCACACCCGCGCGGAGATCGTTGCCGGGGGTCTTTCCGGTCTCGGCGACGCCCGTCGACGACAGATCGATGACGTCGTCGATGAGCTGGAACGCGACGCCGATCTTCTCGCCGAACGTGACGACGGGCGTCTCGTAGGCGGGGTCGGCGTTCGAGAAGACCACACCCATCTGACCCGCCACGGCGATCAGCGAGCCGGTCTTGTCCTGGAGGACGCGGATGTAGTGGGCGACGGGATCTTCGCCGTCCTGGGGACCGATGGTCTCGTGGAGCTGGCCGAGGCACAGACGCTCGAAGGTGTCGGCCTGGAGCTGGATGGCGCGCTCGCCCAGCGCCGAGACCAGCTTGCTGGCGCGCGCGAACAGGAGGTCCCCCGTGAGCACCGCGACTGAGTTGCCCCAGACGAACTGGGCCGTCGGGACTCCACGCCGCATCTGCGAATCGTCCATGACGTCGTCGTGATAGAGCGAGGCGAGATGCGTGATCTCGACCGCCTGGGCGGCCTGCAGCACCTCCGGCGTGTTCCCCTTGCCGAGCTGTGCGGTCAGCAAGGTCAGCATCGGCCGCACGCGCTTGCCCCCCGCTTCGAGGAGGTAGCGGGTGGTGACGTCGGCCAGGTTGTCCGCGAACCGCATCTCGCGGTGCAGCGCGTCCTCGACCAGCGCGAGGCCGTCGTCGACCGCCGTGGCGACCTGTCGGTCCTCACCCCGGACGAAGATCCGCTCGGTGAGCCCGAGTTGACTGGTCAGGGACGCGGGACGCCGCACCGCCGGAACGCTTCGTGGCACTACTCCCCCTCGGATGGGATGGCGGACGGTGAGTCTTCGGAGGCGACGCGTCGCTCGGATTGCGGCCCGACCGCCGACGTCTTGGACGTGCGCTCGGCCGACCTTGCGGTGGGCGCCTTCGTCTCGGGGCTTCCAGCGGCCTTCGAGGCGGATCGCGGGGAAGGGGACGGCTTGGCCGCGGCGGGCTTCGCCCCCGACGGCTTGGCCGCGGCGGGCTTCGCCGCCGACGACTTGGCGGTGCTGGGCTTCGCCGAGGGCTTCCCGCCCGTCGACTTCGTCGCGCCGGGCGCGGAAGCCGCCGCACGGTCACCGGTCTTTCCCGCGCTCGACTTCGCCCCCGCGGGCTTCTCGGCGGCCGGCTTGGACGGGCGGGACGGCGATCCCTCGGCGTTCGGCGAGGTGCGCTTCGGAGCCGCCGTTCGCTTCGTCGGCGCGTCCGCCGGCCCGGCGGTCGCGGCGGTCGCGGCCGACTCGTTCGCGGCGGCCTCCGAGACCTCCGTGGCGGCCGTCGCGGAAGAGGGCGCGCTCACGGGAGCGGCGGCGTGAGCTGTCAGCGGCTTCCAGCCGCGGTGCAGCGCAACGATCCCGGCCGTCAGGTTGCGCCACGCGACGCGCTCGAAGCCGGCCTCCCGCATCCACGCGGCGAGCGCGGGCTGGCTCGGCCACGCCTCGATCGACTCCATCAGGTACTCGTACGCGGCCGGGTTGGAACTCGCCACGCGAGCGAGCACCGGCATCCCGAACCGCAGATACGCGCTGTAGCCCGCGCGCACGGGCGCGAGCGGCGGGCGGGAGAACTCGCAGACGACCACGCGTCCGCCCGGCTTGGTGACACGGTAGAACTCGGCGAGCGCTGCACGCGGATCGACGATGTTGCGGAGGCCGAACGAGATCGTCACGGCGTCGAACGTGTCGTCGTCGAACGGCAGGGCCGTCGCGTCCGCCTGCACGAAACTGATGAACGGGTTGGCGGCCTGGCGCTGCCTGCCGACCTCGATCATCCCGTGCGAGAAGTCGGCGGCCACCACGCTGGCGCCGTTGCGGGCGAGGGAGGCGCTGGAGGTTCCGGTGCCGGCCGCGACGTCGAGAATGGTCTCCCCGGCACGGGGCGCGACGGCTCGCGTCGTCGCCACCCGCCAGAGTGTCGCATTGCCCATCGAGAGGACCGTGTTGGTCCGGTCGTAGTGCGTCGACACCTCGTCGAACATGGCGGCGACCTGGGCGGGCTGCTTGCTGAGGTCGGCCTTACTCACCCCACCAGCTTAGGCTGCGCCGTGATGCGCTGCATTCCACGCCCGCGCGCTACACCGTTTGCAGAGTCGATGTCCAGCCTGCGCGCATCCGGCGCCCAGCGGGCCGGGCGTAGGCTGGTCCGGTGACAGCACCCTCGACCACCCGCCGGGTGACGGGCGTGACGGCGCTCTCGGTCGAGACGACCCCCCTCGACGACGTCCGGCATCTCGTCCCCTTCCTCGACTCCCGCCGACCGCTCGTGTGGATCCGCAAGGGCGAGGGGATCGCCGGTATCGGCGAGGCGCTTCGGCTCGAGTTCCGCGGGCCGGAACGCATCCGCGAGGCGGCGGAGGCCTGGCGCGAGACGGTCCGCGCCGCGACGGTGAGCGACGACGTGCACACGCCGGGAACGGGCCTGGTCGCGTTCGGCACGTTCGCCTTCGACGACGAGAGCACCGCAACCAGTGTGCTGATCGTTCCGGAGGTCGTGCTCGGGCGGCGCGGCGGGCGCAGCTGGATCACGCGGATCCGGCGCGACGGCGACACAGCCGCCACGGCCGCACCCCGACGCCCCGGGCATCCGGTCGCGCCGAGCGACGATCTCCCCCGCCCGATCGCGTTCGGCGACGAGTACCGGCTGAGCCTGCTCCCCGCCGGTCTCGACGAGAGCGGATACGAGGCGGCCGTCGCGACGGCGGTGGCGAAGATCCGCGAGAACGACCTGTCGAAGGTCGTGCTGGCACGCGAGCTCTCCGGCCACCTGCCGCTCGAGTCCGACGTGCGACGCGCCCTGGTCGAGCTCGCGCTCGGCTACCCGGACTGCTGGACCTTCGCCGTCGACGGTCTCGTCGGCTCGTCGCCCGAGACGCTGGTGCGCGTGCACCACGGCACGGTCACGGCGCGCGTGCTCGCCGGGACGCGGTCGCGCGGACGCGACGCCGCGAGCGACCACGAGTCGGCCATGTCGCTCGCCGCATCCGTCAAAGACCAGGACGAGCACCGGTTCGCCGTGACGAGCGTCCTCGACGCGCTCCGCCCGCACAGCGCCGACCTGGCCGCAAGCGATCTGCCGTTCACCCTCAAACTGCCGAACCTCTGGCACCTCGCCACCGATATCGCGGGCACCCTGAGCGACGGAGCGAGTTCGCTCGACCTCGCGGACGCGCTGCATCCGACTGCGGCCGTCGCCGGCACGCCCACGCGCGACGCGGTGGCTCTCATCCGCGAGCTCGAGCCGTTCGACCGGGGCCGCTACGCCGGCCCGGTCGGCTGGGTCGGCGGCGACGGCGACGGCGAGTGGGCGATCGCGCTGCGCTGCGCCCAGCTCGACGACACCGGAGACCTCACCGCCTATGCCGGTGCGGGCATCGTGGCCGACTCCGACCCGGCGACGGAGTATGCGGAGACGACCATGAAGTTCCGACCCATCGTCGAGGCGTTCGGCTGAATCGCCGGCGCCCGGCAACCGGCGCAGCTCACGAGGCCGCGAGCCTGGCGCTCTCCACTTCGAGGTCGTAGTCGGGCTCGGGCCACTCCAGCCCCAGCTCCTCCAGCGCGTGGATGAGCAGGTGCTGCACCGCCAGCCGTGCGTACCACTTGCGGTCGGCCGGGACCACGTACCAGGGCGCGTATGCCGTCGAGGTGCGGTCGAACACCAGCTGATAGGCGTCCTGGTACGACTCCCACAGCAGGCGCTCGTCGATATCGCTCGGCGTGTACTTCCACTGCTTGTCCGGCCTGTGCAGACGCGAGGCGAGCCGTTCCTTCTGCTCGTCCTTGCTCAGATGCAGCATCACCTTGACGATCGTGGTACCCGACTCCGCGAGTTCCAGCTCGAACCGATTGATCGCGTCATAGCGGCTCTCGACCTCCTCGTCAGGCACGAGGTTGCGCACTCGCGCGATCAGCACGTCCTCGTAGTGCGAACGATCGAAGACGCCGACCTCGCCGGAGCCCGGCACGTGCTTCCAGATCCGCCAGAGGAAGTCGTGGGCGAGCTCCTCCTGCGTCGGCTTCTTGAACCCCGCATACCGGACGCCGCCGAGGTTCATCTGCCCGACGACGTGCGTGACGATCCCGCCCTTGCCCGCCGTGTCCATCGCCTGCAGCACCAGCAGCACGCTGCGCCTCTCGCCCAGAGTTCCCGCCGCGAACAGCCGCTCCTGCAGTTCGGCGAGGATCGCGGCTCCGTCACTGAGCGCCTGCTCGCCGTCCTGCCTGTCGCCGCCGAAGCCCGGGGTGGAGCGCGGGTCCTGGTCCGCGAGTCGGAAACCCTCCCCCACGCGCAGCAGCGGATCCGGATCTTCCGCCCAATACTTCTCGCGTCCCACGTGGCCTCCTCGCTCGGGTCGCACCATCGTACGGCGTCGCTCACACCCCGGCGAGGTCCAGGACCGGATCGAACGCGTCCGGCCGGTGCAGCAGCACCCGCGTCTTCACGCCGTCGGGGAACAACCGGGCGACGTCGGCCGCGCTGGCCCGGTCGTCCACGGTCACGTCGATCGTCTCGCGCCAGCGCCCGTCCGGCATCCGCTGCAACGTCGCCTCCCAGATCAGCCCCGGGGTGGCGCGCGCCTGGAGCCGCAGATGGATGCCGACGCCGCGGCGGCGCCCGAGCAGCGACAGCAGCCCGCGGTAGATCGCCGCTCGGCGGGTGGGGGCCAGCCACGGATCGAGGGTGCGCACCAGGACGTCCGCGCTCCACAGGACGGTCGTGGCGAGACCGCCGCGCGACTGGTAGACATCGACGGCGTAGACACCCGGCAGCCGGCGCACCGTCTGCCGCAGGGCGTCCTTCGTGATGCCCTCCTCCACGGTGCTGTGCAGGTAGAACGGCACGGCAGCACGAGCCGGCAGGCCCCCGGTGCGCAGCGCCGAGCGGTCGTGCACCGTCTGCCCTCCGCCGAAGTACGGGCGCAGCTCGGCGAGGAGCGCGGCCACGGCCGTTCCCGGCGGATCGTTCGCGATGGCGCCGGCGGTGTCCGCGTACGCGATCGCCTGATGCAGTGCGCCCAGCCGGAACCCCGGCGTCAGCGCCGGTCCCGCCTTGACGGTGACGAGCACCTCGGGTCCGTCGAGGTCGAGCTCGACCGGGTTCTCCCTGCCGTCGATGCGCGGCACCAGATCGAGCACGTGCTCGATGGCCAGCGTGCGGACTCCCGCGGGGATCGGCAGGCGTCCGAGCGGCGAACCGGCGACGACCAGGTGCGTCACGGTGAACCCGGCGGCGTGTGCGCGCACCGCGACCTGCGCCGCGACCATGCCGCCGAGGCTGAACCCGGCGAGCAGGACCGGTTCGCCAGGGGCGATCCCGGCCTCCCGCATCGTCGCGAGCGCCGCACGTGTGATCGTGGCTTCGTGCTCGGCACCGATCACGAGGTCCGCCGTCAGGTCGTTCGGGGCGACCCCGGGCCGTGGATGCCACGACTTCGTGCTCGGGAACTGCACGATCCAGTGCCGGACGCCCTCGTGCTCCCGCTCGACCAGGCGGATCACCGCGGTGTCGATGCGTTCGTCGAGGTCGGGGTCGCAGAGGTCGTCGATCTCGCGCTGGCTGAGCAGGAGGTCGCGCAATGTGTGCACCGAGCGGCGGCGCATCGCACCCGCCGCCAGGCCGGGACGGCCGAGCGGGTCCGGAGACGGCCCGAGCTCCAGCCCGAGCAGGCCGGCGGGCACGTCGACCAGCCCGGGGCTGGGCGTGTAGTCATCGCCCGCGTCGGCATCGTCCCACCAGCGCAGGAAGTCGTGCAGCAGCGGGAACCGCTGCTGCAGGAGGTCGTCGTAGCCGAGCAACACCACGTCGTGGCCGTCGCGCAGCCACCCGCGCCTGCGCCCGAGCGCGACCGCCTTGCGCAGGAGCGCCGGGAGCGTGAACACCGCGAAGTACGGCCTCGCGCGCCAGCGCGGCAGCACGATGCCCACCACGCCGATCAGCAGCGCGACCGGAGCGAGCAGCCACCCCGCCACCCGCGCGACGCCCCCGGTGAGGCGCGGGACCAGCGACAGGTACAGTGCGCTCAGTGTGGTCCGGCGCGCCCGCCGCCGGCGCGGAGCGGGCACCGGGAACGGATATGGCGCCCGCCTGCCGCGCTGGCTCGCGTACCACGCCCACTCGGCCGCCGACGCGAGGAGGCTGCCCACCAGCGCGACGACCGCCACCGCGATCCCGGCCGCCACGAGCAGCAGCCCGATCGCGAGCGCGAGCGGGATGCCGACGACGAACCCCAGCGTGAGCGCTGTCCAGCCCGCGGCCGACCGTCCCCGCCAGAGGTGCGGGGGCAGCTGGCTCAGCATGCCGTCAGCCTAACGGCGACCCCCGTCGTCGCCCGTGCGCATTGCCGTCTAGCCAGACACGCCGCTCCCCCGCTACCGTGTGGCGCAATCGAGAGGAGCTCGTCGTGAACGGATTCTGGAACTTCTTCTGGTTGATCTTCTGGGCTTTCGCCTTCGTCGCCTATCTGATGGTCCTCTTCACGATCCTGGTCGACCTGTTCCGCGACGAGAAGCTCAACGGCTGGTGGAAGGCCGTCTGGGTGATCTTCCTGATCTTCGTCCCCTGGCTGACCGCGCTGGTGTACCTGATCGCGCGCGGTCGCGGCATGGCCGAGCGCAACTCCCGTTCGCGCGAGACCGTCCCGGAGGACACCGACTACTACACGCACCCGACGCCCTCGGCGACGCCCGCGGCCGACATCCAGCAGGCGCAGGACCTTCTCGACAAGGGCGTCATCAACCAGAACGAGTTCGACGCGCTCAAGGCGAAGGCCCTGGGAAACCGCTTCTAGTCGCCTTCCCCCGCGCCCGGCGCGCGACACGCCACCCGAAACCCATGACACGATGGACTTGAATCCGACGCGGGTGGATGTAATATTCATGTATGCCTGTACCCATTGCTGAAGCCGTCAGTCCCCGGCGGCTCATCCGCGACGAAGTCTTCATCCGTCTGCTCGACGCCATCGTCGACGGGGACCTCACTCCGGGCGAACAGCTCTACGACGCTGAGATCGAGAAATGGGTCGGGGTCTCGCGCACACCCGTCCGCGAAGCGCTCAACCAGCTGGCCGCCATGGGACTCGTCGAGATCATGCCCCAGAAGCGCACCAGGGTCACCCCGATCGACCCCGTGCGGCTGCGCGCGCTGATCGACACCGTCAGCAGCCTCATGACCGGCGTAGTCCGAGATGCCACGCCTCTCCTCACCGATGAGGACAAGGAGAAGCTCAGGGCGTTCAAGGACCGCGTGGGAGACGGCAGCGGGATGGCCGAACTGGTCCGCGAGCGCGTGCTCAGCGACGGCTTCATCAACGTCTTCCTGCGCCGTCTCGACAACCGCACGATCGCCAAGCTCTTCACGCGCCACCTGCCGGAGGTCCGCCGTGCGCTGATCGCCGCGCCGCCCTCGTCGGGCGCGTTCGTCGCGGGCGCGCCGCACGCGAAGGCCGCGGTGGACGCCGCTGTCGCCGGCAACGGCGCCGAGGCGGCCGCTGCCGTCGCCGAATTCTGGACCAAGGGCCTCGTCACCGTCGTCGACGAGTTCGCCACGAAGGCCGCACCCACTGCGAAGGAGAGCCGCTGATGCCGCTTCCCGTGAAAGACTCCGCTCCGGTCGAACGCCAGCTGCTGCGCGACGTCGTCTACAACCGTCTCTACGAAGGCATCCTCGACGGCACGCTCGAGCCGGGCGAGACGCTCCTCGACGAGAAGCTCACCGCCTGGCTCGGCGTCTCCCGCACGCCGATCCGCGAGGCCCTCATGAAGCTCGCCGACATCGGCCTGGTCGAGATGGCGCCGAACCGTTACACGCGGGTCGCCCCCATCGACCTGCGCGCCATCGACGAGGCCATCTACACCACGGGCCTGCTGCACGAGTACGCGGCGCGCACCTCGGTGCCGACGCTCGACAGCGCGGCGCTCAGCCGTCAGGACAAGGCGCTCAAGGAGATCCGGAAGGCCGCGAAGTCGAGCAGCCTCCCGGCGCTCGGCCGCGCGCTCAACGACTTCTTCCTCGAGTTCGAGCGCAACAGCGACAACGCTGTCCTGCTCTCGATCAGCGAGGGGCTGGGCCCGCAGGTGCTCCGCTACATCGCGGTGTGGAAGCAGCCGTTCGCGACGGACGACCTGCCCGGTCGGGTCGCGGAGATCCTGGAAGCGGCGAAGGCTCACGACGCCACGACGGCCGGCGACCTCGTTCGCGACCTCTACGCGTCGTCCCTGACGCAGTTCCTCGCCGACTACCGTCGCACCGACGAAGAGATCGACGAGAGCCCGGTCGTCTGACCGACAGTCCGACACGTGCCCCGCGCCCGCAGGCGTCGGGCACGTGTCGTCTCCGGCCGTGGCGGCCGGAATCAGTACTCGGCGTCGACCGCCGCCCGTCCCGAGACGACCGAGCGGATGTACGCCGCCACCTTCTCGTGATCGGGATGCACGACGTAGCGCTGCAGGGCCGCCTCGTCGGCGAAGTCGCTGACCAGCACCACGTCGAACTCGTTGGCCGGCAGCGAGTTCAGGCCGACCTCGAAGCGCAGGATCTCGGGGATCACGGCCGGGAGCGACTCCAGACCGGCCTTGATCCGTGCCGCCTGATCGGCTCGCTCGGCGTCCTCCGTCGAGGCGAGCTTCCACATGACGACGTGACGCAGGGTCAACGTTCCTCCTCCAGCAGGGCGGTTCGCAGACGCGTCGGGTCGACGCGCCAGTAGGTGTGCTGCCGGCCCTCGATCAGCACGACGGGGATGTCCTCCACATACCGCTCGTGGAGGTCAGCATCGTCGAGGATGCTGCGCTCGACGACCTCCACGGCGGGCGCGTGGTCGGGCAGGTCCGCGATCACCGAGCGGATCACCTGACGTGCATCGTCGCAGAGATGGCATCCGGGCTTGCCGATGAGCGTGACGTGGACGGTGGGCACGACACAAGCCTAGACGTCATGCAGACAGCAGAAAGCGCCGACCCTCGCGGATCGGCGCTCGAGCAGCAGACGCTGAGGCCTACTTCTTGTTGCGACGCTGGTGGCGCGTCTTGCGAAGAAGCTTGCGGTGCTTCTTCTTCGCCATACGCTTGCGACGCTTCTTGATAACGGAACCCACGTAGACCTCACAAAGTTAGGGGTTTGCCGCGGGAAACGCGGCGACACAAGCAGCCAGTCTACCCGACTTCAGGCCGAGTCCGCGACGCCGCCCTCGAGCTGGGGCGCCACACTCTTCAGCGCCTGCGCCACGGCGGACTCCGGAACCCGGAACGAGCGGCCGAAACGGATGGCCGGGAGCTCACCGGCGTGCACCAGCCGGTAGACGGTCATGCGGGAGACGCGCATCATGTCGGCCACTTCGGCGACCGTCAGGAAGCGCACATCCCGTAGGGCGTTCGAGCCCCCTTCGTGAACCATGCGGTGTCCCTCTCCTGCCCGTCATCGTACTCGGGTCGTGACGACGGGGAACTAGGGAACTCTAGCCGCTCGGAGGGGTCAGTCTCTACGCCATATCTTCGGCGTGACGCGCTCGACGCGGCGGCGCGTGTCGGCGAGCACCTTGCCGACCGTGCTCGCGAACTCGCGGGTCTCCTCCGCCAGTTGGGCGGAGTACGCCGAGAGGTCGACGTCGGAGGCCGTGAACGGGATCACCCAGTCCTCCACCGCCTCCAGCGGGGCGGGGTCGAGCCGGTAGTAGCGGTGCTGGCCCTCTTCGCGCACCGAGACCAGCGACGCCTCGCGCAGCACCTTCAGATGCTTGGAGACGGTCGGCTGGCTCAGCTCGAGGGTGGCCACGATCTCCGAGACCGAGATCTCGCCGGCGGGGCGCGAGTCATCCGAGTTGCGGTCGAGCAGCACCCTGAGGATGTCGCGCCGAGTCGGGTCGGCGATCACGTCGAAGATGTCGGCCATTGCACCAGGCTAGTCGTACGGATGGCGGAGTACCATGTCCGAAGCTGTCGGTGGGAGGAACGGACGATGCGCACGACGCAGGCGGCCCGGCGGGGGTCCACGGCCGCAGGGGGGCGCGCTCGCGCGGCGTTCAACGCCTTCGCGCAGCGGAGCCCTTCACGGTTCGCGATCCTGGTCTTCCTGCTCCTGATCCTGGTCTTCACGCTACTGTTCTCGCTCCCGATCTCGTCGGCCGCGGGCACCTGGACCGGCCTCGCCGACTCGCTGTTCACGGCCGTCTCCGTCATCTGCGTGACCGGTCTGGCGACGGTCGACATGGCGACGCACTGGTCGATGTTCGGGCACCTGCTCGTCTACATCGGCGTGCAGGTCGGCGCGGTGGGCGTGCTCACGATGGCGAGCATCCTCGGCCTCGTCATCTCGCGGCGCCTCGGTCTGCGGGCCAAGCTCATGGCGGCCAGCGACAGCAACCCGCAGCGCATCCACGCCGGACCGGTGGCCGAGGGGCAGGCTGTGCGTCTCGGCGACGTGGGCAAGCTGCTGCGGACGGTCGCGATCAGCCTCGTGGTCATCGAAGGTGGCGTCGCGCTCCTGCTCCTCCCGCGCGTGCTCGTGGCCGGGATGGACGTGGGCAGCTCGCTCTGGGAGAGCCTCTACTACGCCGCGATGGCGTTCACGAACACCGGCTTCTCGCCCAACGCGGAGGGGCTCACGCCGTTCGCGGAGGACTACTGGTTCCTCGGGGCGCTCATGATCGGCGTCTTCCTGGGCGCGATCGGCTTCCCGGTCATCTTGGCGATCGCCTCCAATCTGCGCAGCCGGCGCAAACGCTGGTCGATCCATGTGCGCCTCACCCTGCTGACCTCGGTCATCCTCCTGGTGGCCGGGGCCGTGCTCTATATGGTGCTCGAATACGACAACCCCAAGACGTTCGGCCGGCTCGACGCCGGTCACACGGTGTTCCAGTCGTTCTTCCTCTCGACGATGGCGCGATCGGGAGGCTTCTCGACCATCCCGATCGCCGACCTGCACGGTTCGAGCCTGCTCGTCACCGACATGCTGATGTTCATCGGAGGCGGCTCGGCCTCCACGGCGGGCGGCATCAAGGTGACGACGCTGGCGGTGCTGTTCCTCGCCGCGTTCGCGGAGGCGCGCGGGGTGGAGTCGATGGACGCGTTCAAGCGCCGCATCCCGATCGACGTGCTGCGGCTGTCGGTTGCGGTGGCGCTGTGGGGGGCGACGATCGTCGCCGTGGCGAGCATCCTGATCCTGCAGATCACCAAGGCGCCGCTCGACCACGTGCTCTTCGACGTGATCTCGGCTTTCGCGACGTGCGGGCTCTCGACCGGCCTCACCGAGAAGCTCCCGGACGCGGGCGTCTACGTGATGGCCGCCACGATGATCTGCGGCCGCGTTGGTACAGTGACACTCGCCGCAGCGCTGGCGCAGAGCCAGCGCAAGCAGCTCTACCAGAACCCCGAGGAGAGGCCGCTCGTTGGTTGACCGGATCAAGCACAACGCTCCCGTTCTGGTGATCGGGCTGGGCCGGTTCGGTGCGGCGACGGCCGGGCAGCTCGACCGCCTGGGCCGGGAGGTCCTGGCGATCGACACCGACGCGGCACTGGTTCAGAAGTGGGCCGACCGGGTCACGCACACCGTGCAGGCCGACGCCCGCTCGATCGAGACGCTGCGGCAGATCGGCGCGGAGGACTTCTCGATCGCCGTCGTCGCCGTCGGGTCGTCCATCGAGGCCAGCGTGCTCATCACGGCCAACCTGGTCGACCTCCATGTGCCGCAGATCTGGGCGAAGGCGATCTCGCAGTCGCACGGCAAGATCCTGGAGCGAATCGGTGCCAACCACGTGATCTACCCGGAGGCCGAAGCGGGCGAGCGCGTGGCGCACCTGGTGTCGGGCAGGATGCTCGACTTCATCGAGTTCGACGACGATTTCGCGCTGGTCAAGATGTATCCGCCCAAGCCGATCCGCGGCGTCCGGCTCTCGGATTCGGGCGTGCGCAGCCGCCACAACATCACGGTCGTGGGCGTCAAGAGCCCCGGCAAGCCCTTCACGTACGCGACCGCCGACACCGTCGTCTCCGACCACGACCTCATCATCGTGTCCGGCGCCTCCTCCGACATCGAACGCTTCGCCGCCCTCGATTCCTGACCGACCGCCGAGTACGCGAACTATCCGCGTAGTCGGCTGTTTCTGACCGATTTTGCGCGTACTCGACTGCCGGGCTGCGGATAAGTTCTGCGGGGTTTCGCGCTTTGCGGTTGGGTGAGCGGATGGATGGGTTCAGGTCGCGGGATGCGCTCGCGGAGGGAATGTCGCGCTGGGAACTGTGCGACGGGCGGTACGCCGCGCCGTTCCACGGAATGCGCACACGGCGGACGCCGGCGGATCATCTCGAGCTCTGCCGGGCGGCGATGGTCGTGCTACCCGAGCACGCCGCCGTTTCGCATCGCTCGGCCGCCATCGTGCACGGCTTTCCGCTGCCGTCGCACGCAGCGCCCGATCTGGTGGATGTCAGCGTGTTCGCGCCGCATCGTTCGCCGCGTCTGCGCGGTGTGCGCTCCCACCAACTGACACCGACCGGGCAGCGCGTGGTCACCGTTCAGGGCCTGCGTCTGCTGTCTCCCGAGGACACATGGGTGCACCTGGGCAGCATGCTCGGGCACCCCGATCTGGTCGCGGCCGGAGACTATGTGATCACCGGGACGGAGCCGTACGACGGCGGAACGCCTCCCGCGACCAAGTCGCAGCTCGACGCCGCGCTCGGACGACACGGAAGGCATCGCGGTGTCACCAACCTTCGTGCCGCGTCCGAGCGGATCCGGTACGGCTCCCTCTCACCGCGCGAGTCCCGGCTGCGGCTGGCATTGGAAGACGCCGGGCTGCCTTCTCCTGAGCTGAACCACCGCATCGCGGGACCGAACGGGCGCGCCGCCGCCATGATCGACCTCGCCTATCCCGCGTCCAAGGTGGCGATCGAATACCTCGGCGACCATCACCGCGCGACTCCTTCCGCCTATCGCAAGGACATCGCACGTCGCGAGTGGCTCGTCGATCAGGGCTGGGACGTACTCTTCGTCACCGCAGGCGACTCGTCGCTCTCCGTCGCCTCGCGAGTCCGCGCCGCTCTCCGCCGATCTCTCAGCCGCTGAGCAGCACCCGAATACGCGGATAATCTACGTACTCGACTGTTTCTGACCGATTATGCGCGTACTCGACGAGCCGGGCGTGCGTCAGTCGGCGGGCGCGGCGAGCTCGCGGGCGCGGGCGAGCGCGGCGTCGGTGGCGCGGGTGAAGAGGGCGGGGAGGTCGGCGGCGGCGAGGACCTCGATGGCCCGCTCCGTGGTGCCCTTGGGGCTGGTGACGCGGCGGCGGAGCTCGGCCGGGTCCTCACCGGAGGCCACGAGCAGCTCGGACGCGCCCAGGAAGGTGCCGTTGACGAGCGTTCGCGCCTGCTCCGGAGTGAAGCCCTTCTCGATCGCGGCGGCGGTCAGCGCCTCCACCAGGTAGAAGACGTACGCAGGCCCGGAGCCGGAGATGGTGCTGAGCGCATCCAGCTGCGACTCGGGCACCTCGACCACCTCGCCGACGGTCTCGAACAGCGACCGGACCAGGTCCAGGTCGGACGGCTCGGTGCGGGTCCCCCGGCTGATCCCGGTGACGGCCTTGCCCACGATCGCCGGAGTGTTCGGCATCGACCGCACGACGACGACGGTCTCGGGCAGCAGCGACTCGAACGTGGCGATGGTCACACCGGCGGCCACGCTGACGACGATCGCTCCGGGAGTCAGCGACGACGCGATCTCGCGCAGCAGCTCGGGCACCATCGCGGGCTTCACCGCCACGACCACGATGGCGGCGCCGTCGACCGCGAGCCGGTTCGCGGCTCCGTCCGTCTCGGTCGCGAATGCCGTCACGCCGGGGATGCCGGCCAGCTCGGCCGCGCGCGCGGCGGAGCGGTTGGTGACGCGGATGCCTCCCGTCACCTCCACACCCGGCGCGGTCAGCCCCGAGAGGATGGCGCGGCCCATCGAGCCCGCGCCGAGCATCGCGATCGTGGGCAGCGTGACGTTCTGCGTGTCGGTCATGGGGCCATCCTAGGATGAGGGCATGAGCGCAGAAGGCGGTACCAGGGCGATCGTGGCGGCCTTCGCGGCCAACCTCGGCATCGCCCTGACGAAGTTCATCGCCTGGGCGTTCTCCGGCTCCTCCTCGATGCTGGCGGAGGGCGTGCACTCGGTCGCCGACTCCGGCAACCAGCTGCTCCTCCTGCTCGGCGGTCGCCAGGCGAAGAAGAAGGCCGACAAGGAGCACCCCTTCGGCTACGGCCGGGAACGCTACGTGTATGCGTTCGTCGTCTCGATCATCCTGTTCTCCGTCGGCGGCGTCTTCTCGCTCTACGAAGGTGTGGAGAAGCTCACCCATCCCCACCCCCTGGAGAACTGGTGGCTGCCCCTCCTGGTGCTGTTCATCGCGATCGGCCTGGAGTCGTTCTCGCTCCGCACCGCGGTGCACGAGTCGAACCCGCTGCGCAGGGGGATGTCGTGGCCGCAGTTCATCCGCCGCGCCAAGGCCCCCGAGCTGCCGGTGGTGCTGCTGGAGGACGTGGCGGCGCTCACCGGTCTGGTCTTCGCGCTCATCGGCGTCGGCCTCACGATCCTCACCGGCGACGGCGTCTGGGACGGCATCGGCACCGTCCTGATCGGCCTCCTGCTCGTCGCCGTGGCGATCATCCTCGGAATCGAGACCAAGAGCCTTCTGGTGGGCGAGGGCGCGTCCGACGCCGACGTCGCCGCGATCGAGCGCGCGATCCTCGCCGGCGATGAGACCGAGCGCATCATCCACATGCGCACGCTGTACCTCGGGCCGGACGAGCTGCTCGTCGGCGCCAAGCTCGCACTCGCCGGCAGCCGGCCGCTGGCCGAGGTCGCGGCCGCGATCGACACCATCGAGCGGCGCATCAGGGAGGCCGTCCCGGTCGCCCGCGTGATCTACATCGAGCCGGACGTCTGGGTCGACCCGAACGAGCAGCATCCCGCCACCGACACCATCGTCATCAAAGGACTCGAGTGACCCGCACCGCCCTGATCCTGCAGCACGACCCGTCCATCCACCTCGGCAACATCGGCCCGGTCCTCACCGAGCACGGCTACGACCTCCGCATCGTGGACGTCACGACCGAGGACGTCGCCGCGATCGACCCGGCCGCGGCCGACCTCGTCGTCGTGCTGGGCGGGGAGATGGGCGCCTATCAGACCGAGCAGTTCCCGTTCCTCGCGGCCGAGCAGGCGCTGCTGCGTTCTCGACTCGACGCCGAGCTCCCCACGCTGGGCGTCTGCCTGGGCGCGCAGCTGATGGCGGGAGCCCTCGGCGAGCGCGTCTACAAAGGCGAAACCACCCAGATCGGTTTCCGCCGTGTCGAGCCGACGGACGCGGGCGCCGCCTCGCCGATCCGGCACTTCGCCGGCGTGCCGGTGGTGGAGTGGCACGGCGACACGTTCGAGCTTCCGGAACGGGCGACCCGGCTGGCGTCGTCGAGCGACTACTCCAACGAGGCCTTCGCGATCGGCGATTTCGCGCTCGCGGTGCAGTTCCACCCCGAAGTGACCGACGAGATGCACGAACAGTGGGTCGCAGAGGGATACAACGAGCTCGACGAGCACGCGATCGACCCGGAGGCACTGCGCGAGGACCGCGCGCTGTACTCGGCCCGGATGCAGGAGGCCTCCCGCGCCGCCTTCTCGGAGTGGCTGGAGCAGCTCCCGGCCTGACGCGGCGGTGACCGGCCGGCCTCGGCGTCAGCGCTTCGCGCGGAAGAAGTCGAGCAGCAGCTCCGCGCATTCTTCGGCGAGCACGCCGGGATACACCTCCACCTGGTGGTTGAGCCGGCGGTCGCGCAGCACGTCGTAGACCGAGCCTGCTGCGCCCGCCTTCTCATCCCAGGCGCCGAACACGACGGTCGGGACGCGCGCCGCGAGCACGGCGCCGGCGCACATGACGCACGGCTCGAGCGTCACGACGAGGGTGCAGCCCTCGAGGTGCCAGTCGCTGCGGGAGGCCGCCGCAGCCCTAAGTGCGAGGATCTCGGCGTGGGCGGTCGGGTCGCGATGCAGCTCGCGCTCGTTGCGGCCGGCGCCGATGACCGCACCGTTCTCGTCGATCACGAGCGCTGCGACCGGCACGTCCCCGGTGTCGAAGGCGAGGCGGGCGTCGGCCACCGCACGGCGCATCCACTCCTCGTAGTCGGCGGGCACGGGCAGGCTCACGGATCCTCCTCTGGCGGGTTCGGCTAGCCTTGAGCCTATGCGAGTGCACGTAGCGGACCACCCCCTCATCACCCACAAGCTCTCCGTGCTCCGCAACAAGGACACGCCGTCGCCGGTGTTCCGCGCACTGACCGAAGAACTGGTCACTCTGCTCGCCTACGAGGCGACCAGGGCCGTGCGGGTCGAGCCCGTGCAGATCGAGACCCCGGTCACGACGACGACCGGCGTCACCCTCAGCCAGCCGCGCCCGCTGGTGGTGCCCATCCTGCGCGCCGGGCTCGGGATGCTGGAGGGCATGGTCCGGCTGATGCCGACCGCCGAAGTGGGCTTTCTGGGGATGGCCCGCAACGAGGAGACCCTCGAGCCGACGACGTACGCCGAGCGCCTCCCGATGGACCTCTCCGACCGGCAGTGCTTCGTGCTCGACCCGATGCTGGCGACGGGAGGCTCGCTCGGCGCCGCGATCGACTTCCTGTTCAAGCGCAATGCCGTCGATGTCACGGCGATCTGCATCCTGGCCGCGCCGGAAGGGCTGGAGGCGCTCGAAAAGGCCACAGAGGGTCGCGACGTGACGATCGTGCTGGGCGCTCTCGACGAGCGCTTGAACGAGAACGGATACATTGTGCCCGGTCTCGGCGACGCCGGGGACCGTTTGTACGGCACTGTGTAGAGCCGTCGACACCCATCGCAACATTCCGTAACGATTTGACACTGCGAGTCATGAGACGGTTTACTTCTCAACATGACTGACAACTCGCGTACCCTGACCTCCTTCGAGGCCCTGGGGAATGCCGGCATGATGATGGCCGGCCGCGACTCGGTCATGTGTTGCCGAATGTGTCGCTAATCTGACGACCCTTTCGCCGAGCGGTCGCCCTCCGACGCAGACGAGCGTCGACGCCGGGCACAGCTCCCCGGGCGCGCCACACGAACGCACCCGCGCATCAGTCCCGTTCTGAATCGGGACACTTCGTCACACCGGAATCCCTGGCATCCGGCCACCCTCGGCAGAGGTGCAGCCACCACGGGGCCGGACGCATCATCATCATTGAAGGACTTCCTCCCATGTCTCTCGCCACCGTCGACACCATCCGTCCCTCCGCCGTCGCCGAGCAGGCGTCCGCTCCCGCCCCGCGCCTCCGCGCTGTCCCCGAGGGGACGGAGGCTCGCGGCTTCGTCCTCTACGTCGGCATCGACGAGGTCAAGGCAGCGGCTTCTGGAACCGACCTGGGCCGCATCGTCGAGGCGCTCAAGCAGCTGACCGCGGAGCTCGCCCCGGCGGCCGAGACCTATGCGGCCGTCGCACTCGCCCCCGCCGGCGCCGGCGGCCGTGACGTCGACGTCGTACGCCTCGCGTTGCAGGACCCGGCCGCGATCGCCAAGCACCGCCACACCGTGGTGCCCGACGAGGACGAGGACCGTGCCGCCTCCGGCGTGGTCGTCGACATCTCGCGCAAGCGCCTCATCCTGGACAACCAGACCGTCTCGCTCACCTATAAGGAGTTCGAGCTCCTGCAGTACCTCGTGCTGCGGGAGGGCCGCACCATCGAGCGCGCCGAGCTCATCTCGTCGCTGTGGTCGAACGCCGACGAGGACGAGATCCCGAACGAGCGCACGATCGACGTGCACGTTCGCCGCCTGCGCGCCAAGCTCGGCCGCTACGAGGACATCGTGCGCACCGTCCGCGGCGTCGGCTACCGGTTCGACCGTCATGCGGATGTCTCCATCCGCCACGCGAGCGCCCCCTCCCCCGACCTCTTCTGAGTCCGAAACCGCCGAGTACGCAGATCATCTGCGTACTCGGCGGTTTCTGACCGATTATGGGCGTACTCGGCGGCCGATCAGGCGGAGCGCTGGTAGACGCGGAAGGCGCTCGTGGCGAGGGCGGCCATGACGACGGCGAGCGCCGCCAGCAGGCCGGCATGACCCCACAGGCTCGCCCAGTCGGGGTCGGCGCTGAGGGCCTCCCGGCCGACGATGACCGCCCACTCGAACGGGTTGTAGGCGGCGACGTTCCGCACCCACTCCGGCGACAGCTTCGTGTTCATGATGGCCGAGCTCAGGAACATCAGCGGCAGCGTGATGAGCTGCGAGATGCCGATGAGCGCCGTCTGGTCGCGGGCGAGCAGGGCCACGGCGTTCGAGAACGAGCAGAACACCGCGGTGAGCAGCACCACTCCGAGGAGCAGGAGCAGCATCCCGGCGAGGCCGCCGTCGAACCGCGCTCCGGCCCAGAAGGCGATGCCGACGACGATGAGCGACTGCACCACCGCCAGGATCGACTGGTAGACCAGCGTCGAGACGATCATCGCGCCGCGGTTGGTCGGCGAGGTGAGGAACCGGTCCATCACTCCCCGGTCCATGTCCTGGATGTACACCGTGCCGGACCAGGCGCTTCCGAACAGGGCGAGCATCATCACGACGCCGGGCGTGAGGAACTCGAGGTAGCTCTGACCGACCCCGAACCCGGGGATCTCGATCACGGACTTGAACAGCTGGCCGAACAGAAGCAGCCAGATCACCGGCTGCACCAGGTTCATCACCAGGAAGGCCGGCATCCGGATGGCCCAGCGCAGCTGGCGTCCGGTCAGCAGCGCGGTGTGCGTCAGAAAGGTGGGGCCGGAGCGGCGCGAGGCGCCGCGCGGGACGGTGGCGATGGCGGTCATGATGCGGTCTCCAGAACGTGCTCGGCGGACTCCTGGGCCCGCGTGAAGGTGCGGCCGGTGTGCCGCAGGTAGACGTCGTCCAGGCTCGGCCGGGCGACGGTGGCGGATGCGACGGTCACTGCGGCGGCCTCCAAAGCGGCGAGCGCGGCCGGCAGGGTCGCAGCTCCGTTGTCGGAGCGCGCCCGGACAGTGCGCCCGTCGCCGCCGACCTCGCGGAGGGCGTCGACGCGTTCCAGCGCGGTGAGCGCGGCGAACGGGTCGGCGTCCGGTGCGAGCTCGACGATCACCGCATCGCCGCGCAGCCCGTTCTTGAGCTCCTCCGGCGTGCCTCCCGCCACGATCCGGCCGTGGTCGACGATCGCGAGGCGATCGGCGAGACGGTCGGCCTCGTCCAGATAATGGGTGGTGAGCAGGACGGTGAGGTTCTCCGCGGCGGTCATCCGTTCCAGCTCCGCCCACAGCTCCGCGCGCGCCTCGGGATCGAGGCCGGTGGTCGGCTCGTCGAGGAAGAGCACCTGCGGCCGGTGCATGAGACCGATCGCCACGTCGAGCTTGCGCGCCATGCCGCCGGAGTACGCCTTGACCGGGCGCTTGGCGTGCTCGGTCAGGCCGAAGCGGTCGAGCAGCTCGGCGGCGCGGGCACGGGCTCCGCGTCCGCTCATCCCCTGCAGCCGCCCGGCGAGGACGAGGTTCTCCGCGCCGGTGTCGTTGGGGTCGGAGACCGGCTTCTGGGCGACGAACCCGATGGCGCGCCGCACGCGGCCCGGGTTCCTGCCGAGGTCGATGCCGGCGACGAAGGCGGAGCCCGAGTCGGCCCGCGCGAGGGTGGACAGGATCTTCATGGTGGTGGACTTGCCCGCTCCGTTGGGGCCGAGCAGTCCGAAGACGGTGCCGGCGGCGACTTCGAAGCCGAGGTCGTCGACGGCGCGGATGGCGGGCTTGCCCCGGCCTCCGCTGTAGGACTTGACGAGGTGCTCGGCGACGAGTGCCGGGCCGTTCTGCGATGCCACGGGTGGCTTCCTTTCTTCTCGGTCAGCCACCGCGCGGGCATATCATGGAGATGCCCTCGGTGACTGTTGACGCAGGTTCCGTGAGGAACGATCGAAGGTGTGGATGGCCGGGGAGTTGCCGCTCTCCGGCCATCGTTCTGTGTTCTAGGTGCCCAGCAGGTATGCCACCTCCTGTCCGAAGTCGCCTGCCGCGATCTGCTCGCGGATCTCGGCCATGTCGTAGCCCTGGCCGAACAGCTCCCACAGCCGTTCCCACCAGCCGATGCCGCCGAGGGTGCGGTCGCGGATGCGGGCGGCCAGGTCGGCGACGAACGCCCGCTCGGCCTCCATCATGGCGACGCGGTACGACGACTCGATCATGAAGAGTTCGGGAAGCGGATAGGCGAGCGCCTGCTCGTGCGCGCGGCGGTGCTCGGCGAGATCGGCGTCGAGAAGGTCGCGACGGCGCTCCAGGAGCTCGGCCGCGACCTGCGGCGCGAGCAGCGGAAGCAGCGAGAGACCGGTCTCGATGGCCGGGTACTCCTTGACGGGGAAGGCGATGAGTTCGCGCATCCACTCGTCGGCCTCGGCACGGCCGGCGTCGGTGATCTCGTAGACCACGCGCTCCGGCCGGTTGCCCTCGCGCTCCGTCTGTGCGACCTGGATGAATCCATGCTTCTCGAGGGACTTGATCACCGCGTACAGCGAGCCGAAGTTGAGCCTGATGCTGTCCTCTTTGCCGCGCTCCCGCATCGTGGTGGTCATCTCGTACGGGTACATCGGCTTCTCCCACAGGCAGGCCAGGACGGCCAGTGCCAGCGGGTTCGAGACCGCACGCTTCGTCATTGCTCACCTCCGAATACTTTGATCAGAGTATTCGGTTTCGAGCGATGCGTCAATGAGGCCTTCCAGACCGATCCGTCCACCCTCAGCGAGGGGATAACGCCCACATAGCGAACTCGCAGCAAAAATAACGACTTGGTAACTAGCGCCCGTTACCTCTTCGTTATATAGTTCAAGAGCAATGGTTGTTTGCTGTGGCAGCCATCGCGGAATGTGATTGCAGGACACTCTTGGTGCAAGGGAGAGGGCCGGCCGCTAGCCTCTGCGGCCGGCCCTCAATCTTTTCTTCCGGCGCCCGTCGTCCGAGCAGGTCGGGGCTCCTCTTCACCCGCCATCGTGATCACCGGCCGGCGGGCCGCCGCCGCAGGAATGCCGTGCTGGCACGGATGGCGGTGTCGGCGCATGATGAGAAGATGCGAATGCATTGACTACTCGAGTGCGAAGGGGTGTCGTCATGAGCAGCGGGGCAACGACAGCGGGGCCGGTCAAGCGCACGAGGACGACCGCGGTCTCGGCATGGGAATCCCTGTTCCGGGCGCAGGTCGCGGTGATGCGCACACTCGCCGCCGAGTTCCCCACCCGCGACATCTCCTTCAACGAGTACGACGTGCTCTTCAACCTCTCGCGGCAACCCGACCGATCGCTTCGCCTGCGCGATCTGAACAAGGAGGTCCTGCTCACGCAGCCCAGCGTCAGCAGGCTGATCGATCGTCTGGTGGCGCGCGGACTCGTCGCCAAGTGCCCCGAGCCCTCCGACGCGCGCGGCACCGTGATCCGGCTCACCGATACGGGATTCGAGATGTTCCGCCGGGTGGCGGTCGACCACATGCGGTCCATCACGGAACGGGTGGGCGACCGTCTCGACCCGGAGGAACTCGAGACCCTCGCCACGCTCTGCGACAAGCTCCGCGCCGGCGAGTGACGACAGTGCTCCACAGCGCGCCATCCTGAGTGGATTCTCCACAAGCGGGGCGCACGCTCGGGGAGCCGCCGGATCGGCCGCGTATCATTGCGCGCATGACGGCAGAGCGACGCAGAAGATGGAAGTGGGCGCCCGCGCTGGTCGGATTCGTGGCCTTGAGCGCCGTCGCCGGAATCCTCGCCGCGGCCGCCGTGACACCTGCCGTCGCGCTCACCGGTTCGGCAGCCGACTCGACGATCAATGTCTTCGACGGGCTCCCCGAATACATCAAGGTCGAGCCGCTGGCGCAGGCCTCCACCATGTACGCGACCTCCGGCGGCAAGCCGGTGCCGATCGCGACCTTCTACTCGCAGAACCGCGTCGAGGTCGGCTGGGACGCGATTTCGCAGAACCTCAAGGATGCCGCGATCGCCACGGAGGACCCGCGCTTCTACGAGCACGGCGGTGTCGATGTCACGGGCACGCTGCGCGGCGCGGTGCTGACGGCGCTGCACAAGTCGGTGCAGGGCGGATCCTCGATCACGCAGCAGTACGTGAAGAACATCCTCGTGCAGCGCTGCGAGAACAAGC
>NZ_CAMFLC010000047.1 GCF_945957465.1 uncultured Leifsonia sp.
GCCTCCACTCCCACCGCCGAGCACCACAATGTCAAAGTTCTGCTCAGACACCCAGCTACTCCCTCGCGTGCATCAGGATTCGTGACACGATCCTGCCCCGAGGGGTGGCTCGAGGCAGGTTTGCATGGGCAGGATTTTCCCGCCCATACGACCCTACTACCTCTGGGAAAAGTCCTCGGCCAAACGGATGAGCGCGCGTACGCTCACGGCGGACGGGCCCTTGCCCGTGAACCCGTACGGGGCGGACGGCCCCTTGGCCGGTCCGGCGATGTCGAGGTGCGCCCACGGGATGCGCGGCGCGTCGTCCTCGTCGCCCGTCCGCCCGATGAACTCCTGGAGGAACACGCCGGCCAGCAGCATCCCGCCGGCGGTCACTCCGGGGTTCGCGTTGGCGATGTCGGCGACGTCGGAGTTGATCGTCGCGCGCAGCTCGCTGGCGAGCGGCATCGGCCAGAGCAGCTCGCCGGACGCCTTGGCTGCAGCCAGGACGTCGCCGACCAGGTCGTCGGATCCCATCACGGCCGCGTAGCGCGTGCCGAGCGCCACCATCGCGGCGCCGGTGAGCGTGGCGACGTCGACGATCGCGTCCGGGTGCTCCTCGCCGGCGGCGACCAACCCGTCCGCGAGGACGAGCCGGCCTTCGGCATCGGTGTTCAGCACCTCGACCGTACGGCCGCCGCGGATGCGCAGGACGTCGTTGGGGCGGATGGCCGAGCCGGACGGCATGTTCTCGGCCAGGCAGAGCCACGCGGTGACGCGCACCGGCAGTGCCAGGCGCGCGGCGGCGAGGGCCACGGCGAGCACGGTGGCGGCGCCGGTCATGTCGTACTTCATGCCGACCATTCCGGACGCCGGCTTGAGCGACAGACCACCCGAGTCGAAGGTGATGCCCTTGCCGACCAGCGCCAGGTGCCGTGCGGCCTCCGCCGGCGCGTAGTCGACCTTGACCAGCCGCGGCGGCCGGGTGGACCCCTGGCCGACCCCCAGGATGCCGCCGAAGCCCTCCGCCGCGAGGCGCCGCTCGTCCCAGACCTCGACCGTGACCGGCAGGCCGTCCGCCGCCTCCTCGACCCGGGAGGCGAACGACGCGGGGTAGAGGTCGATGGGGGGAGTGTTCACCAGATCCTTCACCAGCGCGGCGGCACCCGACACCGCCGCGGCTCGAGCGACGAGCGCGTCGCCGGAATCCGACGATCCGACCACGTCGATCGTCTCGACCGGCGCCTTGACACCCGCACGGCTCGCCGAGCGGTACTCGGTGAACGCGTACGCCCCGAGTGCGGCGCCTTCGAGCACGGCGCCCAGTTGCGCGTCGTCCTCGGCGGGGAGGTCGATAGCGACGTGCCCGGTGCCCGCCAGCTGCCGGACGGCCGTTCCCGCCGCGTACCGCAGGGCATCCTCGTCGACCGGTTCGGGAAGGCCGACGACGGCGAGGCCGGGGCCTCCAGCCGTGCCGGGCAGGCGCACCAGCTCGTCCTTGCCTCCGGCGAAGCCGACGGCCGCGAGCTCGTCGGCGAGCTCCGGGCGGGCACCCGCGGAGACGACCGCGACGCCGTCGGCGCCGGCGCGGGCCGCCACGACGAGGACGGCGGCGTCGGACGGGGGAGTGGACGAGAGACGGAGTGCGGGAGCGGTCATGTCTCGACCCTAGCCGCTGGCGACGCCGCGCTCACGGATGGCGGCTGTTCGCTGTGGGCGTGCTGCGAGCGGGCCCGGCCGCAGGGTCGCTGCCGGAAGCTCGGCCTAGAGTTGAGATATGCGAGACCCCGGCGAACTGTACGAGCTGAACCCGGCACTGGAGGTGCCGGAGGGACTCCCGCTGATCGCGGGGCTCACCGGGTTCGCCGACGCCGGTTCGGGCGTCAGCCAACTGGGCACCTACCTTCTCGGCACCCTCGACAGCGAGGTGGTCGCCACCTTCGACGCCGACATCCTTCTCGATTACCGCGCCCGCCGCCCGATCATCTACTTCGACCAGGACCACCTCGCCGACTACCAACCGGCGACGCTGCGCCTTCACCTGGTCTACGACGAGCTGCGCCAGCCGTTCCTCTTCCTCTCCGGCTTCGAGCCCGACTTCCGCTGGGAGGCGTTCACCGACGCCGTCCTCGGCCTCATCGAGCGCTTCAAGGTCAGGAGCGTGACCTGGGTGCACGCGATCCCGATGCCGGTGCCGCACACCCGGCCGATCGGTGTGACCGTCAGCGGGAACCGCAGCGACCTCATCGAGGCGATGTCGATCTGGAAGCCGCAGACCCAGGTTCCGGGCAACGCCCTCCACCTCCTCGAGTACCGGCTCCAGCAGCTGTCGTACCCCATCGCGGGCTTCGTGCTGCTCATCCCGCACTACCTGGCCGACACGGAGTACCCGGCCGCCGCGATCGCGGGGCTGGAGAGCATCAGCGCCGCCACCGGGCTCATCTTCCCGACCGACCGCCTTCGCGAGGAGGATCGCGAGTTCGTCGCCAACATCGACGAGCAGGTCGCTAGCAACGCCGAGCTCGGCAAGCTGGTCGGCACACTGGAGGAACGGCACGACAGCTATATGGAGGACACCCAGCTGCGGTCTCCGCTGACGGACCGCGACGGCGAGCTGCCGAGCGCGGACGAGATCGCGGCCGAGCTCGAGAACTTCCTCGCGTTCCGCCGCCACGGCGACGACGAGAACTCGCGCGGCGACCGCTGACCGCCCGTTGCCCAGAACGCCGGCGCGGGTGACGCGAACGGGCCGGGCATAGGATCGTCAGGTGAATTCGCGACGCTCCTGGGTGATCTTCGGGATCGGAGTCTTCGCCTACCTGGTCGCGGTCATGCAGCGCACCAGCATCGGCGTGGCCGGGGTGGCGGCCACCGAGCGGTTCCACGTCTCCGCCGCAGTGCTCTCGTCGCTCGCGGTCGTGCAGCTGATCGTGTACGCGGCCATGCAGGTGCCTGTCGGAGTGCTGATCGACCGGGTCGGATCGCGCGCGCTCATGATCGCGGGAACGGCCCTGATGGTGGTCGGGCAGGTCACCGTCGCCTTCGCGCCGACGATCACGCTGGCGATCATCGGGCGCATCCTGGTCGGGGCCGGTGACGCCACGGTGTTCACGTCGCTGATGCGGCTGGTGAACTCCTGGTTCCGCGGTCCTATCGTGCCCCAGCTGTCGCAGTGGATCGGCAACATCGGCCAGCTCGGTCAGGTGCTGTCCGCCATCCCGTTCGCGCTCCTGCTCCACCAGTCCGGTTGGACGACCGCCTTCCTCAGTGCGGCGTCGGTGTCGGTCGTCGCCCTCATCGGCATCGTCGCGGCCATCCGCGACCGGCCCGCGGGATCGAGCGAGGGTCCTCGGCCCGCCACCTGGTCGGAGTCCATTCGTCAGCTGCGCATCAGTCTCGCGCGGCCGGGGACGCAGCTCGGGTTCTGGTCGCACTTCACGACCCAGTCGTCCGGCACCGTCTTCAGCCTGATGTGGGGGCTGCCGTTCATGGTGTTCGCGCTCGGCATCGATCCGGCGGAGGCCAGCGGCCTCCTGATCGTGTCGGTCGTCGCCGGCTTGATCGCCGGCCCCATCCTGGGACTGCTGACGGCCCGCTTCCCGCTGCGCCGCAGCAACCTGGTGCTGGGGATCGTCGGGATGATGGGCGCGGTCTGGGCGCTGGTGCTGCTGTGGCCCGGGACTCCGCCGCTCTGGCTCCTGATCCTGCTGCTGGTCGCGATCGGGATCGGCGGACCCGGTTCGCTGATCGGCTTCGACTTCGCACGCACGTCGAATCCGTTGCACAGTCTGGGCTCGGCCAATGGGATCGTGAACGTGGGAGGCTTTCTCGCCAGCTTCGTGATGATGTTCTTGATCGGAGTGGCCCTGGACGCCCAGAACACGGCGCACACGACGGCCGGGCTGTACACGCTCGACTCCTTCCGTTGGGCCTTCGCTGTTCAATACGTGATCATCGGCCTCGGCGTCGGCTTCCTCGTCCGGGCGCGACGACGCACGCGGCGCCGGCTTGCAGAAGACGAGGGAATAGAAGTAGGGCCCCTGTGGGTTGCACTCGTTGACGTTTGGCGGAGGCGGAATGGTCGGGGGCCTGGCGAGAACGTGCAATAATTGATATCTGGACCCGTTCATGTCCTGGGGTCGGAGCACTTGATGGTGCCCGACGCACACGCCCCGGACTTGACATGGGTCTTAGTAATGTCCGCACGCGACCTCAGTCAGGCGCCCGGGGTCGGCGCACCACGACCCTCCCGCCTGGTGAGAAAGCCATTCGCTCGTTTGAAAGGTAGGCACATGGCAACCCGTGCAGCAACCAAGGCCCGCGAGGCCGAGACGGTAGAAGAGACCGAAGAGGTCGTCGCGGCTGAGGGGACCGCGACCGCGAAGCCCGCGGCGAAGAAGGCCGCCAAGGCTTCCGCCAAGAAGACGACGAAGAAGGCCGCCGCGGACGGCGACGACGACGAGCTCGACGCGGACGCCGAGGTCGAGATCGACGAGGACGACTCCGCCGAGGAGACCGACGACACCGAAGGCGACGAGGCGGAGGGCGAGGACGCCGACGAGTCCGACGACGCCGACCCGAAGGGCGAGGCCGCGGCTGTGAAGGCTGCCGCCGACGCTCCGCTGCCCACCGACGCACTCGTGCTCCGTGCGGTCGACGAGGACGACGACGTCCCCGTCTACTCGACGACGATCACGGGCGCCACGGCCGACCCGGTCAAGGACTACCTGAAGCAGATCGGAAAGGTCCCGCTGCTCAACGCCGCGGAGGAGGTCGAGCTCGCGATGCGGATCGAGGCCGGCCTGTTCGCGGAGGACAAGCTCGCGAACACCCCTAACCTGCCCAAGGAGCTCGAGCGTGAGCTGCGCTGGGTCGCCCGCGACGGTCAGCGCGCCAAGAGCCACCTGCTCGGCGCCAACCTGCGCCTCGTGGTCAGCCTCGCCAAGCGCTACACCGGCCGCGGCATGCAGTTCCTCGACCTCATCCAGGAGGGCAACCTCGGCCTCATCCGCGCCGTCGAGAAGTTCGACTACACCAAGGGCTTCAAGTTCTCGACCTACGCCACCTGGTGGATCCGGCAGGCGATCACGCGCGCGATGGCAGACCAGGCCCGCACCATCCGCATCCCCGTGCACATGGTGGAGGTCATCAACAAGCTGGCGCGCGTCCAACGGCAGATGCTGCAGGACCTCGGTCGTGAGCCCACCCCGGAAGAGCTCTCCAAAGAGCTCGACATGACCCCCGAGAAGGTCATCGAGGTGCAGAAGTACGGTCGCGAGCCCATCTCGCTGCACACGCCGCTCGGCGAGGACGGCGACAGCGAGTTCGGCGACCTGATCGAGGACACCGAGGCGGTCGTTCCGGCCGACGCGGTCGGGTTCACCATGCTGCAGAAGCAGCTGGAGAGCCTCCTCGACTCCCTGTCCGAGCGCGAGGCGGGCGTGATCCGCATGCGCTTCGGCCTGGGCGACGGTATGCCGAAGACCCTCGATCAGATCGGCGACACCTTCGGCGTGACGCGCGAGCGCATCCGTCAGATCGAGTCGAAGACGATGGCGAAGCTCCGTCACCCGTCTCGCTCGCAGTCGCTGCGCGACTACCTCGAGTAAGGTGCGCTACCGACTGGCGGTCATCGCCGGCCGCCTCGCCCGCTGGCTGCTGCGCCTGCGGGGAGGCGGCTCCGCGGTGCCGGGGCGGGTCGCACTCGCGATCGCGCCGAAGTTCCTCGAACGCGCTGTCAGCCGTCTTCCGCTCGGCGTCGTGTTCGTCTCCGGCTCGAACGGCAAGTCCACGACGACGAACATGCTCACGGCCATCCTCCGCGAGCACGGTCTGAGCGTCTTCACGAACCCGTCGGGAGGCAACCTCCCGCAGGGGATCGCCTCCGCGCTGCTGGCGGACGTGCCGCTCGACGGCTACGTTCGCGGGGATGTCGGCGTGATCGAGGTCGACGAGGCATACGGCGTCGATCTCGCGACCGTCTTGAAGCCGCGCGGTTCGCTGCTCCTCAACGTCCAGATCGACCAGCTCAACCGGTTCTTCGAGCCCACGCGCGTGATCGGGATGCTCCGCACCATCGCGGAGCGCTCGGGCGAGTTCGTGGTGGTGAACGCCGACGACGACAGCCTCGCGCGCATCGGGGCCGAGCTCGCGGCCGAGGGCCGGGACGTCACCACGTTCGCCGTCGCACCGGCCATCATCGAGTCGTCGCCGAACGGACTCGCCAACGTCGCCGACTTCTCGGGCGTGGCGGCAGGAGCCCTGCCGGTGCCCGCTGTCTTCGTGAGCAAGCTGGAGACGCAGAGCGCGCAGCTGACCATCGGCGGCGAGTCCGTGCGCATCGGTCTTCCCGCGCGCGGGCTGCACTACGCGGTCGACGCCGCCGGCGCGACCGCCACGGCGCGGCGCCTGCTCGGCGACGACTTCCGTGCCGAGGCGGTGGTCGCTGCGATGAGCTCGCTGCGCACCGTGTACGGGCGGGGCGAGACGCTGCGGGTCGGCGACGAGGACATCGAGATCATCATGATGAAGAACCCGCCGAGCCTGCAACTCAACCTCGACTACCTGAGCCACAGCCCCGAGCAGGTGTTCGTCTCCGTCGACGAGGGCACGCCCGACCCGTCCTGGATATACGACATCGACCTCTCCAAGCTGGACCACGTCGACATCGTGTCGGGCACGAAGGCCTGGCAGTTCGCCACCCGGTTCGCCTACGCCGGCATCGAGGTGGACCAGGTGATGCCCGAGCTCAAGCCGGCTCTGCAGGCGTTCCTGGCGCTCCCCAAGCCGTCGCGCGGCACCAAGACCATGATCGTGAACTACGAGCAGATGATGGCGATCCGCAAGCAGCTGGGGTTCCTCGACCTGGAAGGCGCCGCCGCATGAGCGTCCTCCGCATCCTCCACCTCTACCCGCGTGAGCTCGGCATCAACGGCGACGCCGGCAATGTCCTCGCGCTGGCCGAACGCGCGCGCTGGCGGGGCGTGGAGGCCGAGGTCGTGACCCACGCCCCCGGCGGCGAGCTGCCGGTGAGCGTCGACGCCGTGCACATCGGATCGGGACCGCTCTCATCGCAGCGCGCCGTCCACGCCGACGTGCAACGCATCGCTGCGCAGCTGCGGAGCTGGCGCGACGCGGGCGTGCCGATCCTCGCGATCGCGGGCGGCTGGCAGCTGCTCGGCACCGAGATCGAGACGCCGGACGGCGGGACACTCGCGGGAGCCGGGGTCTTCCCGACGCGCGCCGTGCTGGGCTCGCGTCGTCATGTCGCAGAGGTGGTCGTGCGCACCCGCGACGGCCTCACGCTCGCCGGTTTCGAGAACCATTCCGCGCGTACGACCCTCCAGGGCGGCGAACCGCTCGGCGACGTCGTCAGCGGCTACGGCAACGGCGACCGTACCGAGGGCGTCGTCGTCGGTAGCGCGATCGGGACGCATCTGCACGGGCCAGTCCTGCCGATGAACCCGGCGCTCGCCGACCGGATGCTGCAGACGGCGCTGCGCGGTGAACTGCCACCGGTCACGCAGACGGAGCGCGTCGACCGCTATGCGGCGAATGCACGCCGCGCGATCGCCGACCGCCTGAACGTCGCGCTCTGACGAACACCGAGGTCTCGTTGTGCCGGGGCCCCGGTCGGGGCCTCAGTTGACGTAGACGCGGGGGACGCGCGCAGCGACGCCGGTGACCATCTCGTCGGCGATGGTCTTGGCCCAGTCGGCGTACGTCTCGGCCGTCACGTCGCCGGATCGGCCGTTGCCGAACAGCACGGCGGTATCGCCGACGTCGACGCGGGCCGTGCCGGCGTCGATCAGCATGGAGTCGACCTCCACCTCGATCACCCGGCAGCGCCGACCGTTCAGAAGAACGGAGGTCTTGGCAATCCCGAGCGTCGGGACCCCGTCGCCGTAGCCGATCGCCAGTCGGGCGCGGCTCGTGCCACCGACGTGGACCTCGGTGACGGGGGCTTCGAGCCGCATGACGGGCTCGAGTCCCAGCTCGGCGCCCGTGCTGTCGTCGAAGGGTGAGAATCCGTACGCGGCGATGCCGAACCGTACGAAATCGAAGCGCGCCTCGGGCATGCGGATGCCCGCCGAACTCGCTGCGAGGTGCAGCACCTCGAACCGGGCGCCGAGCTCCTCGGCCTCCGCCACGGCGCTGCGGAACTCGATGAGTGCGGCCTCGTCGTCCGCGATGGAGGCGTCGGCCAGGTGCGACCACGCGGCGCGGATGCGCACGATCCCGCGGCGCTCCAGCTCGAGGGCGGTGTCGATGAGGTGCGGCCACTCTTCGCGAGTCGCACCGTTGCGGCTGAGCCCGGTGTCGACCTTGAGGTGGACGACCGCCGGCCGGTCGGCGCCCGCCCCCGCGATGGCCTCCAGCTGCCAGACCGCAGAGATGCCGAGGTCGATGTCGGACTCGATGGCCGCGCGCCAGTCCGTATCGCGGCCGTGCAGCCACGCCAGCAACGGCACGGTGATCCCGGCGCTGCGCAGCACCAGCCCTGCGGGCACTTCGAGGACGGCGAGGGAGGTCGCTCCCGCCTCGAGGCCGGCCTCGGCGATCGGCAGCAGGCCGTGACCGTAGGCATCCGCCTTCACAGCGAGCATGGTCTCGGCGGGGGCGATCAGCCGCGTGAGGTGTGCGACATTGCGGCGGAGGGCTGCGAGGTCGATGATCGCGCGGGGGAGCGGCTCCGCGATCGCGTCCAGGATGGTCATGCGTTCGCGCTCCTCTGCTCGCAGCCGGTCATGACGTGTAGACCCGTTCGATGCGCCGGCCCAGCCGGCTCGTGATCACCGGGGCTGCGACGCGGAGCGCGGCTTCCCAGTCTGCCGCGGTCGGTTCCCCGCGAGCCGCGTCTCCGAAGAGGACGACCGGGTCGCCCGGTGCGGCGCCGGCGTCACCGATGTCGACGACGAACTGGTCCATCGCGATGCGGCCCGTGATCCGGCCGATCGTCTCGCCGACGAGTACCGGGGCTTTGTTCGACGCCACCCGGAGGATGCCGTCGGCATAGCCGAGCGCGACCAGCACGAGCGTGCTCGGCCGGTCGGTGCGGTAGGTGTAGCCGTACGACACCCCACGGCCGGCGCCCACGCGTTTGACGGCGATGATCTCGCCGGTCAGGCGCAGAGCGGCTCGCGTCCGGTGCGACGCGCCGAGCCCGAAGAGTTCGGGGCCGAGGACGTTCGGCGCGACGGCCGCATGGCGGCCCGCCGGCGAACCGACGTGAGCGGGCACCGGGATGCCCTCGTCGGCCAGCGCCGAAGCGTCCTCCACCCGCGACACGAGAAAACCGCCGATCCCTGCGTCGGTCAGCGTACGGGCGACCGGGATGAGCCCGTGGCCGTACGCGTCCGCGCGGAGATCGGCGGTGCAGTCGGGGAGGGTTGCGGTGGCGGCGTCGACGGCGTTCGATCGGATGACGTCGAGGTCGACGTATGCGCGTCTGCGCACGCCGGTGGCTCCAGCCATCGCCCGATCAGCTCCGTCTCGAGGTTCGTCCGCGTACCCGCGGCAGACCTAGGCGCGCTGCTCTTCGAAGAGACGCGCGGTCTCGTCGTGCCAGCTGTGCGCGATCTGCGAGAGCTTCTCCTGGTGCTTCTTGCCGTGGTGGGCGCAGAAGAGGAGTTCGCCGTTGTTGACGACGACGCGGATGTACGCCTGAGCGCCACAGCTGTCGCAGCGGTCCGCGGCCGTCAGTTGCGGCCCCGACTCGAGCTCGTCAACCGCACCGTTCTCCGAGGTGATCGTCGACATGTGATGCTCCTTTCCGTCGCAACCGGTGAACTCGGTACGTCTATAGAACCACGTAATCCCGTCCGCACGGCGCGTATTGGCTGCTATTTCGCTCAACGCGTAGCCTCCGGGCCCGCGGGTGTCGGGCGCGGGTTCACCTGGCGCAGCGCTTACTCTGGAGGATGCACGGTGCTCGGAACGATAACGGGCGCACACGGAACAGGCACGGAACACAAGGAGCGCTCGTGGCGAGCTCGGACTATTCGGCGAGGCACCTCTCGGTGCTGGAGGGCCTGGAGGCGGTGCGCAAGCGTCCCGGCATGTACATCGGCTCCACAGACTCGCGTGGCCTCATGCACTGCCTCTGGGAGATCATCGACAACTCGGTCGACGAGGCGCTGGCCGGGCACGGCTCCACGATCGAGGTCATCCTGCACCCGGACGACAGCGTCGAGGTGCGTGACAAGGCGCGCGGCATCCCCGTGGACGTCGAGCCCAAGACCGGACTGACCGGCGTGGAGGTCGTCTTCACCAAGCTGCACGCCGGCGGCAAGTTCGGTACCGGTTCGTATGCGGCGTCGGGCGGCCTCCACGGGGTCGGAGCGTCGGTGGTCAACGCGCTGTCCGAACGGCTGGACGTGGAGGTCGACCGCGACGGCAAGACGTGGGCGATGTCGTTCCACCGCGGCGAGCCCGGCGTGTTCGCCGACGGCTCGGCGGCCCCGAGCCCCGACGCCACGTTCTCGCCGTTCGTCAGCGGCAGCGAGCTGCGGGTCGCCGGCAAGGTCGGCAAGAACGTGACCGGCACGCGCATCCGGTACTGGGCGGACCGTCAGGTCTTCACCAAGGGCGCCGAGTTCTCCGTCGACGATCTGATCGGCCGCGCCCGCCAGACGGCTTTCCTCGTGCCCGGCCTCGCCATCACGATCGACGACCAGCGTTCGCCCGAGGGCGAGCGCACCACGTTCAGCTACGACGGCGGCATCTCGGAGTTCGTCGACTTCCTGGCGCCCGACAGCCCGATCACGGAGACGTGGCGGCTCACCGGGGAGGGTCACTTCACCGAGACCGTGCCCGTGCTGTCGGACGGCGGGGCGATGGTGCCGACCGAGCTCAAGCGGGAGTGCCACGTCGACATCGCGCTGCGGTGGGGAACCGGCTACGACACCGTGATGCGGTCGTTCGTGAACATCATCGCCACGCCCAAAGGCGGCAGCCACCAGGCCGGCTTCGACCAGGGCCTGCTGAAGTTCCTGCGCCAGCAGGTGGAGCAGAACGCGCGCCGCCTCAAGGCGGGAACGGACAAGCTCGAGAAGGACGACGTGATGGCGGGCCTCACCGCCGTGCTCACCGTGCGACTTCCCGAGCCGCAGTTCGAGGGGCAGACCAAGGAGGTGCTCGGCACTCCGGCCGTGCGCACGATCGTCGCGAACGTGATCCAGAAGGCCCTGGCCGAGCGCTTCTCGTCGTCGAAGCGCGACGACAAGACGCAGTCGGCCCTCGTCCTCGACAAGGTCGTCGCCGAGATGAAGTCGCGGATCTCCGCTCGGGCGCACAAAGAGACGCAGCGCCGTAAGAACGCACTCGAGACGTCGTCGTTGCCTGCGAAGCTGGTGGACTGCCGCTCGAGCGACGTCGCGAACAGCGAACTGTTCATCGTCGAGGGCGACTCGGCGCTCGGCACCGCACGGCGCGCCCGTGACAGCGAGTACCAGGCGCTGTTGCCGATCCGCGGCAAGATCCTGAACGTGCAGAAGGCCTCGGTGTCCGACATGCTCTCGAACGCCGAGTGCGCGGCCATCATCCAGGTGATCGGCGCCGGGTCCGGCAGGTCGTTCGAGCTGGGCTCCGCCCGCTACGGCAAGGTGATCATCATGTCGGACGCCGACGTGGACGGCGCGCACATCCGCACCCTGCTGCTGACCCTGTTCTTCCGGTACATGCGGCCCATGATCGAGGAGGGCCGGGTGTTCGCGGCCGTGCCTCCGCTGCACCGCGTGATCGTCATGAATCCGGGGTCGAAGCCCAACGAGACGATCTATACGTACTCGGAGGCGGAGCTGCAGGCGGTCCTCGCCGACCTGAAGAAGCGCGGCAAGAAATACCAGGAGCCGATTCAGCGCTACAAGGGGCTGGGCGAGATGGACGCGGACCAGCTGGCCACGACCACGATGGACCGGACGCACCGCACGCTGCGCCGGGTGCGGGTGGCAGACGCGGAGGCCGCGAACCGCGTCTTCGAACTGCTCATGGGCAACGATGTCGCCCCGCGCAAGGAGTTCATCATCGCGGGCGCCGACGACCTGTCGCGCGCCCGCATCGACGCGTAGTCGGCAACGGAGGAGTTACGCCGCGGCACGCCCCGCGGAGGCGGGCAGCGGAGGAGATCGTGGCCGATCGGGGCCGCGGGTCCTCCGTCGCCCGCGCCGCCGGCGCAGTCGCCAACGGAGGTGATCACGACCTGGAGTCGGTCCAGCTCCTCCGTTGACCGCCGACGCGCCGTGTCCCCGCGCCCAAATCCTCCGTTGGCGACTTAGGCGAGGCGGCGGCCGACGGAGCCGACGACCATGTCGAGTGGTGTTCCCGAGCCGTCTCGGCGCGAGCCGCCCTCGGGAAGCTCGCGCGCGGTGCCGTCGGGACCGACCGCACGTGCGGGGAAGGCGCCCACCCAGGCGAGCGAGAGCTCGGTCTCGCCCTTGAGGAAGCGCTGCGATCGCACGCCGCCGGTGGCCCGGCCCTTGGCCGGGAACTCGGCGAAGTCGCTCACCTTGCCACTGCCCGGGTCGGCCCCGGGGAGGGTCTGGTCGCTGACGGCGATGGTGACGACCTCCGCCTGGTCGCGCTCGCCGGGCTCCACCGCCCCGAAGAAGACCACCCGTGCATCGGATCCGAGGTTGATGCCGGCCATGCCGCCGGCCGAGCGGCCCTGCGGCCGGACCGACTTCGCCGCGAACCTCAGCAGCTGGGAGTCGCTGGCCACGAAGACGAGCTCGGCGTCCTCGGAGGTCTGCATCGCGCCGACGACGGCGTCGCCGTTCTTGAGCGCGATGATCTCGAACTCCGGCTTGTTGGCCCAGTCGCCCGGTGTGACGCGCTTGACGACGCCCTGGCGCGTGCCCAGCGCGATCGGCTGGTCGGAGGAGAGCGAGACGACCGCGAGTACGCGTTCGTTGCGGTCGGCCAGGGCCAGATAGTCGCCCACCTTGACCCCGGCGCCGAGCTGCACCGAGTTGAGCGGGGCGGCGGGGAGATCGACGGGGGAGAACCGGATGAGTCGGCCGCGGTCGGTGATCGCGCCGATCTCGCTGCGGCTCGTCGTGTCGAGTCGAGACAGGATGGCGTCGTGCTTGCTGCGCCGGGCCGGCGGCTGGATGCGGTCGAGGCCCTCGCCCTCGCCACCGGCGTCGACCCGGAGGATCCGACCGGTCGTCGACAGGTAGACCCGGCACGGGACGTCGGCGACCTCCAGCTGGACCGTCATCGCCTTGCTGCGGGAACCGGAACCGGCGATGGACGGCTTGGCCTCGGTGAGCAGCGTGCGGCGCGGGGTGCCGAACTTCGCGGAGACCTGCTCCAGCTCGTCGGAGACCAACTCGTGGATGCGCGCGCGGCTGCCGAGGATCTCCTCCAGCTCGGCGATCTCGGCCTGCAGCTGGTCGCGCTCGGTCTCCAGCTCGATGCGCGAGAACCGGGTGAGCCTGCGCAGCCGGAGCTCGAGGATGTAGTCGGCCTGCAGGGTGCTCAGGTCGAACACCTGCTGCAGCCGGGTGCGGGCGGCATCGGTGTCGTCGGAGGTGCGGATGACCTGGATGACCTCGTCGATGTCGAGGATCGCGATGAGCAGGCCCTCGACCAGGTGCAGGCGTTCCTTGCGGCGGGCCAGGCGGAACTCCGAGCGACGCGTGACGACCCGGACCCGGTGGTCGAGATAGACCTGCAGCAGCTCGCGCAGGCCGAGGGTCTGCGGTCCGCCGGCGACCAGGGCGACGTTGTTGATCGCGAAGCCCTCTTCGAGCGGGGTGTGGCGGTAGAGCTGCTCGAGGACGGCCTCCGGGCTGAAGCCGGTCTTGATGCCGATGACGAGCCGGAGCCCGTGCTGCCGGTCGGAGAGGTCGGTGACGTCGGAGATGCCGTTCAGTTTCTTGGCGTTGACGCCGTCCTTGATCTTCTCGATGACCTTCTCGGGCCCGACCATGTAGGGCAGCTCGGTGACGACTAGGCCGCTCTTGCGGGCCGTGATCGACTCGACGGAGACCTTGGCGCGCATCCGGAAGCTGCCGCGTCCCGTGGCGTAGGCGTCGCGCACGCCGGCGAGCCCGGCGATGGTCCCGCCGCTCGGGAGGTCGGGGCCGGGGACGTAGTCCATCAGCTCGTCGAGCGTCGCGTCGGGGTGGGCGAGGAGGTGCCGTGCGGCGCCGACGACCTCGACGAGGTTGTGCGGCGCCATGTTGGTCGCCATGCCGACGGCGATTCCGCTGGCCCCGTTGACGAGCAGGTTCGGGAAGGCGGCGGGCAGCACGTCGGGCTGCAGCAGCTGGTTGTCGTAGTTGGGGACGAAGTCGACGACGTCCTCGTCGAGGTCCTCCGTCAGGGCGAGGGCGGCGGCGGCGAGCCGGGCCTCCGTGTAGCGGGCGGCCGCGGGGCCGTCGTCGAGCGAGCCGAAGTTGCCGTGGCCGTCGACGAGCGGAACACGCAGGGTGAAGTCCTGCGCCATGCGCACGAGCGCGTCGTAGATGGCGCTGTCGCCGTGGGGGTGCAGCTTTCCCATGACCTCGCCGGTGACGCGCGCGGATTTGACGTGACCGCGGTCGGGCCGCAGCCCCATCTCGGTCATCATGTAAAGGATGCGCCGCTGCACGGGCTTGAGGCCGTCCCGGGCGTCGGGGAGGGCGCGGGAGTAGATGACGGAGTAGGCGTACTCGAGGAAGGACCCCTGCATCTCGGTCGTGACGTCGACGTCTTCGATGCGCTCTGTCGCGGGGGCCTGGTCGTCTGCTGGTGTCATTCGTGCATTCGGTGATGGGGCGGCAGGAGGCGCGGGTTCGACGGCTCCCGTCCGTCCAGCTGTGACAGACTGGGCCGGATGCCCCCCATGCTACCGGCCGCGTTCACCACTCCGGCGAGCCTCGCCACGGTTCTGCCGAGTTGCCTGGCAGCTTTGCGCGGGGAGCAGAACGCGCTGGCTCTCCGTCCGCTGAAGCACGCCGTCGTCGTGGTCGTCGACGGCCTCGGAGCCGCGGCGCTGCGCGCGCGGGAGGGGCACGCCCGCACGCTGGCGTCGCGGCTCGGCAAGGCCGGCACGATCGACGCCGGGTTTCCGACGACCACCGCCGCGGCGCTCGCCACCCTCACCACCGGCACGACGCCCGGCGTCCACGGGCTGGTCGGCTATCGCGTGCGAGACGACGCCGGACGGCTCACCAACCAGCTGAACGGCTGGGACGAGCGGATGGATCCGGCCACGTGGCAGCGGGCGACGACGGTCTTCGAGACAGCGGTCTCGGAGGGTGTCGCGGCCTACGCGGTCGGTGTGCCCGCGTATGCCGATTCCGGGTTCACGCACGCCGTGCTCCGCGGAGCCGAGTTCATCGCCGGCCGGACGATGGCGGACCGCTTCGACGCCGTCCGGGAGATCCTCCGCACGCCGGGGCCGGCGCTCACGTACCTCTATATCGCAGAGCTCGACCAGGCTGCGCACGCGCGCGGCTGGGAGTCGCCGCGCTGGACGGCCGAGCTCGAGACGCTGGACGGGCTGATGGCCGAGCTGACGGCGTCCCTCGGCCCGGGCCAGGGTGCGCTGCTGACCGCCGACCATGGCATCGTCGACATCCCGGAGAGCGGTCACGTGCTCTTCGACACCGCTCCGGAACTCCTGGATGGGGTGCAGGAGATCGCAGGCGAGCCACGGCTTCTGCACCTCTACGTGGAGGCCGACGTGTCGGCCGAGGCGGTCGCGGCGCGCTGGAACGCGGTGGAGGGCGCGCGATCGTGGATCGCCACCAGGGACGAGGCGATCGCCGCGGGCTGGTTCGGTCCGACGGTCGCGCCCGAGGTGGCGCAGCGGATCGGCGACGTGCTCGTCGCCGCCCGCAAGCGCATCGCCTACTACGACTCGCGCGACCCGCAGCGGACCGGGCGCGGCATGATCGGCCAGCACGGTTCGCTCACGGCGGAGGAGACGCGCGTTCCGCTGCTGCGGTTCGGCGCAGCGGCCTGAACCGGGGCTGCCGTCGCGGGTGCTGGCGACGGAGGCGCCGCGGCTTCAGGCGAGGTCGTCGTCCGTGCGCGCCCCGAAGACGATCTCGTCCCAGCTGGGCATCGCGGCACGGCCCTTGCGGCGGCCGCCCGAGGCGGGCGCCTGCTCCTGCTGGACGGGCGTGGGGGAGGCGACCGGCGCTGCCGGCTTGTCGGACGCCGGGGCCGGTGCGAACTCCTCGACGATCGTGATGCTCTCCTCCACGAGCCGGAACGGCAGCGGGTCGAGGAGCGTGGGCTGCTCTGCCTCCGCTTGCGCGCTGTCCGGTCGTCCGTGGTCGCGACGGCCCGGGAGCTCGGTGCGCGGCGGTGTCCGCTCGTCGTACGTCGCGGCCTCCCGCTCGCCGCGGCGGCGACGCAGGGCCTCGAGCAGGTCGGCGGTCTGATGGAGATCGCGCGGCGTCTCGTCGTCGGCGCGATTGATCGCCGACACGGCGATGGAGTTGCTGGCGCGACCCGGCTGATGGGGCTCGAGCGGCTCGAGCGGCTGCGTCACCTCGGGTCCGAGCAGGTCGACCCCGGGGGCGGGGAACGTGAAGGCGCCGCTGTCGAAGCGCGAGGTGTCGGGCTCGCCCTCGTGCGGCAGGACGGCGCGCAGGCGCGGGATGAGCGCCCCGCCGCGCAGCTCGCCGGCCTGCGAGAGCGTGGTCGCCTCGGAGTTCAGCGGTGCGAGCGCGTGCTTGCGGAGGTCGTAGCTCCAGCGGGCGTCGTGATCGATCTCGTCGGCCGTGAACTCCAGCTTGACGATCCAGCCGGCCTCCTCGTCCTTCCAGCTCGCCCAGCGCTCGCCGGAGACGCCCAGCGACGCCAGGCGGTCGCGGATGACCGAGCCGAAGGTGTCGGGCTCGCCCATCGGATCGACCTCGGCGGCGGTGCGCACGGGCACGCTGAGCGCGCTCGCGACGACGTGCTCGCGCTCGGCCACGATCGGGCCCTCGAAGCGCTGGACGTAGTCGAGGGGCGCCCCGGTGACGGCCGCGACATCCTCGGCGGACATCCCGGAGCGGATGTGGGCCTGGATCTCGCGAGGCGAGAGCTTGGGGGTTTCGGCGGACGTCTGCTGCCGCACCTGCCGGATCTTCGACTGCAGCGTGTCGTCGACGGCGATGCGGAAGCGTTCACCGTCGTCGCCGACGGCGACGATCGCGCCGTTCTCGACCCCGATGACCTTCAAATCCTGCATTGTGATGCCTTCCACGCGAGCGTTCGTTCCGGCCCAGAATGCCACGAGAACGGGGGCATTCCGGGGAATACCCCGGGCGTGCCGGAAGTTGAAGACCGAGCAATCGCTGAGAGGCTCCTGCGCGGTTTTGCTATTCGCAGGGGATTGATGCAAACTATGGCCGCCGATTGCGAGAATCGGCCGTTACGACGAGAAGTGGATGGGCATGGCAACGGATTACGACGCACCGCGGAAGACCGAGGACGACTCCGAGTCGATCGAGGCCCTCAAGGAGCGAGTTCCGGACAAGATGTCTGGTGTCGTCGACGTCGAGGACGCCGACAACCCGGGCGGCTACGAGCTCCCCGGTGCCGACCTGTCGGACCTCGACCTCGACGTCGTGGTGCTGCCTCCCCAGGCTGACGAGTTCACCTGCGTGAGCTGCTTCCTGGTGAAGCACCGCTCGCAGATCGACCACGAGAGCAAGCTCGGACCGATCTGCGTGGAGTGCGCCGCCTGACGCAGCGCACCGCACCGACGCCGACCCGCCCGCGAGGGCTACAGAGGACGTCGGGCCTCATCGAGAACCCGGACCAACTGGTCCGGGTTTCTTGTTGACAGGAGCCAGTAGGGCGCCGGGTCGTCGACGTCGAGCACCGGGACCTTCACGACCGGTTTGATCCAGCCGCGGATGAGCAGCCACGCGCGCGCGTCGAGCCGCTGGCCGCGCTCCAGCGTCGCCTCCTCGCCCCGGTAGGCGACAGGCTCGCCGATGAACTCCAGAGGGATGCGCGCGTGCCCGGCGATCAGCTCGGTCGAGCTCACCCGGATGACCGGGGCGGAGACCAGTAAGGCGATGACGATGGCCGCGTAGAACACGATCGCCAGCACGACGCCGACGGTGAAGTTGATCGGTGCGAAGACGAGCATCACGGCCGGCACGACGAGGACGGTGGAGATGAAGAGCCAGGGGCTCGCCCGGAGCCGTTCGCGGTAGAGGTCCATACGCCTATTCGATCATCCTTCGTGCACTACCCTCGACACGTGACCGAAACCGTGGACGTCCCGATCATCGCCCAGCACCTCCCGGCGTACGCCCACCCCGGTGACGCCGGCGCCGACCTGTGCGCCGCGGAGGCCGTGACGCTGGGTCCCGGCGAGCGCCACACCGTGCCGACCGGTGTCTCCATCGCCCTCCCGGAGGGCTACCTCGCTTTCGTCGTTCCGCGCAGCGGCCTCGCCATGCGCCACGGCATCACTATCGTCAACGCGCCGGGGACGGTGGACGCCGGCTATCGCGGAGAGATCAAGGTGACCGTCCTGAACACGGACAGGTCGATGTCGTACGATATCGCCGTCGGCGACAGGATCGCCCAGCTGATCGTCATGCCGGTCGTGCAGGCCCGGTTCGTCCCCGTCGACACCCTCCCGGACAGCCACCGCGGCACCGCGGGCTTCGGCTCGTCCGGCTACACCGTCACCCAGGCAGGAGAACACGCTTGACCGACAGCAGCGACACCCCGGGCGAGGACCTCGCGGTTCCTCAGGACGCGGACAAGTCCGCACCGGAGGATCGTGAGACGGAAGGTCCCCTCGACGAGAGCGAGGCCAACCCCGTCCGTCCCTATGTCGACCTCGGCGGCGTCAAGATCCTCCCGCGCGAGGGCCTTCACCTGCGGCTGGAGGTCGAGGAGGAGTCCCAGCGCGTCGTCGCGGTCGGCCTCGACTACGCGAACTCCACCCTGCAGGTGCAGCCGTTCGCCGCGCCGCGCTCGACCGGCCTGTGGCACGAGATCCGCGGTCAGATCGCCGAACAGGTGCAGCGCCAGGGCGGCCGGGTCAGCGAGCGCGACGGCGTGTTCGGCCCCGAACTGGTCGCGGAGATCCCCGTCGCGCCTCCCCAGGGCGCCCCGGGGGAGACCCGTGTGGCGCGTTTCGTCGGCGTCGACGGCCCGCGCTGGTTCCTGCGCGGCGTGATCGCGGGTGACGCGGCCGTCAAGCCCGATGCCGCCGCACTCGTCGAAGACCTGTTCCGCAGCATCGTGGTCGTTCGGGGAAACGTCCCGATGCCGCCGCGCGACCTCATCCCGCTGCGCATGCCCTCGGCGCCGACCACCGGCGACAACGGCTACAGCTCCCTGTGAGCGGCGGGCGCGACGTGACCGACCAGCACCACGACCCCGAGCGCTCGGCCGCCGAAGGGGGCCAGGGAGCGGACCGCGACGATCAGGTCGCGTCCACGCTCGGCGAGTCCCTCGCCCGTGCCGCCCGCAACTCGGGCATGGGGCAGCTCGTTGACGGCGACGCGCCGACCGGCGCCGCCCTGCTCGCGGCCCTCGGCGGCATCCGCGGGCTGCTGGAGACCATCCTTCCCGGCCTCGTCTTCCTGATCCTCTTCACGTTCACGCAGAACGTGCCGCTCTCGATCGGCGTCTCGGTCGCCGTCGCCGTCGTGTTCACGGTGGTGCGCGTGGTCGGCAAGACGCCCATCACGCAAGCGCTCGCCGGCCTGATCGGCGTCGGGCTCTCGGCGATCTTCGCGCTGATCACCGGTCGCGGTGAGGACAACTTCATCCTCGGCATCTGGACCAACGCCGCCTACGCGACCGCGCTCCTCATCTCGATCCTGGTCCGCTGGCCGTTGATCGGCCTTGCGGCGGGCTATCTGATGGGTGACGGTCTCGCCTGGCGTTCGGTCAGATCGAAGTTCCGCGTCATGCAGGTGTTGACGTTCCTCTGGTTCCTGCTCTTCGCCGCCCGGCTGCTCGTGCAGGTGCCGTTGTACCTCGCGCACACCGACGAGGCCACCAGCGCGCTCGCGCTGACGAAGCTGCTGATGGGCGTGCCGCTGTACGCTCCCCTCCTGCTGGTGACGTGGTTCGTCGTCAAGGGCCAGTTCCCGCAGAAGCCGCGGCAGTCGCCGCACTCGACCGGGACCGCCGCCGGCTAGCCGGCTCGCCTGCAGGAGGGGGAGGGATGCTCGACGCGCGCACGAGGGAGGGGCTGAGTGCGGCGCAGGTGGCGGAGCGCCAGGCCGACGGCCGCGTCAACCTCCAGCGTCAGGCGGGGTCGCGCTCGCTCGGCGACATCCTCTGCGAGAACATCTTCACGCTGTTCAACGGCATCCTGACCGGGTGCTTCATCGCAGTGCTCCTGCTGGGCGATCTGCGCGACGGGTTCTTCTACGGCGTCGTCGTCGTCAACGCCCTGATCGGCATCGTCCAGGAGCTGCGCGCCAAGCGGGTGCTCGACAAGGCGGCGCTGCTGGCCGCGCCGGAGAGCCGGGTACGACGCGGCGGAGAGGTCGTCGCGATCCCGTTGGAGGAGGTCGTGCTCGACGACCTCCTGGTGTTGCGGCCCGGCGACCAGATCCCGGCCGACGCCGTCGTCGCCGAGAGCACCGGGCTCTCGCTCGACGAGTCGCTGCTGACCGGAGAGTCGGACCCGGTCTTCAAGGATGAAGGGGAGCGACTGCTGTCCGGCTCGCACGTCGCCACCGGCACGGGGTACGCCCTCGTCACGGCGGTCGGCGACGACTCCTACGCCAGCAGGCTCACCTGCGAGATCCGTCGTCACTCGCTGGTGCACTCGGAACTGCGGGACGCGACCAACCGCATCCTCGTCTATCTGTCCTGGATTCTGGGGCCGGTCATCCTCGTGACTCTGATCGGCCGCGTGCTGGCCTACGGCGGGTTCGCGGAGCTCTTCACCGACGCACGGTGGCGGCGCGCGCTGCTCGACGCCGTTGCGGCGGTGGTCGGGATGGTCCCGGAGGGCCTGGTGCTGCTGACCAGCCTGGCGTTCGGGGTCGCCGCGATCCAGCTGGCCGCACGCAAGGTGCTCGTGCAGGAGCTGGCCGCCGTCGAAGTGCTTGCGCGCGTGGACGTGCTCTGCCTCGACAAGACCGGCACCCTGACCACGGGCGAATTGGAGTTGGAGGGCACGGAGCCGATCGGCGACGTGCCGGCCGAGCTGGCCGAGACGGCGCTGGCGGCGTTCGGCGCCGACGAGACGGGCAACGCGACGTCCGGGATCCTGTCGACCCGGTTCCGCAGCGACCGGTACCGCATCGAGCGGCGGGTCCCGTTCAGCTCGGCGACGAAGTACAGCGGGCTGGTGATGCGCGTGGCCGGCGAGGAGACCTCCTGGGTGCTCGGCGCTCCCGAGCGCGTGCTCGCCGATCACGCCGAGGCGTTGGCGCGGGCCAACGCGATCGCCGCGACCGGGCGGCGCACCCTCGCCCTCGCCCGACTGCTCGACCCGCTTCCGCACGGCACGCACATCCCCCTGACGGGCGTGCGGGTGGCTCCGGCGCTGCTGGTGGTCCTGGGGGAGGACCTGCGCGCCGAAGCGCCGGAGACGCTCGGCTACTTCGCCGAGCAGGCGGTTCGGGTCGTCGTCATGTCGGGCGACAACCCGGTGACGGTGGAGGCCATCGCCCGGGCCTTGAACATGGAGGGCGAGGCGGTCGACGCGTCCACGCTCGGCAGTGACGAGGAGCTCGCGGACGCGCTCAGCCGCGCCAGCATCTTCGGGCGGGTCAGCCCCGAGCAGAAGCGCACCGCCGTCGGCCTGCTGCAGCGCGAGGGCCGGACGGTCGCGATGACCGGGGACGGCGTCAACGACGCCATGGCGATCAAGGACGCGAACCTGGGGATCGCGATGGGCACCGCAACGGCCGCGACGAAAGCGGTCTCACGGCTGGTCCTGCTCGACAACCGGTTCGACCGCCTCCCGGACGTGCTGGCCTCCGGCCGAAGGGTCATCGCCAACGTCGAGCGCGTCTCGAACATCTTCCTGGCCAAGACGGTGTACGGCATCCTCCTGGCGCTGATCAGCGCGGTGGTGCTCTGGCCGTTCCCGTTCCTGCCGCGCCAGCTGACGCTCGTCTCGACGCTCGCCATCGGCATCCCCTCCTTCTTCCTCGCCCTGGCGCCGAACAAGCGCATCTACACCCCGGGTGTGCTCCCGCGGATCCTGCGGTACTCGATCCCGACGGGCGCGATCGCCGGACTGACGGCCGTGGTCGCCTACGCACCGCTGCACCGGGCCCTGCCCCTCCACGAGGCGCGCAGCGTGACGACCGTCGCCCTGTTCTGCGTGTCGCTCTGGATCCTTTGCGTGCTCACACGGCCGCTCACCGCCTGGCGTTGGTTCCTGCTGGGCGCGGTGGCCGCGGCGTTCGTGCTGGTCTGCGTGATCCCGGGGACGGCGACGTTCTTCGAGATGCATCTGTCGCTCGATGCCGCGCTCGCCTGGGGGATCGCCGTCGGGGCCCTCGGCTCGGCGGGAATCGAGCTCTTCTACCGCTTCGCCCGGCGGCGCGGCCTGGTGTTCGACCGGGTCTGAACGTGGTAGATTTTATCTCGACGTCAAGATACTTTCCTGAGCTGACCACTTAGGCTTACCTTGCTGGAAACACGCTTCGACGCACGACCAAGATGGACACGGCTCGCGGTGAATCGCCTGCCGACGAAGGAGAAGGCACAGTGTCTACGAGTGATTCAGGATTCGGCAGTTTCGGTGCGAAGAGCACCCTGACCGTGGGGTCGAAGGACTACACGATCTTCCGGATCGACACAGTCGACGGCTACCGGAAGCTCCCGTTCAGCCTCAAAGTGCTGCTGGAGAACCTGCTGCGCACCGAGGACGGCGCGAACATCACCGCGGAGCACATCGCTGCCCTGGGCGGCTGGGACCCGACGGCGGAGCCGGACACCGAGATCCAGTTCACACCCGCACGCGTGATCATGCAGGACTTCACCGGCGTCCCCTGCATCGTCGACCTCGCCACGATGCGCGAGGCCGTGGCCTCGCTCGGCGGCGACCCGGACAAGATCAACCCGCTCGCGCCGGCCGAGATGGTCATCGACCACTCCGTCATCGCCGACCTGTTCGGCCAGCCCGACGCGCTCGAGCGCAACACCGACATCGAGTACGAGCGCAACGGCGAGCGCTACCAGTTCCTGCGCTGGGGCCAGACCGCGTTCGACGACTTCAAGGTCGTCCCGCCGGGCACCGGCATCGTCCACCAGGTCAACATCGAATACCTCGCCCGCGTCACGATGACGCGCGAGGTCGGCGGAGAGCTGCTGGCCTACCCCGACACCTGCGTGGGCACCGACTCGCACACCACGATGGTCAACGGCCTCGGCGTGCTCGGCTGGGGCGTCGGCGGCATCGAGGCCGAGGCGGCCATGCTGGGCCAGCCCGTCTCGATGCTCATCCCCAAGGTCGTCGGCTTCAAGCTGACCGGCGCCATCCCGACGGGCGTGACCGCGACGGATGTGGTGCTCACCATCACGCAGATGCTGCGCAAGCACGGCGTCGTCGGCAAGTTCGTCGAGTTCTACGGCGCCGGCGTCGCGGAGGTCCCGCTGGCCAACCGCGCCACCATCGGCAACATGAGCCCGGAGTTCGGCTCGACGGCCGCGATGTTCCCGATCGACGACGTGACCCTCGACTACCTGCGCCTCACCGGCCGCAGCGAGGAGCAGGTCGCGCTGGTCGAGGCGTACTCCAAGGCGCAGAGCCTCTGGCACGACCCGGAGAGCGAGCCGGTCTTCTCCGAGTACCTGGAGCTCGACCTCTCGACCGTCGTCCCGTCGATCGCCGGCCCGAAGCGTCCGCAGGACCGCATCGAGTTGAGCGAGGCCAAGACCCAGTTCGAGAAGGACCTCACGGACTACGCGGAGATCTCGCACGACCTGGTCGACCTGACCATCTCGGAGTCGTTCCCGGCGTCCGACCCGGGCGAGCTGCAGCCGGAGGACTCCTACAGCCACCACGTGCACACGCACCACAGCCACGCGCCGAAGACGGCCTCCAACCCCACTCCGGTGACGCTGGAGAACGGCACCGACTTCGTGATCGACCACGGCGCCGTCGCCATCGCGGCGATCACCTCGTGCACGAACACGTCGAACCCCTCGGTCATGCTGGCCGCCGGCCTGCTCGCCCGCAACGCGGCGAAGAAGGGCCTCAAGGCCAAGCCGTGGGTCAAGACCACGCTCGCGCCGGGATCGAAGGTCGTCACCGATTACTACGAGAAGGCCGGCCTGACGAAGGACCTGGAGGCCCTGGGCTTCTACACGGTCGGCTACGGCTGCACCACCTGCATCGGCAACTCCGGCCCGCTGCTCGACGAGATCTCGCAGGCCGTCAACGACAGCGACCTCGCCGTCACCGCCGTCCTCTCGGGCAACCGCAACTTCGAAGGCCGGATCAACCCCGACGTCAAGATGAACTACCTGGCGAGCCCGCCCCTGGTCATCGCGTACGCGCTCGCCGGTTCGATGAACTTCGACTTCGAGGTCGACCCGCTGGGCACCGACACCGAGGGCAACGACGTCTTCCTCAAGGACATCTGGCCCGACGCCGCCGAGGTGCAGCAGACGATCGACTCCTCCATCAACGAGGGCATGTTCGTCCACCAGTACTCCTCGGTCTTCGAGGGCGACGAGCGCTGGAAGTCGCTCGCCACCCCGACCGGCTCGGTGTTCGAGTGGGACGAGAAGTCGACCTACGTGCGCAAGCCCCCGTACTTCGAGGGCATGACGCTGGAGACCACCCCGGTCTCCGACATCACCGGCGCCCGCGTGCTCGCCAAGCTCGGCGACTCGGTCACCACCGACCACATCTCGCCCGCCGGCTCCATCAAAGCGGACAGCCCGGCCGGCCGGTACCTCACCGAGCACGGCATCGACCGCAAGGACTTCAACTCGTACGGCTCGCGCCGCGGCAACCACGAGGTGATGATCCGCGGCACCTTCGCGAACATCCG
>NZ_CAMFLC010000048.1 GCF_945957465.1 uncultured Leifsonia sp.
CCGATGGCGGTCGAGAAGCCGAGGTCACGCAGCTCGTACATCATCTGGTAGGTCAGCGTGCCTGACTTGGAGACCAGGCCGATGGGGCCCTTGCCGGTGATCGTGGCTGGGGTGATGCCGACGAGCGACTCACCGGGGGTGATGATGCCGGGGCAGTTCGGGCCGATGATCCGGGTCTTGTTCCCCTTCGCCTTGGCATAAGCCCAGGCCTCTGCGGAGTCTTGCACCGGGATGCCCTCGGTGATGACGACCAGCAGCGGGATCTCGGCGTCGATGGCCTCGACCATGGCGTCCTTCGCGAACGCCGGCGGAACGAAGACGATCGACACGTCGGCGCCGGTCTTCTCGATCGCCTCGACCACGGTGCCGAACACCGGCAGCTCGATGTCGCCGTGCGTCACGGTGGTGCCGGCCTTGCGGGCGTTGACGCCGCCGACGACCTGGGTGCCGGCCTTCAGCATCAGCGCGGTGTGCTTGGTGCCCTCGCCGCCGGTGATGCCCTGGACGATGACCTTGGAGTCCTTGTTGAGGAAGATAGACATTCTCTGATTCGTCCTTGCTTACTTCGCGGCCAGCTCGGCGGCCTTGTCGGCGCCTTCGTCCATGGTGAGTGCGAGGGTCACCAGCGGGTGGTTCGCCTCGGTGAGGATGCGGCGCCCCTCGTCGACCTTGTTGCCGTCGAGACGGACGACGAGCGGCTTGTTGGCCTCGTCGCCGAGGATCTCGAGTGCCTTGACGATGCCGTTCGCGACGGCGTCGCACGCCGTGATGCCGCCGAAGACGTTGACGAAGACGCTGCGGACCTGGGGGTCGTTCAGGATGACGTCGAGACCGGCGGCCATGACCTCGGCGGACGCGCCGCCGCCGATGTCGAGGAAGTTGGCCGGCTTGACGCCGCCGTGCTTCTCGCCCGCGTAGGAGACGACGTCGAGCGTGGACATGACCAGCCCCGCACCGTTGCCGATGATGCCCACCTGGCCGTCGAGCTTCACGTAGTTGAGGTTCGCCGCCTTGGCCTTGGCCTCCAGCGGGTCGGCTGCGTCCTTGTCCTCGAGCGCCTCGTGGTCGGGGTGGCGGAAGTCGGCGTTCTCGTCGAGCGAGACCTTGCCGTCGAGGGCGATGATGTCGCCCTCCTCGGTCAGCACCAGCGGGTTGACCTCGACCAGGGTCGCGTCCTCGCCCGTGTAGACCTCATACAGCTTGACGAACACATCGGCGACCTTCGCGACCAGTTCGTCGGGGAAGCCGGCGGTCTTGGCGATCTCGGTCGCCTTGGCGGTGTCGATGCCTGCGCGCGGATCGACCTCGACGCGGGCGAGCGCCTCCGGCTTCTCGACCGCCAACTGCTCGATCTCCATGCCGCCCTCGACGCTCGTCAGCGACAGGTAGGAGCGGTTCGCCCGGTCGAGCAGCACGGAGAAGTAGAACTCGCGGGCGATGCGGGCACCGCCGGCGACCATGACCCGTCGGACCACGTGGCCCTTGATATCCAGGCCCAGAATGGCCTTCGCGGCCTCTTCCGCGTCGTCCGGAGTCTTGGCGACCTTGACGCCGCCCGCCTTGCCGCGGCCTCCGGTCTTGACCTGCGCCTTGACGACGGTGACACCGCCCAGCTTCTCCGCGGCCGCACGGACCTCTTCCGGAGTGTCGGCGACGATGCCCGGAAGGACCGGGACGCCGTACTTCTCAAACAGGTCTCTGGCCTGGTACTCGAATAGATCCACGGTTATCCAATCCGCTGATGCCCGGCGCGCTCGTGGCGCTCCGGCTGATATCTCCTGGGCGGTCCGGCGGGAGAATAGCTCGACGCCGAGATAAATTCGCCAGTGAGAACTTTAGCGCGTTCGACTGAACAGCCCGAATCGGTTTCTCCTCCACAGGCAATGCCGAAAACGGCTACTCCACCGATCCGGTCGCGGGCAGCCCTGCGCGGTTGCGGGACCGCGACCGTTGAGGGCATGACACATCGCATATCGACGTTCGTGACCGCCTTCGCCCTCGCCGGCCTCGCCGTCTTCCTCGGAATCCTGCACGCTCTCGTGGTGGCGCCCGACGCGCGGGCGCTCACCGGCGACGGGCACGGGCCGGGATACATGTCCCGGGACGGCTGGTGGCTGGGCACCTACCGCATGGACGACGGGGCGCAGGGATTCTGTCTCAACGCCGGAAAGCCGAGCCCGACGGGACACGGCCTCGACTACACCGACGCCGCAGCGCTCGGCTGGTACACGCCCCAGCAGGCGGCCTCGCTCGCCTACATCTCGCGCAACTGGGCGGGCACCGGCGATCAGCTCACGGCCGCAGCCGGCCAAATCGCCACCTGGCTCGTCGCGGGGCTGAACGGGCACACTCCCGAAGAGGTCGCCTCGCGCGCCGGAGCCGACGCGTCCCGTGTCCTCGCCCGCGCATACGAAATGGTCGACGAAGCAGCACGGCTCGGCTCGAGCGGAGTACGGGCGGATGCCGTCGTGGAGCTGGCCGAGACCGGGCCGGGACGCGTGCGCGTCGAACTCACGATCGTGCGCTCGACCGGTGCCGAGGAGACCGCCGCACCAGGGAGCCACTCGGCTCGGGTGACGCTCGACGGCGCGTCATTCCCCGACGGAGGCACGACGGCCGAGGTCCGGACCGGGACGGATGTCGAGGTCATCCCTTCGGGCACCGACGCCAGCGTGACGGTGAGTGCTCGAGCGGAGCTCTCCGCCCTCCCCTACGGCGACCGCCTGCTGGTCGCCGTGCCGCACGACGACGCCCAGGCCGTGCTCATCGCCGTGCCCGCCACCGCGGAGACGAGCGCGCTGGCCACCAGGACCGGTCCGTCGCCGCTTCCGTTCCAGCCTCTCGTCGCGACGGTGACGAGCACCGCGAACGCTGCGCCGGGCGCGGTGGTGCATGACCGGCTGACCGTGAGCGTCGAGACCGGAGACGGTCTGCTGCCGTCGTGGGGCGTGCGTACGACGGATGACGGTTTCGCACCGATCGAGGCGATCGTGGAGAGCACGCTCCACGGCCCGTTCGACGAGCCGATCGCCGAGTCCGACACCGTCCCGGAGGACTCACCGGTGGTGTGCGTCGTCGAGACCTCCGTGAACGGCACCGGCGTGTACGACACTCCCGAGTGCACACTCCCCGCTTCCGGTCACTACGTCTGGACGGAGCGCATCGATCCGACGACGGTGTCACCGGACGCAGGCGGCGAACGAATCCGCCCCTGGCAGTCGGCATTCGGCATCGCCTCGGAGATCACCACGGTCGCGGCACCCGCCGAACCGGCCGCGGCACAGCTCGCCGCGACCGGAGACCGCGTCGAGACCGCTCCGGTCGCGCTCGCGGCCACGCTCGTCGGCCTCGGCGTCCTGTCGGTGCTGATCGCTCGCGCCGCGCGCCGTGGCGCGCACCGGGCGGCGCGAGGCCTCCGACGTTGATGACAGCAGCAGCCTGCACCGGATGGGTGGATCATGGGCGCATGGCCATCCAGCCCGATCGGCACGCCGATCTCCGGTCGATCGCCGGCGAGGCGCTCAGCCTCGCCGGCGCCGGCCGGGCGTTGCTGCTGCAGATCGCCCACCCGGCGGTCGGGCGCGGGGTGGCCGAGCACAGCGACTTCGCGGCCCGGATCGTGGATCGGTTCCACGCCACGATGACCTTCGTCTACGCAGCGGTGTTCGCGCCGCCGGAAGCCTTCGACGCGGTTCGTCGACAGGTCGACCGGGCACACCGGCCGGTGCATGCCGTCCGCAGCGGCGACCTCCCTGCCTACAACGCGTTCGATCCGCAGCTGCAGCTCTGGGTGTCCGCCACGCTGTACGCGACCATGGTCGACCTGAACGAGCGCGTCTACGGGCCTCTCGCCACGGAATCGCGCGAGCAGGTCTACGACGACTTCCGGCATCTGGGGCTGAACCTCCAGTTGCGTCCCGAGGCCTGGCCTGCCGACACCGCGGCATTCGGCCGGTACTGGGACGGGATGCTCCCTCAGCTCGCGGTGAACGAGTCTACGCGCGCGCTCGCCGAACAGATCCTCCGCCCGCGCGGGGTGCCCGTGTGGCTGCGGGGCGCGCTTCCGGCGAGCCGTCTGGTCACGACCGGACTGCTGCCGGCAAGCGTCCGGACGCAGTTCGGATTGCCGTGGGACGACCGGATCGAGCAGCGCTTCGATCTCAGGATGCGCTGGGCCGCCGCGGCGTACCCGCACCTGCCGGCCGCCATCCGGCATCGGCCGCGCGACGTCTACCTCCGGCGGCTGCAGGAGGCTGGGCTACAGACGGCTGGGCTACAGCCGCGGATATCCAAATGATCACATTTTACGCGTAACATGTTTTCGTGTCGGAACGATTCCGACCCGAAAGGAAACATGGACCCGAACACACCTGCCACTCGCAAGCGCCGGCGCAGACACGCGTTCGCGCTTCTCGCGCTCACTACCCTCTCCGCAACCCTGATCCCGCTGCAGCCCGCGGCTGCCGCCACGACCATGCCGACGATCGACGTCCGGGTGACGCAGACGTCGTCGGAGCTCACGGTGAATCCGCGCGGCGACCGGGAGGCCGACCGGATCCGCAAGAATCGCGCGATGCAGCAGAGCACGCTCGAACCCACGAGCCGGTACGTGCGCACGAACGAGAAGTTCACCGTCACGCTCCCCGCCGGCACCTCGGGCGTCGAGGTCGCCGTCGGCCAGTACGGGGTGTACGCCGCTGTGAACGGCGGCACAGACGTTCAGCTCGCACGCACGAAGCTCACCCAGGCGACGACCACTCTCACCTCCGACCGCGATGGCCTGATCTGGCTGTCCCGCGCCACGGGCACGTCGGTGCGCGCGACCGTCTCCGGCGGGGCGCCCGTTCCCACGTTCATCGGAGGCGTCACGAGCGAGGCCGACTTCCGCGCGCAGCTGTCGACCTACTCGGCAGCACCGTTCGCGATCGTGGCGGGCAAGCGTGTGGTCGCGGCGTTCCAACGCGGCACCGTCACTGCGAATGTCTCGCACGTCACATCGACCAACATCGCACGCTGGGACACAGCAGTCGAGGTCACGGACGCGACCTACGGCCTGGACGTCAGCGCCACCGGAGTGCACCGCAAGTCACCTGCCCTCATCCACATCGCCAACCCCGATACCGGAAGCCCCGGCTCCTACGCGTCCGCGACCTACGAACGGATCACCTTCCAGAACGACACCGGAGCCGGGCGCGACCTGCTCGTGGGCGCCTCCGGCCAGCAATGGGGGCTCTGGCACGAGATCGGGCACACCTACCAGACGCCGCAGTACACCTGGGACGGTCTCGGCGAAGTAACGGTCAACATCTCGTCGCTCGCGGTTCAGAAAGCATTGGGCTACGCGAACGAGCTCTCCGCGGCCCACCACCAGCGTGCGATCCAGGCGTATCTCGCGAAGCCCGACAGCCAGCGCGACTACGACGGCACGGCCATCGCGAGCGAGTACTACCTCAAGCTCGGCATGTTCGACGCCCTGCACGCCCGCTTCGGCGACGACTTCTTCCCGAAGCTCAACCGTCTCTACCGCGAGCGCGCCGCCGCAGCCCAGATCGTCACGCGCATGCAGCAGACGTTCAAGAGCACCACCGCGGAGGTCGCCCGCACCGATCTGACCGACTTCTTCACGTCTTGGGGAGTGGGCGACGGAAGTGCTCCGCTCGAGCAGCGCGCAGTGCCGGAGTTGGCGCAGGGCGCCACCGGGGCGCTGACGGTGCGGCTGAACTTCTCGACCGCCTCGACCGGCTTGGGCTACGAGATCACCGCGCCGACGGGAACCCGCTTCGTTTCCGGCGATCGCACCTGGACGAACAAGGCCGGCCATTCCGAGACGATAAGGAACGCGGCCCAGCTGTCAGTCGATCGACGCACACTTCGATTCAGCCAGGCCGGATACTCGGCACAGTCCGGGCAGTGGGTGGAGGAGTCCTATCCGCTCGAGGTCGTGAGTGCACTCGCGTCCGGTCCAGTGAACGACGGAACCTTCCGGATCACCTCGGGCAACGCCCTGCCGACCGGCGAGAGCATCCCCGTGGGCTTCACCGCTGCTGTGTCGGCGTCGGCTGCCCTTGTCCAGGTGATGCAGCCCACCCTGGCCGCACAGCAGACGGGCCGGTTCACGGTGCGCGTGATCCCGCCCACCGCCGGGAGCGGCATCGCCTACGCCATCGCCGCCCCGACAGGAACACGATTCGCCTCGGGAGACCGCTTCTGGAAGAACAGCGCCGGCGCCTCCGGAACGAGCAAGGACGCGGCCACCCTGTCCTCGGATCGGAAGACCCTCACCTTCAGCCAGGCCGGCTGGCTGGCGCGTGCCGACGGCTGGGTCGACGAGAGCTACGAGCTGACCTCGGACGGCACCGCAGGAAACCGGGCCGTCGCCGATGGAACGTTCCGCATTACGGCCGGTCCCGTGATGCGAGTGGGAACGTCGATCCCCGTGGCATACGTGTCGTCCGTCGCGTCGACGCCCACGCCGACCCCGACCCCGACCCCGACCCCGACCCCGACCCCGACCCCGACCAGCATTCCGTTCTGAGAACGGTTCGGTTCGCCCCAAACGCCTCGCCCGACCGCGCGCACGCGCGGCCGGGCGAGCGCGTCGGCGTGCCTGGCGGATCTCAGCTGAGCGAGTCCCTCACGCTCTCCTGCCTCTGACAGCCGGCCCCCGCCATCGCTCGATCGCGCGCGCCAGGAGGACGAGTGCGATTCCGACACCGGCGCCCAGCACCGTCTCGATCACCCGGTCGACCACCAGGGTCCCGATCGGAGCCGGCGCGGCGAGGTGCGATACGGCGAGCGCCATCGGGGTGATGAATAGCAGTGCGTAACCGTAGTGCCGGCCCACCAGCATCTCGGCGAAGAACTGGCAGACGACGATCACGACGATCACGACGATCGCCGGCGGCGACCAGAACAGCACGGCAGCGGCCACGACGACCCCGCCGATCGTGCCCAGGATGCGGTGCAGCGACCGTGAGATCGAATGGGCCGCTCGCGCCGGAGGGATGACCGCGACGACACTGACGACCGCCCAGTAGGCGTGCCCCAGCCCGAGCGCGAGGGCCGCTCCTCCCGCGATCAGCACACCGATGGCGTTCTGGGCGGCGGTCAACCAGACCCGCCCGTCGCGGAAGACCGTGGTGTCGACGCCCGGGCGCCGATGGAGCTTCTTGAGCAGCACCGCTCCCGTCCTGGCGGCGCGATCCCCCGCCCACCGGCGCACCACCCAGCCCGACAGAGTCAGGACCCACGAGAACGCCGCCACCGTCGCTGCGAGACCGATCCGAGGAAGCGCGTCCTGGGCGGTCGTAGGCACAGCCGCGCAGACGAGCAGGGCGAAGACGAAGAACAGCGGCTGCGTCGGCAGGAGCTGGAACGCGGTCGCGAGCAGCGTGCCGGCGGTGACGATGAGCACGAGGAGCACCGTCACCAGCCACAGCGGTTCTCCCACGACGGCGACGATCACGCCGAGGGAGATGCTCGCCAGCATCGCGACCGCCGCGATCGAGACGCTGCGCAGCCGCAAGCGGTACGGCTCGTTGCGTCCGTACAGCGCGGTGAACGCGCCGAAGGTCGCGTACGCCGCGAGCTCCAGGCGGCCGAGGGCGAGTAGGACCAGCAGGGGCACCGCGACCGCCGCAGCCGCCCGGAATCCGACCTCGACGCTCATCGAGGCGAGGCGCTGCCTCACAGCTTGTCGATCGGGGCGATCTTGATGAGGAGCTTCTTCGCCCCCACCTTCTCGAACTGCACGTGCGCGACGCGCTTGGCGCCCTCGCCCGTCACGTTCATGACCCGGCCCTCGCCGAAGTCCGCGTGCCGGATACGGTCGCCCGGCGCCAACTCAAGGTCGCCGTTGTCACGGACCTTGCCTGTCACCCGGTTCGGCCATTCGGCCTTCGGACGCTCGGCCGGCGCACTGCCGCCCACCGGGAAGCTCTCGTTCCAGCGACCCGCCGTGCCGCCGCCGAGACCGGGGCGACGCGCGTTGAGCGCACGCGACTGCGAGCCGCCTCGCCCGTTCGCGGCACCGGGCGACTGCTTCCAGTCGATCAGGTCGGCGGGGATCTCCTGGAGGTACCGGCTCGGCATGGCGACCGCGGTCTCGCCGAACTGCGCGCGAGTCATCGCCAGAGACAGGAAGAGCCGCTTCTTGGCCCGGGTGATGCCGACGTAGAACAGCCGACGCTCCTCGGCGGGACCGCCCGGCTCGTTCGCGGACATCCGGTGCGGGAGCAGGTCCTCCTCGATCCCGGTGAGGAACACGGCGTCGTACTCCAGGCCCTTGGCCGTGTGGAGCGTCATCAGCAAGACGGACCCGCTCGAGTCGTCGATCTCATCGGCCGCGGCCACCAGCGAGACCTCCGTGAGGAAGTCCACGAGGGTGCCGTCGGGGTTGTTCCGCGCGAACTCGCGGGTCACCGCGACGAGTTCCTCGACATTCTCGGCGCGTGCCTCGTCTTGCGGGTCACGACTGTTGCGGAGCACCTCGAGGTACCCGCTGCCCTCGAGCAGGAACGTGAGCACATCGGCGACCGACGCGATTCCTGCCGGGTTGGCGGGATCGATCTTGGCCGCCGCCTCATCGAGCATCGTGGACAGCTGCAGGATGGCACCCGTGACCTTCGGCCCGAGGCCGAGGGAGCCGGCATCGCGCATCGCGTCGCGGAATGTGAACCCGTTGTCCTCGGCATAGCCGGCCAGCTGGGTCTCGGTGGCCGGACCGATGCCGCGCTTCGGGGTGTTCAGGATGCGGCGCAGGGCGAGCGTGTCGTCGGGGTTGGCGACGGTGATCAGGTACGCCATCGCGTCCTTGATCTCGGCGCGCTCGTAGAACTTGGTGCCGCCCATGACCTTGTACGGCAGGGCGGAGCGGATGAAGATCTCCTCCAGCGCACGGGTCTGCGCGTTGGTGCGGTAGAAGACCGCCATGTCTTTGTAGTCCATGCCCGCAGCGTGGAGCTTCTCGATCTCGTCCGCGACGAACTGCGCTTCGTCGTGGCCGGAGTATCCCGTGTAGCCGACGATCTTGTCGCCGTCGCCGACCGCCGTCCACAGCTTCTTGTCTTTGCGGTCGAAGTTGTTGGCGATCACCGCGTTGGCGGCGCTCAGGATGTTCTGCGTCGAGCGGTAGTTCTGCTCCAGCAGCACGACCTTGGCCCCGGGAAAGTCGCGTTCGAACTCCACGATGTTGCGGATGTCGGCGCCGCGGAAGGCGTAGATGGACTGGTCGGAGTCTCCGACGACGGTCAGGGAGGCGCCCGGGACGGCGCCGACGACATCGCGCAGCTTGGCGACATTGCGGCCGTGCTGCTCCAGCTCCTCGGCGATGTCGGGAGAGACGGGCATCGTCAGCTCTCGGATGAGCGCGTACTGGGCGTGGTTGGTGTCCTGGTACTCGTCGACGAGGATATGGCGGAAGCGCGTCTGGTACAGCGCGGCGACCTTCGGGAAGGCACGGAACAGGAAGACGGTCTCGGCGATGAGGTCGTCGAAGTCGAACGCGTTGGCCCGGCGGAGTGCGCGCGTGTACTGGCGGAAGATCTCGAGGAACATCACCTCCTGCGGATCGCTCAGGTTGGCCGAGCGCGCGAAGGTCTCGATGTCGGTCAGCTCGTTCTTGAGCTTGGAGATGCGTCCCGCCGTGCCCGCGACGGTGAAACCGAGGGTGTCGGCGTCGAGCTCCTTGATGATCCGCTTGAGCAGGGCGCGGGTGTCGCCCGAGTCGTAGATCGTGAAGCTCTGCGTCTTTCCGATCGTCTCGGCCTCGCGGCGGAGGATGCGCACGCACGCCGAGTGGAACGTCGAGATCCACATGCCCTGCGCCCGGCCGCCGAGCAGCTGCTCGACCCGCTCACGCATCTCGTTCGCCGCCTTGTTGGTGAACGTGATCGCGAGGATCTCGCTCGGCCACGCCTCCCGGCTCTCGATGAGACCGGCGATCCGGCGCGTGAGAACGCTGGTCTTGCCCGACCCGGCGCCGGCCACGATGAGCAGCGCGGCGCCCCGGTACTCGGCCGCCTCGCGCTGCTGCGGGTTGAGCCCGGCGAACAACCGGTCGGAGGGGCTCCGGCCGCCGCCGGACGCGCGACCCGCCGAGCTCGCGCCCGAGCCCTCGTCGCCCTCCCAGCCGTCGAGGATGATCGGCACGGAGGAGGGTGCGGAGGAGGCGGGAGAAGGGGCGTCGGGAAGGCTCGTCATGTCTCCAGCCATTTTAGCCGCCGCCACCGTCATCGACGTCGGGAGCGCCCCGCCGCAGCCTCGGGGTCAGCGGCCGTCCCGCACGGCGACCGCGAGGTCGGGATGATCCGCGAAGACGCCGTCCACCCCGGAGTGCAGCAGGATCGCGAACAGCCGCCTCCAGTCGCCCCACTCGTCGTCGCGACCGCCGGTGCGGAACTCGCGAGGGAGCAGTCCGTTCTCGGGCCGCAGCGTCCAGCAGTACACCGAGAGCCCGGCCGAGTGCGCGAGGTCGACGAGGTCGGAGGTCACGGCGCCGATGTCGACTCCGCCGTCCTCCTCCCCGAACAGCCCGACCGCCACCGAGCCCGAATGCAGGATCTGCCCGATGTCGACACTGATCCCGTCGACCCGTTCCGCCGGCGAGGCGGCGGACCCGAGGGCGTACAGGCCGCGCAGGGTCAGGTCCGTCGCGTAGCCGGGGGCCGCGGCGCCGAGGGCGGCGACCCGATCGGCCGGCGCGCCTTCCGACTCGACCAGATACACGCGGCGCCCGCGGAAGCCGCGCACCTGCAGCCGTCCCAGTACCGTCTTCTCGAAGCTCTCGACGACCAGACCCGGGCGGTCCGCCCAGCCGGCGTCCGCCAGCGCGTCGACGAACAGCTCGTCGAGCGGGAGCCCCGCGGCCTCGAAGTACGTCGCGTGCTTCAGCTCGGCGACGACGTTGAGCGCGCGTCCCGCGGAGTCGGACGCGGCATCGACGAGCTCCAGCATGTCGGACAGCCGCAGGATCGGGTAGCGATCGTCGAACGTCGCGCTGGCCTGACGCAGCTGCGGGAGCCGCTCGCGCGCCCGCAGCACGGACAGCTCGCTCCACGTGAAGTCCTCGGTGAACCAGCCGGTGAGCGGAACGCCGTCGACCTCCTTCGTCGTGCGACGCGCCGCGAACTCGGGGTGGTCCGCGACGTTGGTGGTCCCGGAGATCTCGTTCTCGTGTCGCACCACGAGCACACCGTCCTTGGTGGCGACGATGTCGGGCTCGACCGCGTCGGCTCCCAGCGCGAACGCCAGTTCGTACGCCGGCCGCGTGTGCTCGGGACGGTACCCGGGCGCACCTCTGTGACCGATCACAACAGGTGTCGAGCGGGCGCGCATGTGGCGATCCTAGCCGGAGGGCCGAAACGCTCCGAAGAACCTCGACCGGACGCGGGACGCCGCTGCACGTATCCGAGCGGCCCGAAGTGACACAATCGGGGTGTGCCCGACCCCGACGGCCTCCCCACCCGCGCACCGACGGCCTCCGGACCGACTCCGGAGGCTCAGCCGTCGCGTCGCGCCTGGCACGAGCCCGCGCGCGACCTGGAGTTGCACTGGGGCGACTACCGGGCCAGGTGGATCGCCGGTCTGGCGATGATCGTGGTCGGCACCGCCTGCATCCTCGCCACGACCGCGTACAGCCTGCCGTTCCTGCTCGTCGGCTCCCTCGTGCAGCCGGCCGGATGGGCGGTGCTGCCGTCGACCATCGGCCGGCGCGTCGCCGTCGTCGTGCCCGTGCTGGGATTCACCTGGCTGATGCTGGGAGGCTCCGGGTTCGCCTGGTGCTACGCGATCATGCTGGCCGCGTGGCTGCTGGTGCGCCTGCGTCCCCTCCCCGTCTTCGCGGTGCTGGCGCTTCCCATCGCGTCGAGCCTGGTGCTGCCGCATTTCGTCACCACGTACGAGCAGGGCTGGATCACCATCCTGGTCAGCTCGACCGTGGTCGTCGCGTCCGCCTGGCTCGCCCGCTGGGCCGCGATCGCACTGGATTCATGGCAATCTGTCAGAACTCTCAGAAAACAACCCGATAGGTTTGACGAACCGAGACCCTAAGCGGTCCCCGACAGAGCGAGGAACCCATGGCACTCAACAACCCGGCGTTCTCGAACAACCCGGCGTTCCAGAACAACGGCCAGACCGCCACGGCCGTCCCTGTGAGCGCCGAGAACCTCGAGCAGATGTACCAGGCGCCGTCCGCGACGTCCGCCGACACCGACCGCATGACGATCGAAGACACCATCAACAAGAGCGCGATCTCGTTCGCCCTGCTCGTCGCCGGCGCGGTCGTCGGCTGGCTGGTGCCGGCACTCGTCCTCCCGGCTGCGATCGTCGGCTTCGTGCTGGCACTGGTCAACATCTTCAAGAAGCGGCCGTCGCCCGCGCTGATCCTGAGCTATGCCGGCGTGCAGGGCATCTTCGTCGGCGGCATCTCGGCCGTGTTCGAGTCGATCTATCCCGGAATCGTGATCCAGGCGGTCATCGGCACGCTCGCCGTCGTCGGGGTGACCCTGGCGCTGTTCGCCTCGGGCAAGATCCGCGCATCGGCGAAGGCGACCAAGATCTTCCTGATCGCGATGTTCGGCTACCTGGCCTACTCCATCGTCAACGTCATCCTGGTCTGGACCGGGGTCACGAACAGCGCGTTCGGGCTGAGCAGCGACGTCAAGCTCTTCGGAATCCCGCTCGGGGTCGTGATCGGCGTCCTCGTCGTCATCATGGGTGCCTACTCGCTGGTGCTCGACTTCGACTTCATCCAGCGCGGAGTCAAGAACCGCGCACCGCGCGTATTCGGTTGGTCGGGCGCTTTCGGAATCATGGTCACGGTCATCTGGCTGTACCTCGAGATCCTGCGTCTCCTCGCGATCTCGCGCAATTAGGCCGCCTCGAACGCAGAAGGGCCGGGATGCATCCGCATCCCGGCCCTTCTCACATTTCGGGGAGGCTCACTCCCACTCGATCGTCCCCGGCGGCTTCGACGTCACGTCGAGCACGACGCGGTTGACGCCGTCCACCTCGTTGGTGATGCGGTTGGAGATCGTGGCCAGCAGGTCGTACGGCAGGCGGGTCCAGTCGGCCGTCATCGCGTCTTCGCTGGAGACCGGGCGCAGCACGATCGGGTGACCGTACGTGCGGCCGTCACCCTGCACGCCGACCGAGCGCACATCGGCGAGAAGCACGACGGGGCACTGCCAGATCTCGCTGTCGAGGCCGGCGGCGGTCAGCTCGGCGCGCACGATCGCGTCCGCTTCGCGGAGCAGGTCGAGCCGCTCCTGCGTCACCTCGCCGACGATGCGGATGCCGAGGCCCGGGCCGGGGAACGGCTGGCGGCCCACGATGACCTCCGGGAGGCCGAGCTCGCGGCCGATCGCGCGCACCTCGTCTTTGAACAGGGTGCGCAGCGGCTCGACGAGCTCGAACTGCAGGTCTTCGGGGAGGCCGCCGACGTTGTGGTGGCTCTTGATGTTGGCCGTCCCGGTGCCGCCGCCGGACTCCACCACATCGGGGTAGAGGGTGCCCTGCACCAGGAAGCGGATGGGGTCGCCGTCGTTCGCGGCCTCCGCGATCAGGTCGGCCTGGGCCTTCTCGAAGACGCGGATGAACTCGCGGCCGATGATCTTCCGCTTGGTCTCCGGATCCGAGACGCCCGCGAGCGCGGACAGGAACTGCTCCTGGGCGTTCACGGTCACGAGCCGGACACCGGTCGCGGCGACGTAGTCCTCCTCCACCTGGCGCGCTTCGTCTTTGCGCAGCAGCCCGTGGTCGACGAACACGCAGACGAGCTGGTCGCCGACGGCCTTGTGCACGAGCGCGGCCGCGACGGCGGAGTCGACGCCGCCCGACAGCGCGCAGAGCACGCGCCCGCTGCCGACCTGGGCACGGATGGCCGCCACCTGGTCGGCGATCACGTTGCCGCTGTTCCAGTCGGCCGGGATGCCGGCCGCACGGTGCAGGAAGTTCTCGAGCACCGCCTGGCCGTACTGCGAATGCTTGACCTCGGGATGCCACTGCACGCCGTAGAGCTTGCGATCCTCGTTGGCGAAGGCGGCGACCGGGGTGTCGTCGGTCGAGGCGAGCACCTCGAAGCCCTCAGGGGCACGCGACACCGAGTCACCGTGGCTCATCCACGCGGTCTGCTGTGCCGGCTGGCCGTCGAGGAGCGTGCCCTCACCGTCCGCCGCGGCGCCCGTGACGCGCACGGCCGTGGAGCCGTACTCGCGTCGCCCGGTCTTCGCGACCTCGCCGCCGAGCGCGGTGGCCATGACCTGGAAGCCGTAGCAGATGCCGAGCACCGGGACGCCGAGCTCGAGGATCGCCTCGTCGAGCTGGGGCGCACCCTCTTCGTACACGCTGGACGGGCCTCCCGACAGCACGATTCCGGCGGGGCGCTTGGCCGCCACCTCCGACGCGGTGACGGTGTGCGGCACGATCTCGGAGTACACGTTCGCCTCGCGCACGCGGCGCGCGATCAGCTGCGCGTACTGTGCGCCGAAATCGACTACGAGGACGGGACCGGACGGCGCGGCCGAATCGGCCCCTCCGAGGATGTCCGAGAACGCTGCGTCGGTGCTAATTTGTGGCCTCCACGAATGTCGCTGCCTCGGCCTCGCGGCCGGCCAGATAGGTCTTGACCTGCTTGGTGATCCTGGCCTCCACGAAGAACGAGAGGAACGGCACGACACCGCCGAGGGCGATCAGCACGAACTTCGTGAAAGGCCAGCGCATCAGACTCCACAGGCGGAAGTCGGAGAAGAGGTACACGACGTACAGCCAGCCGTGCGCGATCAGGATGCCCGTGCTCAGGTCGACGCCGGTCGGCGCGACCGCGGTCTTCACGGGAACGAGGGTGAGGGCGCCGTAGTTGCTGAACGCGAAGAGCTGGTAACCGAGCCCGTACTTCACGACCATCTCCACGCAGAGCAGCAGGAGCATGATGCCGGTGACGTAGGCGAACACCTGGTAGAACTTCAGCGCCCCGCGGATCTTCGGGAAGTCTTCGAGCTTGGGAGCGAGGGGCATGGAGTCATTCTACTTTCCCGGCGCGGGCCCGGGCGCCGCCCGATGTGTCGTCCACGGGGGTCCCCGTCGCACCACCGACCGCTTCTGCGGCCGCGAGCTCGCGTTCCTCGTCCTCCCGCTGCTTGGCGTCGCGCACCAGCCGGTACCAGAGGAAGATCGCGAAGCCGGCGAAGATGATCCACTCGGCCGCGTAGAAGATGTTGAGCCAGTTGAGCTCCGTCTGCTGGATCGGCGGCGGCGAGTCGATCTTCACCAGGCCGGCCGGCGGCGTCTGCTCGACGGCGTAGGCGTTGTAGACGTCCATGCCGTCGACACCGGTCCAGAGGTTGTAGAGCTGGCCGACGCCGAGTGAGGTCATCGCTGTCGGGTTCTTCTTGTCGGCGGGGACCTGGGGCTGCTCGTCCGGGAGGAGGCGCCCCACCATGCGCTGCGGCGCCTCGGGCTGGGCCGCGAGCGTCGCCATCGCCTTCTGTGCCGCCGCCTCGCTCGGCGCCCAGCCTCGGGCGACGGCGAGCGCGACCGTGCGGCCTCCACCGGCGTCCACGTTCACGTGCGAGACGACCCACCACCCGGCCTTGCCGTAGTTGAGCCGGTCGTACAGCAGCTGGTCGTCACCGGGGACCGGGGTGCCGGTGAATGAGACCAACTGGCCGACCGCCTTGCTGGTGAGCGGGCCGCCCGGCTTCGCCACCTGCGAGAGCGGCAGCACCGTCTCCGTCGGAGCCTCCACCGCCGTGCCCGACTCGATGGCGCGCTCCAGCTGCCACTGGCCGAGGGCCGCGAATCCCGCCGCGAGAGCCAGTGCGAAGATCAGCGCTCCGATCCAGCGCGGGCGCAGCATCATCTGGAGCATCGTGGTTCCGCCCGCCTGCGCCGGGGTGCCGGCGCTCGGGCTGCCGGGGGTGGTGTCGATGGGTCAGTCCCGCTTTCGGTCGACGGTCGTGTCCTGCTGCTGCATGGCCTGCTCGACGATCCGGTCCACAGCGTCGCGCGTGTCGCCCGCGCTCCTGTCGTCGCGGCGCGTGTCGGAGTCGAAATCGGCGGTCGCCGCCTCGACGAGCGCGATCTCCTCGTCGAGCATCGGATCGCGCTTCTTCCGCCGGTCGCATCGCTTGGACGATCCGGTCCGGAGAATCATCGCACCGATCTTCTCGGAGTTCGCTGCGAGGATCGGCCCGAGGACGGCCATGATCAGCACGTACAGTCCCGCGAACGGCACGATCCGGGCATCGAGGCCCGCACTGATCGACAGGGTGGCCAAGATCAGTGCGAACTCGCCGCGGTTCTGGAGGATGACCGTCGTGTTGATGCCGGCCTGCGGGCCGAAGCCGTTGATCCACGCGACGAACTGCCCGGCGAGGATGTTCAGCACGATCGTCATCGCGACAGCGATCAGCACCGGGCCGAGCACCGCCGGGAACTTCGCCGGATCGAGTTCGAGCCCGAAGTTGAGGAAGAAGAACGCCGCGAACACGTCGCGCAACGGGATGGCGATGTGCTCGATCTTGTTGCGGTACTTCGTGGCGCCGAGCACCAGACCGATGAGGAACGCGCCGATCGCGTCGGTGACGCCGAGGATCTCGCCGATCCCCGCGAACAGCACGGCCAGACCGAAGAAGAGGATGGTGAAGAGCTCGTCGTCCTTGGTGCGGAACAACCGGGAGACGTACCTCCCGCCGAATCGCGCCACCGTGAACATCACCACCAGGAACAGGAACGCCACGGTGAGCTTGCCGACCACGGGCCAGAAGTCGGTCTCGCCGCTCAGCACCACCGACACGATCGCCAGGTAGATCGCGATGAAGATGTCCTCGACGACGGTGACGCCCAGGATCATCGGCGTCTCGGTGTTGGGAAGGCGGCGCAGTTCGATGAGCAGTTTGGTGACGATCGCGGACGACGACGTGGCCGTCATCCCGGCGATGATGAGAGCCTCCCGGGTGCCCCAGCCCACCCAGAAGCCGAATGCGAGTCCCACGCCCATGTTGATGAGGATGTAGGAGCCGCCCGAGACGACGAGCTTGCCGAAGTTGCCGAAGAACTCGTCCTGGTCGAACTCCAGGCCCAGATTGAACAGCAGCAGGATGAGCCCGAAGATCGCGATGAGCTCGATGTAGTTGCTCTCGAAGCTCAGCGGGAACCAGCCGGTGTGCGGGCTGGCCAGCAGGCCGACGAGCATGTAGATGGGGATCGCGGGAAGACCCACCAGCTTGCCGAGCCGGCCCAGCACGTATGCGACGAGCAGGAGGATGCCGAGAATGATGAGGTCTTCTCCGAGGTGCATGGATCAGCCTCCCGGCGGCGCGTCGGCAGTGGCGCGCACGGCGGTCTCGCCCGTGCGGAAGAAGGCGAAGGCCTTGGCGACCTTCTCGGGGGTGCCGGCGACCACCAGCGTGTCGCCGGGGAAGACCTTGAAGTCGGGGGCGGGAGCCGGATTGGCCGAGTCGCCGCGCACGACGGCGACGACGGCCAGGCCGACGAAGCCGCGGTCGCCCGGAGCGCCGAGTTGCTGGCCGGCGATGTAGTCCTCGTAGTCGACGGAGAACCAGTCGATGCTCAGGCCCGGGATCTGATCGAGCGCGGTCAGCGACTCGGTGATCTGGGTGCCGCCCAGCAGTTCGGCGAGCGTATGCGCCTCGTCCTCGTTGAGCCGGAGCGAGACCTTGGTTACGTCCGCCCCGTCTTCGTGGTCTGAGAACGTGACCAGGTCGCTGTGCCCGGAGCGATGCGCGATGACGCCGACCTTGCCGCCGTCGTCGGTGACGAAGGTGTGCAACACCCCGACTCCGGGCAGTTTGACCCGTCGAACGTCAACCATTTATCCGTCTCCATCCGTCGCGGGCACCGGGTACCAGTCTATCGGAGGGAGGTTTCGGGCTCCTTTCGCCCGGGCGTCGGACCACTGGTCGCCGGGCTCGGGCCGGAGGTGCTGCGGCCCGGTCCGGTCACTCGTCCGCGGGTGGCTCCGCTCCTTCCGGAAGCGGCTCCTGCGCCGCCTTTGACGCGGCCTTCGCGCGGGCGGGCCCGCCCTTCGGCGCTGCCGTGCGTGTGACCTCCGCGGACTTCGCCGCCGCCGCGTCCACGTCGACGATGTCGGGGGCCTCCAACCGCACGCGGTCGGCCGAGGCGTCGTCGGGCTGCAGCTGGCTCTCGCGCTCCGCCGCGACCCGCTTGAGGTACGTCTGCACCTCGCGCTCCTCGCGCGCGGAGTCCCAGCCGAGCACCCCGGCCATCAGCCCGGCGGCGACCGGTGCGGCGGAGACACCGCGGTCCCACGCCTCGATCGAGATCCGGGTGCGGCGGGCGAGCACGTCCTCCAGGTGGAGGGCACCCTCGTGGCTCGCGGCGTACACCACTTCGGCACCGATGTAGTCGTCGGCGCCGGGCAGCGGTTTGGCCAGCGACGGGTCGTCGCGTACCAGCGCGAGGAGGTCCTCCGTCAGCGTGCCGTAGCGGTTCAGCAGGTGCTCGATGCGCGCCGGGTGCAGGCCGGACTCGCTCGCGATCCGGCCGCGACGGTTCCAGGCGGCCTGGTAGCCTTCGGCACCGACCAGCGGGATCTCCATCGTGGTGCTGGCCGGGATCTTGCCGTCGAGGGCGTCGACGGCCGCGTCGATCGCGTCCTTCGCCATGACCCGGTAGGTGGTCCACTTGCCGCCCGCGATGACGACGAGCCCGGGAACGGAATGGGCGACGAGGTGCTCGCGCGACAGCTTGGACGTCTCCTCCGACTCGCCCGCGAGCAGCGGCCGCAGCCCCGCGTAGACTCCCTCCACGTCCTCGCGCGTGAGGGGCACGTTCAGCACCTGGTTGACGTGCGCGAGAAGGTAGTCGATGTCGGCGGCGGTGGCGGCCGGGTGCGCCTTGTCGAGATGCCAGTCGGTGTCGGTGGTGCCGATGAGCCAGTGCCGGCCCCACGGGATGACGAAGAGCACGCTCTTCTCGGTGCGCAGGATCAGCCCCATCTTCGACTGGAAGCGGTCGCGCGGAACGACCAGGTGGATGCCCTTCGACGCGCGCACTTTGAACTGCCCGCGCTCGCCCACCATCGCCTGGGTGTCGTCCGTCCAGACGCCGGTCGCGTTGACGACCTGCTTGGCGCGGATCTCGAAGCGCTCGCCGGATTCCTGGTCGTGCGCCTGCACGCCCACGACCCGCTCGCCGACCTTGAGGAAACCCTCTACGCGGACGCGCGTCGCGACGTGCGCCCCGTAGTGCGCCGCCGTGCGAGCCAGGGTGGCCGTGTAGCGGGCGTCGTCGACCTGTGCGTCGTAGTAGGTGATCCCCCCGACGAGTGCGTCCGGCGCCATGCTCGGGATCGCCTTGAGGACCTGCCGCCTGCTGAGATGGCGGTGGTGCGGGACTCCGGGCGGCCGGCCCCCGGTGTAGGAGAAGATGTCGTACAGCATCATGCCGGCGCCGATGTAGAACCGCTCGAACACCCGCTTGTGCAGCGGATAGAGGAAGCGCACCGGCTTCACCAGGTGCGGTGCGATCCGCTGCAGCAGCAGGCCGCGCTCGATGAGCGCCTCCCGCACCAGCCCGAAGTCGAGCTGCTCCAGGTAGCGGATGCCGCCGTGGACGAGTTTGGACGATCGGCTGGAGGTCCCCGCCGCGAAGTCGCGGGCCTCCACGAGCCCGACACTCAAGCCGCGGGTGACCGCGTCGACAGCCGCGCCGGTGCCGACGATTCCGGCGCCGACGACGAGGATGTCGAGCTCGGTGTCTTTGAGAGCCTGGATCGCCGCGGCACGCTCGACTGGGCCGAGTCGTGAGGGATACGCAACCGTCGAAGACTGCGCAGCCTCAGAAGACCGCGCAGTGGAGCCGGACGGGGATGTCGTCGCCATCGTTTCCTCCTCCCCCGGCCGCCTTCGGCCGGGACCTAATGCGATTGGTACGGCGCGACCACGACTTCGACGCGCTGGAACTCCTTCAAATCCGAGTATCCCGTCGTCGCCATGCTGCGGCGCAAGGCTCCCACGAGATTCGCAGTCCCCTCGGCCACGGGAGCGGGGCCGTACAGGATTTCCTCGAGCGGGGCGACCTGGCCGACCGCGACACGGTTGCCGCGGGGCAACTGTGCGTGGTGCGCCTCGGCCCCCCAGTGCCAGCCGCCGCCGGGGGCGTCGGTCGCGCGGGCGAGGGTCGTGCCCAGCATGACCGCGTCGGCGCCGCAGGCGATCGCCTTGACGATGTCGCCGGAACTGCCGAGGCCGCCGTCGGCGATGACGTGCACGTAGCGCCCGCCCGACTCGTCCATGTAGTCGCGGCGTGCGCCGGCGACGTCGGCCACCGCGGTGGCCATCGGGGCGTGGATGCCGAGCGTGGACCGCGTCGTGGAGGCCGCGCCACCGCCGAAGCCGACCAGCACGCCGGCCGCGCCGGTGCGCATCAGGTGCAGGGCGGCGGTGTAGGTGGCTGCCCCTCCGACGATGACCGGGACGTCGAGCTCGTAGATGAACTTCTTCAGGTTGAGGGGCTCGACGCTCTTGGAGACGTGCTCGGCCGAGACGGTCGTTCCGCGGATGACGAACAGGTCGACACCGGCCTCGACGACCGTCTCGTACAGCTCCTGGGTGCGCTGGGGCGAGAGAGCGCCGGCGACGGTGACCCCGCCCTCCCGGATCTCGGCGAGCCGGCGGGTGACCAGCTCGGGTTTGATCGGCTCGGCGTAGATCTCCTGCATGCGGCGCGTGGCCTTCTCGGCCGGCAGCTCGCGGATCTCGGCGAGCAGGGGCTCCGGGTCTTCGTAGCGCGTCCAGACGCCCTCGAGGTCGAGCACGCCGAGGCCGCCCAGCTGGCCCATCATGATCGCCGTGGTCGGCGAGACCACCGAGTCCATCGGAGCGGCGAGGAACGGGACATCGAACTGGTACGCGTCGATCGTCCAGGAGACCGAGACGTCCTCGGGATCGCGGGTGCGACGGCTGGGCACCACCGCGACGTCGTCGAAGGCGTACACGCGGCGTGCGCGCTTGGCCCGCCCGATCTCAATCTCCATACTCACAGGTTCAGTCTATGGCGCGGCACTGGCAGAGTAGGCAGAGTGACCGTCGAAGCAGAGCCCCTCGCCCGTCTGCGCCAGCGCACGAGCGAGAAGTGGAGTGTCTATCCCGACGATGTGCTGCCGCTGTTCGTGGCCGAGACGGACTACCCGCTGGCCCCGCCGATCGCCGCCGCCCTGCACGCCGCGATCGACCGCAGCGACACGGGGTACATCGGAGAGGACGACCGCGCCAAGCAGGCGTTCGCCCGGTTCGCCCTCGACACCTGGGGCTGGGAGGTCGACCCCGGGCGCACGATCACCACCACCGACGTCAGCGTCGTCATCGTCGAATCGCTGCGGATGCTGATCGAGCCGGGCGACCGCGTCGTCATCACCCCGCCGGTGTATCCGCCGTTCTTCGAGCTCATCCCCGAAGCGGGAGGCGTGGTCGAGGAGGTGCCGCTGCTCGACGACGGCGCCGGGTGGTCGCTCGATCTCGACGGCCTCGAGCGCGCCTTCGCGGGCGGAGCGCGGGCGCTGCTGCTGTGCCACCCGCACAACCCCCTCGGTCTGGTGCACCCGCCGGAGCACCTCCGCGCGGTCGCGGCGCTGGCCGCCCGCTACGGCGCAGCGGTCGTGAGCGACGAGATCCACGCGCCGCTGACGCACTCCGACGCGTCGTTCACACCCTTCCTCTCGGTGTCGGAGGAGGCCCGCGCGGTCGGCGTCGCCGCCCACTCCGCCAGCAAGGCGTGGAACCTCGCCGGCGTCAAGTGCGCCCTCATCGTCACCGCGTCGGAGGAGCGAGCCGCACGCCTCCACGCCCTGCCCGTCGAGGTGGAGGTGCGCACCAGCCTGCTCGGCCGCATCGCGACCGAGGCGGCGTTCGACGAGGGGCGCCCCTGGCTCGCCGGCATCCTCGAGTCCATCGAGGCGAACCGCGAGCTGCTCGGGAGGCTGCTCGCCGAGCACCTGCCGGAAGCCCGCTACCGTGTGCCGCACGCGAGCTACCTGGCCTGGGTCGACTTCCGCGGCCTCGGCTGGGGCGAAGACCCGGCGGCCCGCATCCTGGACGAGGCGCGCGTGGCTCTCGTCCGCGGGCTCGACTTCGGCCGCCAGGGCACCGGCTTCGCGCGGGTCAACATCGCCTGCTCGCCCGAGGTGCTGACGGAGGCCGTCGAGCGCATCGCGAGTCTTTCATAAATACTAACATTCAGATTCTACATCTCTACTCTGGAGTTCCCGACCCGCTTCCGCGGGCGTTCGATCGAGAAGTAGGCAGAGAATGCGAATCCAAACGAGAGCCCTCATTACCACCCTGGCGACAGCCCTATGCGCTTCCATGGTTGTAGCCGCGCCGGCATCAGCTGACACGCCAACGAAGGGCAATGTCGGCATGTACGCCATGGTCGACGGCCATCTCATCGATCTCGAGGGACAATTCCGCGAGCACGATATCGACCTCGCACGTCCGACCGAGGGGAGCAATCCGAACGCTCGTCTCATCAATCTCAGCCAATGGATTAGCTGCTACACCTTCAATGTGCGCGATGAGGTCTTCAACCTCTACACCCACTACTGGGATGGCAAGGGCCACGATGTTCGACTGAAATGCGGTGAGCCTGGCGGCGGCGGATGAGGTTATCGACACATCGAGGACGGTCACAAAGCCGACTGGCAGGCCAAGTTGGACCAGGCCCGCTCGAAGGGGTGGAGGCCCGAGGCGCAAGGAGTCCAGTCGTGGGATGATCTCATGTCCGGGGCCGCTGCGTCCGCGATCACGTGGCCCGAGAAGGTGGGCACTAATGCGGTCAATGCAACGAAATGCGGTATCACCGATCTCTATCTGGTCGACGGTGACCGCCCTCAGCTTGTTCTGATGACAATCAGAGTGCTGGCATCCTGGGCAACCAACAGCGATCGACTGATCACGGCCTATCCGACTTCGAAATCTTCCTGCTGAACGGGGGGCGTCGTAGACCGTCATGGGCTACGACGCCCCCGTTGCTGCAGCGCGTGCTCGTCGTCTGGAAATCGGAAGGCTCGGATCGCTTTTGCGCGTGCTCCCAGTTCCGCTTCCAGTCGGCTGAACAGCCGGTCCCCTTCCTGCTCCCACGCGGGCTGAGCCTCGGGGTTCCCCCACCGCCAGTCAATGTCCCGCGTCGCAAGGAACTCCCATCGCGAATGCCATTCTCGGAGGTGAAGTCCGAGCTGACGGGTGAGCCCGACAGATTCGGGATCCAGCGGTCCGGCATCATCCCACAAGGGCCACGGATGTCCCCACTCGTTCCACATCCAAATCTTTCTCTCGCTCATCGCACCCGCACCACCCGGGTCTCGTCCCACACCGGCTCGTCGGCCTCATAAACGGCGCCGTCGGCGCCGAAGACGAGGTAACGGTCGAAGCCGCGCGCGAACCAGCGGTCGTGGGTGACGGCCACCACCGTTCCCTCGTAGGCGGCTAGGCCCTCCTCCAGCGCCTCCGCGGACACCAGGTCGAGGTTGTCGGTGGGCTCGTCGAGCAGCAGCAGGGTCGCCCCCGATAGCTCCAGCAGCAGGATCTGCAGGCGCGCCTGCTGGCCGCCGGAGAGCGATTCGAAAGTCTGCTCTGCCGACGCGGCGAGCCCGTAGCGGTCGAGCACCCGGCTCGCGGCCTCCCGGGGCATGCCCGCACGACGGTCGTCGCCGCGGTGCAGGATGTCGAGCAGCGTCCTCCCCACCAGCTCGGGATGCTCGTGCGCCTGCGCGAACAGGCCGGGAGCCACCCGGGCGCCCAGCTTCGCCACGCCCGTGTGCGGTACCGCCTCGCCCGCGACCTCCGCGGACGCCAGGTGGCCGGCGGACGGGTCCGGATCGGTGCCGCCCGCTGCCAGGAGGCGCAGGAAATGCGACTTGCCGGAGCCGTTCGAACCGAGCACGGCGATGCGCTCCCCGAACCACACCTCCAGGTCGAACGGGCGCATCAGTCCGGTCAGCTCCAGACCGTCGCACTCGATGACGCGCCGGCCGGTGCGCGACCCGGTGAGGCGCATCCGCACGTTCTGCTCGCGCGGACGCTCCTGCGGCGGACCGGCCTCCTCGAACTTCGCCAGGCGGGTCTGAGCCGCCTGGTAGGCGGAAGCGAGATCGCTGTTGTACTTGGCCTTCTCCTTGAAGCGCAGCACCAGCGCCTTGAGCTTGGCGTGCTCGGAGGAGATCCGGCCCTCCGGGAGTGGGATCTCCTCCGTTTTCAGCGAACGGGCGCTCAGCGGCGGTAGTTCGGCGCCTCCACGACCATCTGGATGTCGTGCGGGTGCGACTCCTTCAGCCCGGCCGCGGTGATGCGGACGAACCGGCCGCGCTCCTTCAGCTCGGGGATGGTGCGCGCACCGACGTAGAACATCGACTGGCGGAGGCCGCCGACCAGCTGGTAAGAGACGGCCGAGAGCGGGCCACGATACGGAACCTGCCCCTCGATGCCCTCGGCGATCAGCTGCTCATCGCTCGGCACGTCGGCCTGGAAGT
>NZ_CAMFLC010000049.1 GCF_945957465.1 uncultured Leifsonia sp.
CGGCAGGCCCGCGCGTCCGCGTGCCGATGCGGCGGCGCACGGCGGGGGCCGCCGCGAACGTCGCGGCGACCACGAAGAGGACGCCGAGCACGTCGACGTGCGAGTTCGTCACCGCTTCGGACGCCACGAACGGCGACCACCCCCAGACCGCCGCCCAGCGCGGGTCGAGCCCACGGGTCCGCATCCCCACGACCAGGAGAACGGTCGTCCCGAGGCTCAGGAGCAAGCCGCCCGCCTGCAGCGGCAGGTACTCGGCGCCGACCGGGACGACCGCGCGCACGGCGGCGAAGTACGCTTCGGCCGCCGGAGGGTAGATCGTGGGCACGTGCGGGCGGTTCAGGGCTGTGCACAGCACCGCGCCGTCGGGTACGGTCGTCGTCTGCTGGATCCGCCTGCCTTCGCACCGCCGGGTGCCGTCGGCCTCGGTGGCCGGCTCGGGAAAGAGCCACGGCACCCGGTAGGGGCCGAGAGCGTCGGCCGCCGGAACGTACGCGTACGGCGACAGCCCCGCATCCTGGACGATGCCGTCCCAGGCGTAGCGCGCCGAGTCGGTGCTCAGGTTGGGCGGCCCGGCCAGGGCGGCGACGCCGAGAGCGGCCGACCCCGCCAGCACCAGGACGATCGCCGCGCGCCCGCGCACGCGCAGCAGCACCAGGAATGCGACACCGGCCAGAAGCCACGCGACCCCGGCGGCGACCCCGAGCGCGACCCGGGCGCCGGGGACGAACCCGCCGATGGTCGCCGTGGACACAGCGGTGGCGACGGCCAGCGCGGCGAGCAGCACGGAGACGGTGACGATCCTCACGCCATCGAGTGTGACAACCCGCCGGCCGTCGCGGAGTCGAAGCGGGCATCCCGTTCGGGGATCGTAAGATTTGGCGGGCTCCCGGCGACATCCCGCCGATCAGAATCGGAGCATGTCGGTCACCGATCGGGTTTCGAGCGCCCTCGAGCAGCGGATGGCGCGCGCACGCGGGCTGCTCGCGGCCCCGGCGCGCACGGCGAGGACGACGGTCGTCATCGGCCGTCTGCTGGCCGCGGCCTTCGTCGTGTGCTTCCTCACCGGTCTGTACAGCCACCTCCTGCAGGAACCGTTGCCGGGGATGCGCTTCCCCACCTGGCCGGAGCTGTACGCCGTCACCCAGGGACTGCACGTGGCCGTCGGGATCGCGATCTTCCCGCTGCTGCTCGGCAAGCTCTGGACGGTGTTCCCGCGGCTGCTGCTGTGGCCCCCCATCGGCTCGGCGGTCGAGGTGCTGGAGCGCGCCTCCATCGCCCTGCTGGTCTCGAGTGCGCTGCTGGAGCCCGTGATCGGACTGGTCAACACCTACCAGTGGTACCCCTGGCCGTTCCCGTTCCGGCAGACGCACTACGCCCTCGCCTGGGTGATCGTCGGATCGATCGCACTGCACGTGGCCGTGAAGCTGCCGACCATCGTGCGCTACTGGCGCCGCGGCAGTGCCGCACACGACAGAAGCGTGACCGATGACGACGTGACCGATGACGAAAGGAGTGCGACCGATGGGTGACCAGCCGGGGATGTCGCGCCGGGCACTGCTGGGCACGCTGACCGCCGCGGGCATCGCCGCCGTCGGCCTGACGGCCGGACAGTCGTTCGGCTTCCTCGCGCCGCTCAACCTGTTCGCCCCCCGCGTGCAGGGCCACGGCCCGCAGCGGGTGCCGGTGAACACCACAGCGAAGGCCGCGGGCGTCGTGGAGGCGGCGCAGGCGGCCGACTGGGCTCTCATCGTGCGCAACGGCAGCCGCACCGAAGCGCTCGGCCTCGACCGCCTCCGCACCCTCCCGCAAGCCGGGGCCACCCTGCCCATCGCGTGCGTCGAGGGCTGGAGCACCGGCGCTCGGTGGAGCGGGGTTCGAATGCGCGACCTGCTCGCACTGGTCGGCGCTGCGCCGGGTTCCGCCGTCCTGGTCACGAGTCTCCAGCCGCACGGCGCCTACCGGAGGACGACGATGGGCCCGGAATTCGCGGAGGACCCGGCCACCCTCGTCGCCCTGACGCTCAACGACGAGACGCTCGATCTCGACCACGGCTTCCCCGCCCGGGTGATCGCACCCGGGCGACCCGGCGTGTTGCAGACCAAATGGCTGAGCTCGATCGAGGTGATGCCGGCATGATCACGACCCGCGTGACCATCGCCGTCGTCGGTGTCACCCTGATCGGCGTCGGCGGGGTGTTCCTGGTGACGGACCTGCGGTTCGGGGAGATCGTCGGTGTGATCGCGTGGCTGGCCGCGGCCGTCGTGCTGCACGACGCCGTGCTGGTGCCCGCCGTCACCGCCCTCGACCTGCTGCTGCGGCGCGCGGGTCGCCGGTTGCCGCCGGCCGTCGTGACCGTCGTGCGGGCGGGATTCGCGGTGGGTGCGCTGCTCACGGCGATGGTCGTGCCCGAACTCGTCGCCCAGGCCCGCGGGCCGCGCAACCCGACGGTCGTACCCGGCGACTACCTCACCCGGCTCGCCGGGCTGTGGGTCGTCATCATCGTGGTCGTCGCGCTCACCGCGGCGGTCATCGTGTGGCGAGCACGAAAGTCCGCCCGCCGGTCCTGACCGTCGACGCCGTCATTCCGAGGTCGCGCGCAATGCGGGTGGTGGCCCGCTCGCCCACCTCCGCCCAGGGGAACCAGGCGCTGCGTGCGCCGGCGGGATGCACCAGCTGCGCGGCGAAGCGTGCGTCACGCACGGGGTCGGTGTTCGCCTCCACGATCATCCGTCCGCCCGGGCGGAGCAGCTCGGCGCAGCGGGCGAGCAGGAGGTCGGGGTCGCCGCCGATCCCCACGTTCCCGTCGAACAGCGCGACCGTGCCCCAGGTGCCCTCGGCGGGGAGCGGGTCAAACACCGAACGGTGCAGCACGGGCAGCCCCAGCGAGCGTGCGAGGGCGACGGCGGCGGGCGAGACGTCGATGCCCAGAGCGAGACGGCCGGCCTCGATCGCTGCGCGCACCATCCGTGCCGGCCCGCAGCCGATGTCGAGCACCGGGCCGGTCGTGAGCGCGAGCACACCGCGCTCGGCCTCGGTCGCCGCCGCCAGGTAGCCGGAGACATCGAGCGAGACACCGGCTCCGCCCCCATCGTCACCGGCGACCACGGTGAGCACGCCGCCGCCGGCACGCAGGGCCAGGTCGTACGGTTCGCCACCGCCCCGGCCGAACTCGGCCGGCGGCTCACGCCCGATCAGGGCCTCGGCAGGCGTGTTCAGCGCCGGATTCACTCCCGCACCCCGCCGGGACGGAGCGCTCGGAGAGCGCGTGCCAGCTCTGGTGCGCGGCGCGCGGCGGCCGGGACGTCCGCCGGGGTGTCGATGTCGGTGAGCGGTGGCAGCATCCGCACCCGCAGGCCGGCGCCGTTCAGCCGCTGCAGTTGGCGGGCGCCCGTCGTGTCGAGCGACATCGGGACACCGCGGACCAGGTCGCCGTCGGGCCGCCGCATTCCGAGAGCCCAGAACCCGCCGTCGGTGGCGGGGCCGAACCAGGCGTCGACCTCCGGGTCTGCGGCGAAGACCGCGTCGAGCATGGCCGGCTCGAGATGCGGCGTGTCCATCCCGAGCAGGAGCAGGGGCTGGTCGACGGCGTCGAACAGCGCGCCGATCCGCTCGTCAAGGTCGCCGGCCGGCTGCGGGATCAGTTCCCATCCGCTCGCACCCGAGGGAGGGACGTCGCCGTCGAAGTACAGGATCCGCCGTGACGCTCCCAGCGACCCGACGACCCGCAGGGTGTCGGCGAGCGAGGCGGCGGCGATCGTCGCCGCCTCGTCGGCGCTGAACGCGGGCTGCAGGCGGGTCTTGACCCTGCCCGGCAGGCACTCTTTGGCGATGACGGCGACGGCGGTCACCGGCCCGCCTCCGCGAGGCGGCGGCGGGTGTCCCGCACAGCCGTCAGGTATCCGCGCACCGATCCGGTCACCTTCGAACGGCCGATGCGAGGACTGTATCCGACCTCCACCTGCTGCACACGCCAGCCCGCCTCGTGCGCGCGCAGGAGCAGTTCGACGGGATAGCCGCTGCGGCGATCGCTCACTCCCAGCTCGAGCAGGGACACCCGGTGAGCAGCCCGAACCGGGCCGAGATCACGCAGTGCCAACCCGGTGCGAGAGCGGATCATGCGCGCCAGGACGGCGTTGGCGACCCGCGAAGCGAGCGGCCACGCCGCCCGCGACGTGGGCCGACGGCGCCCGATGACGAGATCGGTCCTGCCCGCGTGCACCGGAGCGACCAGCGCGTCGAAGCAGGCGGGGTCGATGGTGCCATCGGCATCGCACACAACGACCAGTTCGGCGGTCGCGGCGGCGAGACCGGCATGCACGGCCGCGCCGTATCCCCGCCGCGGCTCGGTCACGACGCATGCGCCGCAACGGCGGGCGACGTCGGCGCTGCCGTCGGTCGACCCGTTGTCGACCACGATGGCCCGGTAGTGCGGCGGCAGGGCCGCCAGCAGGGCGGGCAGCGCCTCCGCCTCGTCCAGACACGGGAGCACGACATCGATCGGTGCGGTCACGTCTCGACGCTAGGCGGCGACCCGGCCCCTCGACCCCTGCAGAATCTTACGAAACGCGGACGGTCGCGCCCTCGGGCGAGCAGGGAGGGCAGCCGTGCAGCGGCCCGACCTATGCTGAGCGCATGACCAGTCCGTCCGCAGCACCACCGGCCCGCGACCTGCGCGACCGGCGCGTGCTCGTGGTCGAAGACGACCCGACCGTGCGGGAGGTCGCGAGCGGCTACCTCCGCTCGGCCGGGCTCATCGTCGACGAGGCGGTGGACGGATTCGCGGCGCTCGCCGCCGCCGAGCGCACGCCGCCGGACCTGGTGGTGCTCGACCGGATGCTGCCGGGTATCGACGGGCTGGAGGTGGCCCGGCGGTTGCGCAGAACGCGGGTCGTGCCGATCATCCTGCTCACCGCCCTCGGGTCCACCGACGACCGGATCGAGGGTCTGGAGGCCGGCGCCGACGACTACCTCGCCAAACCGTTCTCGCCGCGCGAGCTGGTGCTGCGCGCCCAGTCGATCCTCCGCCGCAGCGTCGGCGAACTCGCGCCGGAGGCACCGTTCCGGCTGGGACCGTTCGCCATCGACCCGTCGAACCGTGTCGTCGCCAAGGCCGGCACGGAGCTGACGCTCACCGCCCGCGAGTTCGAGCTGCTGGCGTTCTTCCTCAAGCACCCCAACCAGGTGTTCAGCCGGGAGCAGCTCCTCAAGGAGGTGTGGCGCTGGGACTTCGGCGACCTCTCAACCGTCACGGTGCACGTCCGCCGGCTGCGCGAGAAGATCGAAGACGACCCCACCACGCCGCGGCACCTGACCACGGTGTGGGCGGTCGGCTACCGGATGACCGTCGACCGCATCGACGAGGGCTGAGGAGGACCGCATGCTCGCCCCGCAAGACCTCGCCGCCATCGTCGGCACGAGCCTGCTCGTGGCGGTCGTCATCTCGGCCGTCGCCGTCCTGCTGCTGCACGTGATGCGCCGCACCTCCATCCTCATCCGGCTCTCCGTGGTCGTCCTGGCGGTGGTCGCCTCGATCGTCGGCGGCACCGTGGCGATCGCGCGGGCGATGTACATCTCGTCGCACGATTTCGCGGTTCTCGCCTGGGTGATCGGCGTGGCCGCAGCGACGAGCCTCGGTGTGGCCGCGGTTCTCGGAATCGGGTTGGTGCGCACCAGCCGCACCCTGCGCGAGGCCGCCCGCGCCGTCGGCGACGGCCAGGTGGTGACCGCCCAACCGCAGGACAGCAGCGAGTTCAGCGCGCTCTCCCGCGAGCTCGCCGAAGTCTCGCGCCATCTGGCCGAGTCGCGAGAGGAGGTGCGGATGCTCGACGAGTCCCGCCGCGAGCTCGTGGCGTGGATCTCGCACGACCTCCGCACCCCGCTTGCCGCGATGCAGGCGATGGCGGAGGCGCTGGAGGACGGGATCGCGGTCGACCCGCAGCGCTACTACCGCCAGCTGCGCAGCCAGTCCGACACACTCAGCCACATGGTCGACGACCTGTTCGAACTCTCCAAGATCCAGTCGGGCGCGCTGCGGCTGGAGCTCGGTCCCCTGTCGATGTACGACCTCGTCAGCGACGCCGTCGCCGACCTGGCCCCGTTGGCCGCCACCCGTTCGGTGTCCCTGAACGAGTCGCAGGACCGCGATCTCACCGTGTGGGGAGATGCACGCGAGCTCTCCCGTGTCATCCACAATCTGCTCGTGAACGCGATCGAGCATTCCCCGGCGGGGGCGGGCATCCACGTGTCGGTGCGCGAGCGCGACGCCTCCTCGGTGGTGCTCAGTGTGATCGACGAGGGCGGCGGTATCCCCGAGGAGCACCTCGGCAAGGTGTTCGACGCCGGCTGGCGCGGCAGCGCCGCACGCTCGCCGCGGTCGGGCGTCGTCTCCGGCGGGGCCGGCCTCGGGCTCGCGATCGTGCACGGCATCGTGACCGCGCACGAGGGGGACGTCTCGGTGTGCAACACGGGTCAGGGGTGCCGGTTCGACGTACAGCTGCCGCGCTTCCGCCCGACCGTCGCGGGTGCGTGACGCTCATCTGCGGTGGTGCGCGACCGTGCCGAGCGGCTGGACGCAGCATTCCGAGCAGCGCCTTCATCAGTGTCGACGTGCCCGCGCCGTTCAGCCCGACAAGCGCGTGGAGCTGTCCAGGTGCTGCATTCCGTCGGACGTCAAGCGTCCGACTCCTCTTCCGCCTCCGCCGCAGCATTGCGTATGCCGGGCGGACGCCCGTTGCGCACCCATCGGGCGAACAGTCCGCCTGCGATCGCCAAAGCGGCGACGAGGCTGACGATCGGTGTACCGCGTGAGAGGTTCGCGATGAGTGTGAACGCCACGACGACGGCACCGGCGATGTTGAGGATCAGCGACCCGATGCGGCGCTCGCGCCAGGAGAAGCGCGCCATCGCCAGCAGCCCCGCCAGGAAGCTCAGGAAGACCGAGACCGCGTAGAAGAGGACCAGTTCCTGGTCGTTGCCGCCCGCGATGGCGGTGACGACACCGGCGAGCGCGATGAACACGACCACACCCCAGTACGGAGTGTGGTGATGATTCGTGCGGCCGAGTGGTGCGGGAAGGATGCCGACCTTCTCGGCTCCGGAAGAACCCTCCGCCGCCAGGGCCTTGAGCAGCCCGGGACCGGCTTGGAACGAGGAGCTGGCAGCCGACAGCAGCAGAAGGGCTGTCATGAGCTGGAACGCCGCGAACAGCGGCGCCGGTGCGGCGACTCGGGCGAGCTCGGCGATCTGCGTCGACTCGGCGGGCGGGATGCCGATTCGCAGCTTCGTGGCTTCGGCTGCCAGCCCGAGGGTGATCGAGCCGACCACGATCAGAGTGAGCATGAGAGTGACTCGTCCGAAGCGACGGCGACCGCCGTCGTCCAACTGGCCCAGCTGCGCGATGGCCGAGGACGGCGCCTCGACGCCGGTGGCGAGCGCCATGGCCACCGGAAAGGCCAGAGCGATCGCGAGCGGCACGGCGTGGCCCGGGGTATCCGTGATCGTCCCCGTCGGTTGAGGTTCCGCCCAGAGCCCGTACACGAGCACCGCGACCGCGACGATGATGAAGCCGATGGTCAGGATCGCGAAGAAGAGTCTGCCGAGGTGACCGAACCAGGTCAGGGCGCCCACCAGCAACACCAATCCGAGTGCGAGCACGAGTCGGTACGGAGCCAGGGCTGGAAAGTACGCGATGACCGCCGACGCTCCGGCCGAAACGCTGATCGCGATGGTGAGCACGAAGTCGACCACGAGCGCACCCACCGGGATGAACGACCAGCCGTCGCCGAATGCTTCGCCGACCGCAGCCGACGCGCCACCGCCCTGCGGATAGCGCGACACCAGCTGTCGATAGTTGACGATCACCAGGGCGATGATGGCGACGACCAATCCCATCGTCGGCACCAGGAGCGCCAGGTCGCCGTTCAGCGCCCGCAGCGCTGCCTCGACCGCGTAAGCCACCGACGACACCGGGTCGGCCATCACGGCGAACGCGAACGCGATGAGAAGAAGCGGACCCGATCGCAGTCGTCGGCTGATCCCGCTTTCAGGCCTGTGGGGGGAAGTCGAAACAGTCGGCATGTGCACTCCGTCCTCGCTGAGGGCGACGGTCAGGTCGTCCGCCGACCAGACTTCCCGGCACACCAGGCGATAGCGTACTCCTGAACCTTCCGGGAGAAACGCGTACACGCCCTCGACACCGGTCCCGGCTACTCCGACACCGAGTACACCCGCATGCACGAATGCACACACTCTGCAGACGTCCGAGGTTCTCCGGGGATTCCCGCCGGGTTGAACTGAGCCGATTTCAGCGTTCACTTGCTTCAGTGCACACCTTGCCCGTGGCAAGCTTCGCCGGCGGGCACACCCCATCCCCCGGGAGGAGGCCGCCATCCCATCGCTCGACATCCGCACATTCGACCAGGCAGCTTCGCACGACCCGATGCGCGCTTCGGGCAGCCTCCACAAGCGCGGCCGGGTTCGCCGGGGGCTCATCGAGTTCCTCCGGGTTCCGTTGCTGATCGCGGTCGGCTTCTGCATTGCTGCCGTCGTCATCGGCTGGGCGGACTCCGCACGCGTGTTGCCTCCTCTCCTACGGGGGATGCTCGACCACGTGGTGCCGAGTCGGGAGGCCGTGAGCTTCATCTCCGCCGTAGCCACCAGCCTGATGACCGTGACCTCCATCACCTTCTCCGTGCTGCTGATCGCGGTGCAGCAGACGGCGAGTTCCTTGACGCCGGTGGTCTTCGATCAATACCTTCGGCGAACCAGTAACCGCGTCTACTTCGGCTTCTTCGTGGGGGCTACCGCCTTCGCGTTCATTCTGCTCGCCACGGCACGCCAGAAGCCTGCGCCCGAGCTCGGAGCGGTTGTCACGCTCGTTCTCACTCTTGTGGCGCTCGTGGCTCTTCTCTTTCTGATCCACTCCACCGTGGACCAGATGCGTCCCCAGTCCGTCGTCCGCTCGATCCACGAACTGGGGCTGCGCGCCCGGCAGCGCGAATTGAGACTCCTTGGCCGATGCCGGGTGCGATCCGAGGTAGCGGAGGGCGCGCCTGTGCGGGCGGTGCGCTCCCCGGACAGCGGCTACGTCGTGAGCATCGACCTCGACCGGCTCGCACGTGTAGCCGAAGAGGCAGGCGACGAGGGGGAGGTGGTGGTCACAGGCCACCTCGGCCAATACATCCTGTTCGGTGAGGTGATCGCCGAGGTGACCGGGCTGGCCTCCGACGACGACGGCGCCGACCGGGAGGTGGTCGGGGCGTTCGAGCTCGGCGACGTCCGCGACGTGGACGCAGAGGGCGGCTACGCGATCGACCAGCTGGAGAACATCGCATGGGCCACCGGCTCGAGCGCCATCCAGAGCCCGTCGACCTCGGCCAGCGCGATCCGCGCCATCGGTGACCTGGTCGCGCGCTGGCTCGAATCGGGCGAGCGCGATCGGTCACCGGAAGCGACCCGGGAGACCGTATTACCGGTGGTCTACGAGGACGGCGCGACCGACCGCGGCATTTCCGCGCTCGCGGCCATCACGTTGGCGGCCACGGAGTCCTCGCAGGCGCAGACGGCGGCCGAGCTCGTGCGAGCGTTCGCGCTGATCGCTCCACGGCTCGAATCCGACGATGACCGCGCCGCATTCACCGGAGCGTTGGACGCATGCTTGCCGGCCCTGGCACAGCATGGTTCCCTCCCGGCCCTGATGGCCGCACTGAGAGGCTTGTCCGCGGAGATGTCGCGGGCCGGTATGGATGCGTCACACGTTGACGAAACGAGCGCGTTGCTCACCCGCTCCGCCTCGCAGTTGCAGCCCAAGCCCAGCAGCGAACCGAGCGCGACCCACCCGGAAGGGAGGTGAAACCTTCCGACGACGATCCTGCGTTGTTCAGCCCGACGAGTGCGTGCACATGTCCGGATCGCATCGCTCAGGCCTGGCGCGATCACCCGTGTCAGCGTACGCAGGAGGGGATGAATACCGAGTTCGGAACCTTCCCCCTGTGGTTGACGGCCTTCGCAGCGCTCTCGCTCGTGCTCGGGATCGTGTGCGCCGTCGTCGTGGCGATCGACGTGATCCGGCGTCCCCAGAAGATGACGGTCATGGCCTTCGTCTGGCCGATCTCGATGCTGTTCGGCGGCCTCCTGTGGCTCGCGGGCTACTTTCGGTGGGGGCGCACCCGACGGCGCGGTGACGAGCGCCGCACGCCGATGGCCGTGTCCGTCGCGACCGGCACGAACCACTGCGGTGCCGGATGCGCCCTCGGTGACCTCGTCGCAGAGTGGACGGCATTCCTCCTGCCGGCCGTCGCTGTCGCGTTCGGGTGGGGATGGCTGTTCCAGGACAAGATGTTCGCCGTGTGGGTGCTCGACTTCATCCTCGCATTCGGTATCGGAATCATCTTCCAGTACTTCGCGATCGCGCCCATGCGCGGGCTGAGCCTCAGGGAAGGCCTGAAAGAAGCACTGAAAGCAGATGCTGCTTCTATCAGCGCCTGGCAGATCGGCATGTACGGGACGATGGCACTTCTCCAGTTCCTCGTCCTTCCGGCGTTCTTCGGCGGCCGTGCCCCCGTGAACTCACCCGAGTTCTGGTTCGCCATGCAATGGGCGATGCTGGTCGGCTTCGCCACTTCATACCCGGTGAACTGGCTTCTGATCCGCACCGGCGTGAAGGAGAGGATGTAGCGTCGGAATTCAAAGCGACCTGTGCATTTGCGCAACATTTGCATAAGCGCACAAATACGGGTAGCCGTCCGCCCGAGTCGGCGTACGTTCCAGGCCATGGGACCAGGACTGCACACGCTCAATGACAAGACCGTCGTCATCACCGGCGCCAGCGGCGGCATCGGCATCTTCGATGACCGTTCGAAGCGGCGCAGCCCCCAGCGGTGGGCGTCCGAGCACCACTGGGCGCTCGTCACGGCCGGCACGGCCGCCGCAGCGACGGTGGCCGCAGCCATCGGGCGGCGCGCCGTGAAAGGGGTGCGGTGATGTTCCTCGAGACCCTGCGCGCGGTTTACGGACTGCTCGAACTCGCCTCGCCCGACACCGTCACCGTCACCGCTCTGGGCCGGAAACCGGACACCCGCATGCGGACGGTCATCCGGGTCCTCGGCGCGCGTCACGTCGCCCAGTCGGTGCTCACGATGGCGAAGCCGCACACGATGCACCGGCTGGGCGGTGCAGTGGACCTGATCCACGCCGGCAGCATGGTCGGCCTCGCAATCCTCGATCGCAGGCGGCGTCGCGCAGCCCTCGTCAACGCCGTGGTGGCTGCGCTCTTCGGCGTGGCCGAACTGCGGCATCACTGAGCGGGTTCGCCCGGGATGGGGATGCGTTCCTCCGTCGTAGCGACACTTCCAGCGAGGAGGTGGAACGCGCTGCGCACCAGCGCGAAATGGCTGTAGGCCTGGGGCATGTTGCCGAGTTGGCGCGACCTGTGGGGGTCCCACTCCTCGCTCAGCAGCCCGACCTCGTTCCGCAGCCCGAGCAGGTGGGTGAAGAGCTCCTCCGCCTCATTCCGCCGGCCGATTCCGAGAAGCGCGTCGACCATCCAGAAGGAGCATGCGACGAAGACCCCTTCTGCGCCCGGCAGCCCGTCGTCACTGCTCTCGGGCCGGTAGCGGAGAACGAGGCCGTCCTCGGTGAGCTCCTTCTGGATGGCGTCGACGGTCCCCACCACGCGGGGGTCGTCGTGCGGAAGGAACCCCACGCGCGGAATGAGAAGGAGGGAGGCGTCCAGCGAAGACGAGCCGTAGGACTGCACGAAGGTGTTCCGGGACGTGTCGAACCCGTTGGCGAGGATGTCCTGCCGGATCTTCGACCGCACGCGCTCCCACCGCGTGACAGGACCGGGCAGACCGAAGCGACGCACGCCTTGCACCATCCGGTCGAAGGCCACCCACGCCATGAGCTTCGAATGAGTGAAGTGGCGACGCGGTCCGCGCATCTCCCACAACCCGTTGTCGGGCTCCCGCCAGATGGTCTCCAGATGAGCGATCAGTTCGCGCTGCAGATCCCAGGCGTCGTCCGTCGGGCCGATGGTGGCGCGAGTGAGTGCCAGGCCGTCCAGCACTTCGCCCCAGACATCGAGCTGGTGCTGTTGGGCCGCGGCATTGCCGATCCGCACCGGGCCCGACTCGGCGAAACCGCCGAGCCAGCCCAACTCTTCTTCGGGCAGACGGCGGCGGCCATCCAGCCCGTACATGATCCTCAGCTCGGCGGGATCACCGGCTATGGCGCGCACGAGCCACTTCCGCCAGGCGATCGCTTCGTCCGTGTAGCCGGCAGTGAGCAAGGACTGAAGAGCAAGCGTCGCGTCGCGTAGCCAGGTGTACCGGTAGTCCCAGTTGCGCGTGCCGCCGATCTCCTCCGGGAGCGAGGTCGTCGGCGCCGCGACGATGCCGCCCGTCGGAGCATACGTCAGCGCCTTCAACGTGATGAGCGACCGTTGGATCGCGTCGCGATGCTTCCCGAAGGCTGTGCTCTGTCCGCTCCATCGCGTCCAATACGCTTCCGTCTGCGCCAACGCCTCGTCCGGCGACGCGACGCCCGGCGATCCTTCGTGGCTGGGATGCCACGTCATGACGAAGGAGACGCGCTCGCCCGCTCGGACAGTGAACTCGGACACCGTCTTCATCTTTCGCCCCTCGAGCGGCGCATCGGTCGTCAACTCCACCGCGTCGGGCCCGGCGACGGCGCGGATCCCGCCGTCCGTGCGTGTCACCCACGGGATGATGTGCCCGTAATCGAAACGCAGCACGAGCTCGGACCACATCGCGACCTCTCCGGAGATCCCCTCCACGATGCGCACCAGGTCGGCTGCACGGTCGCGCACCGGCATGAAGTCCGTGACGCGGACCCTTCCTTCGCCCGTGTCCCACTCGGTCTCGAGGATCAGCGTGTCACCCCGGTACCGTCGTCTGCTCGACCCGCTCGCTCCGACCGGGGCGATCAGCCAGCGTCCGGCGTTGTCATCGCCGACCAGGGCGGCAAAGCACGATGCGGAATCGAAACGCGGCAAGCACAGCCAGTCGATCGATCCTTCCGTCGAGACCAGGGCGGCCGTGTGAAGATCGCCGATCATCGCATAGTCTTCGATGCGGTTCCACGTGTCCATCACCTCTCAGTGAAGTCCTTTCGGCGCGATGCGCAACCCGGCCTGCTGCACTCGTGCGCTCCCCCTGGCGTTCAGCTCGGGAGCGGCGTTGGCTGGTCACGTGGTCCTGGCTTTCGGCATCGTCCTCGTGGCCGCGGTTCTCATCTCGGGGATCGCGCATCGCACCGTTCTCTCCACCGCTGTGCTGTTCCTCGTCGCCGGTTTCGCGCTCGGCCCGGGCATCGCCGGCGTGGTCGACGTCAGCCCGGATGACCGCACCGTGGTCACGACGATGCAGCTCGCGCTCTTCGTCGTGCTGTTCACGGACGGCCAACGCGTCGGCGTGCGCGAACTGACCAGGGCCTGGCGGCTCCCCGGCCGCGCACTGCTGCTCGGCATGCCGTTGACCTTCGCCATCACGACGCTGCTCGCAGTGCTGCTCCTGGGCCTGCCACCGATCGAGGCGATGCTCATCGCGGCGGTGCTCGCACCCACCGATCCCGTCTTCGCATCGGCGATCGTCGGGCGAGGGGAGATTCCCGCTCGCGTGCGGGGACTCCTCAACGTGGAATCCGGGCTGAACGACGGGCTCGCCCTGCCGATCGTCCTTCTTCTCACCGCGACTGTGGGCGGCGGCGTCCCCGACTACACCGCGCTCGCGCTCCAACTGGTGGGAGGGGTCGCTATCGGAGTCGCCGTACCGGTGGCCATCGCTCTCCTCCTCCGGATCCGATTCATCGACGCCACCCCGCTCTATGCGTCGCTGAGCCCGGTCGCCGTCGCTCTGATCGTGTACGGGCTGTGTCAAGCAACCGGAGCCAACCTTTATCTCGCAGCCTTCAGCGCCGGCATCGCGATCGCGAGCATCTCACCGGAGATCCGCGATGCGTTCACCCCGTACGGGGAGTTCGTGGGCGAAGTGGTCAAGCTGTTCGCCATCTTCGTCTTCGGAGCGCTGATCTCGCCCTCGGTCCTGGCGGATGTGCCCCTGGCCGGTTACGTCTTCGCGCTCCTCACCCTGGTCCTTGCGCGACCAGTCGCGGTGGAGATCGCACTGCTCGGCAGTGGGCTTTCCTGGCAGGAACGACTGACGGCATCGTGGTTCGGCCCCAAGGGCTTCGCCTCCGCGCTCTATGGCTTCCTCGTGCTCCAGAACGGCGGCCCCGATGCTGCGTTCCTGTTCCATCTCATCGTCGTGGCCATCACGCTGTCGATCGTCGCCCACTCGTCCACCGATGTCCCGATCGCACGGTACTTCGAACGCCTGGAGCGAGAAGACGGGGCGGAGACTCAGAGCCGCCGAGCCGTGTAGACTTGCAACTGTTGCATGAATGCATCAGTCGCGCTCCCCTTCCTCACTGACGGGTCTGCCCCTCCGGGCGACCCGACGCCCATGCACGTCATGACGGGGTGGATGTGGATGCCGATGGCTCCGCCCACGACGGCCCGGATGCTCGCCATTCATCTCCAGCCGGTCCCGGTTCTGCCGGCGCTGATGCTGGTGCTGGCGGTGCTGTATGCCGCGGCGGTGATCCGTCTGCGGCTGCGCGGCGACCGGTGGCCGGTGAGCCGCAGCGTCTTCTGGGCGCTCGGGATCCTGATCGTGCTGGCGATGACCGCGACCGGCATCGACGGGTACGGGATGGAACTGTTCAGCGTGCACATGGTGCAGCACATGGTGCTGTCGATGGGCGCGCCGATCTTCCTGGTGCTCGGCGCCCCGATCACCCTCACACTGCGCGCGCTGCCGGCCCGCCCTGCGGGCCGGCGGTCGGCGCGGCGCGCACTGCTCGCCGTGCTGCACAGCCGGCCCGCAGCGTTCCTCGCACACCCGGCGACGGTTCTCGTGCTGTTCCTGGCCAGCCTGTACGGTCTGTACTTCACCCCGATCTTCGACTGGCTGATGTCGACGATGTGGGGCCACAACCTGATGCTCCTGCACTTCCTGGCGATCGGGTTCCTCTATTTCTGGTGCGTGCTCGGAGTCGATCCCACGCCACGGCGGTCCTCCCGAGGCCTGAGGCGGTATGCGGGGCCGACCGTGCGCATCCTGGAGCTGGCGGCGACGGCGCCGTTCCACGCGTTCTTCGGGGTGATGCTGATGATGTCGGTAGCCCTCGTGGTCGGGTTCTACCGCTCACCGATGCCGGGCTGGCACATCGCACCACTGGCCGACCAGGCCGTCGGCGGGGGGATCGCCTGGGGCTTCACCGAGCTGCCCACCCTGCTCGTGCTCGGTGTGCTGCTGCTGCAGTGGCAGCGCTCGGATGAGCGGACGAGCCGCCGGCGCGACAGGTCGGTCGACCGCGCCGAGGCGGAGCGACTGGCCTACAACGACTACCTCCAGCGGTTGGCGGCCAACGACCGGGGGAGCGCCCGGTGACGGGTCCGGGCATCGTCTACGCCTTCGCGCTCGGGCTCGCCGCAGCGGTCAACCCGTGCGGGTTCCCGCTCCTCCCGGCGTACTTGGCCGTCTTCCTCGGCTCCGAGCCCGCACCGGTGGCAACACGCCTTCTGCGCGCCCTCCGCGCCTCGGTAGCGATGACCGGCGGCTTCGTGGCGGTGTTCGCCCTCGTCGGGATCGCGGTCGCCACCGGGGTGCACCTCGCAGTGTCGTGGGTGCCGTGGTTCACTGCGGCCCTCGGCCTGGCACTCCTCGTCGCCGGGGTCTTCGGGGTGGCGGGCCGCGACGTGCGGATGCCCGCGATCGCACTCCCCTTCCGATCCGGCCGCGGGATGCTGGCGATGGCCGGCTACGGCTCCGCGTTCGCTGCAACCTCGCTCGGGTGCGCGTTCCCGCTCTTCGCGGCTGCCGTCGCCCCCTCCGCCACGACGGCCTCTGCCGTCGACACGACGGCGGCCGCCCTGTCCTATGCGCTGGGGATGGGGCTCTTCGTCACCGCGTGCAGTGTGGTCGCAGCCCTCCTGGGCGCCGAAGCGGTCCGTGTCGCCGGACGGTACGCGAGGCACCTCCCTCGAGCCGCCTCGGCGCTCATGCTGCTCGTCGGTGTCTACCTGCTCGCCTACGGAATGCGGCTCATCCTCGAACCGGGCAAGGAACCGTCACTCGCAGCCTTCGTCTCTCAGGCCAGCAGCGGCCTCACCACCGTGTTGTCCGCCCACCCTCTGCTCGTCGGCGGGGTGACTGCCTGCCTCGTGCTCACCGCGCTGGCCGTGGCCGCCGTCGCAACCCGATCCCATCGCCGCCCCCCGGAGAATCAGTGACCCCTCGCCGCCCCCGCACCTGGCCCATCATCGCCGCCGCAACCGTCGTCGTGGTCGGCTTCGCCGCCGTCCTCCTCGCGGCTGCCCAGCCGTCGTCGCCCGGGTCCGCCGCCCCCGCGGCCGCACCGACCGAGCCGGGCATCTCGACCGCGGCAGCGAGCCTGCTTCAATTGGACCCGCTCGGGACGGCTTCGACGAAAGCCCCCGGCTACGCGTTGACCGATCAGCGCGGACGGCCGATCACGCCGTCGACCTTCCACGGCCGCAGCGTCGTGCTCACCTTCAACGACGACGAGTGCCAGGACCTCTGCACCCTCCTCGCCCAGGACGTCGCCCTCGCCGATCGGGATCTCGGCCCGGCCGCCTCCCGCATCGCCTTCGTCTCGATCAACGCCAACCCGTATCACCCCGCAGTCGCCGACGTGGCCTCCTGGAGCGTCCAGCACGGCCTCGGCCACGCGGCGAACTGGTACTTCGGGACCGCCGACCCGGCCACCCTCGCGGCCGTCGCCAAGGCGTACGGCGTGCCGATCGAGCTGGACGCCGCGCACCAGACCGTCGTGCACGGCACCGAGATCTTCTTCATCGACCAGAACGGCATCGAACGCGCCCTCGGCCAGTTCGGCACCGACTCCGCCAGCACGGCCCCGTTCGCGCACACGATGGCGCAGGAGGCCGTCGACCTCCTGCCGGCCGCCCAGCGGAGCCCGGTCGCCGGATCCGCCTCCGTCGATCTCGCGACGGGAGGCACCGGTGTCGGCGCGAAGCCGAAGCCGTTCTCGCTGCCCGCGCTGAACGGGTCGGCCCGCGTCACCGACGCCTCCGGCCACTACACGGTGCTCAACTTCTGGGCCAGCACCTGCACCGCCTGCGTCGGCGAACTCGCCGACCTCCAGAAGGTGTCGGCCGAGTTCGCCGGCCGAGTCGAGCTGATCGGCATCGACGTCTCCGACGACATCGGTGCGGCGCGCGCCACGACACGGCAAGCGGGCACCAGCTACCCGCTCGCGGTCGACGCGAACGGCTCGGTCGCCGGCGCCTACCGGATCTCCGGGCTCCCGTACACCGTGATCCTCGACCCCACCGGCCACGTCGTCATCCGCCATCCGGGCGCGTTCACCGCCGAGCAGCTCGAGTACGTCCTCGACTCGCTCGTGCCTCCCGCCACGAAGTAGGACGTGAGCCGGTTCCTGCTCACGGCCGGAAGTCGGGCAGCTCGATCCGGTCGTACAGGCTGCGACCGACCGCGAGATCGGAGACACCGGGCACGGTCATCAGCCGCATGACCGCATTGCGCACCCGCAGCAGCGCTCGGGTCCGCGGTGCGAATGCGCCGCCCATCCGGGTGGCCCCGTTCTGCTTGGCCTGGATGAACGCTCCCAGCCGCTCCTGGTACGCCGCGAACGCCGTGCTGTGGTCGCCTGCCGCTGCGTGCAGTTCGGCGGCGAGCACATACGCCTCGATCATCGCCAGCGCCGTGCCCTGACCCGCCAGCAAGGAGGGCGCGGCAGCGGCATCGCCGACCAGGACGACCCGTCCGCGACTCCACGACGGCATCCGGATCTGGCTGGCGGAGTCGAAGTAGAACGTGCGCGCCCGAGGCAGGGTCGCCAGGATCGACGGCACCTCCCAGCCGAGGCCACCGAGCCTGTCGCGGAGCAGCGCCTTCTGAGCCTCGACGTCGTCGAGCGGGATCGGACCCTCGTGGCGGAAGGTGAAGACGAACATCGACACGTCGTCGTCCAGGCTCAGCCGCAGCGTCTGGGCGCCGACTTGAGTGCGCATGACGGCGACCAGTTCTTCCCTCGGCCGGTAGCCGACGACGTCGAACACCGCGACCGCGATGCCCAGGCCCCGCTCGAACTCGGACTCGGGCCCGAACGCCAGCCGCCGGACGACCGAGTGGAGCCCGTCGGCCCCCACGACCAGGTCGAAGCGCCGATCACCGCCGCGGGCCAGCCGCACCGCGACGTGGTCTCCCTCGTCGCGCAGCTCCTCGACGGTGTCCCCGAACACCTGCTCCACGTCATCCGGGAGCGCGTCGACGATGATCTCGGACAGCTCCGACCGGCCCACGCTCACGTAGCGGGCACCGTGCCGGCCGATCAGCTTGACCGGGTCCAGCGACAGGATCCGGCGACCGCGGTCGTCGACCTCGCGCACCTCCCGCATCCGGTAGCCGGCCTCCTGGACGCGCTCGGCGATGCCCATTCGGTCCGCCACTTCGAACCCCGCACCCCAGAAGTCGACCAGATACCCGCCGCGCCTCAGCTCGGGCGCGGCCTCCAACAGCACGGGGTCATGCCCACTGCGCCGCAGCCAGTAGGCCAGTGTCGGGCCCGCGATCCCGGCCCCGACGATCAGCACCTTCATGGCGACCTCCTTGCCGTCGTTCGGCGACCGCTACCCGGTCACCGTCTCACCACACCAGTGGGATGTAGCGCCGGGTGTGCGCGGCCCACTGGTCGAACTCCTCCCCGTAGTGCGCCTTCAGGCGGCGATCGAGCGCCGGGATCGCCGCGAAGACGAAGCCGAGCGCCATGATCGCCGGGATGACGAGCGCCACCCACGAACCCGTCGCCGCGGCGAAGCCGGTGAACAGGAGCGTGTCGCCCAGGTAGTTCGGATGCCGGCACCAGCGGAAGAGTCCGCGGGTGTAGAGGTGCCCGACGTTCTCCGGGCGCGCCTTCCAGGCCCGCCGCTGCAGCTCCGAGTAGGAGTTCATCCAGGAGCCGAACAGGTAGAGCACGACACCGGCGACGGTCCAGCCGTCGAGGGGGCCGGGCACATGGGAGGCGACCACGCCCATCGTCGCGTGGATGACGAACATCCAGCCTCCGACCAGGGCGGCTTCCGCGTAGGTGACCCGTCGCTGCACCGTCACGTACGTCGTGATGAGCACGCGCAACACGTAGACGACCGAGAATCCGACGATCAGCCACGCCCGCGCCGGAGTCGCGACCGAGCTCGGCGCCAAGACGAGGAAGGCGGCCGTCGCCGCGCCGACGAGGTTCGCCGCGGTGAGCACGGCCCGGGGGCCGGCGCTGGACTCAGCGGAGGTCATCGCTCGCCTCCACGACTCGGCCGGTCTCGTCCGCGTCGAACCACACCGGCTCCGGATAGGGCCCCGGCCGCGCTCCGTTGAGCGGCCGGGACGTTCGAAGGGCCACGCACATCGACCACAGCACCGCTGAGAAGCGCACGTCGTCGTTCGCCACGGGGTTGTCGACGGGGGCGGAAGACCAGAGCACGAGTTCGGCTCGCACGTCTCCGGAGGCGACGGCTGCGACGAAGGCGTCCAACCACGCGTCGCGCGGCGATTGCGCATCTGCGGGAGCCGACCGCGCCAGGAAGCGACCGAGCGTGTGCGCGAGCAGGAACGCGTTGCAGCGGAACCACGTCTCCTCCGACGAGAACCGGATCGAGGCGACCCACTCCTCCCACGCGATCTGGTCGGCTCCCGCCGACAGCAAGGACTCGACGCTCGAGGCGAAATAGCTCTGGACGTTGGCCTGCGTGATGGTGAGGGCCGTATCGGGATCGGTCATCGGATCTCTTCTCTGGTGAGGTGGAGGCCGCATCCCCATACGGCCGTGGTTCAGAGGCCCAGCGTCAGCAGGTCCTCCGGAGTCGGTTCGCCGGCGGCCGTCGAGAACAGCTCGAGAGCGTCGATGATCTGCAGCTGCTCCTCGGCGGTCAGCGACGTGAGCACCGAGGCGACCTGGCGGCGACGGCGCTCGGTGACCTGATCGACGAGCCTGCGCCCCTCGCCGGTGAGATCGACCAGGATCTCCCGCCGGCTCTGCGGGCTCTCTTGCCGGAGCACCCAGCCGCCGTCGACCATGCGGTCGATCGTGCGGCTGAATGTGGAGGGCACGGCGCCCACGCGGGCGGCGAGGGCTCCCATCCGCATCGGCCCCGACCCGGCGAGCACGACCAGCACGCGGAACTGCGGAAGCGTCACCTGCTCCAGCGCGTCCGCGACGGACCGGGCGACGATGCCCAGCAGAGCGCGAGAGGCCCGCAACGTCGCCTCGGTCGCCTCGTGCGGGAATCCGTGAATCTGCATGGTGTCTCCAGTGTTACGCTTTTGATGCACTTATGCAACAGTTGCATCTCTACATGATTGGGGTTCTGTGTCTGCCATCACCGCCAGCATCCGCGGAGTCATCGACGGCTCACGTGACAGCATGACGCACTGGTGGCGACGCGTGCTGGCGACTCCCGCCCCGCTGATCGCCGCCGCGCTCGTCGTCGGAGCGGGTGCCGGGCTCGCGGCCGTCGTCTTCCGCTGGCTGGTGCAGACGGCGACGCTGATCTTCACCGGGACCACCGACTACGCGGCCACCACGGGACACCCCGCAAACCCCTGGGTGCCGTGGCTCGGCGGAGCGTTCGTCATCCTCGCCCCCGCGATCGGCGGCCTGATCTACGGGCCGCTCGTGAACCGCTTCGCGCGGGAGGCCCGCGGCCATGGCGTGCCGGAGGTCATGTACGCCGTCGCCCGTCGCGGCGGCCACATCCCCGGCCGCGTCGCCGTCGTCAAGGCGCTCGCCTCCGCCATCACGATCGGATCGGGCGGCTCGGTCGGGCGCGAGGGGCCGATCGTGCAGATCGGCTCTGCGCTCGGGTCCACTCTCGGCCGCATCACCCGCATGCCGGAGTCGCAGCTGCGCACCCTCGTGGCGTGCGGGGCGGCGGGCGGCATCGCCGCGACCTTCAACGCCCCGATCGCGGGCGTGTTCTTCGCGCTCGAGCTGATCCTGCGCGACTTCGCCACCCGCTCCTTCGCCGCTGTCATGCTGTCGTCGATCATGGCGTCCGTGATCGGCCGGTCCATCCTCGGCGACCACCCGTTCCTCACGCTGCCGTCGTTCACCGTCAGCCACCCGAGCGAGTACCTGCTCTTCGCCGGCCTCGGCCTGCTCGCCGGCGCCGTCGGCGTGCTGTTCAGCAAGATCCTCTATCTGATCGAGGACGTCTGCGACTGGGCCTGGCGCGGACCCGAGTGGCTGCGGCCCGCGGTCGGCGGCCTCCTGCTCGGTCTTCTGCTGTTCGCGATGCCGCAGCTCTACGGCGTCGGCTACCCGGTGCTCGAGGCCAGCGTGGCCGGCAAGTACACCATCGGCTTCCTGCTCCTGCTGGTGGTCGCGAAGATGGCGGCCACCAGCCTGACCATCGGCATCGGCGGCTCCGGAGGCGTCTTCGCCCCCAGCCTGGTCATCGGCGCCGCCTTCGGCGCAGCGGCCGGGGAGGCGATCGGCCTCGTCATCCCGGGGCTCTCCGGTCAGGCCGGGACGTTCGCGCTCGTCGGCATGGCCGCCGTCTTCGCCGGCGCCACCCGAGCACCCATCACGGCCGGCATCATCCTGTTCGAACTCACCGGCGAGTACTCGATCATCCTGCCGCTCCTGCTCGCCGTGATCATCGCCACCGGCATCTCGCGCCTGCTCAGCCGCGACACCATCTACACGCGCAAGCTGAGCCGCCGCGGCGTCGACTTGTCCGCGCCTGCGCTGCCCGCGCTCCGCGGCGCAACGGTCTCGGCTCTGATGTCACCGCCACCGTCGTCGATCCCCGGCACCCAGAACGCCCGCGAGGCGATCGCCGGCCTCGGAGCGTCCCACCGCCGCGCAGCACCGGTCGTGGGTGAGGACGGATCGCTGATCGGGGTGCTCACCGCTGCCGACGCGGCGCAAGCGCTCGCCACCGACGACGAGGCCACCTCGCGCACGGCAGGAGAGCTCAGCGAACGCATCGCCGTGCTCGCCGCCGATGATCACGTCTCGGACGTCCTCGATCGCGTCATCGGCGCCGAGGCGACCGATGGCGTACCCGTCGTTCTCGACGGAAGCCTCGTCGGATGGCTGGCTCCCGCCGACGTCCTTCGGGCGGCCGCGTCCTGACGACCGGGCCCGCCGGAGTGTCACCCCCGCGCCGGCGCGGATCGCGCGGGTCCGCACTCCATCGCGTCGAGAGTCGTGGGCGTCACACCGCCGCGGGCAGGAGTTCGGCGAGAAGGCTCTCGACGCGCCGCTTGATGTCGTCGCGGATGGGGCGAACCTCCTCGACCGGGCGGCCGGCGGGGTCGGTGAGGTCCCAGTCCTCGTAGCGCT
>NZ_CAMFLC010000050.1 GCF_945957465.1 uncultured Leifsonia sp.
GGTGTCGCCGGCGTTCGGACACACGGACGTCGCGGCCGAGGAGAGCGACCTGACGATCCAGCACAGCGGCGAGCCGCTCGGCGAACGCATCATCGTGACGGGCCGGGTGCTCGACGGCGACGGCCGGCCGGTGCGCAATCAGCTGATCGAGATCTGGCAGGCGAACTCCTCCGGACGCTACGTGCACAAGCGCGACCAGCACCCTGCACCGCTCGACCCGAACTTCACCGGCGTGGGCCGGGCGATCACCGGCGACGACGGATCGTACCGGTTCGTCACCATCAAGCCGGGCCCGTACCCGTGGAAGAACCACCGCAACGCGTGGCGTCCCGCGCACATCCACTTCTCGCTGTTCGGTTCGCAGTTCACGCAGCGGCTGGTGACCCAGATGTACTTCCCGAGCGATCCGCTCTTCGCCCTCGACCCGATCTACCAGTCGATCGTCGATCCCGACGCGCGCCGGCGGCTCATCGCGACCTACGACCACGACGTCAGCGAGCCGGAGTGGGCGCTGGGCTATCGCTGGGACATCGTCCTGACGGGCAGCAAAGCCACCTGGATGGAGCCGGAGGAGGGCGACCATGCCTGAACGCGACGAGATGTCCGAGCGGCCGGAGGCGGCGAGGGACGCCGGCGACCTGGGCGCGCGGGCCCCCTTCCTGCAGACGCCGTCGCAGACGGTCGGCCCGTTCTTCGGGTACGCCCTGCCCTACGAGGGAGGCCCGGAGATCGCCGCGCCGTGGCGCGCCGACGCCATTCGCTTCCACGGCGCGGTCTACGACGGCGCAGGAGAGCCGGTCCCCGACGCGATCCTGGAGGTCTGGGGAGCCGATGCGGACGGGCGTCCGATCGCCGAGCGCGGCAGCCTCGCCCGCGACGGCCACGGCGTGACCGGTTTCGGCCGCGCGGCCGTCGATCGCGCGGGCCACTTCTCGTTCACGACCGTCCGTCCCGGAGCTCCGGCGCCCGGCCGCGCCCCGTACCTGCTGGTCACCGTCTTCGCGCGCGGACTGCTGCACCACCTCTTCACCCGCGCCTATTTCGGCGACGACCCGTTCCTCGCGACGGTGCCGGAGGATCGCCGAGGGACACTCCTCGCGGTGCAGGACGGCGACCGCAGCTACCGGTTCGACATCCGACTGCAGGGCGACGGCGAGACCGTGTTCCTCGACTTCATGGGCGACGGGCGTGGCTGACGCGCCCGCCCCTAGGGTCGACGGAGTTCCCCCCTTCGACGGAGTTCCCCCCTTCGACTGGGGCCTCCTCGAGCCGGCGGCCGCGCTCGGCGACGGCGCGGCGGACGACCGTGTGCTGGAGGCTCTCGTCGCCGTCGAACAGGCCTTGATCGGCGCGTGGGCGGACCTCGACGGTTCGCCCACGGCCGACGTCCCCGTCTTCCGTGCCGCTGCGATCGACCGCGGCCGGCTCGTCGAGGGCGCGCGCGACGCCGGCGTGCCGATCATCGCGCTGGTGGAGCAGTTGCGGGAGCAGGCGGGCGACGCCGCGGGCCTGGTCCACCGGGGAGCGACCAGCCAGGACATCGTCGACACGGCGCTCGTGCTGGTATCTCGAGACAGTCTCGCCCGCGCGGGCGACGCGCTCGCGGAGGCGGCGGACGCCATCGCCGGGCTCGCGGCACGCCATCGCTCGACGCCGGTGGTGGCGCGCACGCTGTCGCAGCCGGCCGAGCCGTCGACACTGGGCGCTTCGTTCGCCGGCTGGCTCGACGGCGTGCAGTCCGCCCGGGAGGCCGTTGTCGCGCTCGCGGCGCAGGGCTTCCCGGTACAGCTCGGCGGCGCCGTCGGCACCGGCGCGGCCTTCGTCCGGGCGTCCGGGCGCGCGGACGCACCGGCGGTCCTCCGCGCCGGGGTCGCGAGCCGGTTGGGCCTCGCCGACCCGGGCCGCGCCTGGCACACCGATCGCGGTGCTGTCCTCGCGATCGCGGGGGCAGCGGCGCGGGTGTGCGCGGTGGGCGGCCGCATCGGTCGCGATCTCGCCCTCGGCGCCCGCGACGGCCTGCTGCGTCCGGCGAGCGGAGGCGGCTCGTCCGCGATGCCGCACAAGCAGAACCCTGTCGACGCCGTGATCCTCAGCGCCAACGGCGTGCGAGCCCCCGGCCTCCTCGCGACGCTCCACGCTGCGGCCCTGAGTTCGGATGCCCGCCCGGCAGGGGAGTGGCACGCCGAGTGGCAGGCGTGGCGGGGATTGCTGCGGCTGGCGGCCGAGAGCGCAGGGGTGCTCGACCACGCGCTCGCCGAACTCATCGTCGACGTGGACGCGGGCCGTGAGGGCTCGTCCACCGACGGGGTGGATGCGGAGGCCGCCGCTGCCGTCGTCGACGCCGCACTCGCCCGCTACCGAGGGAAGACCCGATGACACGCACAGACGACGGCCTGACCCCGCCCCGGCTCCGCGGCTCGATGACCGCGGCGTCCCCGCGTTCGGCCACCCCGCCACTGCTCGTTCTGCTGCCCTCGCTCGGCACGACGACCGAGCTGTGGGACGGCGTCGTCGCGCGCCTGTCGCACGCGGCCGACGCACCCCGCATCCTCCGAGTGGACCTCCCCGGGCACGGCTCCTCGCCCGCGGCCCGTGCGCCGTTCACCGTCGCCGATCTGGCCACGGCGGTGCTCGCGTTGATCGACGAGGTCGGCGGCGGCGCCTTCGACGTGGCCGGCGACTCGCTCGGCGGAGCGGTCGCGCTCGAACTGGCGCTCGCCGCCCCCGAGCGCGTGCGCAGCCTGGCGATGTTCTGTTCGGGCGCTGCGATCGGCACGCCGGAGGGCTGGGCCGACCGCGCCGCCCAGGTGCGCGCCTCCGGAACGGCCTCGGTCGTCGCGGGGAGCGCCCAGCGCTGGTTCGCGCCCGGATACCTGGAAGCGCATCCCGACGGCCCGGGCGGCCACGCGCTGAAGACCCTGGTCGACGTCGACGACGAGTCGTACGCCCTGTGCTGCGAGGCACTGGCGCGGTTCGATCGCCGTGACGCCGTCTCCGGGGTGCGTGCTCCCGCTCTGATCGTGGCGGGAGCGCACGACCAGGTCACGACCTCCGCCCTCATGGCCGAGCTCGCCGAGGGCCTCCCGGACGCGCGGTTCGTCGAGTACGCCGACGCGGGTCATCTCGTTCCGCTGGAGGAGCCGGCCGAGACCGCCGCGCTCCTCTCCCAGCTCGTCGGCAGCGCGGCTGCATCGCCGTACGGCCGCGGGATGGCGGTTCGCCGCGCGGTGCTCGGCGATGCGCATGTCGACCGCGCGACCGCGGCGATCACGCCGGAGACTGCGGACTTCCAGGACTTCATCACGCGGTACGCGTGGGGCGAGATCTGGTCGCGGCCGCAGCTCAGCAGGCCGCAGCGATCGATCGCGACGCTCGCGAGCCTCGTGACCGGCGGCCACACGGACGAACTCCGCATGCACGTGCGGGCCGCGCTGCGCAACGGACTGACGCGCAGCGAGATCGCGGAGGTCATCCAGCACACGGCGATCTATGCGGGGCTTCCCGCCGCGAACAGCGCGCTCGCCATCATGCGCGAGGTGTTCGCCGAACCGGCGAGCAGCGAACCGACGAGCACGAGCACAAGCACGAGCACTGAGCCGACGAGCACCGAGGAGTCGAATGGATAAGACGTACGCATCCGCCGCCGAGGCGGTCGCCGACATCCCGGAGGGAGCATCGCTCGCGGTCGGCGGCTTCGGGCTGTCGGGTGTGCCGATCGTGACGATCCGGGCACTGCTGGCGCGCGGCATCGGCGGGCTCGAGGTCGTGTCCAACAACTGCGGCGTCGACGGGTGGGGCCTGGGGGAGCTGCTGGCCGCCGGGCGCATCCGCCGGGTGATCGCGAGCTACATCGGCGAGAACAAGGAGTTCGCGCGCCAGTACCTCGGCGGCGAGGTGGAGGTCGAGCTGACCCCGCAGGGCACGCTCGCCGAGCGGCTGCGCGCCGGAGGGGTCGGCATCCCCGCCTTCTACACCGCCACGGGCGCCGGCACCGCCGTGTCCGACGGCGGCATGCCGATCCGCTACGCGGCCGACGGGTCGGTGGCGGAGCAGAGCGCGCCGAAGGAGCTGCGCCCGTTCGACGTGTTCGGGCACGACCGCGAGTACGTGTTGGAGACCGCCATCCGCACCGACTTCGGGCTGGTGCGCGCGGCGGTCGGCGACCGGCACGGCAACCTGCGGTTCGAGAAGTCGACCCGCAACTTCAACCCGCTCGCGGGCATGGCCGGCCGGATCACGATCGCCGAGGTGGACGAGTTGGTCGAGCCCGGCGTGCTCGGCCCCGACGACATCCACCTGCCCGGCATCTACGTGGACCGTGTGATCGCGCTGACCCCGGAGCAGTCCGCGGACCTGCCGATCGAGAAGGTCACGGTCCGGCCGCGCCCTGCCTCGCGCACCGAAGGAGAATGACCATGCCCCGCACCCGCGACGAGATGGCCGCCCGCGCCGCCCTCGAACTGGAGGACGGCTCGTACGTGAACCTGGGCATCGGCCTGCCCACGCTGATCCCCAACCACCTGCCGGAGGATGTGCACGTCGTGCTGCATTCCGAGAACGGCATCCTCGGCGTGGGGCCGTACCCGTGGGAGGGCGAAGAGGACCCCAAGCTCATCAACGCGGGCAAGGAGACCGTGACCGTGCTGCCCGGCGCGAGCTACTTCGACTCGGCGGCATCCTTCGGGATGATCCGCGGCGGGCGCATCGCGACCGCCGTGCTCGGGGCGATGCAGGTGTCCGCCGCCGGCGACATCGCGAACTGGGCGGTGCCGGGCAAGATGGTCAAGGGCATGGGCGGGGCGATGGACCTCGTCAACGGCGCCGAGCGCGTCATCGTGGTCATGGAGCACGTGGCCAAGGACGGGTCGGCCAAGCTCGTCGAGCAGTGCACCCTCCCGCTCACCGGCCGCGGCTGCGTCGACCGCATCATCACCGACCTCGCGGTGGTCGACGTCACCGACGACGGTTTCGTGCTGCGCGAACTGGCACCGGGGGTCTCGGTGGACGAGGTCGTCGCCGCGACCGGAGCCCCGTTGACGATCCCCGCCGATGTGACCGTCGGGGCCGGAGCAGGGGCGGGAACAGCGCATGCCTGAGTTGCGGGACGTCGTCATCTGCTCTCCGCTCCGCACACCGGTCGGGAGGATGGGCGGCGCGCTCGCCCCGGTCTCCGCACTCGCCCTGGCCGAGACGGTGCTGCGTGCCCTCCTCGACCGCACCGGCCTGGACCCCGCCGCGGTGGAGGGCGTGATCGGCTCCCAGGGCTATCCCACGATGGAGGCGCCCGCGTTCGGCCGGGTGGCCGCGCTCAACGCCGGCTTCCCGGTCACCACGACCGGCTACCAGCTCGACCGGCGCTGCGGCTCCGGCCTGCAGGCGGTGATCAACGCGGCGATGGAGGTGCAGACCGGCGCGAGCGACGTGCTGATCGCGCTCGGGGCCGAATCGATGTCCAACGCGCCGATGTACACCGAGCAGGGGCGCAGAGGCCTCCCGCCGGGCGGGCTGATGCTGCACGACGCGCTCGCGCGCGGGCGCGAGACCGTCGGCGGCCGTGAGTTCCCGACACCGGAGGGCAACGTCGGCTCCGCCGAGACGCTGCGCCGCGAGTACGCCATCCCGCGCGACGCGCAGGACGCGCTCGCGCTGCGCTCCCACCGGCGGGCCGTCGCGGCGCAGGAGTCCGGCGCTTTCGACGCGGAGCTGGTCCCCGTCACCGTCCCCGGCCGGCGCGGCGATGTGGTCGTCGACCGCGACGAGCACCCGCGTGCCGACACCACGCTGGAGGCGCTCGCCGGCCTCCGCGCCATCCTGGGCCGAAACGACCCGGGCGCCACGGTGACCGCGGGCAACTCCAGCGGGCAGAACGACGCCGCTGCGGCGGCCGTCGTCACGACTCCGGAGCGCGCGGCGGCTCTGGGGCTGACGCCGGTGCTGCGACTGCGGTCGTGGGCCGTCGCCGGGAACGATCCGCGGGTGTTCGGCGTCGCGCCGGTGCCGGCGGCGAACCGAGCCCTGGAGCGGGCGGGCGTCACGTGGTCCGATATCGACGTCATCGAGCTGAACGAGGCGTTCGCCGTGCAGGTGCTCGCCTGTCTCGCGGACTGGGGCATCGACGCGGAGGATCCGCGGCTGAACCCCCGGGGCAGCGGCATTTCGCTCGGGCACCCGATCGGGGCGACCGGTCTGCGGATGCTGGCGACGCTCGCGGGCGAACTTCCGGACCTCGACGGCACGCTGGCCGTCGAGACCATGTGCATCGGCGGCGGCCAGGGTCTCGCCGCCGTCTTCGAGCGCGTCTGAGTGCCCGTCGGCTCACCGTTTCTCCCGTCGTTCGACGCCGCGGACGCGGTGCGTAGGATGAGGGGACGGAAGGCAGGGGGAATCGGTGGTCGGTCAGGAAGACGTGGCGGTCGCGGTCCGCGGCCTCCACAAGCGGTTCGGTGAGAAGGCAGCGGTCGACGGTATCGACCTCGACGTGCCGTCCGGAAGCTTCTACGGGCTGGTCGGCCCGAACGGGGCAGGCAAGACGACGACGCTGAGCATGGTGACCGGCCTGCTCCGGCCCGACGCCGGCCAGGTGCTCATCCACGGCGTCGACATGTGGCGGGATCCGCTGGCGGCCAAGGCACTCGTCGGCGTCCTCTCCGACGGCGCACGGCTGTTCGACCGGCTCACGGGCGAGCAGCTGGTCGAGTACGCCGGCCTCCTGAGCGGGATGGACCGGCCGACCGCGATCGCCCGCACCCACGACCTCCTGGAGCTGCTCGACCTGGAGTCGGCCGGCGGGACGCTCGTGGTCGACTATTCGGCCGGCATGACCAAGAAGATCGCCCTGGCGGCCGCGATGGTGCACGCCCCCCGGGTGCTGGTGCTCGACGAGCCGTTCGAATCGGTCGACCCGGTGTCGGCCGCGAACATCCGCGACATCCTGCACGGGTTCGTGCAGGGCGGGGGAACGGTCATCGTCTCGTCGCATGTGATGGATCTCGTCGAGCGCATGTGCGACCACGTCGCCGTCATCAACGCGGGCCGGGTCATCGCCGCGGGAACCGTCGACGAGGTCCGTGGCGGCACGACGCTGGAAGACCGTTTCGTCGAGCTCGTCGGCGGTCGCCGGGTGGGGGAGGGGCCGGAGTGGTTGCGACACTCGTAAGACTCCGCCTGCTCGTCCTCCGCAACTCGTTCCGCCGCAGCACCTCGCAGCTCGTCGCCGTGATCATCGGCGGCGTCTACGCCCTCATCGCCCTCGTCGTCGTGCTCGGCGGCCTGGTGCTGCTCGGCTTCGCGCCCGTGGAGGTCGCCCGGACGGTCGTCGTCATCGGCGGCTCCGCCGCGGTGCTGGGCTGGGCCGTCCTGCCCCTGCTCCTGTCGGGCATCGAGCAGACCCTCGATCCGGCGCGGTTGGCGGTCTACCCGATCCCGCTGCGACCGCTCATGCTCGGGATGCTGCTGAGCGCGGTCGTCGGGGTCGCGGGCGCGGCCACGACGCTCGCGTCCCTGGCCACCTCCCTGACCTGGTTGCGCCTCCCGGGCGTCGCACTCGTGGCGCTGGTCTCGGGTGCGCTCGGCGCCGCCACCTGCATCGTCGTCTCGCGCGCGGTGACGTCGGTCTCGAGCGGACTCTCCGGAGGCCGGCGGTTCCGCGAGGCCAGCGGCCTGCTGGTCCTCATCCCGTTGATCCTCGCCGGGCCTATCGTGATCGGCATCACGCGGGGCCTGCGGTCGTCGTCGGACGCGCTCCCGGCCATCGCCGACGGGCTCTCGTGGTCGCCGCTCGGCGCGGCGTGGGCCGTGCCGTCGCAGCTCGCACTCGGCGATCCGCTGGGCGCGCTCGCGCGCTTCCTGATCGCCGCGGCCACCTTCGCCGTGCTGTGGCTGGTCTGGCGGTGGGGATTGGCGCGCTCGCTGGTGACACCGGCACGTGGCTCCTCGCGCGTGCGGGCGCAGGGCAAGCAGGGCTGGTTCGGCATCCTGCCCGGCACTGCGTGGGGCGCGATCGCCGCGCGGTGCCTGACGTACTGGTTCCGCGATCCCCGCTACCTGCGGCAGCTGCTGGTCGTGCCGCTCATGCCGTTGCTGTTCTGGTTCTACGGGAGCATCAACCAGCACTCGTCCGCCCTCGTCCTCATCGCCGCGCCCGTCGTGGCCTTCTCGCTCGGCATCGGGATGATCGCGGACGTCTCGTACGACTCCACGGCGTTCGCGCTGCACGTGTCCAAGGCGGTCCCCGGGCGCGCGGACCGGTGGGGCCGGGCGGCGGCCCTGTTGTCGTTCGCTGTGCCCGCCGTCGTGCTGATCGCCGTTCTCGCGGCGGCTGTCGGCGACGCCTGGCACATCCTCCCGGGGCTGCTGGGACTCGCCCTGGGCATCCTGCTCACCGGGTCGGCGGTCTGCGCGGTGACGTCCGCGCGGCTGGTGTTCCCGGTGCCGGAGCCGGGAGACAACCCGTTCCGCTCGCGCCCGGGGGCGAACATCTCGCTGATCGGCCCGACCTTCGTCGCGTGGGGCGTGATCGCCGTGCTCTGCCTGCCCGAGATCGCCCTGTTCGTCGTCGCCCTCGTCACCGGTGACGCGATCTGGGGCTGGGCGGCGCTGGCGGTCGGCGTCGCGCTCGGCGGCGTCCTGGTGGGTGTCGGCGTGCGCATCGGCGGCGGCATCCTCGACGCCCGTGCGCCCGAGCTGCTGCTGCAGCTGCGCAAGGACGCCTAAGCTGACCCCATGGGCAGCATCGCAGTGCACGAGTTCGTCTCCCTCGACGGCGTCTTCGAAGACCCGAGCTGGACGATGGACTTCGGGTTCGATCCCGAGATGGGCGACGACCTGGCGCGCATCACGAACGCGTCGGAGGCGATCCTGCTCGGGCGCCGCACGTTCGAGATGTTCGCGCCGGCCTGGTCGGCCCGCACAGCCGAGGACGACCCCGGCGCGCCGTTCTTCAACGACAGTGAGAAGCTCGTGGTCTCCTCCACGCTCGACGACGCGGCCGCGGAAGCCGCCTGGGCGAACTCCCGATCGCTGGGCGGCTACGACCCCGAGCGGGTGCGCGAGGTGAAAGAGAGCGTGAGCGGGGGCCTCTACATCAGCGGGAGCGGCTCGCTCGTTCGGGCGTTGCTGGCGGACGGACTGGTGGATGCCCTGCACCTCTTCGTCTATCCCGTCGTGCGCGGAACGGGCGCGCGGCTGTTCCCGGAGGGCACCCCGGAGTCCCGGCTGCGGCTGCGTCAGTACGACGCGTACGGCAACGGAGTCCTCCACCTGCTCTACTCGCCGGCCTGATCTCCACAGATCTCGATTGCGGTCAGACCCTGACCGTTGTGTCGCCTAGCGTGGTCTTCATCGGGTGGCCGCCGCCTCGGCAGAGGCGGATGTCCGTCGTCCGCGCTACCGTTAGGTGCTGTACGGGGGTTTCGTTCAGCGCCGAGTCGGTCGGGGTCGATTGACGGCGCGCGCCCGTGCCACAACTCCACCGGAAAACGAACCAGGGATCATCGTGACTCTTCTTCGATTGGCGCTGCGGTACATCCGCCCCTACTGGGGCGCGGTCACCGCCGTCGTCGTGCTGCAGCTCATCGCCACCATCGCGGCGCTGTACCTGCCGACGCTGAACGCCAGCATCATCGACAAGGGTGTCGTCAAGGGCGACACCGACTTCATCTGGGCCACCGGCGGAATGATGCTGATGGTCTGCTTCGTGCAGGTCGCCGCCGCCATCACCGCGACCTATTTCGGCGCACGCGCGTCCATGTCGCTCGGTCGCGACGTGAGGCGGTCCTTCTACCGCAAGGTCGACTCCCTGCCGGCCCTCGATCTGGCGCGCTGGGGCATGCCCACGCTCATCACGCGCAACACGAACGACGTGCAGCAGGTGCAGATGCTCGTGCTCATGACGCTGAACTTCATGGTGTCGACGCCCATCATGTGCATTGCGGGCATCATCCTCGCCGTGCAGGTCGACGCCGGGCTGTCGTGGCTGATCTGGGTCTCGGTCGCCGTGCTGTTCGTCGTGGTCGGCGTCCTCGTCTGGATCCTGCTCCCGATGTTCCGTGAGATGCAGGACCGCATCGACGGCGTGAACGGCGTCATCCGCGAGCAGATCGTGGGCATCCGCGTGATCCGTGCCTTCGTCCGCGAGCGCTTCGAGACCACGCGCTACGACGACGCGAACGCTGCGCTGACGCGCATCTCGGTCAAGGTCGGCAACGTGTTCGTCCTGATGTTCCCGGTCATCATGCTCATTCTCAACGTCGCGACGGTCGCGGTGCTGTGGTTCGGCGGCCACCGTGTCGACGCGGGCGAGATCCAGATCGGCGCGCTGACCGCGTTCCTGCAATACCTGCTGCAGATCCTCGTCGCGGTGATGATGGGTGTGTTCATGGCCATGATGATCCCGCGCGCCATGGTCTGCGCGGAGCGTATCGACGAGGTGCTCGGCGCGACGCCGTCGACGGGAGCCGCTGTCGGCACGTCGCCGGTGCCGGCGGACGGGCGCGTCGAGGTCGAGAGCGTGACCTTCGGCTATCCGGGGGCCGAGAAGCCCGTCCTGAACGGCGTGACCTTCACGGCCGAACCGGGGCGCGTGACCGCGATCGTCGGCTCGACCGGCTCGGGCAAGTCGACGCTGGTCTCGGTGATCGCCGACCTCTTCACCCCCCAGAGCGGACAGGTGCGCGTCGGCGGCGTCGCCGTCGACTCGCTCAGCAGGGAGCAGCTGTCCGGGGTCCTCGGGTTGGTGCCGCAGAAGCCCTACCTCTTCTCCGGTACCGTGGCGACCAACCTCCGCTTCGGACGGCCGACGGCCACCGACGACGAGCTCTGGGACGCGCTCCGGGTCGCGCAGGCCGACGACTTCGTCCGCGCCAAAGAGCACGGCCTCGATGAACGCATCGCCCAGGGCGGCACCAACGTCTCCGGAGGCCAGCGTCAGCGCCTCTGCATCGCCCGGGCGCTGGTCGCCCGGCCGAAGGTGCTGCTCTTCGACGACTCGTTCTCGGCGCTCGACGTCGCGACCGACGCGCGTCTGCGCGAGGCTCTGGCGGAGTCCACCGGCGACGCGACCGTGATCGTCGTCGCGCAGCGCGTGTCGACGATCCGCGAAGCCGACCAGATCATCGTGCTCGACGACGGCCGTGTCGTCGGTCGCGGTACCCACGACGAACTGCTGGAGTCGAGCGAGACGTATCGGGAGATCGTCGAGTCGCAGCTGAGCCTGGAGGTGGCCTGAGATGGCGCGCCAGAAGAAGAAGCCGGCCGCACGCGAGGGCGTGCTGACGGAAGCGGGCGTCGAGACCGCGATCGAGGAACTCGAACTCGAGTACGAGTACGAGCCGACGGATTCGGACGGCGACATGTTCGGCGGCACGCCGGCCAAGAAGGCGGAGCACTTCTGGCCGTCGTTCAAGCGCCTGCTCGGCCTCCTGAGGCCGGAGTGGCTCGGCATGGCCTTCGTGACCGCGCTCGTCGTCATCTCGGTGGCGCTCATCGTCATCGCCCCGAAGGTGCTCGGAAGCGCGACGGACGTCATCTTCAACGGGTTCATCGGCAGCCGGCTGCCCAAGGGCATCACGCTCGACCAGGCGGTCGCGGGCGCCAGGGCCGCAGGGCAGACGCAGTTCGCCGACATGCTGGCCGGCTCCAGCGTCGTCCCCGGGCAGGGCATCGACTTCACCCAGCTCGGGCGCCTGCTCATGATCGTGCTGGCGATGTACCTCGCGGCGTCGCTCCTGCAGTGGTGGCAGGGCTACATCCTCAACGGCCTGGTCATGCGCGTGATCTACCGGCTGCGCGCCGACGTCGAGAACAAGCTCAACCGGCTGCCGCTCAGCTACTTCGACACCCGGCAGCGCGGCGACCTGATGTCGCGCGTGACCAACGACGTCGACAACATCCAGACCGCGCTGCAGCAGGCGTTCTCGCAGCTGATCCAGTCGGTGCTGACAGTGATCGGCATCGGCATCATGATGTTCATCGTCTCGTGGCAGCTCGCGCTGATCGCGCTGATCTCGATCCCGCTCTCGGGAGTCATCGCGGGCGTGATCGGAACCCGGTCGCAGAAGCTGTTCAAGCAGCAGTGGAACTCGACCGGCGCCCTCAACGGACATATCGAGGAGTCGTACTCCGGCCTCGAACTGGTGCGGGCCTTCGGTCGCGACGCGGTCATGCTCGAGGAGTTCGACGCCCGCAACGACAAGCTCTGGAAGGCGACGGTCGGTGCCCAGTTCGTCTCCGGGATGATCATGCCGGCGATGAACTTCGTCTCGTACCTCTCCTACGTGCTGATCGCGGTCGTCGGCGGGCTCCGCGTGGCCTCCGGTCAGATGACCATCGGCGACGCGACCGCCTTCATCCAGTATTCGCGCGAGTTCTCCCAGCCGATCGGCCAGATCGCGGGCATGGCCAACATGCTCCAGTCGGGCGTCGCATCGGCGGAGCGGACGTTCGAGTTCCTGGATGCCGAGGAGCAGTCGCCGGATGTCGAGACCCAGCACCTGCCCGATCGTGCGGACGGCCGCGTGGAGCTCGACGGCGTCGAGTTCTCGTACGACCCGGACACCGAGCTGATCCGCGACCTGTCGCTCTCGGTCGAGCCGGGCCACACGGTGGCGATCGTCGGCCCGACCGGAGCAGGCAAGACGACACTCGTCAATCTGATCATGCGGTTCTACGAACTGAACGGCGGCACCATTCGTCTCGACGGCATCGACACCACCGCCCTCTCGCGCGCGGAGCTTCGCGGACAGGTCGGCATGGTCCTGCAGGACGCCTGGCTGTTCTCCGGCACCATCCGCGAGAACATCCGGTACGGACGGCTCGACGCGACGGACGACGAGGTGGTCGAGGCCGCCAAGGCCACCATGGTCGATCGCTTCGTCCGTCAGCTGCCCGACGGCTACGACACGAAGATCGAGGCCGACGGCGGCAATGTCTCCGCGGGCGAGCGTCAGCTTCTGACGATCGCGCGTGCGTTCATCGCGAATCCCTCCCTGCTCATCCTCGACGAGGCGACATCGTCGGTCGACACCCGCACGGAGCTGCTCGTGCAGCACGCGATGGCGGCGCTGCGCAGCGACCGCACGTCCTTCGTGATCGCCCACCGGCTCTCCACCATCCGCGACGCGCACACGATCCTCGTCATGGAGCACGGCCGCATCGTCGAGCAGGGCGACCACGCCACCCTCCTCGCGCAGAAGGGCGCGTACTACGACCTGTACATGACGCAGTTCCGCGGTGCGGCCGCCGAGGCCGACGAGGTGGACGACGAGAAGGCCCGCGTGGCGTCGACCGCAGGCGACACCGGCGAGTCGGAGGTGGCGAACGCCTGAGCGGGCCGATACACCGTTTACCTCGATATGTGAACGAGTTGTGCGGCGCGGGGGCCGGTCGTAGAACAGCTTTGTGACGATCGATCCCCGCGCTGCGCTCCCTCCCGGCCCCGACTACGAGTACGGCGGCCACGCCGTCCGGATCGTTCTCGAGCCCGGGTCGGAGACGCGCTGGCGGGTGTTCGAGGACGACGGCTATTTCGGCGTGATCGCAACGGCCGATCCGGTGAAAGGCGAGCCGGAGGTGCATTTCGCCGTCCACTTCCCCGAGGAGGAGGACATCCCGCCGACCAAGATCGTGCCGTTCTGGACGACCGCGGTCGAGTTCCTGCTCGACGCGGGGGAGCCGCGGCGGCCTCCCGCCACCTGACCGCTCTGTGTCGCCGGGAGTGCGGGCGATCCAGCGATTCGGGGTTGAGGACCGCCCGCACGTGCTCCATCCGAGCATTCGTCCCCGGCCGGGTCGACTCGATTGACAGTGTGGACGCCGCGTGCACCTGGACCGGGCTGTCCACCCCCTCGGTCACCCGCGTCGGACAGACCGCGGCCCCGGCACTGTCGACAGCGCCGGGGCCGGATGGTACCGACGTCCGCTACGCGAGCGCGCCGATGGCGAAGCTCACGCCGCCCTGGTCGTCCACCTGGGCGTCGAGGACCTTGTCATCCAGGGCGACGGCCGCGCCGGGCTCGAGGAACAGTCGCGCACCGCCGGACTCGACCACCTGGTCGGCGGGCTCGGGCGTCGGAGCGACAGCCGCCGCGAACGCGGTGTTCTGCGGGTTGCTGGCGCTGATGCGCAGGCCCGCGTCCTCCTCCGGTGCCTGATCGGTGAGGGTCTTGACGATCGTGCTGGCGTTCTCAGTCAGGGTGAGCACAGGGCTCTCCTTTCGTTGGTTCCTCCAGGAGCCGCCCACGTTCCCGCGGCCCCGGTGATGATGCAACCCCGTCGGCCGCCATTGCCAGGTAATGTCCACGCAGCGTGGAGCTGGATGCCAAGGCGGCGTCGGGGACGACTCACTGCAGCGCGGCGAGGAGCTCGCGGTTGAAGGCGGGCAGGTCGTCCGGCTTCCGCGACGACACGATGGTGAACGCCCCGGGGTCGACCACGACCTCCTCGTCGACCCAGGTGGCGCCCCCGTTGCGGTAGTCCGTCTGCAGGCTCGGCCAGCTGGTCAGCGTGCGACCGTCGACCACGCCCGCCTCGATGAGCACCCAGCCGCCGTGGCAGATCACCGCAATCGGCTTGCCGGCGCTCGCGAAGCCCTTCACGAGCTCCACCGCGTCGGGGAACGTGCGCACCTGGTCGCCGTTGGCCACTCCTCCTGGCAGCACGAGCATGTCGAAGTCGTCGGCCGATGCGTCACCGAGCGTGACATCCACGGAGAACTTGTCGGCCGGCGTCAGATGGTTGAAGGCCTGAACCGAGCCCGACTCCTTCGAGATCAGTTTCGCGGTGGCACCTGCTTCGGTCACGGCCTTCCAGGGCTCGGTGAGCTCAGCCTGTTCGATGCCCTCCGGTCCCACCAGGAATGCGACGCGCTTGTCGTCGTAACTCATGTCGTCTCCTTTCTTCGTCTCCCACCCGTACGCCCGACCCGGGGCAGAATGAACCCATGGCGAACATCCCCCAGTTGGTTCTCAACGACGGCGCGACCATCCCGCAACTCGGGTTCGGTGTCTACAAGATCCCCGAGGACGAGACCGTGGGTGCCGTGCTGACGGCGTTGGAGGCCGGCTACCGGCACATCGACACCGCGTCGTTCTACGAGAACGAGCGCGGTGTCGGCGAGGCGGTCAGGCGCAGCGGGCTCGGGCGCGACGAGGTGTTCGTGACCACGAAGGTGTGGTGGACCGAGAACGGCTACGACTCGACGCTGCGCTCGTTCGACGCCAGCCTCGAACGGCTGGGCTTCGACACGGTCGACCTGTTCCTCATCCACTGGCCCGCGCCCGCGCACGACCGCTACGTCGACTCGTGGCGTGCCCTGGAGCGGCTGAAGTCGGACGGGCGTGCGCGGTCGATCGGCGTCGCGAACTTCCACATCCACCACCTGGAGCGGCTGGCAGCGGAGACGGGCACCGTGCCCGCGGTCAACCAGGTGGAGCTGCACCCCTGGCTGCCCCAGACGGAGGTGCGCGCCTATGACGCGGCCCAGGGGATCGTCACGGAGGCCTGGTCTCCGCTGGCGCGCGGTCGGGTGCTCGACGACCCCGTGCTCGCCGGGCTGGCCGCCCGGTACCGCGTCACGCCGGCGCAGGTCGTCATCCGGTGGCAGCTGCAACTCGGCAACGTGGTCATCCCCAAGTCGTCGACGCCCGAGCGGATCCGCCAGAACCTGGAGGTCTTCGACTTCGAGCTCGACGCGGACGACCTCGCTGCGATTGCCTCCCTGGAGTCGGGCGAGCGCACCGGCAGAGATCCGGACGACCTAGGCTGAGCTCCGCGACATGGGCTGAGCTCCGCGACCTGGGCTGAGACGCACGCCCGTGGCTCAGGTCAGCGGCCTGGGCTACTCGCCGGACGGGTGCGCCCCCACGACGTCGAGGAGCCAGGCCAGCGAGAACGCGCGCTCCCGCCACGCGGCATATCGCCCGGACACGCCGCCGTGCCCGGCGGCCATCTCGGTCTTGAGGAGCGCGTCGGCGCCGACCTCCCGCAGCTTCGCGACCCACTTGGCGGGCTCGACGTACAGCACTCGCGTGTCATTGAGGCTGGTCACGGCGAGGATGCGCGGATACGCGGTGTGGTGGACGTTCTCGACGGGTGCGTACGACTTCATGTAGTAGTACACCTCCTCGTCGTGGAGCGGGTCGCCCCACTCGTCCCACTCGATCACCGTCAGCGGGAGCGACGGGTCGAGAATGGTCGTCAGCGGGTCGACGAACGGCACTTCGGCGAGCACGCCCGCGAAGAGCCGCGGCGCCAGGTTGGCGACGGCGCCCATAAGGAGGCCGCCGGCGCTGCCGCCCTGTGCGGCCAGTCGCGACGGCGTGGTCCACCCCTGGTCGACGAGGTGCTGCGCTGCGGCCACGAAATCGGTGAAGGTGTTCTTCTTGTGCAGCTTCTTGCCGTGTTCATACCAGAGCCTGCCCAGCTCGCCGCCGCCGCGCACGTGGGCGATCGCGAACACCACACCGCGGTCGAGGAGGCTGAGCCGGGGGATTCCGAACGACGGGTCCATGCTCGCCTCGTACGACCCGTAGCCGTAGAGCACCAGGGGGGCCGGCTCGCCTGGCGTCACCAGGTCGCGGCGGTAGACGAGCGAGATCGGCACCCGGGTGCCGTCGGCGGCGGTGGCCCACTCCCTGCGCTGCTCGAACAGCTCCGGCTCGAACTCCCCGAGCACCGGCTGCTGCTTGCGCAGCGTGAGCTCGCGCGTGCGCACGTCGTAGTCGTACACGCTCGACGGCGTGACGAAGCTTCCGTAGCCGAGCCGGAGGAACGGTTGCGTCCACTCCGGGTTGCCGCCGGCGCCGACCGTGAAGAGCTCCTCGTCGAATTGCAGCTCGTGCAGGGTGTCGTCGGCGTCGGTCGCGCCGTCCCCGCCCGGCTGCGGGAGACAGGCGACCGCGAGGCGCGTCATCCCCTCCCGCCGGTATTCGAGGGCGACGAAGTCGCGGAACGCGTCCACGCCCTCGATGCGGACCGCCGGGTTGTGCGCGAGCAGCGTGCGGCGTGGGCCCTGCGGATCGTCTGCGGCGACGCTCACGAGTTCGAAGTTGACCGCTCCGTCGTTGTGCACGATGAGCAGCCGGTCGCGGCCGCCGGCGACGGCGTGTTCCACGTCGTACTCGACGCCCTCTGTGCGCGGCCAGACGACGGTGAACTCACCCGTCGGATCGCTCGCGTCGAGCAGCCAGCTCTCGCTGGTGATGTTGGAGCCGACCTCGACGATCAGGAACCGCCTGCTGCGGGTGAGGCCGGCGCCGACCCAGTAGCGCTCGTCGGGTTCGTGGAAGACCTGCACGTCGGACTCGCCGTCGGGCCCCTGGCCCACGCGGTGGCGCCAGACCGTGTCGGGCCGCCAGGCGTCGTCGACGGTGGTGTAAAAGATGTACTCGCCGCTGGGGTCGAAGAAGGCGCCTGCCCCGGTTCCGGCGATCTCGTCGGGGAAGGTCGCCCCGTCGCCGGCGAGCGACCGCACCCGGATCGTGTACCGCTCGTCACCCTCCGTATCGACGGCGAACAGCAGACGCGAGCCGTCCGCGCTGACGTCGAAGCTGCCGAGGGCGTAGAAGTCGTGCCCCTCGGCCTCCGCGTTGTCGTCGAGCAGCACCTGCTCGCCCGGGAGGCCGTGCTGCTGCGCCTCTTCGTCGAGCGCGGGCGGGTCCCAGTCGTCCGGGCCGTCGATCGGGGCACGACAGTGGATGCCGTACTGGCGACCCTCGACCGTGCGGGTGTAGTACCACCAATCGCCTTCGCGGGTGGGGACGCTCAGGTCGGTCTCACGGGTGCGGTTCTTGATCTCGTCGAAGATCTGCTCGCGCAGGACACCGAGCTTCTCGGTGCGGGCGTTGGTGTACGCGTTCTCTTCGTGGAGGTGCGCGATGACAGCCGGATCGTCCTTGTCGCGCAGCCACTCGTAGTCGTCGATGACGACGTCGCCGTGGTGGCTGCGCTCGGTCGGCTTCTTCGCGGTGATCGGCGGCGTGAGCATGCCCTCAGGCTATCGAACGCCGCTGACCGCGGCGCCCCGACCGCGAGCAGCGGGTGCGCTCCCGTGGCGGCGTCGATGCAGTCGATCGGCTGCCCACGATCGGGCTGTGCCCACGAGTAGTGTGGGCGCGTGAGTGAGACGTGGTGGAAGTCGGCTGTCGTGTACCAGATCTACCCGCGCAGCTTCGCGGACAGTGACGGGGACGGAATCGGCGACCTCCGGGGGATCATCGACCATCTCGACCACCTCCAGCGGCTGGGAGTGGACGTCGTCTGGCTGTCGCCGATCTATGCGTCGCCGCACGATGACAACGGGTACGACATCAGCGACTACCGGGCGATCGACCCGCTCTTCGGCACGTTCGCCGACTTCGACGAGCTGCTCGCCGGCCTCCACGCGCGCGGCATCAAGCTGATGATGGACCTGGTCGTGAACCACACGTCCGACGAGCATCCCTGGTTCATCGAGTCGGCTTCATCGCTCGACAACCCCAAGCGCGACTGGTACTGGTGGCGTCCGGCCCGCGACGGCCACCGGCCGGGCGAGCACGGGGCCGAGCCGAACAACTGGGGGTCGTTCTTCTCGGGCCCGGCCTGGCAACTCGACCCGGCGACCGGCGAGTACTACCTCCACCTGTTCTCCCGCAAGCAGCCGGACCTCAACTGGGAGAACCCCGAGGTCCGGGACGCCGTCTACGACATGATGAACTGGTGGCTCGACCGTGGGGTCGACGGCTTCCGGATGGACGTCGTCAACTTCATCTCGAAAGTGGTCGACCTTCCCGACGGGGAAGTGCCCGCCGGCAGGCTCTACGGCGACGGCTACCCGTTCTTCGGGCAGGGGCCGCGCATCCACGAGTTCCTGCACGAGATGCACGAGCGCGTGTTCGCCGGACGCGCCGACCGCATCCTCACCGTCGGCGAGATGCCCGGCGTCTCGGTGGAGCAGGCGAGGTTGTTCACCGACCCGGCGCGTGCGGAGCTCGACATGGTGTTCCAGTTCGAGCACGTCGACCTCGATCACGGGCACGGAGGCAAGTGGGACCATCGGCAGGCCAGTGTGCTCGACCTCAAGCGCAACCTGGTCACGTGGCAGCAGGGGCTGGCCGAGGTGGGCTGGAACAGCCTCTACTGGAACAATCACGATCAGCCCCGTGTGGTCAGCCGGTTCGGAGACGACCGCCCCGAGCACCGGGTGGCCTCCGCCAAGGCGCTCGGCACCGTGCTGCACCTGATGCGCGGCACGCCGTACGTGTACCAGGGGGAGGAGCTCGGGATGGCCAACGTGCCCTTCGACTCGATCGCCGACTTCCGCGACATCGAGACGCTCAACCACTACGCGGAGGCGGTCGACATCCAGGGCCAGGACGCCGCGGACGTGATGGCGGCCCTGCGTCGCACCAGCCGCGACAACGCGCGCACCCCGATGCAGTGGTCGGACGAGCGCGCGGCCGGCTTCACGACCGGGACACCGTGGATCCCGGCCAATCCGGACTATCCGCGCGTGAACGCCGCGGCCGAGACCGCCGACCCCGATTCCGTCTTCGCGCACTACCGCCGCCTGATCGAGCTTCGGCATGAGTCCCCCGTCGTGGCGGATGGCGACTTCACGCCGGTCCTCGAGGATCACCCCCAGGTGTTCGGCTACCGCCGCGCGCTCGACGGGAGGGAACTGCTCGTTCTCGTGAACCTGACCGGCGCGGTCGCTCAGTACGACACGGCGGAACTCGTCGAGTGGCGCGACGCCGCGTTCGTCCTCGGCAACCTGGCCGGATCCGAAAGCCGCGGCGTCACCGGATCACTCGAACCGTGGGAGGCGCTGGTCTTCCGGCTCGACTGAGTCCGAGCGGGGGAGTCCGACGGGGTTGCGCCGGCGGCTGCGCCGGGTGTGTGATGTCGGCGGAACCGCTGGTGGCGATGACGGACCGGGAGGCGCCATGGGGAACTACGTCGCGAGAGCCGAGCTGGACGTGAGTGCACCGCGCCGCGACGTCTGGGCGCTCCTCACGTCGAGCGGATCGCATCCCGAGATCCTCATGGGCGCCGAAGTCGTCTCGGACTGGAGGCTCGGTTCGCGCATCGTGTGGCGCGGCGAGTGGCAGGGCAAGACGTTCGAGGATCACGGCCGCGTGATCGAGCTGGACGACCGTGAGGAACCATGGCGGATCGTGCTGACCCACTTCAGCCCGCTCAGCGGTCAGGACGATCTGCCGGAGAACTACCACACCCTGCATTTCGAGCTGGAGGAGACGCCGGCGGGCACCCATGTGACGCTCGATCAGGACAACAACCCCACCGTGGAGGCCGCGCAGCACTCCCAGCAGAACTGGGAGACGATGCTGCGCGGCGTCAAAGAGGTCGCCGAGCGAGCGGCGTCGAGCCGATCGTCGGCCTGAACGGGCCGGCTCGCGCGATCAGGGCTTCTTGGGCGGCGGGTTCGGTCCGCCGCCGCCTGCGCCCGGTCCACCGCCCTGTCCGCCACCTTGGTTTCCGCCCGCACCGGGTCCCGGCTGGGTGGGGGCGGTCGGATTCGCCGGGGCCGTCGGCTTCGGCGGCGCGGGTCGCGACAGGTACTTCGCCGGGGGAGCCGGGAAGGCCGACCCGCCGTAGGCCGCGTCGAGCGCGGTCTGGATGCGCTTGACGATCGAGAACTTCACGTCGCCGCCGCCGATGCCCTGGAATCTCTGACTGCGCAGGGGCACCTGGCCGGCGACGTTGCCCACCCAGGTGGCCTGGGCCACCTTTGTCGTGGAGGTCACCAGCCAGTTCTCGAGGGAGTTGTCCGTCGTTCCGGTCTTGCCGAAGATCGGTACGCCGTCGCCGGGGTTGGCAGAGGATGCCGTGCCACCGCCTCGGAGCACACCCTGCAAGGCGTAGATCGCGGCGGCAGCGACCCCCGGATCGATCGGGGTGGGCGAGCACTGCGTCTTGGGCACAGCGTGCTCCGCGCCGGTGGCGTCGACGATCTTGTCGATCGCGATCGGGCTGCAGGCCTTGCCGCCGTTGGCAATCCCGGCGTACGCGGTCGCCATCGTGATCGGTGCGATGTAGTTGGTGCCGAGTACCGACGACGGGTTGGCCCGGAACGGGTTCTGCGCCTCGTCCGCTCCGTGCACCAGCAGGTCCTGGGCCCGCTCCTTGATGCCGCACAGATCGAGCTTGGTCGCCATCATCGCGAAGATCGTGTTGATCGAGGCGGCGGTCGCGTTCATCACCGTCGTCGAGGTGACCGTCTCGCCCTCGTCGTTCGAGACGGGCCACGCTCCGCCGATGTCGTTGCACGGATCGCTCTCGTGGAATGCGGACGGCGGGAAGAGGTGCTGCGTGCCGTTGACGGTCTCGTACAGGGAGTGGCCCTCCTGCAGCCATTCGAGCAGGTCGAACGCCTTGTACGACGATCCGGTCTGGAAGCCCTCGGAGCCGCCGTCTTTGTAGTCGGTGTTGTAGTTCACCGCCGTCGTGCCGGGCGCCGGGTTCGCCGTGTTGTCGTACGGCCTGTTCTGCACCATGGTGACGATGCGTCCGGTTCCGACCTCCACCGACACGTTCGACGAGCCGAGGTCGAGATTCGGGCTGCTCGGCGGGATGTACGCCGACACGGCCTGCTGCGCCTGGTTCTGGAGGTCGAGGTTGAGGGTCGTGTAGATCTTGAGCCCGCCGCGGGTGAGGAAGCTCGATCGTTCGTCGTCCGTCTTGCCGAACGCCGGGTCCTGTTCGATCGTGCGCTCGACGTAGTCGCAGAAGAACGCGGCGTTGTACTGCTGAGCCGTCATGCAGCCGTTCTGCATCGCGGAGATCTTGGGTTCGATCTTGGTGGCGACGGCGGCGTCGTGCTCCTCTTTGGTGATCTTGCCGTTGACGAGCATGCGGTCGAGAACGTAGTTGCGGCGTGCGAGTGTCTGCGCGTAGCCGTTCGCAGCCCCGTTGTCTTTGTTCTCGGGCTGGTCGATGCGCAGGTTGTCGGGGTTGTTCAGGATGGCGACGAGGGTGGCGGCCTGCGGCAGGCTGATGTCTTTCGCCGACACCCCGAAGTAGTACTCGGCGGCCGACTGCACGCCGTAGACGCGACCGCCGAACAGAGCGATGTTCAGGTAGCTCTGCAGGATGTCGTTCTTGGAGTACTCCTTCTCGAGACCGATCGCGTAGCGCATCTCCTTGAGCTTGCGAACAGGGTCGACTTTGGTGGCATCGTCGTAGCACGACTGGTACGCCGCGTACTGTTTCTTCTGCACCGCTTCGGAAGCGGTGGGATCCGGCTGCTTGTTCTCGCAGCGCTGCACGAGGATGTTCTTCACGTACTGCTGCGTGATCGA
>NZ_CAMFLC010000051.1 GCF_945957465.1 uncultured Leifsonia sp.
CAGCGGGGGGCGGCTCCGTCTTACCCCAACCCCCCGACACCGGGCGGCGGGGGGGCGGGCTTCGGGCCGCGACTCCTCCGTTCATGCCGAGCAACGGGCGCGTCGCGCCGCAAGCCCTCCGTTCGCTACGCGTTCAGCTGCGAGTGGAACGCGCGGATCGCCTCGGCCGCCAGCTCGGGATGCTCGAAGCCCGCGAAGTGACCTCCGGCGGGCGCGAGCCCGAACTCGCGCAGCCCGGGCGCCGCTCGCTCGGCGAGCGACCGCGGGAAGCCCGCGAATCCGGGCTCCCGCGCGAGGTACACGCCCAGCGGCGCCGTGATCGGAGGACGGGGCGGGTTCTGCTCGTAGTCGTAGTACTGCTGGAACGACGTGCCGATGCTGTCGGTGACCCAGTACAGCGTGGCGATCGTGTACAGGATTCCCGAGTCGACGACGCGCTCCCAGCCTCCGTTGTCGTGGTCGACCCAGTCGTGCCATTTGTCGGCGATCCAGGCGAGCAGCCCGGCAGGCGAATCGGCCAGTGCCGCCGCGATGGTGTCGGGTCGCGTGAGCATGATCTCGCTGTAGCCTCCGTCGAGGCTGTCGTAGGCGTCGAGGGCCGCCAAGAAGTCGCGCTCCTCGTCGCTCTGCGGGGTGTCGTCGGCGGGGAACGGCGGGCTGAGCAATTGCACGCCCACGAGCGAGTCGGGACGATCGGCGCCGAGCCAGGTGGAGGCTCCCCCGCCGATGTCGCCGCCGAACGTCGCATAGCGTTCGAAACCGAGCACGTCGGTCATCACGGTGTGCAGCGCCTCCGCGATCGCACGCCGGGTCAGCGGCGGTTCGAGAGCCTCCGAGAACACGAAGCCCGGCAGCGACGGGATGACGACATCGAACCGATCGCTGAGCAGAGCGGCGAGCGGCAGGTATTCGACGTAGGCGCTCGGCCACCCGTGCAGCAGGAGCAGCGGCGTGTGCGGTCCGTCACCGGTGCCGCGCACACGAGCGAAGTGCAGCCTGCGGCCGTTGACGGAGGCCGTGTGCTGCTCGACCGCGTTCAGGCGGTGCTCCTCGGCCCTCCAGTCGAACGCCAGCCACCCGTCGACGAGCTCGCGCAACTCGTCGCCGCCGAGGCCGCCCTGCCAGCCGGTCCGCGGCGACGGCAGATAGTGGGTGCGGGCGAGCCGGTCGCGCAGATCGGTGAGGACGTCGTCGGGAACGTGGACACGGAAATCGTCGATGGCCATTCCGCCACCGTAGCCGCAGCGGCCGACAGCGCCGCGCCTCCCTCGCCAGCCCTGCTACTCCCGCGCCAGCATCGCAGCGGCCTGGCGCTCCAGGTCGAGATACGGCTCGCCGCTGACGTCGACGACCACGCGGTGCAGTGTGCCGCCGCTGAACCGGAAGGGGCGCTCACCCGGGTAGTCGTCGGTCACCGGTTCGCCACCGTCGTAGCCGACGCACAGCCCTTCCCCGGCGAGACTGAAGTAGCCCGGCTGGGTTTTGATGCGGCCCTCGCCGACCTTGCGGTCGCCGTGATAGAGGCTCAGGATGCCGGTGGCCAGGCCCGGCGCTTCCTCGCCATCCTTCTCGAACGCCGCCGACAGGATCAGGTTCTCCCCGGTCGGGAGGTCTTCCGTCGCGTCGATCCGCTGCTCGAGGCTGCCGACGAAGTTGTAGACGTAATGCAACCGGCCGTCCTTCACATAGAGGGTGTGGCCGCCGAAGCGCGCGCCATGCGCGAACAGCACGCCCTGCGCCCCCGGCTGCGGGAGGTCGACCAGGGCGCCGATCGCGTACGACCGGTTGCGGATGTTGACGGCCTGCGATTCGGGGATCTCGGCACCGCCGACGCGGTACACGTAGCGATCGCGCGGGCTCGTCAGCACGGGTCGCGGCGTCAGCAGGATCTCGATCGCCGATCGGTCGTCGAGTGGGAAGGCCTGGTTCGCCCCGGCTTCCGCGAACCACAGATTGACCAGTTCGCGCACGCGGTCGGGATGCTCTGCGGCGAGATCGTGCACCTCCGAACGGTCGACGTCCGTGTGGTAGAGCTCCCAGGTGTCGTCGTTGAAGTGGCTCCACCCGCTGAGCACCGGGTGATTCGACACCGCCTTCCAGCCGTCGTGCCAGATCGAGCGGGAGCCGAGCATCGCGTAGAACTGGGTCGGCCGGGCCGTCGGCGCATCGGCGTCCTCCACCGCCGAGCGCATGCTCACGCCGTCCATCCGGGACTGCACATACCCTCCGAGCTGCTCGGGCAGCTCCACGCCGAGCAGGTCGAGGATCGTCGGCACGATGTCGACGGCGTGATGGTACTGATGCCGCAGCTCGCCGCCGTGGCCGAGCACTGCCGGCCACGAGAGGATGCAGGGGTCCGCCGTGCCGCCGTTGTAGTCGTAGCGCTTCCACATCTTGAACGGCGTGTTGAAGGCCATCGCCCAGCCGTTCGGATAATGGTTGTAGGTCGCGGGACTCCCGAGCTCGTCGAGCATCGCGAGGTTCTCCTCCAGGCTGTCCGGGATGCCGTTGAAGAACTTGCTCTCGTTGACAGAGCCGTCGGGGCCGCCCTCGCCGCTCGCACCGTTGTCCGACACCAGCATGATCAGGGTGTCGTCGAGGATGCCGGCCTCGTCCAGATAGTCGAGCAACCGCCCGATCTGGTGGTCGGCGTGCGAGAGGAATCCCGCGTACACCTCTGCCATCCGCGCGTAGAGCCGTTTCTCGTCGTCGCCGAGCGAGTCCCACGGCTTGGTGGCGTCGAGCGCCGGGAACGGTGTGCCGTCTGGTCCGCTGCGCGTCTGCGGCGTTCCGATCGGGTTGATCGGAGGCAGCTCTGTCCCCTCCGGCACCAGTCCGAGGGCCACCTGACGTTGCAGGATCTCCTCGCGGATCTTCTCATAGCCCTGGTCGAACTTCCCCGCGTACTTCTCGATCCACTCCTTCGGGGCGTGGTGCGGCGCGTGCGCGGCGCCCGGCGCGTAGTAGAGGAAGAACGGCTTGTCGGGTGCGAGCGCCTTGGCGTCGCCGATGAACTCGATGGCCTTGTCGGTGAGGTCGACCGTGAGGTGGTAACCCTCTTCGGGCGATGCCGGCTGATCGACGGGATGGTTGTCGTAGACCAGATCGGGATACCACTGGTTCGTCTCGGCACCGAGGAAGCCGTAGAAGCGCTCGAATCCGCGACCGGTCGGCCAATTGCGTCGGGTGGACGCCAGGTTCATCTCGTCGGACGGGCACAGGTGCCACTTGCCCACGATGTACGTGTTCCAGCCGCGCTCGGCGAGGATCTGGGAGATCATCCCGTTCTCCTGCGGGATCGTTCCGCTGGCGTTCGGGAAGCCGGTGGCCGCCTCGGTAATGCAGGCCATCGAATTGCGCGTGTGGTTGCGTCCGGTGAGGAGTGCGCTTCGGGTGGGCGAGCACAGGGCTGTGGTGTGCCACTGCGTGAAGCGGACCCCGGAATCGGCCAGCCGGTCGATGTTGGGGGTGTCGATCGGGCCGCCGTAGCAGCTCATGGCCGAGAAGCCGACGTCGTCGAGCACGATGAGGACGACGTTGGGCGACCCGTCCGGCGCCTTCGGCGGTTCGAAGGGAGCCCAGTCCGGTTTCGATTCACGGATGTCGAGGTCGATTCGGCCACGGAACGGTGCGGTCATGACGTGCTCCTCGGTGCCCGGTGACGGCGCCGGACGGCCGCACGATAACGCCGGTCGCCCGCTCGCGGCAACCCGATTGCACGACCGCGACCGGCCGCAGTACTCTCCCACCGAGACCGACCCGGGAGCCGACATGACCGGAATCACCGCAGAGGCATCGCGTTCGACCATCCGTCGCATCATCGCGCCGCTCGCGCTGGCGCAGTTCATCTGCAGCTTCGCGGGCTCGAACATGAACGTCATGATCAACGACATGTCGCACGACCTGAACACCTCGGTCGAGGGCATCCAGCTCAGCATCACCCTCTTCCTGCTCACGATGGCCGCCCTGATGATCCCGATGGGCAAGCTGACCGACAACATCGGGCGCAAGCGGAGCTTCGTGATCGGTCTGGTGGTCTACGGCGCCGGTGCGCTGATCACGGCCTTCGCACCGGGGCTCTGGGCGGTCATCCTCGGCAATTCCCTGCTGGAGGGGCTCGGGACGGCGATGCTGATCCCGCCGGTCTACATCCTCACCACGATCCACCTTCCCGACATCCCGAGCCGGGCGCTGGCGTTCGGCATCATCAGCGGCATGGGCGGTGTCGGCGCGGCCGCGGGACCGCTGATCGGCGGACTCATCACCACCGGGATCAGCTGGCGGGCCGCGTTCGTGTTCCAGGCCCTCGTGATCGCGGTGATCCTCCTGCTGAGCCGTAACCTGACCGACCCAGTGGCTCCGGACCCGAAGCGCCCCTTCGACACCGTGGGCGCGATCCTCTCCGCTCTCGGGCTGTTCGTCCTCGTCATGGGCATCCTCGCCGCCGACACGAGCGTGCCGTTGATGGTCGTCCTCGTCCTGCTGGGCATCGCGATCCTGGTCGGGTTCTTCCTCTGGGTGCGCCGTCGGGAGCGCGTCGGCAAGGCGCCGCTGCTGTCGACGGCGCTGTTCCGCGGGCGCTTGTCGAATCTGGCGCTGATCACCCAGAACCTGCAGTGGGTGATCCTGATGGGGACCTCGTTCACGGTGTCGGCGTACCTGCAGGTCGTGCGCGGCTACAACGCGATCGAGACGGGCGTGATCTTCACGGCGGCGACGGTCGGGCTTCTGCTGACCTCGCTGCTCGCGGGCCGTCTCGCCAAGCGGTTCGCACAGAAGTCCCTGATCGTCACGGGATTCGTGCTGTGCGTCCCTGGCGTCGTGCTCCTGATCTGGCTGGCCGCGGGGACGACCGGAGGCTGGCCGTTCGTCCCTGGGCTGTTCCTCATCGGCGCCGGTCTCGGGTTGATGCTCACCCCGTCGGTGAACGTCGTGCAGTCGGCGTTCCCGGAGGCCGTCCAGGGCGAGATCTCCGGGCTGTCGCGCTCGGTGTCGAACCTGGGGTCGACCTTCGGCACCGCGATCGCCGGCACCATCCTGGTCGCGAACATCGACGCGGGCGGCGCCGCCTACGGCGTGGCCATGGCCGTGGTGGCGGCGCTGGGCGCGATCGGGCTCATCGCCGCGCTGCTGCTGCCCGCCGAGGAAGCAGACCCGGGGGTGTCGCCTCGGGGCGGCAGCGGCGTAGCGTGAGCGCATGACCGTCCTGACGAATCACCGCCTCGGGGAGCCCTGCTGGGTCGACTACGCGGCCTCCGACCTCCCGCGCGCCCAGGAGTTCTACACCGCCCTCTTCGGGTGGACCGCGGAGACCGGCGGCGGCGAGTACGGCGGGTACGTGACGTTCCGCCGCGACGGCCGTCTCGTCGCAGGCATGGGCGACGCCATGGAGGGGGCGCAGCCCGACTCGTGGCTCACCTACCTGCTCGTCGAAGACGCCGATGCGGCCGAGAGAGCCGTCACGAACGCCGGCGGCCAGGTGCTCTCACCGACCATGACGGTGGGCGACCAGGGCAGGCTGGCGGTCGCAGCCGACCCGGGCCACGCGGTGATCGGCCTGTGGGAGCCGGAGCAGCATCGCGGCTTCGAGCTCGCCGCCGAGCCGGGAGGCCTCTCCTGGCACGAGCTGTACGCTCGCGACTACGCGGCCCAGGTGGAGTTCTACAAGCGCGTCTTCGGCTGGACCACCACGGTCCTCGGCGACACCGCGGACTTCCGCTACGAGACGTTCGGCGACCCGGACTCCCCCAGCGGCGGCGTGTTCGACGCCGACGGCATGCTGCCGCCCGGGGTGCCCTCGCACTGGGTGGTCTATTTCGGCGTGCAGAACGCCGCAGACGCGGCACGTCGCGTCGTGGAACTGGGCGGCACCGTGGTGCGCGACCCGTGGGACAGCGAGTTCGGGCGGTTCGCCCAGGTCACCGATCCCCTCGGCGGCCTGTTCTTCGTGCACGAGGTGCCCGGCTCCATCGCCTGACCCCGGGATTCGTGACGAATGTCGAGATTCGTGGCACGAATCCCGGGATTCGTCACGAATGTTCGCGCGGGATCAGTGCACGGACGCCTGGAACGACCGGATGCGCAGCAGCACTTCGGCGCGCAGCGTCTCGGGCGCGGTCTCTTTGCACGCCCGCTGCACCACCTCGGTGAGCACGACGTTCAGGTGTGCTTCGCTCGAGCAGCCGTCGCAGTTGGCGAGGTGCTCGCGAACGTCCGCAGCATCCTCGTTGCAGAGCTCGTTGCGCAGGTACTCCTCGAGTTCGGCCTTCGCCTTCTCACAGCCGCAGTCGGTCATTTCGTTCTCCTGGTGGTCTGCACGTCCGGGCTCTGGACCGCCGAGAGCCCGCGCTCGTGCGCGTAGTCGGTCAGAAGCTCCCGGAGCATCCGTCGCCCACGGTGCAGGCGGCTCATGACGGTGCCGATCGGGGTCTTCATGATGTCGGCGATCTCCTGGTAGGAGAATCCCTCGACATCGGCGAGATAGACGGCCAGCCGGAAGTCCTCCGGAATGGCCTGGAGCGCGTCCTTGACGGCACTGTCGGGCAGGTGGTCGATCGCCTCCGCCTCGGCCGAGCGGCTGGAGGACGCGGTGGTCGACTCCGCACCTCCGAGCTGCCAGTCCTCGAGTTCGTCGATCGTTCCCTGATACGGCTCGCGCTGCTTCTTGCGATAGGTGTTGATGAACGTGTTGGTGAGGATGCGGTAGAGCCACGCCTTGAGGTTGGTGCCCTGCTGGAACTGGGCGAACGCGGCGTACGCCTTGACATACGTCTCCTGCACCAGGTCTTGCGCATCCGCCGGGTTCCTGGTCATGCGGAGGGCGGCCGCGTAGAGCTGGTCCATGAAGGGCAGCGCCTGCTCTTCGAACAGCGCGCCCTTGTCCTCGGTTTCGGTGCTCATCAGGGGCCAGTCTAGTTGCGCCCGGCTCCGAGCGATCCGGCGCTGGGGCCGGGTCGCCGACGAAGCGCGCACGCGGGTGCGTGGTGCGTCGAGGACAGCGGTCGCTGCGGGCACGTGCTGATCCTTCCTTCGGGCTCGATCACGGATAACCTTGACAACAATGCTGATCTCGAAATATTCCGCCCCCGACTTCGATCCGTACGGCGACAACCGCGTCGACGAGCCGAACACGCTGTGGCCCGCGCCGGTCGCCGACGGCCCGGTGACGGCCTCCGTTTCGCTGCCCGGATCCAAGTCGCTGACGGCTCGCGAGCTCGTGCTCTCGGCCCTCGCCGACGGCCCCTCACTGCTCCGCGCTCCGCTGCACTCGCGCGACACGGCCAATATGGTGGAGGCGCTGCGCGCGCTCGGGGTCTCGATCGTCGAGCAGCCGGGCGCCGGCGAATTCGGCGCCGACCTCCTGATCACTCCGGCCGAGGAACTGCTCGGCAGCACCACGATCGAGTGCGGCCAGGCCGGAACGGTGATGCGGTTCGTGCCGCCGGTCGCCGGACTCGCGCTCGGCCCGACGATGTTCGACGCCGACGACTCCGCCCGCGGGCGGCCGATGGGCACGATCATCGCCGCGCTGCGCGCGCTCGGCGTCGACGTGAACGACGACGGTCGCGGCGCCCTCCCGTTCACGGTCCACGGAACGGGGACGGTCGCCGGCGGCGCCATCGAGATCGACGCCTCCAGCTCCAGCCAGTTCGTCAGCGCCCTGCTGCTCTCGGCCAGCCGATTCGAGGGCGGCCTCGACCTGACCCACTCCGGCGAGCGCCTCCCGAGCCTCCCCCACATCGAGATGACGGTCGCGGCGCTGGCCGCCCGCGGTGTGACGGTCGAGTCGCCGGAGGTCGGGCGCTGGGTCGTGAAACCCGGCACGATCGTGGCCCGGGAGGTCGACATCGAACCCGACCTCTCGAACGCCGCGCCGTTCCTCGCGGCCGCGGTCGTCACGGGCGGCACGGTGACCGTCTCCGGCTGGCCCGAGACGACGACGCAGGTCGGCGCCGACCTGGCCGATCTGCTTCCGCTGTTCGGTGCGACCGTGACGCGCGACGGCGACCGGCTCACGGTCTCCGGGCCCGAGCGCATCGCGGCCGTACAGCTCGACCTCACCACCGGAGGCGAGCTCGCACCGGCGATCGTCGCCATCGCTGCGCTGGCCGACGGTCCGAGCGAGATCACCGGCATCGGGCACATCCGCCACCACGAGACCGACCGGTTGGCAGCGCTGGCCGCCGAGATCAACAGGCTCGGCGGTGCGGTGACCGAGCTCGAGGACGGCCTGCGCATCGAGCCGCGCACCCTGCACGGCGGCGCCTGGCGGAGCTACGAGGACCACCGGATGGCGACGGCCGGCGCGATCCTCGGCCTGGTGGTGCCGGGAGTCGAGATCGAGAACATCGCCACCACCGCCAAGACGCTCCCGCAGTTCCCGCAGCTGTGGGCGCGCATGCTCGAGACGGGCACGGCGGCCTAGATGTCGTGGTGGTCGGATGACGACGACGAGGACGACGAGTACGACCTCTACGACGAGTCGACCATCCGCAGCCGGCCCAATCCCAAGGGCAATCGTCCACGGTCGAAGCAGCGGCCGGAGCACGCCGGAGCGGAGATCGCTCGGGTCCTCGGGGTGGATCGCGGCCGGTACACGGTGCTGCTCGACGAGGACACCGACGACGAGCGGCAGGTCGTAGCGGCGCGCGCCAGCGAGCTGCGGCGCAAGCCGATCGTGACAGGCGACCGCGTCGCCGTCGTGGGCGACACCTCGGGCGACGAGGGCACCCTCGCCCGCATCGTGCGCATCGAGCCGCGGACGACGCTGCTGCGACGGAGCGCGGACGACACCGACGAGGTGGAGCGCGTGATCGTCGCGAACGCCGACCAGATGCTCATCGTGGTCGCGGCCGCCAATCCCGAACCCCGCACGCGGCTGGTGGACCGGTACCTGGTGGCCGCGTACGACGCGGGCATCGAACCGATGCTGTGCGTCACCAAGATCGACCTCGCCGATCCGGCGCCGTTCCTGCACAACTTCGCCGGACTCGACCTGCCGGTGTTCACCAGCCGGGAGGACCACATCCCCGTCGACGAGATCACCGCCGCCCTGATCGGCCACGACACGGTCGTGGTCGGCCACTCGGGGGTGGGCAAGTCGACGCTCGTCAACGCGATCGTGCCGGGCGCCGGACGCGCCACCGGGCACGTCAACGAGGTGACCGGCCGAGGGCGCCACACGTCGTCCTCCACGGTGTCGTTGCGGGTGAAGAGCGGCGCGGAGCACGGCTGGGTGATCGACACTCCCGGAGTGCGCTCGTTCGGGCTGGGCCACGTGGACACCGCAAGCATCCTCAAGGCGTTCACCGACCTGGCTGCGATCGCCGAGGACTGCCCCCGTGGGTGCACCCACCTGCCCGACGCACCCGATTGCGCCATCATCGAGGCCGTCGACGAGGGCCGGCTCGGCGAGACCGGCCGCGCGCGCCTCGATTCGCTGCAGCGCCTCCTCGCCACCTTCGCGTCTTGAGGGCCGACGAGGGCGCGTGCCGACCGCCGAGGGCGCGTGCCGACCGCCAAGGGGCGTACGAGGGGCGAGTGCCGACCGCCGAGGGGCGCACGAGGGGCGAGTGCCGACCGCCGAGGGGCGTCTAAAGGCCCTCAAATCCGCTATTTGAGGGCGTTTGGGCGCCCTTCGGCCGCCCCTCGGCCGCCCCTCGGCGATCCGGACTCGCAGTGCGAGGCAGAATGGACGCATGACTGAGGTTCGACTTGAGGCTGGACAGCCCGCACCCGCGTTCACACTCGCCGACCAGGACGGCACCCCCGTCTCGCTCTCCGACTATGCCGGCGACAACGTGATCGTCTACTTCTATCCGGCGGCGATGACGCCGGGCTGCACCACCGAGGCCTGCGACTTCCGCGACAACCTCAACTCCCTCGCGTCCAGCGGGTACAAGGTGATCGGAATCTCCAAGGACGCCCCCGCAAAGAACAAGGAGTTCCAGGAGCAGGAGCGGCTCAACTTCCCGCTGCTGTCGGACGAGGACCTCGCTGTCCACACCGCCTACGGCGCCTACGGCGAGAAGAAGCTCTACGGCAAGACGGTCACCGGCGTCATCCGCTCCACCTTCGTCCTGAACCCGGACGGGAGCGTGCGCCTCCCCCTGTACAACGTGAAGGCCACCGGCCACGTAGCCTCCCTCCGCAAAAAGCTCGGTCTGGATTAGCCCCAACTCCCTGCGCCGCGAGACGGCGCGAAGCGGGGTACGGACCGCCGAGGCGGCGGAGAATACGCCGCCTCGTCATCCACGACGCCGCGTTCCTCTACGTGAGCGCCTACAGCCTGGAGCAGTCGCTGCGGCAGCAGGCGGAGGAGCGCGACGGGGAACCGACACGCGACGCGGGCGAACTGGTCGGACGGCTGCGGATGCTGCCGGCCGGTCTCTTCCCGAACACCGTGGCCCACGCCGACGCGCTGACCTCGGGTCGCGGGCACGAACGGTTCGACTTCACACTCGACCTGCTGCTGCGCGGCGCCTCCGAAGGCAGCTGACACCGGCTCAGCGGCTGCGTCGGCAAACCCGCCTCAGGCCGGCAGTCGCGGAACCGACGCGAGGAGCCGTTGCGTGTACGGATCGGCCGGCGAGCCGAGCACATCGGCGGTACGCCCCTGCTCGACCACGCGTCCGCCGTTGAGCACGACGGTCTGCTCGCACAGCGACGCGACCACGCTGAGATCGTGCGAGACCATCACGATCGTCATCCCGTCGGCGGAGGCCAGGCTCCCGAGCAGCTCGATGATCTGGATACGGGTCGTGACGTCGAGGGCGCTCACCGGTTCGTCGGCCAGCAGCACCCGCGGGCGCGACACGATCGCGCGGGCGATGGCGATGCGCTGGCGCTGGCCGCCGGAGAACTCGTGCGGGTAGCGGTCGGCCGCGTCGGCGGGCAGCGCCACCGCGCGGAGTGCGTCCGCCACGCGATCGCGGGCATCGGCTCCGGAGGCGATCCGGAGGGACGCGAGCGGCTCGCCGATGATCCGGCCGATGCTCTGCCGAGGGTCGAGCGATGAGTACGGGTCTTGGAAGACCGTCTGCACACTGCGCCGGAACACGCGCATCACGGCGCGATCGCGTCGGTCGAGCGGTGCACCGTCGAAGAGCACTGCGCCCGACGTCGGCGACGCCAGGCCCAGGAGCAACGAGAGCACGGTGGTCTTGCCCGCGCCGGACTCCCCCACGAGGCCGATGCTTCGGCCCGCTTCGACGGCGAACGAGACACCGTCCAGCGCGGCTGCGGCGGCACGACGATAGCGGAAGCCGACGTCGCGGAGTTCGAGGACGGCGGTCACGGCACCTCCAGGGCGGCGTCGAGCTCGCGGGCGCTCCGGACGAGCTCGGCGGTGTAGGGATCGGCCGGCGCGGTCAGGATGCGCTCGATCGTGTTGTCTTCGACGACGCGTCCCCCGCGCAGCACCAGAGCGCGCTCGGTGAGCTTCGACACCACGGCGAGATCGTGGCTCACGAAGAGCAGCGCCATGCCGCGTTCCTCGACGAGCGAGTCGAGGAGGGCGAGGATTTCGGCCTGGACGGTCACGTCGAGGGCGGTCGTCGGCTCGTCCGCGATCAGAAGCTGCGGGCGACACGCGAGCGCCGCCGCGATGGCCACGCGCTGGCGCTGCCCTCCCGAGATCTCGTGCGGATACGCGCGGGCGATCCGCTCCGGGTCGGGCAGTCGCACCTCGTCGAGCGCGACGTGGACCGCGTCTCGGAGGGCGCTCCCCCGCAGACCGAGATGTCGCCGCAGCGGCTCCGCGACCTGGGCTCCGAGCCTCATGAGCGGGTCGAGCGCGGTCAGCGGTTCCTGGAAGACGGTGGAGGCGATCCGTCCGCGGAGCGCAACCAGCGAACGCTCTTTCGTACCGACGACCTCGGTCCCGGCCAGCTGCACGCTGCCGGTCGCGGTGAGCCCGTCCGGAAGGAGCCCGGTGATGGCGAACGAGGTCAGCGATTTGCCCGACCCGGACTCGCCGATCAGACTCAGCCGCTCGCCGGCGTCGAGACGGAAAGAGACGGCCTCGACCAGCTGCGATCCGTCGCGGGCCGTGACGCCGAGCTCCCGCACGTCGAGGATCATCGCGCCCTCCTCCGGGTCGGGTCCGCGACATCGCGCAGACCGTCGGCCACCAGGTTCACTCCCACGACCAGGACGACCAGGGCGACACCGGGCGCGATCGCGCCGACGGGGGCGACGGCGACGGTGCCCTGAGCTTCCTGGAGCAGCCGCCCCCAGGAGGCGTTCGGCGGCGGAGCGCCGAGGCCGAGGTACGACAGGCTCGCTTCCGCGAGCACGGCCACGCCGAACTGGAGGGCGAGGTTCACGCCCAGCGTGGGCCAGATGTTCGGGAGGACGTGACGGCCCACGATACCGGCCCACGACGTTCCCGACGTGCGGGCGGCGGTGACGAACTGCTGCGCGAGCACGCGCTTGGCCAGCACGCGCGTCAGTCGGGCGACGACGGCCGACATCGCCAGGCCGATCGCGAGGATGGCCGTGCCGAGCGATGCCCCCTGCGCCGCGACGATCAGCATCGCCAGCAGCAGCACGGGGAACGCGATGATGATGTCGAGCACCGCCGAGATCGTGTCGTCGAGCCACCGGCCGGCGAAGGCGGCCAGCATCCCGACGGTGACGCCGATGAGCGCGCCGATCACCACGGCGCCGACTCCGACGGCCAGCGCGATGCGGGCGCCGATCATCAGCTGCGTGGTCAGGTCGCGACCGAACCGGTCGGTGCCGAGCCAGTGAGCGCCGTCGGGAGGCGCGAGCCGGCCTCCGGACGTGTCGCCCTGCGCGTACGGCAGCCACACGAACGACACGGCGGCGACCAGCACGACGAGACCGACCAGGGTGAGGCCCACCCCGAGCGTGACCGATCTGCGCGCACGCCGTCTCGCCCGCTGCCCCGGATCCGGCGCCGTCTGCGCCGCCTGCTCGACGACCGCGCTCACCGGTTGCCCGAGATACTCTGCCGCAGACGCGGGTCGATGAGGCGCTGGGCGATGTCGGCGAGGAAACCGACGATGAGCACGAGCAGCGTGGAGACGAAAAGGATGCCCTGGATGTCGGGGTAGTCGTGCTGCTCGATCGCCTTGAGCAGCATGCTGCCGAGGCCCGGCAGCGTGTAGACGCTCTCGACCACCACCGCGCCGAGGAAGGTCGTGGCGAGCTCGATGCCGAGGATGGAGATGATCGGGACAGCCCCGTTGCGCAGACCGTGCCTCCACATGGCACGTCCGAACCCGGAACCGAGCGCGCGCGCATTGCGGAGGTAGTCGCTGCCGATGACGTCGAGCGTCGCGCTGCGCACATAGCGCGCGATGGACGCGCTCATCACGATGGCGATGGTGATGACCGGCAGCGCCAGCGACTGAAATGCGGCCGCGGGATCGGCCCAGTCGTCGCGGGGGAAGCCCCCGGACGGGAACCATCTCAGGTCGATCGCGAACGCGTCGACCAGCAGGATGCCCACCCAGAACACCGGCACCGCAATGCCCAGCTGCGAGAACGCGGAGAGCACCAGGCCGTACCAGCGGTCGGCCTTCCACGCGGCCACGAAGCCGATCGGGAGGGCCAGCACGAGCGCCAGCACGAACGACAGCAGCGTGAGCGGTACGGTCACCGCCAGCCGGGACGCGATCTCGGGGCCGACCGGCAGGGAGGTGATGAACGACTGCCCCAGGTTGAGCGTGAGCAGCGAGCCGAACCAGTCGGCGAACTGCTCGGGCAGCGGGAGGTTGCTGCCGACCTGCTCCTGCGCCGCCTTGATCTGCTCGGGCGTCGCACTCGCCGACAGCAGCGCGTTGGCCGGATCGCCCGGGAGCACGCGCAGCAGGAAGAAGAGCACCACCATCGCGAGCAGCAGCGACACCAGCAGGAACGCTGTGCGGCGGACGAGGTAGGAGGTCATGATCTTCTCAGCGTAGATGCTCGGGGAGACCGGTTCCGGCCTCCCCGAGCATCGGTGGAGAACGCGGCAGGCCGCGCTGGTGTGGATTACTTCTTGACGATGTCGTACGCGTAGAACTGCGAGTTGAGCCCGTTCACCGGGTACCCGCTCACCGAGCTCGACGCCACGACGATCTGCGGGTACAGGTACAGCCACGCGCTGGCGGCATCCTTCGCGATCTGCTCGTTGACCAGCTTGAGCTTGGCCGTCTGCTCCGCCGTGGTCGATGCCTGCTCGGCTTCGTTCACCCAGGTGGTGACCTGCGGGTTGTCGTAGCCCCAATAGAAGTCGGGGTTGCCGTACCAGACGACGTCGCGGTCGTTGACGTGCTCCTGCAGCGTTGCGACGAAGTCGTGGTTCTTGAACACCTTGGTGTACCACTGGTCGGCCGAGATGGAGTTGATGTCCACGGTGATGCCGACCTTGGCGAGCTCCGTCTTCAGGAATTCGGCGACGGCGGGGTGCGGGTCGTAGGTCGGGGTGTCGAGCGTGAACGAGAAGCCGTTCGGGTACCCGGCCTCCGCCAGCTCCTTCTTGGCCAGCGAGACGTCGTAGGGGTTCACCGTGGTGAGGTCCTCGTACCAGGGGTCGCTCGGCGGCACCATCGAGCCGATGAGCGTGCCGTACTTGCCCCAGATCGAGCTGAGCAGCTTCTTGGTGTCGATCGCCGAGTAGACCGCCTTGCGGACCTCGGTCTTGTCGAAGGGGGCGACCTTGTCGTTGAAGGCCAGGAGCTCCTTGGTCGTCGAATGTCCGTTGCTGATGGTGAAGCTCTTGTTGCCCTCGAACTGGCTCAGCGAGTCAGGGCTCTGGATGCTGGTGACGATGTCGACCTGATCGGTCAGCAGGGCGTTGGAGAGGGCGCTGGCGTCGGTGAAGTAGTCGTAGACGACCTCCTTGTTCTTCGCCTTGTCGCCCCAGTAGCCGTTCCAGCGCTCGAGGCTCAGCGAGCTCCCGCGCTTCCAGGTGCCGAGCGTGTACGGGCCGGTGCCGTCCTCCGCCGTCTTGTAGTTCGTGGTGCCGGGGCCGTAGATCCACACGTAGCTGAGGTTGTACGGCAGCGAGATCGACCGCGACTTCAGCGAGATCACGACGGTCTTGTCATCCGGCGTCTGGATGCCGGAGATGACCGCCAGCTGCGACTTGCGTGCCGACTGCGAGTCGCCGGCGAGCACGCGCTCGATGCTCGACTTGACCGATGCGCTGGTCAACGGCTTTCCGGAGTGGAACTTCACCCCGTCGCGGAGCGTGAAGGTGTAGGTGAGGCCGTCGGCGCTGGTCGTGTATTTCGTCGCCAGCAACGGCTCGACCTTGCCGTCGTCGGTGAGCTTGAACAGCCCCTCGTAGACGTTGCCGTTCAGCGCCTCGGTGACGCCCTGGCCACCGCCGGCGGTGTTGTCCAGGTTGACCGGCTCGTAGAGCGAGCCGATGGCGATCGACGCGTCCGCGCCGGACGAGGACGACGATGCGCCGGAGCAGCCGGCGAGCGTGAGGGCCGCGGCGATGCCGATGGCGAGCGTGGCGAGCAGGGGGGTCTTTCTCAACAGAGTTCTCCTGTGCAGTGGGGAGTGCGGAAGGAAGGGGAGGAGGGGAAGGGGCTCAGTGGGCGGCGCCGTCGCGCAGGACGACGCGCTTCTCGCCCGCGGTCACGGGTACGGCGAAGCGGTTGTTCCGCGGGGGCAGCGGACAGTTGTACTGGTCCGAGAACCCGCAGGGCGGCACGAAGGCGCGGTTGAAGTCGAGCACGGCGCGGTCGCCCTCGCGGGTCACGAAGAGGAAGCGGCCGGAGGCGTAAGTGCCTTCGGGGCCCTCGTCGCCGTTGGTGGGGTCGCCGAAGACGAGCAGCAGCGTGCCGTCGTCGTCGAACGCGCTCAGCGTGTAGTCGACGCCGTCCCTCTCGAACGTGATGTCGCCGGGGACGACCAGCTCCCGCGTGAGGCCGTTGTCGCGGATGTGCTCGAACGGGATCGTGCGGTCGCCGTCGACCGGGGTGAAGGTCGCCTCGATGACCCACGACGGGTCGAACGGGAAGGCCTCGATCGTCTCGAACGCCCGGATCGCCGGAGAGTCGGCGTCCCACAGGCGGATACCGCGCTCGGGCGCGCCCGTCTCGAGGTTGCGCCGGGTCAGTACCGTCGCGGTCACGGTCGCCCGTCGACCCGCCAGCGCCTGGTCGGGGGTGGTCTCATCGCCGTCGGGCAGCCAGCGGGTCTCGATGAGGGCGAGGTTGCCGGTCGGCGAAGCCACGGATCCGAGGCGCCAGGCTCGCCACTCGGCGTAGCCGGCCTTCGCGGTCTCGACAGCGGACGGGGAGGCGAGGGCGGTGGAGGTCTCAGTCACGATACCGGGCATAACAGAACGAGTCTCGGCCTTGTTCCCGCGTCGACCTATTCGTGTGTCTCCGTGTTGCGGGCGTCCGACCGCGCGGTCGCGCGCACGACCGACGGCGCCAGGGCGAGCACGCCCGCGACCACCGCGGGGACGAGGAGCGCCCAGCCCACGTCGGGCCGCGCCACGAGGCCCTGGAAGCTGCCCACCGCGACCGCGATCATCAGGATCTGGATGGTCACGATCGACGCCCGCGCCCAGGCGTGCAGCCGAAGCAGGCCGACGAGCGTCGCGATGACCCAGACGGCTCCCAGCGCGACGAGCACGGTGATCGCGACAGCGGTGGTGTACGACTGGGGCCTCTGCGTCAGAAGCTCGAACAGCAGCCAGAGCGCGAGCCCGGTCACCAGCAGCGCCTCCAGCGCCACGATGACGGCGAGGACGACGAGAAGCGGCGGCCTCGCGGGGGCAGGCGTGCTGTCGGGGGCAGGCGCTGACGGATCGGGCACTATAGCATCCAGACGTTTCGAGTGTGTGTTCACAGCGTTATCCCATACAAAACTATTGATTCGGATTAACCGCTATGGGAGCATATTGGAGGCCGAGTTAGTGCTCACAGGGTGGTGGGCAGGTCTCATTCCCCATGGATCTGAAGAACCCTGTAACGCGGCTGCTTACCTGCATTCTAGGCCCCTCGGGCCAGGAAACATCCAGCAAACAAGGAGCATATCTTCATGGATTGGCGCGACAAAGCCGCCTGCCTGACCGCGGACCCCGAGCTGTTCTTCCCGGTAGGAAACACGGGCCCCGCGGTCGATCAGATCGACAAGGCAAAGGCGGTCTGCGCTCGCTGCACCGTGACGGAGATCTGCCTCCAGTACGCCCTCGAGACCGGCCAGGACTCCGGAGTCTGGGGCGGCCTGTCCGAAGACGAGCGCCGTGCGCTCAAGCGTCGCGCCGCCCGGGCACGTCGCGCCTCCTGAGCCCCTTCAGAGGCTCTTCGCATCACCCTCACGCCGCCGAGGCGGTGCTCCCGAACACCTAGCAGACGTCATCGTCCGGGAGCGCCCCCTCGGCGTTTTTCGTCGCGACCGCCTGCGCCTCGCGCGGATCAGACCGTGGTCAGGTAGCGCAGCGGCACCTCGATGGTCACCTCGGTGCCCTGACCCATCATCGTGTGCCAATCGATCGCGCCCCCGAGCTCGCCCTGGATCAGGGTGCGCACGATCTGGGTGCCGAGCCCGGAGCCGACCTTGCCCTCGGGGAGGCCGGACCCGTTGTCCACGACCTTGACCGTGAGCGACTCCGCGGTGCGGTTCGCAACGATCTCGACCTGTCCCTCACGGCCGGCCAAGCCGTGCTCCACCGCGTTCGTCACCAGTTCGGTCAGTGCGAGGGCGAGGGGCGTGGCGTACTCGCTCGGCAGCGAGCCGAACGTGCCCGACTTCTTGGGGTGCACCGTCGTCGTGTGGCTGGCTGCGACCTCCGCCACCAGCAGGAGCACCCGGTCGAAGACATCGTCGAAGTCGACGATCTGCGCGAGGCCCGTCGAGAGCGTGTCGTGCACGACCGCGATCGCCGCGACCCGCCGCATGGCCTGACTCAGCGCCTCCCTCGCCTCCTCCGAGTGCGTGCGGCGCGCCTGGATGCGCAACAGCGACGCCACGGTCTGGAGGTTGTTCTTGACGCGATGGTGGATCTCGCGGATCGTCGCATCCTTGGTGATCAGCTCGCGCTCCTGGTGCCGCTGCTCGGATACGTCGCGGCACAGAACGATCGCACCGACGCGCTCGCCCCGGTTGCGGATCGGGATCGCCCGGAGGGAGACCGTGACTCCGCGGGCCTCGATGTCGGTGCGCCACGGCGCGCGCCCGGTCACCACCAGTGGGAGCGACTCGTCGACGATGATCGTGCCGGCGAGGAGACCGGTGGTCACCGTGGCGAGCGACTCGCCCTCCAACTCACCCGTGAAGCCCATGCGGTTGAAGGCGCTCAGGGCATTGGGGCTGGCAAACGTGGTGACGCCGTCGACGTCCAGGCGGATGAGGCCGTCCGCCGCGCGCGGCTGGCCGCGCCGGGGCGCGGCCGGAGCGCCCAGGTCGGGGAAGTCGCCCGTGGCGATCATGTTGAACAGGTCGTTCGCGCAATCGTTGAACGTCAGTTCCTGTCGGCTCGGTGTGCGCGCCTCGCTGAGGTTGGTGTGCCGCGTGATCACCGCCACCGGTTCGGGCGCGGTCTCCGGTGAGTGCACCGTGAGCCGGCGGATCACCGGCACGGCGCGCACGCGCGTCGGCGTCTCTTCGTACCAGTCCGGAGCGGACGTATCGATGATCTCTTTCGTCCGGTAGGCGTCCGTGACCTGCTGCCGCCACTCCGGCTTGATCCGCTGGCCGACGAAGTCGCGGTAGAAGAGCGTCGCCGCGCTCGACGGTCGGGCGTGCGCCACCGCGACGAAATCGTCGTCGGTCGTGGGGACCCAGAGCACGATGTCCGCGAACGCCAGGTCGGCCAGGAGTTGCCAGTCGCCGACGAGCGAATGAAGCCACTCGACGTCCGCCTCGGAGGAACGACCTTGGGCATGGACGAGATCACTGAGCGTCGACACTCCCCCACTATAGACAGACGGCGTCACGCCCCGGTGACGGCGGCCTCCCGCGCGAACGCACGGCGGACGACTCGACCTGAGCAGGATCAGTGGAACGAGTTGTCCACACCCGCGTTGATGCCCTGGACCCTCACGAATCGCGCTGCTTGAGTGTGAGACAGGAAATCGACGAACGCGTCGAACAGAAGAATCGAGCACCATCGGAATGAACGCACTCCTGACTCCTGTCCTCGGCCGCGATGAGCTGCGCGGGAACGGACTCCGCGAGCACGAACCCCGTGACGACTTCGGCCAGCGCGACTCCCACGACACGAGCGCCCTCCGCCCCACACGCCGGCCGCCGGCCACACGGCGGCTTCCCGGCCGTCCTCCCCTCAGCGTGGTGCAGCAGGACCCAGACCCCGAGCTGCGGCTGACCACGGGCGCCGACGACGACCCGGGCCTGCTCAGCGCCAAGCTGGCACTGTGCGTCATCGAGATCCTCGCGGGAGCCCGGCCCCTCGACCAATTGGGCCGTTGGGTGAGCGATTCGGTCTACGTCCAGCTCCTGCGCCGCACGGTCATCGCCTCGCGCTCGCGGGAGGTCACGGGCGACGACGCCCGCCGCCCGCGTGTGCGGGTCGGAGAGCCGATGATCAACCACCTCGGCGAGACGATCGTCGACGCGGTCGTGATGATCCACCAGCCGGCGCGCTCGCGTGCCGTCGCCCTGCGGCTCGAACGACACAGGAACCGGTGGAGAGCGACCGCGATCAGCGTCCTGTAGACGCACACGGCGGGGCAGCCGGGAGGCCGCCCCGCCGTGTGACGGAGGGTGTTCAGCGCTACGCGCTCAGCGACCCGTTCAGCGCTTCTTGGCCTGCGCCCGGCGCTCCGCACGGTTCACGGGAGCGTCGTCCGACTCCTCCACCCGCTGGCCGAAGGCGCCACGCTGGTTCGACGCCTGGGCCGGCGGAGCGGCAGGCGCCGACTGGCGCTGAGCGCGCTGGGCGCGATCCGTCGCCGCCTTCTCGATCTGGCCGCGCTGGTTGCGCACCTCGACCTCGCCCTGCTCGCCGGGCGCCGAGTAGCTGAGCCGCGCATCGGCGGACTCGCCGCGGGCGAGTCCCTTCGCCGCCACGGCCGGAGCCGCGACCTCGTCGGGAGCCTGGTTGACCTCGACCTCGAGGTTGAACAGGAAGCCGACGGTCTCCTCGCGGATCGCGCCCATCATCTGCTGGAACATCGCGTAACCCTCGCGCTGGTACTCGACCAGCGGGTCGCGCTGCGCCATCGCGCGCAGGCCGATTCCGTCCTTCAGGTAGTCCATCTCGTAGAGGTGGTCGCGCCAGCGGCGGTCGATCACCGACAGGACGACGCGGCGCTCCAGCTCGCGCATCGCCGGCGACCCGAGGGACTCCTCGCGCTTCTGGTAGGCGATCTGGGCGTCCGACATGATCTCGCGGCGCATGAAGTCGCGGTTGATGCGGCCCTTGTTGCCGGCCTCGGCGATGACCTCGTCGATCGAGACGCCGACCGGGTAGAGCGTCTTGAGCTCGGCCCAGAGCGCGTCGAAGTCCCAGTCGTCGCCGCTGCCCTCGCCGGTGTGCTGGTCGAGGATGTCGTCGATCACATCGGTGAGGAACTTCTGGACGCGCTCGTGCAGATCGTCGCCCTCGAGGATGTGCCGCCGGTCGCTGTAGATGGCCTCGCGCTGGCGGTTGAGGACGTCGTCGTACTTGAGCACGTTCTTGCGGATCTCGGCGTTGCGCGCCTCGACCTGCGACTGCGCGCTGCGGATGGCGCGGCTGACCACCTTCGACTCGATCGCCATGTCGTCGGGGACGCTGGTGCGGCCCATCAGGCTCTCGGCTGCTCCTGCGTTGAACAGTCGCATCAGGTCGTCGGTGAGCGACAAGTAGAAACGGCTCTCGCCCGGGTCGCCCTGGCGGCCGGAACGACCGCGCAGCTGGTTGTCGATGCGGCGGGACTCGTGGCGCTCGGTGCCGAGCACGTACAGGCCGCCGGCCTCGATGACCTTCTCGGCCTCCTCGGCGACCTTCGCTTTGACCTCGGTGAAGACCTCCTCCCAGGCCGCCTCATACTCCTCCGGCGTCTCGACCGGCGACAGCCCGCGTGCGTTCATCTCGGCCACGGCGATGAACTCGGCGTTGCCACCGAGCATGACGTCGGTTCCACGACCGGCCATGTTGGTGGCCACCGTCACGGAGCCCAGACGCCCGGCCTGCGCCACGATCGCGGCCTCGCGCGCGTGGTTCTTCGCGTTCAGGACCTCGTGGCGCACGCCCTTCTTGGCGAGCAGGCGCGAGAGGTACTCGCTCTTCTCGACGCTCGTCGTGCCGACCAGGACCGGCTGGCCCTTCTCGTGGCGCTTGACGATGTCTTCGACCACCTGGTCGAACTTGGCCTTCTCGTTCTTGTAGACGAGGTCGGGCTGGTCTTTGCGCTGCATCGGCTTGTTCGTCGGGATGGCCACGACGCCGAGCTTGTAGGTGCTCATGAACTCGGCCGCCTCGGTCTCGGCGGTACCGGTCATGCCGGACAGCTTCTTGTAGAGGCGGAAGTAGTTCTGCAGGGTGACCGTGGCGAGCGTCTGGTTCTCGGCCTTGACCTCGACGCCCTCCTTGGCCTCGATCGCCTGGTGGATGCCCTCGTTGTAGCGACGGCCGACCAGGATGCGGCCGGTGTGCTCGTCGACGATGAGCACCTCGCCGTTCATGAC
>NZ_CAMFLC010000052.1 GCF_945957465.1 uncultured Leifsonia sp.
GTGGTTGCGCTCACGCCGCCTCCCTCGCCGTCTTCGACGGCGGCCGCCCCGGCGTTCGGTCCGGCTCCGACGCTCGCGTCGGTGGCCCCGCTCCCGGCGCCGACCGCGCCGACCGCGCCGACCGCGCCGGCGGCGCCCTCGGTCGTCTCGACTCCCGTCCACTGACGACCGCCGCCGCTCACCCGGCGCACCTGCACGATCGGCCGCACCGGCCGCACCGGCCACCTGCCGCACCACCCACCCGACAACAGTGACGTCTACCCGAAGGACACCTCTGTGAATTCTCTGCCTGCCTACGACCGCGCCCACGACGACGCGCAACGGCTCGCCCGCCGCCACGAGCGCGACCTCCACTGGGCCAAGGAGCGCCGCCGCCAGCAGGAGCGCGAGATCGCCGAAGCCGCGGCGCTGCTCGCCGTCCCCGCTCTGACTCTCGCCCGCCGCACCCTCATCGTCTCGACGGCGACGCTGGTGGTGACGGGTGTCGTCCTCGACATCGCGGCCAACGCCGGCCTGCCGTCGGGGTGGATGCTCATCGTGGGGGCTGCGGCCGTCGCCGTCGCGCTGACCGTCGTCATCTGCGCGACGGCCTCGCTGTCCGGCCTCCGCTCGCGGCGGGCGGCCGCACGCACGGTGCTGCACTCCCGGGATGCACGCCTGTCGCACACCCAGTACCACATCCACGAGAGCGTGCACTCGTTCATCGACTCCCACGCGGAGGTCGTCAACACCCGGCCGGCGAACGTGGCGTAGCCCGGGCGCCGCCTCGCTGCGGGAACCCTCAGGCGCGGGTCCCCCTCTTAGAGCTTGCTGAGCCGTACAGTGTTTGACTGGCAGCTCTGCCCGAGAGGAGACTCCGTGAAGCCCGCCCTGCTCCGCATCCCCCGTCACTGGATCGTCTGGACCGTGATCCTGTTCGCCCTGACCTTCGCGCTCGGCTTCGCCGCCAAGTGGATCGTGGCGCTCCGGTTCGAGTCGCTCGACGCCTCCGTGAACCGGGTGAACTCGTCGCTGCTCGACTCGCTCGCGCTGCTGCTGGACAAGCTCGATCAGGTCAGCGTCGTGGCGGTCATCCTGGTCGTGGTCTTCGTCGTGCTGCTGTTCGTGAAGGGCTGGCGGCTCGCCCTCGGCGCCGTCGTCGTGACCGGCCTCGGCTGGATCAGCACCCTGGTCGTCAAGACGGTCGTCGCCCAGCCGCGCCCGACGAGCGCGGGGCTCACCCACCTGCTGCACGTGAACCCGGCCACCCTCAGCTACCCGAGCGGTCACGTCGTCTTCGCCACCGCGCTCGTCACGGCGCTCGCGATGGTGTGCCGGAGCGCACTCGCGCGCTCGGTCGTGCTCATCGTCGGCGGGCTCTTCGTGCTGCTCGTGATGTGGTCGCGTCTCTATGTCGGCGTGCACTACGGCACCGACGTCGTCGGCGGCGTGCTCAACGGCGTGGCGGGCGTGCTGCTGTTCGCCGGTCTCTGGAACCTCGTCGCGGCCCGGGTGTTCGCGGGCCGCGGAAGGCGCGTGGCGGCGTAGCGCCCTCCCCTCCCCTTCTGTTTTTCGCGACGCGCAGGCCCGCCATGTGGCGCAAACCTCGCCGCTGGGGGTTCGCCGCGTGATGGAATGCGGAAGTCTTTGTCTAGCCGTGCATGGGTGAATTCAGGGTTCCGGGGCCTCCGCTCACCGGTGTCTCGGTGGTGGTCCCGACGTTCAACGAGGCCGGTTCCATCGCCGAACTCCTGCACCGGCTGTCGCTGCTGCTCGATCCCGAGTACAGCGAGGTTCTCGTCGTCGACGATTCGACCGACGACACCGTGCGGGAGGCCACGGCCGAGGCCGAGCGGCTGCCGCACGTCATCCGGATCATCCACCGTACGCACCCCGACGGCGGCCTCTCTGGCGCGGTGATCGCCGGGATGCGCCTCGCCGCACGCCGGTGGGTGGTGGTGATGGACGGCGACCTGCAGCACCCTCCGGAGGCGGTGCCGCGCCTGGTCGCCACCGGCCGGGAGCGCGACGCCGGCATCGTCCTGGGCTCGCGCTACTGCGCTGGGGGCCGTTCGTCCGGCCTGGACGGACGCTTCCGCCACGCGGTGTCGTCGACGAGCACTGTCGCGGCGCGGCTGCTGTTTCCGCGACGGCTGCACGGTTGCACCGACCCGATGTCGGGCTTCTTCGCGGTGCGCGTGGACGCGCTCGACCTCGACGCGCTGCACCCGAGGGGATTCAAGATCCTGCTCGAGGTGCTGGTGCGGCATCGCCTCGCCCTGGCCGAGGTACCGTACGACTTCGGCACGCGCCACGGCGGCGTCTCCAAGGCGTCGCTGGCCAACGGCACGGCCTACCTGCGTCAGCTCGTGGCGCTGCGGTTCGCCCACGCGCCGCGCTGAGAGCGCATCGCCGTCGCATCGGCGCCCTCAGGTCACCCGATACGCCGTGTACACCACCTGGTTGCGGTGCCGCGCGCACGCCGCGACGAAGAGCCGGTTCGCCAGGTCGGGATGCGCGGACGACTCCAACCAGACCGTCGTGCGGAAGTAGTAGCTGAGCGGGTCGACCTCCTCGCCGCGTCCGAGCGCCGCCAGCACCTCGTGCGGTCCGGTGCGCAGGCCGATGGCGCGGATGTAGAGGAAGGCGCCGTCGTCGCTGCGCGCCGAGTAGCGTGAATCGATCTCGATCGTGCCGTCGTCGCGCACCACCTGCCAGTCCGCGCCGCCCGGGAGGATCGTGCCGCTGAAGTCGCCGGTGACGCTCCCGCCGACGATCGGGACCACGCGGCGGTGGCCGGCGGAGGTGCGGCCGTGGTCCTCCAGGTCGGCCAGCTCCACGCGCACGTGCAGCGAGGGAACGAGCGCGGGCAGGGGGAGCATCCCGGTCATCCGGCGGCTCCGTCCAGCGCGTCCAGGGCGTCGCGGCGGCGGTCGGCGAGGGCATCGCGCAGGCGTTCGAGCGCCGGCACCGCCGCGGCCAGGGCCGCGAGGTCGTCCGCGTGCAGGGTCGCGGCGGCCTCCGCGAGCAGCAGGGCGCTCGCCGCGTCGAAGCTCTCGAAGATGCTGAGCGCGTGGGCGCTGGCGAGCACCTCCACGCGGCGGCGGTCATCCGGGCTGGGCCGGCGCACCACCAGCCCCGCGGCCTCCATCGCGGTGAGGAGGTTGCTCATCGTCGACTTGCGGAGGCCGAGCCGACGCGCGAGCTCGGACGGCGTGCTCACGGTGCCGCGGGGGAGCGCGCGCAGCACCTCCACCTGGGAGTCGGGCACGTCGGGGAGGCCCTCGGTCTCGCGGGTGAGGGCGAGGAGGTTGCGGCGAATCGGGGAGATCAGCGCCGCGAGCCGGCGGCTGTCGAGCGTGGTGTGGGAGACGTCTGTCACGGCCGGCCCGCCTCCTCACGTGCGTCCGCTCGCGCATCGAACGACGCCCGCACGTTGAGAGCCTCCGGATGGAAGCCGGCCGCGCGCTTGTACCCGTCGGCGATCTCCTGCAGCTCTGCGGCCGGAATGACGTCCTCGATATCCGCGAAGCCTTCCGGCGCCCGCTCGTGCGCCAGCACCATGACGCGTTCCGGCCCCTGCTGCCGGGTGAGCGCGAGGAGGTCGGCCGTCGCCGGCCGCCTGGCCTCCTCGTACCGGCGCAGCCCCTCGTCGGCGTCGCCCGCGGTGGCGAGCGAGTTCGCGAGCGTACGGGCGTCGATGATCGCCTGCGACGCGCCGTTCGACCCGTTCGGATACATCGCGTGCGCCGCATCGCCCAGCAACGTCGAGCGTCCGAACGTCCACCGCGGCAGCGGATCGCGGTCGACCATCGGGTACTCGAGCAGCTCGTGCGCGCTCGCGATCACGGCCGGAACGTCGAGCCAGTCGAACCTCCACTCGCTGAACAGCCGGGCGACCGGAGCGATCGGCACGGCCCGGTTCCAGTCGGCTGTCTCGGCGCGGGACGGGTCGGCGCGCTGCTCGGCGATGAAGTTGACGGTGACCGTGCCGTCCGGCTCGTGCCGGAGCGGGTAGGCCACGAACTTCAGCTGGTCGTCGCCGGCCATGATCATGGTGGCGCCGTCGAGGAACTGCGGCACGGTCGCGGTTCCGCGCCACAGCGTGAGGCCGTTCCCGGGCGGCGCGCCTTCGTCGGGGTAGTGCAGCGCACGAACGGCCGAGTGGATGCCGTCGGCTGCGATGACGAGATCCGCGTCCACCGCGACCTCCCCACCGGGCGTCTCGAAGACGGCGCGGGCCGACCGGGCGGTCCCCGGCGCATCGAGGCCGGTGAGCCGGTGCCCGAGCCGGATGGCGCCGGCGCCCAGCCGCTCGTGGACGGCCTCGACAAGTGCCAGCTGCAGTCGGCCGCGATGCACGGAGAGCTGCGGCCACCGGTAGCCGGCAGCCGTGCCGCGCGCCTCGCTCCAGATGAGCTGGCCGTAGCGGTTGACGTAGCTGAGGCGGCGCGGGGTGGCGGCGATGGCCTCCACCGCGTCGCGCAGCCCGAGCTCGGTCAGCTCGCGCACCGCGTGCGGCAGCAGATTGATGCCGACCCCCAGCGGTCGCAATTCGCGTACCCGCTCGTAGACCCGGATGTCGTCGAAGCCCGCGCGCTCCAGGCTCAGGGCGGTGCTGAGGCCGCCGATGCCGGCGCCGATGATCGCGATCGTCATGGACGACTCCTCTGTCGTGAATGGCGTGAGAGCCGCTTGCGGCTCAGTTGTCCACATCGTACGGGTGCAAAACCATTTTCGCCAGAGCGGATCCCGATCCCGTGTTCGCGATACGGTCGGGGCATGGATCGCCGCAGCGCACCCGTCTTCGTCCGCGTGCTCGCGTGGGTGGTGAGTGCGCTGGTGCTGGTGGTGCTCGGGTTCCTCGCGTGGGCGAACACGCCGATGATGGGCGAACGCCCGGCCGCCCTCCAGGTCTGGCGCGACTCGCGTGTCGTCGTCACCGACGTCGGCGACGCCGTCGAGCTCGCTCCGGCCGATGGCCGCTCGGGCACCGGCCTCGTGTTCATCCCCGGCGCGGTGGTCGACCCGTACGCCTACCTGTACAAGCTGGCGGAGACGGTGGCCGACACCGGGCTGACGGTGCTCATCACCAAACCGACGCTGAATCTGGCGTTCTTCGACACCCGTCCGCTCGCCGACTTCACCTCCCACGTGCCGGAGGTCGATCGGTGGTACGTGGGAGGCCACTCCCTCGGCGGTGTGCGCGCCTGCCAGCTCGCCGCCGACGGCCACGTCGAAGGCCTGGTGCTCTTCGGGAGCTACTGTGCGAACGACCTGTCGCGCTCCGACCTGCGGGTGCTGTCAATCAGCGGCAGCCGCGACGGCCTGTCCACGCCGGCGAAGATCGACGCGGCCCGCGGGATGCTGCCGCCGAGCGCCACGATGGTGCAGATCGAGGGGATGAACCACGCCCAGTTCGGCGATTACGGGCCCCAGGCCGGCGATGGCGTCGCGACGATCAGCGACGCACAGGCACGGCAGGGTGTGACGGTCGCGCTGGTGAAGTTCTTCGGCCAGGGGTAGACGGGCGGGGCGGCGCCGCACACGCTTCGTCCTCTGCGCGGAGTCTCGAACGGTCAGGCGGCCCCGGCCGACGAGGCGGAGCCGGCCCGGGCGGCGTCGATCGATCGCGAGAGCGAGTCGATGTCGACGGAGCCTTCGTGGCGCTGGCCGTTGATGAAGTACGTCGGTGTCCCGGCCGCGCCGCTCGCCTCCGCGGAGGCCATGTCCTGACGCACCCGGTCGGCGAAGGCGTGGGACTGGAGGTCGTCGAGGAACCGCTCGGGATCGATCCCCAGCCGGCGGGCGTACCCCTCGAGGTCGCGGATGCCCAGCCGGTCCTGGTTGGCGAGCAGGAGGTCGTGCATCGGCCAGAACGCGCCCTGTGCACCCGCCGCCTCGGCCGCTTCGGCCGCGCGCAGCGCATTGGGGTGCACGTCGGTCAGCGGCAGGTGCCTCCAGGCGAGCGCGACGTCGGGGTGACGTTCGAGGAGTTCGCGCACCGTGGGCTGGCCGCGACCGCAGAACCCGCACTCGAAGTCGCCGTACTCGACGACGGTCACCCGCGGGTCGGCGGCCCCGCGGAGGTGGTCGGAGCCCTCGTCGATCGGGGTGAGCAGGTCGAGCGTCGGGTCGGGGCGGCCGTTGAGGGCGAGCGTTCGACGGTTCGCCGGGATGAAGCGGACGCAGGCGAAGACCAGCCAGGTCAGCAGTGCCGAGCCGATCACGGAGAAGAAGATGCCGATCTTCGCCTCCGCGAGCCCCTGCCCGGTCAGCGCGATGCCGGCGATGAGCAGCGAGACCGTGAAGCCCACGCCTGCCGCCGTGCCGCTGCCGAGTACCGACACCCAGCCGACCTGAGGGTGGATGCGGCCGCGGGAGAACCGGCTCAACAGCCACGAGCTCGCCACGACCGACACCGGCTTGCCGACGACGTAACCGACGACGATGCCGATCGTGATCGGGCTGGTGGCTGCGCTCGCCAGCAGCCCGGGCGTGATGACGACGCCGGCGTTCGCCAGTGCGAAGAGCGGGACGACGACATAGCTCGTCCACGGACTGAGCCGGTACAGGATCCGTTCGTTCTCCGAGAGCGAGTCGGCGAGCCCGGCCGCCGCCGACCGTGCCAGCTCGGCGCTCGGGCTCACGCGGTAGTCGCGGACGAGGCCCGTCGCGCGTTCCAGGTCGGCACGCACCGGGATGAACGCGGTGGTCGCCAGCCCGATGGCGAGGCCCGAGACGACCGGGTCGATGCCGCTCAGCAGGACGGCGAGCCACATCAGCACCCCGAGGATCACGGCCAGGTTGCGGCCGATCGTGCGGTTGAGCCGCCGGACGACGATGATCCCGATGAACGCGACGAGCGCGACGACGAGCGGGATCGGGGAGATCGGCCCGCTGTAGAGGAGGGCGATGATGATCAGCGCCGCGACGTCGTCGACGACGAATGCGGTGAGGAGGAACGTGCGCGTGCGCTTCGGCGCCCGCTTGGCCAGCAGGGTGAGGATCCCCAGGGCCAGCGCGGTGTCGGTCGACATCGCCACGCCCCACGCGCGAGCCGAGTCCAGCCCGTGGTTGATCAGGAGGTAGATCGCGACCGGAAGCGCCATGCCGACCAGGCCGACGGTGATCGGCAGGGCGATCCGGCTGCGGTCGCGTAGGTCGCCCAGGTCGAACTCTTTGCGCGCCTCGAGCCCCACCGCCAGGAAGAACAGGGTCATCAGCCCGCTGTTGACCCAGGTCCGCAGTTCGTAGACGAGCTCGAACCGGCCCGCCGTGATCCCGACGCGCTGGGTCCAGAACGCCTCGTAGCCTCCGACGTTCGCCCACACCAGCGCGACGACGACGGCCGCCACCAGCAGGACGGAGGCGAGAGCACCGGCCCGCCAGATCCCCTGGAAGGTGCGTTTGGGGTGCATCATGACGGTGCGGCCGTCGTCGGGCACCTGCTCCAGTGCGGGAGAGGATTCGGAGCTCACGTGGGTCACCGCCATCGCCGTCGGACACCCGGCCTGGGGTCGAGCCGGTAGCGACAATCTAGCCCGCGTGCGGTCGGTTCAGGCCGTTCGCTCGAGGTTGGCCGCGATGGCGTCCAGCGCATCCTCCAATGACTGCTGGACGCCGGGGATGTCCTCGGTCGTTTCGATCGTCAGCTCGGCGGCGTCGTCGGCGATCCGCAGCGACCCGCTGTAGTCGTGCGGCCCCGGCGCGGACCAGCGGATCTCACGGGCGGCGAAGTCGGCGTCGAACCGGGCGTCGGCCGTCACGGTCTCCTCCGCGCCGTCGCGGTCGGTGTCGACGTGGGCGGTGGTCTCGACCGTGCCGTCGGGCTGGGAGTGCGCGCTGACCATGTGCGGGAAGTACTGCGGAAGGTTCTCGGGGTCGGCGATGTACGAGAAGTACGCGTCGGTGTCGCCCTGGATGGGCCGGCTGGCGGTGTAGGTGGTCATGCCCGGCACGCTAACCCGCCGCCCGCAGCGCACGAAAGCGGTTGACGGTGCAGCGCGTCGGTGGTGTCGGGATGGGTGACGGCCCCTTACGGGAACATCCACACAGTTATATAGTTAACGCATATAAATCATCCGCGCACCGAGGCGCTCTCCGCTTCGGCGCGCGTTCCGCACCGGGGCCGGCGACCCGCGACACCCATACGAAACGCACGAAGGACTCTCTTGCCCCGCACCGGCATCTTCACGAAAGACCACCCGCACTACCGCTGGGTGGCGCTCTCCAACACCACCCTCGGCATGCTCATGGCGACGATCAACTCGTCGATCGTCATCATCTCGCTGCCCGCGATCTTCACCGGCGTCAAGCTGAACCCGCTCGAGCCGGGCAACGTCTCCTACCTGCTCTGGATGCTGATGGGCTACATGCTCGTCACCGCCGTGCTGGTCGTGATGTTCGGCCGGATGGGCGACCAGTACGGCCGCGTGCGCATCTACAACCTCGGCTTCGTGATCTTCACCGTCGCCGCCATCGCGCTCTGCCTCGACCCCTTCACCGGCGGTCCCGGCGCGATGTGGCTGATCGCGTGGAGGTTCGTGCAGGGCATCGGCGGCGCGATGCTGTTCGCCAACTCGACCGCCATCCTCACCGACGCGTTCCCCGCCAACAAGCGCGGCTTCGCGCTCGGACTCAACCAGGTCGCGGCGATCGCCGGGTCGTTCATCGGCCTCATCCTCGGCGGCGTGCTCGCCGAGATCGACTGGCGCGCGGTGTTCTTCGTCTCGGTGCCGTTCGGCGTCATCGGCACGATCTGGTCGTTCAAGTCGCTGCACGAGGTCGGCCAGAAGAACCCCGGCCGCATCGACTGGCTCGGCAACGTCACCTTCGCGATCGGCCTGATCGCCCTCCTCACCGGCATCACCTACGGAATCCAGCCGTACGGCGGCAGCTCGCAGGGCTGGGGCAACCCGTGGGTGCTCGGGTCGATCGTCGGCGGCATCCTGCTACTGATCGCGTTCGTCGTCATCGAGCTCAAGGTGCCGTCGCCGATGTTCGACATGCGGCTGTTCAGGATCCGTGCCTTCTCGTCCGGGATCTTCGCCGGCTTCCTCGCCGCGATCGGCCGCGGCGGCCTCCAGTTCATGCTCATCATCTGGCTGCAGGGCATCTGGCTGCCGCTGCACGGCTACAGCTACGAGTCGACGCCGCTCTGGGCCGGCATCTATATGCTGCCGATCACCATCGGCTTCCTCATCGCCGGCCCGATCTCCGGTGCGCTCTCCGACCGGTTCGGTTCGCGGGCGTTCGCGACCGTCGGGCTCGTGCTCGTCGCGGTCACCTTCATCGGCCTGCTGCTGATCCCGGTGAACTTCGAGTACTGGCAGTTCGCGGTGCTCACCGGCCTGAACGGCATCGGCTCCGGACTGTTCTCGTCGCCCAACCGCACCGCCATCATGAACAGCGTGCCGCCGAACGAGCGCGGCGCCGCCTCCGGCATGGCGGGTGTGGCCCTCAACGCCGGAAGCTCGCTCTCCATCGGCATCTTCTTCTCGCTGATGATCGCAGGCCTCTCGGTGGCGCTGCCCACCGCGCTCACCACGGGCCTGACCTCCCACGGCGTGCCGCAGAACGTCGCGGCGCAGATCGGGGCGACACCGCCCGTCGGGAGTCTGTTCGCGGCGTTCCTCGGCTACAACCCGATCGCGAGCCTGCTCGGGCCGACCGGCCTGCTGCAGTCCCCGCACGTCGACGCGGCCACGCTCACCGGCAAGGAGTTCTTCCCCCAGCTGATCTCGGGGCCCTTCCATGACGGCCTGATCGTCGTCTTCATCGCCGCCGCCATCATGAGCCTCATCGGTGCGATCGCCTCCTTCCTCGGCGGATCCAAGTATGTTCATGAGGAGGCCGTCGCAGCAGCGCGGCCGGCGACAGCGGAAGGCGAGGAAGTCGGTGCAGGGCGAGCGTGAGCAACCGGAGCGGCCGGCGACCGGTGACGACGATGTCCCCGGCCGCTTGGCCCTGGCCGTCGGGCGGCTGAACCGCCGCATCCGGTCGGCGACGGGCGGGCTCAGCCACGGTCAGTTGTCGGCCCTGTCGACGATCGTCCGGAACGGCCCGCTGCGGCCGAGCGAGATCGCTGCGATCGAGGTCGTCGCGGCCCCGACGATCACGCGCGTCGTCTCCGACCTCGAGACCCGGGGACTCGTGCAACGCGAGCCGGACCCGGACGACGGGCGCTCCTTCTTCGTGTCGGGCACCCAGGCCGGCATCGACCTGCTGCTCGCCGCGCGCTCCGACCGCGCCCGCGCCGTCGCGGCCATCCTCGCCGAGCTCGACCCCGCCGACGTGGAGGCCCTCAGCCGGGCCCTCCCCGCCCTGGAGCAGGCCGCCCACATCGCGCGCCCCGCCCCCTGACGCGCCCCGCCCCCGGACGCGCGCCTGACGAGAAGTGAGTAATCGCGGAAATCGCACGCCGGATTTCCGCGATTACTCACGTCTCGTCAGGCGCGTCAGGGGCGCGGGCGGCGCTCGCGGCGCGGCGGGCGCGCTGCGATCACGGGGTGCGCGCCGGTGTAGCCCTCGCGCGACTGCGCGATCGCGAGGATGCGCGAGCGCTGCGCGTACCACCCTCCGATCAGCAGCGGGATGATGACCACCAGCGAGGCGACCGTGTAGGTGCCCGTCGGATAGTCGAACGCCATCAGCACGAGCACCGACACGAGGAACGCCAGGGTCAGATATGCGGTGAACGGAGCCCCGAAGAGCCGGAACGACGGCCGCGCGAGCCTACCCTGAAGCGACCAGCGGCGCAGCTGCATCTGGCAGAGGATGATCATCGCCCAGCTCGTGATGATGCCCAGCGAGGCGACGTTGAGAACGATGTTGAACGCCTCCGCCGGCACGATCAGGTTGAGGAAGACGCCGAGGATGCCGATGCCCGCGGTGAGCAGGATGCCGCCGTACGGGACGCCCCGCGCATTCATCCGCGCAGTGAACGCGGGCGCCGCGCCCGTCTGCGCCATCGAGTGCAGGATGCGCCCGGTCGAGTACATGCCCGCGTTGAGGCTCGAGAGCGCAGCCGTCAGCACGACGAAGTTCATGACCGACCCGACGATCGCGCTCAGTTCCGGACCGCCGAGGTGGCTGAAGAAGGTGACGAACGGGCTCTCGCTGCCGCTGTACACGCTCGCGGGCAGCAGGAGCGCGAGCAGCAGGATCGAACCGCAGTAGAACACCGCGATGCGGAACACGACGCTGTTGATCGCCCGCGGCATGATCTTCTCGGGGTTCTCGGTCTCGCCCGCTGCGATGCCGACCAGCTCGACGCCGGCGTAGGCGAACACCACGCCCTGCACGAGCACGATGGCCATCCCGATGGTCGCGACCCCGTGCGGCAGCAGCCAGCCGTTGGCGGCGAGCATCGGGAGGCCGGTGGGACCCACGTCGGTCGGCCAGCCGGCCGCCAGCACGATGATGCCCACGATCAGGAACGCGACCAGGGCGCCCACCTTGATGATCGCGAACCAGAACTCCATCTCGCCGAACACCCTGACCGAGATGAGGTTGAGGCTGACCACGACCACCAGCGCGATGAGCGCCAGCAGCCACTGCGGCACGGAGGTGAACAGCTGCCAGTACTTCACGTACAGCGCGACCGCCGTGGAGTCGACGATCGCGGTCATGGCCCAGTTGAGGAAGTACATCCACCCGGCGACGTACGCCATCTTCTCGCCGTAGAACTCGCGCGCGTACGACACGAACGAGCCCGACGACGGCCGGTGGAGGACGAGCTCGCCGAGCGCCCGCAGCACCAGGAAGGCGAAGAATCCGCATACCGCGTAGACGAGCACCAGCAGCGGACCGCCCTGCTCCAGCCGACCGCCGGCGCCGAGGAACAGGCCCGTGCCGATGGCGCCGCCGATCGCGATCATCTGGAGCTGCCGCGACGACAGCGCCTTGTGGTAGCCCTCCTGCTCGCTGGCGAAGTCCTGCACCGCCTGCGAGACGTCGCCCAGGTGCTCGCGAGGGTTCTCCAGATCGTCCGCGGGGTCGTGCGGTGTGTTCTGACTCATCGGCGCCTCCCGTGTTCCGGAGCCCAACAGTACCCGTGACCCTCCAACGGGGCGGGAGGCACGGCGGCGCAGCCGTGGTCAGGCGACGGACAGCATCGCGGCCGCGGTGATGGCGAGCACCAGGCCGACCCACTGCACGGGCGCGATCCGCTCCCGGAGGACCGCTGCGGCGAGGACGATCGTGCCGGCCGGGTAGAGCGCGACCAGCACCGACATCGTCGACAGGTCGCCCGCGCGCAGCCCGACCAGGATGAGCGTGTTCGCGGAGGCGTCGAGGAGGCCGGAGGCGACCGCGAGGAGCACACCGCGCCGGGAGGACGTCCTGCGGATGCCGCGGAGCGCGAGCAGTCCGATGACGCTCCAGGTGATCAGGGCGTCGACCGCGCGATTGGCGACCAGTGGGACGAGCCCGGAGTCCGCGGGAGTCCGGTCGAGCACGATCAGGAAGATCCCGATGAGGGTGCCGGCCGCGACCGCCATCGTCAGCGCCCGCGCGCTCGGGCGCACCGCGCCGCGCTCCGGGACGAAGCCGACGAGCACCACGGCGACGAGCGCGAGGCCGAGCGCCGCGTAGCCGATCGGCGCGAACCGGTCGCCTCCCGCCAGCCCCCAGGCCAACGGCACCAGGGCGGACACGAGCGCGGTGAGCGGCGACAGGATGCTCATGGGGCCGATCGCGAGGCAGGCGTACAGGAGCGCGACGGCCGCGGCGCCGATCGCTCCGGAGGCCGCTCCCCAGCCGAGCGCGGCGGCCGACCAGGTGCCTCCCACGAGGGGGAGGGCGACCACCAGCAGTGCGAGTCCGGCGACCGCCCCGATGGCGGTGGTGCGCAGCGGCCCGACCGCGCGCGACGCCACGCCGCCGACGAAGTCGGCCGAACCGTAGACGAGCGCGCTGACGAGGCCGAGGATCGCGGCGGGCATCAGCTCCGGGCCGGCCCGGTGACGGGCTTCGGCATCGCGTCCATCCTCTCGCCGCCTGGAGTCTCGACGACGCCGTCGCGGGTCAAGAACTCGGAGACGATGAGCTGCCGCATGCGCCGATCGTAGCGGAGCCCCGGAGCCCCGGAGCCCCGGAGCCCCGGAGCCGCGCGTCCTCCACCGTTGGGGGCCGTGGCCGGTTCTCCACAGATCGGGCGCTCGGCCACCCTGGTCGGCGGCGCTCGTTACGATCGAGGAATGAGCTGGAACACCTGGGAGCCCGACGGCCGGGAGGCGCCCCCCTTCGACGAGGCGCCGTTCGACGTCGAGCCGCCGCTGCCCGACTTCGGGGAAGACCCCTACGCCGGTGTTCCGTTCGCGGACGAGGTGCCGCTCGATGAGGCGTCCCTCGACGAGGGGCAGCGCGGTGGGCGCGGTCGCGCTCCCGCGGCCGTTCGGCCCGCGCCTCCGCGGTTCGCGACCGCCGCCGACGCGCTGCGCACGGTCTTCGGCTACGACGCCTTCCGCGGGCAGCAGGCGGCGATCATCGATCGCGTGATCTCCGGCGGCGACGCCGTCGTGCTCATGCCCACCGGCGGCGGCAAGTCGCTGTGCTACCAGATCCCGTCGCTGGTCCGCGAAGGCACCGGCGTCGTGGTGTCGCCCCTCATCGCGCTCATGCAAGACCAGGTGGATGCCCTCACCGCCGTCGGCGTGCGCGCGGCCTTCCTCAACTCCACGCAAGACGCCGGACAGCGCGCGGCGGTCGAGCGCGCCTACCTCGCGGGCGAGCTCGATGTCCTCTACGTCGCGCCGGAACGGCTGTCGAGCGAGGCGACCAAGCGCTTCCTCGAACGCGGCAGGGTCGCCCTCTTCGCCATCGACGAGGCGCACTGCGTCTCGCAGTGGGGCCACGATTTCCGCCCCGACTACCTCGCGCTGTCCGAACTGGCGGAGCGCTGGCCCGAGGTGCCGCGCATTGCGCTCACGGCGACGGCCACCGAGGCCACCCACCGTGAGCTGACCGAGCGTCTGCGGCTCGACCGCGCGGAGCACTTCGTCTCCGACTTCGACCGGCCGAACATCCAGTACCGCATCGTGCCCAAGGTCGAGGTGCGCAAGCAGCTGCTCGATTTCATCACCGCAGAGCACCCGGGCGAGGCGGGCATCGTCTATGCGCTGTCCCGCAACTCGGTGGAGCGCACGGCCGAGTTCCTCGCGGGCCGCGGCCTCACGGCGCTGCCGTATCACGCCGGCCTCGACGCCCAGACGCGCGCCCGCACCCAGGCCCGGTTCCTGCGCGAGGACGGCGTGATCGTGGTCGCGACCATCGCGTTCGGCATGGGCATCGACAAACCCGACGTGCGCTTCGTGGCGCACATCGACCTTCCCAAGTCGGTCGAGGGCTATTACCAGGAGACCGGACGTGCCGGCCGCGACGGTCTGGCGTCGACCGCCTGGCTCGCCTACGGGCTGCAAGACGTCGTGCAGCAGCGCCGCATGATCGACGAGTCGCCCGGCGATCTGGCCCACCGCCGGCGCCTCGCGCAGCACCTGGACGCGATGCTCGCCCTGTGCGAGACCGTGCACTGCCGGCGGGTGAACCTGCTGAACTACTTCGGTCAGCGCTCCACTCCGTGCGGCAACTGCGACACCTGCCTCAACCCGCCGGAGACATGGGATGGCACGGTGCCCGCTCAGAAGCTGCTCTCGACGGTGGTCCGGCTGCAGCGCGAGCGCGGCCAGCGGTTCGGCGCGGGCCACCTCATCGACATCCTGCGCGCCAAGCGCACGCCGCGGGTCGAGCAGTACGGTCACGACGCGCTCGCGACCTGGGGGATCGGCGACGATCTCGGCGAGAGCCAGTGGCGTGGGGTGGTGCGCCAGCTCATCGCGCAGGAGCTGCTGAAGCCCGAAGGGGAGTACGGCGTGCTCGCGCTCACCCCGGCCGGCGGCGAGGTGCTGTCGGGCGCGCGCGAGGTGGTGCTGCGGCGCGAGCCGGAGCGGGCTGCTCGCGCGAGTCGCGGAGGCCGCTCCGTCGCCGCGGCCGACCTGGCTCCCGCCGACTCCGGCCTCTTCGAGGCGCTCCGCGCCTGGCGCGCGGGCGAGGCGAAGACGCAGGGCGTCCCGGCCTACATCGTGTTCGGCGATGCGACGCTCCGCGCGGTCGCGGCCGCGCGGCCCTCCAGCCTCGACGAGCTGGACGGCATCAGCGGCATCGGCGCCAAGAAGCGCGAGGCCTACGGCGAGGCGCTGCTGCAGGTGGTGGCAGCGGGGGCGTAGCGCCCCGCACCACCTGTCGCCAACGGAGGACATCCACCCCGAACGGACCCACATCTCCTCCGCTCCCCGACTACACGCCGTATGCCCGCCCGGATCTCCTCCGTTCGCTACGCGCGCTCGTCGGCGACCACGACCTCCACCCCTGCCGCGCGCAGCCGCTCGAGCTCGCCCGGGTCGGCCGAGCTGTCGGTGATGATCAGGGCGACCTGGTCGAGGTCGGCGATGGGGGCCAGCGCCACGTTGCCGATCTTGGAGCCGTCGGCGACCACGACCGTGCGCTGCGCCTTCGCCACCATCGCGCGGTTGGTGCGCGCCTCGGTCTCGTCGTGGGTGGTGACGCCCGAGGTGACGCTGATGCCATCGGCGCCGAGGATCGCCGTGCCGACGTTGACCGCGTTGAACGTGTTCTCGGCGATGGCGCCGACGAGTTCGAGCGACTGCGGGCGCAGGAAGCCGCCTGTCATCACGACGCGCACGCCGGCGAACCCCGAGAGGAGGTTGGCGATGGTCAGCGAGTTGGTGACCACGGTGATCTCGCGGTGGTTCGCCAGCGCCCGCGCGACGCTCGCGGTCGTGGTGCCGCCGCTGAGCGCGACCACGTGGCGTTCGGCGGGCAGGCGGGCGACCACGGCCTTGGCGATCGCGCGCTTGGCCTCCTGGAACCGGGTGTCGCGCAGCGCCACAGGCAGCTCCTGCCCGCGCTCGAGCGCGGCCGCGCCGCCGTGCGTGCGCAGCAGGAGCTGCTGGTCGGCGAGGTCGGAGAGGTCGCGCCGGGCGGTCGGCGCCGAGATGTCGAGCGTCTCGGCGAGCTCTGCCAGGCTGATGGAGCCGCGCTCCGACACCAGTTCCAGGATCTCGAGCATGCGCCGCGCGCGGCGGCCGGAGCTCACCCGGGCGATCGCCGATTCGGCGGACGGAGCGACCATTGCACGGGACCTTTCGAGCGACTCGCCAGCGAAGCGATCATCTGATGTGATCACTTTAGGCGCTATTCGATCATAACGTTGCGCGGAGTGAACACGATACCGCAGGATCGGCCCATGCCTCAGATTGTGTTCCTCGGTGCCGGCAGTGTCGTGTTCACCCGTCAGCTGCTCGCCGATCTGTTCCGCTTCGACGACCTGCCGACCCTGCGCATCGTGCTGCACGACATCGACGCCGAACGCCTCGACGTCGCCCGCGGCACGGCCGAGCAGGTGGCCGCCCGCTTCGGGAGGACGGCCGAGATCGCCGCGACGCTCGACCGGCGTGAAGCCCTGGCCGGCGCCGACGTCGTGATCAACATGATCCAGGTCGGCGGCATCGACGCCACACGCATCGACCTGGAGGTCCCGGCCGCGGCCGGCCTCCTGCAGACCATCGGCGACACGACCGGCGTCGGCGGCGTGTTCCGCGGGCTGCGCACCTTCCCCGTGCTGTCCGGCATCGCCGCCGACATGCTCGACCTCTGCCCCGACGCCTGGTTCCTCAACTACACCAATCCGATGGCGATGAACGTGTGGTGGATGTCGGTCGTCGCTCCCTCGATCAAGACCGTCGGTTTGTGCCACAGCGTCTACTGGACGGTGCACGACCTGTGCGAGCTCATCGGCGTGCCGCTGGAGGGCACCCACTACCGCGCGGCCGGCGTGAACCACCAGGCGTGGCTCGTCGAGTGGTCGCGCGACGGCCAGGACCTCTACCCGCTGCTGCGGGAGGCCATCGAGCGCGACCCGGAGCTGCGACGGCGGGTGCGCGTCGAGATCTTCGAGCGCATCGGCTTCTACCCGACCGAGACCAGCGAGCACTCCTCCGAGTACCTGTCGTGGTTCCTGCGCTCGCCCGAGCAGATCGAGCGGTTCCGGCTCCGGCCGCTGGAATACCTCGGCATCTCGGAGGAGAACGTGGCCGAGTTCGAGCACGCCAAGGCTGCTCTGGCGGCGGGGGAGCCGCTCGAGCTGGAGGAGGGCGCGGCCGAGTACGCACCGCAGGTCATCCACTCGATCCTCACCGGCACCGAGCGTGTGATCCACGCGAACGTGGTCAACCGCGGTCTCATCGGCAACCTGCCGGAGGGTGCGGTGGTGGAGGTGCCGAGCCGCGTCGACGCGGATGGCGTGCACCCGCTGCCATTCGGCGACATCCCGCCCCAGGGCGCCGCGCTCAACCGCACCTACCTCTCGGTGGCCGAGCTCGCCGTGGAGGCCGCGCGCACCGGCGACCCGGCACTCGTCCGCCGCGCCGTGCTCACCGACCCGAACGCGAGTTCGTCGCTGACCCCCGCCCAGATCTGGGCGCTGTGCGACGAATTGACCGCCCGGCACGCGTCGCGGCTGCCCGTCGCGCTCGGCGGGACCCTGGCGTCCCCAGCGCTGTGACAGCCGCCCGAAACCTGTTTGTTACAAACGATCAATCCGAGTGAGCGAACTGAGCGGTTTCATTGTCAAACGCTCACTCGCCAGCCAATGATGAAGGAGGCGCGACGACGCGACACCCGCGCGACGCGCCGCACCGCACGAAGGAGCACCCCGTGACACTGACCTCCCGCGAGATCGACAGCCAGCCCGCCGTCTGGCGCGAAGCGCTCGACCGGCACGCCGATCGCGCCCGCGACCTCCTCACCCTCCCCGGCGCGCGTGTGCTCGTGCTCGGCTGCGGAACCTCGGCGTTCGTCGCCGAGTCGTTCGCGGCGCTCCGCGAGGGCGCAGGCTTCGGGATGACCGACGCCGCCTACGCGTCCGAGCCGTGGCCGTGGCGCGACTACGACGCCGTCGTCGTCCTCAGCCGCTCCGGCACCACGACCGAGGCGATCGAGGCGATCGACGGCCTCCCCGAGGGCGTCCGCGTGATCGCCGTCACCGGCGTCGCCGACTCGCCCGTCGCCGAGCGCGCCGACGACGTGCTGCTGCTCGACTTCGCCGACGAGGAGTCCGTCGTGCAGACGCGCTTCCCCACCACCTTCCTCGTGCTGGCGCGTTCCGCGTTCGGAGAGGACGTCAGCGGCCTCCCCGCCGAGGCCGAGGCCGCTCTCGCCCAGCCGCTCGGACTCGACACCGCGTCGCTCGAGCACTTCGTGTACCTCGGCAGCGGCTGGACCTACGGCCTGGCCCAGGAGGCCGCGCTCAAGATCCGGGAGGCCGCGCAGGCCTGGGCCGAGTCGTACCCGCTGCTCGACTACCGGCACGGACCGCTCGCGGTCGCCGGCGACCGGTCGCTGGTCTGGTTGATCGGCCGCACCGAACCCAGCCTCGTGGAGGACATCGAGCGCACCGGTGCGACCGTGCGCACCAGCAGCCACGACCCGCTCGTCGAGCTGGCGAACGCGCAGCGGCTCGCGGTCGCGATCGCCGCCCAGCGCGGGCTCGACCCCGACAACCCCCGTCACCTGACCCGCTCGATCGTGCTCGGCTGAGCGCCCGTCGCGCCGACAACCCGAGAGGAACCGAAGATGCTACCTCGCTCCACAACCACGAACGCAACAGGCCGCCGCCGCGCACTCCGCGCCGCGACCGCCCTCGCGGCGACCGCCGCCCTCGTCGCCCTCGCCGGCTGCAGCGGCACCCAGGGCGCCACCACCTTGGACACCTCGGCGAAGGTCACGATCCAGGTGTGGTCGGGTCAGGCCGACGCCGCCGAGAAGGCGATCGAGGGTCTGGCCAAAGAATTCGAGAAGGCGCACCCGAACGTCACGATCGACCTCTCGCCCGGCGCCTCCTCCACCGACGGTCTGCTGCAGAAGCTCTCCGCCGGGTTCGCGGGCAACCAGTACCCCGACATGTCGTATGCGTTCGGCTCCTGGGCCGGGCAGCTGGAGGGCACGGGCCGCACGCTCGACATCTCCGCCGACGTGAAGAAGCCTGGCGTCAACTGGGACGAGTTCACCGCAGCCGCCCGCGGTACCGCGCAGCCCTCCGGCTCGAAGATCATCGGCTTCCCCGCCGTCGTCGACAACATCGGCCTCCTCTACAACAAGACGCTGTTCGACAAGGCGGGCCTGGCTTATCCCACCGCCGACTGGACCTGGGACGACTTCCGCGCCGCGGCGAAGAAGCTCACCAACCCGGCCGACCACATCTACGGCTACGGCTACTCCGTGTCGGGCAGCGAGGAGACGACCTGGCAGTTCTGGCCGCACCTGTGGCAGAACGGCGGCTCCATCCTCGACGGCGACGGCAAGGCCGCGTTCAACTCCACCGCCGGTGACGACGCGTTGACCTTCCTGCGCGACATGGCCGTGAACGACAAGAGCGTGTACCTCGACCAGACCGACGAGAAGTTCGGCCAGCTGTTCGTCAGCAACCGCATCGGGATGATCACATCCGGCCCGTGGGAGCTCTCCGACCTCAAGACCGGAGGAACGAACTATGGCGTCGTGCAGCTGCCGGGCACGAAGGGCGACCACCAGACGGTGTCCGGTCCCGACATCTGGGCGCTGTTCGACCACCACGACAAGAACCGCGCGTACTGGGCGACCCAGTTCGCGCAGTGGCTGACCTCTCCGGCGCAGGATGAGCGTTTCAATGTGGCGCTCGGCAACCTGCCGCTGCGGTCGTCCGAGGCGTCGTCGGAGGCGGTGGCCAAGCAGAATCAGGAGACCCCCGGCTTCGACGTCTTCGTCGCCAATTCGAAGAACGTGAAGGAGACCCGGCCGACCAGCAAGAGCTACGCCGCTCTCTCCGTCGCCATCGGCAAGGCGATCTCGGAGGTCCTGCAGGGGCAGGGCGAGCCGGGTCCCGCACTCGACCAGGCGGCCAAGACGGCCGATGCCCAGGCGAAGAAGTAGGAACGCGCAGCGACCCGCCATGGCAGACCTGACCGTGTCGAGACCCACGCCGCCGGCGCAGAACGCGGCACCGCCGTCGCAGCCGGCGGCGTCGAGGGCGCAGCGCAGCCGCCGCGACCGCCGCAGGCAGGGCGTGACCGCCGCGCTCACCGGCTGGGGGTTCGTCGCCCCGGCGACCGTCATCATCCTGGGGCTGTCCATCTTCCCCGCGCTGTGGGCGTTCGTGCTCTCGTTCCAGAGCTGGGACGGCTTCAGCCAGGCCACCTGGGTCGGCGGCCAGAACTACGCCGACCTGATGAGCGACGCCGACTTCGGCAACGCGGTGCTCAACACGGTGGGCTTCACGCTGCTGTTCGTGCCGGCGTCCGTGCTGCTCGGGCTGTTCCTCGCGGTGGCGCTGAACCGCCGCATCCGCTGGATGGGCTTCTACCGCACGGCGATCTTCGTGCCGTTCGTGGCCTCGGCGGCCTCCACCGGCATCCTGTCGACGTACCTGTTCAGCCCGCAGTTCGGGCTCGTCAACAACGTGCTCCGGGTGCTCGGCCTGCCGCAGCAGGGCTGGCTCGACGACCCGCACCAGGCCATGATCGTCATCGCGATCATGTCGCTGTGGGGTGCGGCGGCGTTCACCACGGTGATCTACCTCGCGGCGCTGCAGGATGTCCCGGCCGACCTGATCGAGGCCGCGCGGATCGACGGCGCCAACCGCTGGCAGACGTTCTGGCGCATCGTCTGGCCGCAGCTCGCGCCCGTGACGGTGTTCGTGACGATCTGGCAGACGATCGAGGCCATCCAGCTCTTCGACCTCGTCTACACGACGACCAAGGGCGGTCCACTGGGCTCGACGGAGACGATCGTGTACTTCCTCTACGACAAGGCGTTCCACGCGCTGCAGTTCGGGTACGGCTCGGCAGCCGCGTACGTGCTGTTCGCGGTCACGCTGCTCACCACGATCGGCGTCGTGCTCTACTCGCGGCGCCGGGGATCGGAGGCGATCTGATGGTCAGCGTCCTCGACCAGGTCTCGTCGGCGACCGAGCGCGTCGCCGCGCAGACCGGCCGCCGGCCCGGCAAGCGGAGGCTGCGGTTCAGCGGGTGGCACTTCGTGCTGTTCCCGATCGCGATCCTCTTCCTGGTGCCCTTCCTCCAGATGACGCTCGCGTCGTTCTCGCCGGCGAAGGAGCTGGTGGCGTTCCCTCCGCCGTTCTTCCCGTCGCATTTCACGCTCGACGGCTACGCGCAGCTGTTCGGCACCACGGACATCCTGCTGTGGCTCGGCAACACGGTCACCGTGTCCGCGACCGCGATCGTGTCCAACCTGGTGCTCTGCTCGCTGGCCGGGTACGGCTTCGCCCGTCTGAAGTTCGCCGGGCGCAACTTCGGGTTCCTGATGATCCTCGCGACGATCATGATCCCGACCCAGCTGC